>NZ_JBIXJO010000046.1:0-1064 GCF_052871235.1 Caulobacter sp. LARHSG274 | reverse complement strand
AACATCTCGCGGGCGATGATCACCCGCATGATCTCGTTGGTCCCTTCCAGGATCTGGTGGACCCGCAGGTCGCGGACGATGCGCTCCAGCGGGTAGTCCTGCAGGTAGCCGTAGCCGCCGTGCAGCTGCAAGGCGTCGTTGGCGACCTGGAAGCCGGCGTCGGTGGCGAAGCGCTTGGCCATGGCGCACAGCTTGGTGGCGGCGGGGTCCTTGCGGTCCAGGGCGGCGGCGGCGTTGCGGACCATCAGCCGGGCGGCCTCCAGTTCGGTGGCCATGTCGGCCAGCTTGAACTGCAGGGCCTGGAAGTCCTTCAGCGGCCGGCCGAACTGGCTGCGGGTCTCCAGATAGGCCTTGGCGGTGTCGAGCGCGAAGGCCGCCCCGCCCAGCGAGCAGGAGGCGATGTTCAGCCGCCCGCCGTCCAGGCCCATCATCGCAAAGCGGAAGCCCTCGCCCTCGTCGCCGATGCGGTTGGCGGCGCTCACGCGGCAGTCGTCGAAGTTCACCGCCGCGGTCGGCTGCGACTTCCAGCCCATCTTGCGCTCCTGGGCCCCGAACGACAGGCCCGCGGTCCCAGTCTCGACCACGAAGGCCGAGATCCCCTTGGCCCCGTCGCCGCCGGTCCGGGCCATGACCACATAGAGGTCCGACACCCCGCCGCCGGAGATGAAGGCCTTGGAACCGTTCAGCACATAGTGGTCGCCGTCGCGCCGCGCCGTGGTGCGCAGATTGGCCGCGTCGGAGCCTGCGCCCGGCTCGGTCAGGCCATAGCTGGCGATCAGGTCCATGGTGGTCAGCCGCGGCAGGTAGCGGCGGCGCAGGTCGCCCGAGCCGAAGCGGTCGATCATCCACGAGGCCATGTTGTGGATGGTCAGATAGGCCGCTGACGAGACGTCGCCGTAGCTCAAGGCCTCGAAGATGATCGAGGCGTCCAGGCGCGACAGGCCCGAGCCGCCGACGTCCTCCTGCACATAGACCCCGGCGAATCCCAGGGCCGCGGCCTCGCGCAGCGCCTCGACGGGGAAATGCTTGGTCTCGTCCCAATGGGCCGCATGCGGGGCAAGGCG
>NZ_JBIXJO010000045.1:0-1149 GCF_052871235.1 Caulobacter sp. LARHSG274 | reverse complement strand
CTAGTGTCCTGACTCAGAAGTTCGCGGACTCGGTATCGACTCAGTCGTGACAGACTCTCTTGGTTTTAGGGAGGCTGCGGGATGGTGGGTCGGGAGTTGCCGGCGGTGGAGTTGGAAGAGGCGGAGCGGGCGGAACTGGCGTCACTGGCTTCGCGACGAAGCACCGCCCAGGCGCTGGCGCTGCGGGCGCGGATCATTCTGGCCTGCGCCGAAGGTGGGCAGAACAAGGCCATCGCCGAGCGGATGGGGTTGGACCGCGAGACGGTCGGCAAGTGGCGGCGGCGGTTCATGGCGCAGCGGCTGGAGGGCCTGCGGGATGAGCCACGGTCGGGGACGCCACGCACGATCGAGGACGCGCGGATCGAGGCGGTGATCGTGCGCACCCTGGAGAGCTTGCCGCCGGACGCCACCCACTGGAGTTCGCGCAGCATGGCCAAGGCCAGCGGCGTGTCGATCTCAAGCGTGCAGCGCATCTGGCGCGCCTTTGGCCTGCAGCCGCATCGGCTGGAAACCTTCAAGCTGTCCACCGACCCCGACTTCGTCGCCAAGGTGCGCGATGTGGTCGGGCTCTACGTCGCCCCGCCCGAGCACGCCATCGTGCTGTGTGTCGATGAGAAGTCGCAAATCCAGGCGCTGGACCGCAGTCAACCCTTGCTGCCCATGCGGCCCGGCCAAGCCGCACGCCGCAGTCACGACTACAAGCGCCACGGCACGACCTCGCTCTTCGCCGCCCTCGACATCGCGACTGGCCAGGTGATCGGAAAGTGCTTCCCCCGTCACCGGGCTAGCGAGTTCCGCAGGTTCCTCGACGAGATCGAGGCCAACGTCCCCAAAGACCTCGACGTCCACCTGGTCATGGACAATTACGCCACGCACAAGACCCCGCTGATCCGCGCCTGGCTGGCCAAGCGACCGCGCTGGCACGTCCATCTGACCCCCACCAGCTCATCCTGGCTCAATCAGGTCGAGCGGTTCTTCGCCCTGCTCACCGACAAGAAAATCCGCCGCGGCGTCCATCGCAGCGTCACCGATCTCCAAGCCGACATCTCAGACTTCATCAACCGCCACAACGCCGACCCAAAGCCGTTCCGCTGGACCAAGTCCGCCGACGACATCCTCGCATCCATCGAGCGGTTCTGCGTCTACAAC
>NZ_JBIXJO010000044.1:0-1191 GCF_052871235.1 Caulobacter sp. LARHSG274 | reverse complement strand
GGACGGGCGAGCGGACGCGAGGCCGTCGGCGGCGCGGTGGCGCGACGGGTCGGGGCGGCGCGGGCGGCCTGGACGCCGCCGACCTGGAAGCGGCCGATCATCTGCAGCAGTTGGTTGGCCTCGCCCTTCAGCGCATGGCTGGCGGCGGTCGACTGCTCGACCATGGCGGCGTTCTGCTGCACCGTCTGGTCCATCTGGTTCACGGCGGTGTTGACTTGGTGCAGGCCGGTGGCCTGTTCCGAACCCGAAGCGGCGATCTCGCTGACCAGGGCGTCGATCTCGCCGACCTTGCCGACGATGGCCTGCAGGGCCTCGCCGGTCTGGCCGACCATCGACACGCCTTGGCCGACCTGCTGCGAGGAGGTCGAGATCAGGGTCTTGATCTCCTTGGCCGCTTCGGCCGAACGTTGGGCCAGGGCCCGGACCTCCTGCGCCACAACGGCGAAGCCGCGGCCGGCGTCGCCGGCCCGGGCGGCCTCGACGCCGGCGTTGAGGGCCAGAAGGTTGGTCTGGAAGGCGATCTCGTCGATGACGCCGATGATCTGACTGATCGACTGCGACGAGGTCTCGATCTGGTGCATGGCCTCGACCGCGCCACGCACCACCACGGCCGAGCGCTCGGCGTCCGAGCGGGTCGAGGTGACGACGCGGGCGGCCTCGACCGCGCCGGCCGACGAACGCTTGACCGTGGCGGTGATCTCGTCGAGGGCGGCGGCGGTCTCTTCCAGGCTGGCGGCCTGCTGCTCGCTGCGGCGCGACAGGTCGTCGGCGGCCGAGGCGATCTCGTCGCTGCCGGCCCCGATGCCGCCGGCGGCCTGGACGATGGCGCGCATCGCCTCTTCCATCTGGGTGATGGCGCCGTTGAAGTCGTTGCGCAGGCGCTGGTAGGCGGCCGGGAACTCGGCCTCGACGCGATAGGTCAGGTCGCCCTCGGCCAGGCGGGTCAGGCCGTTGGCGATGTTCTCCATGACGAAGGCCTGTTCGCGGGCGGCGGCGGCGTTGGCCTCCTCGTTGCGGCGGCGCTCGGCCTCGGTTTCGGCGCTCAGGCGCTGCTGGGCCGCCTCGGCGGTGCGCAGGGCCACGGCGTTGTCCTTGAACACCTGGACCGAGCGGGCCATGGCGCCGACCTCGTCCTTGCGCGCGACGCCGGTCACCTCGACCTCCACCGAACCCTGGGCCAGGGTTTCCATG
>NZ_JBIXJO010000043.1:0-1207 GCF_052871235.1 Caulobacter sp. LARHSG274 | reverse complement strand
AGTCAGAACGCCGAGACTACTCGACGATCTTGGCCACCACGCCGGCGCCGACGGTGCGGCCGCCTTCGCGGATGGCGAAGCGCAGCTTTTCTTCCATGGCGATCGGGGTGATCAGCTCGACGTCCAGCTCGGCGTTGTCGCCCGGCATGATCATTTCCACGCCTTCGCGCAGCTTGATGATCCCGGTCACGTCGGTGGTGCGGAAGTAGAACTGCGGGCGGTAGTTGGTGAAGAACGGCGTGTGGCGGCCGCCTTCTTCCTTGGTCAGGATGTAGGCCTCGGCCACGAACTTGGTGTGCGGGGTGATCGAACCCGGCTTGCACAGCACCTGGCCGCGCTCGACGTCTTCGCGCTTGGTGCCGCGCAGCAGCACGCCGACGTTGTCGCCGGCCTGGCCCTGGTCCAGCAGCTTGCGGAACATTTCCACGCCCGTGCAGGTGGTCTTCTGGACCGGACGGATGCCGACGATCTCGACTTCCTCGCCGACCTTGACGATGCCGCGCTCGACGCGGCCGGTCACCACCGTGCCGCGGCCCGAGATCGAGAACACGTCTTCGACCGGCATCAGGAACGGCTGGTCGATCGGACGTTCCGGCTGCGGGATGTAGGTGTCGACCGTGGTCATCAGCTCCAGGATCGACTGCTCGCCGATCACCGGGTCGCCGCCGTCGATCGCCACCTTGGCCGAGCCCTTGGTGATCGGGATGTCGTCGCCGGGGAAGTCGTAAGAGCTGAGCAGCTCGCGCACTTCCATCTCCACCAGCTCCAGCAGCTCGGCGTCGTCGACCAGGTCGACCTTGTTCATGTAGACCACCAGGGCCGGCACGCCGACCTGGCGGGCCAGCAGGATGTGCTCGCGGGTCTGCGGCATCGGGCCGTCGGCCGCCGACACCACCAGGATCGCGCCGTCCATCTGCGCCGCGCCGGTGATCATGTTCTTCACATAGTCGGCGTGGCCGGGGCAGTCGACGTGGGCGTAGTGACGGGCCGCCGTCTCATATTCCACGTGCGCGGTGTTGATGGTGATGCCGCGGGCCTTTTCTTCCGGCGCCGCGTCGATGTCGGCGTAGTTCTTCGCCGTCGCCCCGCCGCTCTTGGCCAGAATGATGGTGATCGCCGCCGTCAGCGTCGTCTTGCCATGGTCAACGTGACCAATCGTGCCGATGTTGCAGTGCGGCTTGTTACGTTCGAACTTTTCCTTGGCCAT
>NZ_JBIXJO010000042.1:0-1288 GCF_052871235.1 Caulobacter sp. LARHSG274 | reverse complement strand
GGCTTGAGGAGCTGATCGAGAGGTCTGCGATGCATGAGATTGGCTCGAACGAGTCTTGAGAAGGCCAGGACGCCGTGGGTGATCTTGACGGCGTCATTGGCCAGGCGCAGCAGCAGGTAGGCGATGAGGGCGATGGCGACCTGGATGCGGACGGCGTTCTCGGAGCGGCCCAGGAAGTGCTTGATCTTCAGGGTCTGCTTGACCCAGCGGAAGAACAGTTCGATCGCCCAGCGGCGCTTGTAGAGGTCGGCGATCTCCCGGGCCGGGGCGTCCAGGTCGTTGGTGACCACGCGAATGACCTTGCCGTCGTCGAGCCTGACGCCGATCTCGCGCACGGCGTCCTGGAACGGCGAGCCCTGACGGCTCTTGGCCTGGCGCTGGGGCAGGAAGCCGATGATGTCGTGGGTCAGGTTGCCGTTGTCCGGGACGGCGTGTTCCTCGATCCGGCGCAGGGCGGTGTGGGACTTCAGGCGGGTGACGATGCGGCAGCCGGCCGCGTCCAGCCTGGCCCACCAGCCGTAGTCGTAATAGCCCAGGTCGAAGACATAGGTGGCGCCCGGCTCGATGGGCATGGCCTTGGCGGCGGTGATGTCGTTGACCCGGGCCGGGGTGATCTCCAGGTACAGCGGCCGGTCGGCGTCGGGGTCGTAGACGATATGGGCCTTGGCGCCGTGGACCCTGGCCGAGAACCGCGCCCAGTCGCTGGCCACGCCGGCCAGTTTCAGGCCGGTGGAGTCGATCAGCCGCACCGCCTGGGCGGTCGAGCGGCGAAAGCCTCGCCCCGCCAGGCCGGCCATGTGCGAGAACAAATGCGAGAACACCGCGTGCGGCCGCATCGCGTTGGCGTCGGCCAGGGTCGAGCGCGCCGCCGGCGCCGCTCCCAGGTGATAGAGCCGGGCGGCGTGGCTGCTCATCGCCGTCTCGATCTCGCGCAGCGACGCAGCCCCGGCCAACTGCCCGTAGAGCAAGGCCACGAACTGGCTCTTGGTGCTGAGCCGACGCACCCGAGCATCGGCGCCGTGCTCTTCCACAAGTTGGTCGAACATCGACCACGGCACGTGCTTCAGAAGTCCGTGCATTACGCTATTGTGGTGACGCATGGCGTTGTCCTCGCTGGTGTCCAGATCCGTCGGCAAACGTTCTGAACCCAGTAGAATCAACGCCATGCAACCCGTCTACTCAAACAATGGCGGCACGCCCGTCAGCGTCCTCTCACGCCGAAAATCTCAAGACCCGAGTCAAATCAGCAACATCCCGACCGCTCCACAGCCCCAACCGGACAGCCGTG
>NZ_JBIXJO010000041.1:0-1326 GCF_052871235.1 Caulobacter sp. LARHSG274 | reverse complement strand
TCGCCGTCGCGACGACGATGTCCTCGCTTCCGTTGGTGGCTCCGTTTTTCGGCCTGATCGTCGCCGAAGTGATGTTGTTGCGGCTGTCGCGCGCGTAGGTGGTGGTGATTCCGCTCAGCGCTGTGACCGAATTGACCTGATCGTTGAGATAGGTCTGGGTCGTCCCATGTCCCAATTCGTTGACTCGCAGATTTACCTGCGACCAGTTGGGGTTGAATTCAAACAGCTGGATCCTGCCGCCTGGAGGGATGGCCAGCACGCGCCACGCATAGAGGGGCGCCATCCAGTCGCAGCAATTCGGTTCCAGATAGCTTGTCGTGTAGGTCCAGGCCTGCCCGTCCCGTGTGACGCTCTGGACCCGGTCCGCCAAACGCGCCGGCGGCTTGTTACTTCCACCCTGCCTCCACACCGTCTCGACCCCTCGCGGGTCGACGAGCTTCATGACATAGAGCGGCCCTTCCGGCCCGGTTTCCGGTGGGAGCGGAGACAGCGACCAATGGTTCCCCATGACGTCTAAAACCTGGCTGAACGCGGGGTAGGCGGTCAGGGTGTCGCAATTGGCGGCCGCGGGATCGCAATAGTCGGCTGCGCTGTTGATCATCCGGTAGAAGGCGCCGTTCTGGGCCGACTTGATCATCCAGCCGAGCGAACTCGAAACCGCTCCATTGAACGTGATGATTTCGCCGTCCGGCTTGATGATCCTGAGCGCCGAGCCGCCTTGTATCGCACCGTCGGGGCCAAGCCCCTTGTAGAATTCGACGATCGTGCCCCCGATGTCCGTATAGGTGCACAGACTTGCGCCGCAGGAGAAGCTTCCTCGGCCGCCCTTGTAAGGGACCCAGGCGCCGTTCACCAGTATAAAGCGATTGACGGCATCTCCGTATTTGACGTCAATATGGTCTTGCTGGCTGCTTGTGGGGCCAGAAACATCTCGGAACGTGAAGTAACTTACGTAATTATGATAAGAGTACTCGGTATCGTTCGTTTTGGCAGAATCATTCTGCCAGAACAGGTGCATGCCGCTCTCGGGCGTGCCGATGCTCTGATCCATGCCAGGCCAAGTGAGGCCGCCGCTAACCAGATCGACGCCATTCTCGTCGATCGCCTTGATGGTCGCCGGGTCGGGAATCGCCTCTGCAGTCTGCGCAAACGCCGGCGAGGCGACTATCATCATCGCGGCCAGGAAGACGCCGATCGCCAAGGACCGGCAAACCAAGCCGGCGGACAGAAGAAGATCGAAACGACCCGCACGAACAGACCTTCGCATCCACCCACCCATTTCAAATATTGCCGTCAGGCCGCTGCGTCTTCCGGGACCACAGACAA
>NZ_JBIXJO010000040.1:0-1508 GCF_052871235.1 Caulobacter sp. LARHSG274 | reverse complement strand
CTAGCAGGCTGTTGAAGAAGTCTGTAGCGGCGCGGGACTCGGCATGATTCACTCTTTTGGGCGGGAGCTCTGGAGGGGTGGATGCGCGGGTCGGACGAGCGGACGGGGTCGCTGTTCTCGTATGTGAACCTGGATGCTCGGGTTCGGCGTGACCATCCTTTGCGGCCGATCCAGGAGATTGCGAACGCGGCCCTTGGGGATTTGAGCGCTGACTTCTCAGCGCTCTATCCGCCGCGGCTGGGACGTCCGTCGATCCCGCCGGAACGGCTGTTGCGGGCAATGTTGCTGCAGGCCTTCTACGGCATCCGATCGGAGCGCCAGTTGATGGAGCGGATGGAGTTCGACCTGTTGTTCCGCTGGTTCGTGGGGCTGGGTGTCGATGATGCGGCCTGGGATCACTCCAGCTTCACCAAGAACCGCGACCGGCTGCTGGCGGGCGAGATCGCCGGCAAGTTCCTGCGTGCGATCCTGGCTCAGCCGCGCGTGAAGCGGCTGATGTCGTCGGACCATTTCTCGGTGGACGGCACGCTGATCGAGGCCTGGGCTTCGACGAAGAGCTTCCGCAGGGTCGATGGCGACGACAACGATCCGGAAGGTCCGGGCCGCAACGCCGAGCGCGGCTTCCACAAGGAAAAGCGCTCCAACCAGACGCACCAGAGCACCACCGATCCCCAGGCTCGGCTCTACAAGAAGGGCGACGGCCAGCCGGCCCAGCTCTGCTACATGGGCCACGCCTTGATGGAGAACCGCCACGGCTTGGCGGTGGATGGCGGCGTCACCCAGGCCACCGGCACGGCCGAGCGGGAGGCGACGCTAGCGATGCTGGATCGCCGGCCCGGCCGACGCCGGATCACCCTGGGCGCCGACAAGGCCTACGACGTGCGCGCCTTCATCGGCCAGTTGCGGGCGCGCCGGGTGACGCCGCACATCGCCGTCGATGGCCACCTGTCCAAGCTCGGCAAGCCGCGCTCGACCGCCATCGATGGCCGCACCCGACGCCACCCCGGCTATGCCATCAGCCAGCGCTGCCGAAAGCGCATCGAGGAGGTGTTCGGCTGGATCAAGGGGGCGGCCGGCCTGGCGAAGGTCAAGGTGCGCGGCCGCGCCAAGGTCGACGCCGTCTTCACCCTGGCGCTGGCGGCCTACAACCTCATCCGCCTGCCCAAGTTGCTGGCGGCTCCGGCATGAGCGTCCTGGGCCGGTGGCGCATCGTCCAGATGCCCGACTACACTGACGACTATCGGGACATGATGGAGCCCGCCTACATCCTCTTCGAAGCCACCCATGGCGAGTTCGCCTTCGGCTGTGTCACCGGCTCCTTCGCCGGCGGCGGCGACCACGACGCCGTGCAGTTCGACTGGGACGGAAACGACGAAATGGATGAGGCCCAGGGCGATGGATGGGCTGAACTCCAATCCGATGGCTCCCTCAAGGGCCAAATCTGCTTCCACGGCGGCGACGAAGCCAACTTCGTCGCCCAGCGCCAGACTTCTTCAACGGCCTGCTAG
>NZ_JBIXJO010000039.1:0-2030 GCF_052871235.1 Caulobacter sp. LARHSG274 | reverse complement strand
GATGTTCAGCAAACTCCTGATCGCCAACCGTGGCGAGATCGCGGTGCGGGTGATCAAGACCTGCCGTCGGCTGGGTATTCGAACGGCGGTGGTCTATTCGGACGCCGACGCCGACAGCCTGGCCGTGGAGATGGCCGACGAGACGGTGCATATCGGTCCCTCGCCGGCCAATCAGTCCTACCTGGTCGCCGACAAGATCATCGCCGCCTGCAAGCAGACCGGGGCCCAGGCCGTGCATCCGGGCTTTGGCTTCCTGTCGGAGAACGCCGGCTTCGCCCAGCGCTGCGCCGACGAGGGGATCGTGTTCATCGGCCCCAATCCGGGGGCGATCTCGGCGATGGGCGACAAGATCGAGAGCAAGAAGTTCGCGCAAGCGGCCGGGGTGTCGTGCGTGCCCGGCCATATCGGCGAGATCGCCGACGCGGCCCATGCGGTGACCATCGCCGAGCAGATCGGCTATCCGGTGATGATCAAGGCCAGCGCCGGCGGCGGCGGCAAGGGCATCCGGGTGGCCTGGAGCCGCCAGGACGTCGAGGAGGGCTTCCCGGCCGTGCGGGCCGAGGCCAAGGCCAGCTTCGGCGACGACCGCATCTTCATCGAGAAGTTCATCCAGAGCCCGCGCCACATCGAGATCCAGGTGCTGGGCGACAAGCACGGCCATGTCGTCCACCTGTTCGAGCGCGAATGCTCGATCCAGCGCCGCAACCAGAAGGTCATCGAGGAGGCGCCCAGCCCGCTGCTCGATGCTGAGACCCGGGCGGCCATGGGGGCCCAGGCCGTCGCCTTGGCCAAAGCGGTGAACTATGACAGCGCCGGCACGGTGGAGTTCGTGGCCGGCCAGGACAAGAGCTTC
Source organism: Caulobacter sp. LARHSG274 (assembly GCF_052871235.1). NCBI lineage: Bacteria > Pseudomonadati > Pseudomonadota > Alphaproteobacteria > Caulobacterales > Caulobacteraceae > Caulobacter > Caulobacter sp. LARHSG274. The sequence continues at coordinate 1,177 of NZ_JBIXJO010000039.1, read as the reverse complement.
TACTTCCTGGAGATGAACACCCGCCTGCAGGTCGAGCACCCGGTCACCGAGCTGATCACCGGCCTGGACCTGGTCGAGCAGATGATCCGCAGCGCCTGGGGCGAGAAACTGGCCTTCGCGCAGGAGGACCTGTCGATCCACGGCTGGGCGGTGGAGAGCCGGATCTACGCCGAGGACCCCTACCGCAAGTTCCTGCCCAGCATCGGCCGGCTGGCCCGCTACGCCCCGCCGCCAGAGGGGTCCCAAGATGCGGGGCCGCAGGCTGGGACGGGCGAGGCGCCAAGCGAGGCGATCGTGCGCAATGACGCCGGGGTGCGCGAGGGCGACGAGATCTCGATGTACTACGACCCGATGATCTCCAAGCTCTGCGCCTGGGCCCCCACCCGCCTGGCGGCCGTCGACGCCATGGGCCGGGCCCTGGAGGACTTCCACATCGAGGGCCTGGGGCACAACATCCCGTTCCTGGCCGCGGTGATGGACCAGGACCGCTTCCGCTCGGGGGCGATCTCGACCAACTACATCAAGGACGAGTTCCCCGACGGCTTCAAAGGCCTGGAGCCGACCCCCGCCCAGGTCGACATCCTGACCGCGGTCGGGGCGGCCATGCAACGGGTCTACGCCGCCCGGGCCCGCTCGACCGCGGCGGGGCTCAGCAATCCCGTCCGCGCCGAATGGATCGTCGCCGTCGGCCCGGCCAAGCGCCGGGTGGCGCTGGCCGGCCAGGACCCGCAGCTGAGCATCGCCCTCCCCGACGAAGGCCGCACCCTGCTCCTGGAGACGGTCGACTGGCGGCCCGGCAAGCCGGTGTTCAAGGGCAAGCTCGACGGCCAGGCCTTCACCGTCCAGGTGACCCCGGCCGCCGAGGGCTTCGTCATCCGCCACCGCGCCGCCAAGGCCCGGGTGCTGGTCCTGACCCCGCGTTCGGCCGAGCTGCACGACAAGCTGCCCCACAAGCAGGCCGCCGACACCTCGCGCCTGGTGCTCTCGCCCATGCCCGGCCTGGTGGTCAGCATGGACGTGGCCCTGGGCCAGCAGGTCCGCGAGGGCGAGGTGGTCTGCGTGCTGGAGGCCATGAAGATGCAGAACATCATCCGCGCCGAGCGCGACGGCACCGTCAAGGCCGTCAACGCCAAGGCCGGAGACCCCGTCGCCGCCGACGAGGTCCTGGTGGAGTTCG
>NZ_JBIXJO010000038.1:0-3194 GCF_052871235.1 Caulobacter sp. LARHSG274 | reverse complement strand
TTCCCTCCCCCTCGTGGGGAGGGTGGCCCTGGCGGAGCCAGGGTCGGGTGGGGGGCTGCTGAGCCGGCCGGTCTTCGACGCCCTGCGCCGGGCCCCACCCGACCCCTTCGGGGCCACCCTCCCCGCAGGGGGGAGGGAAGATAAGAAAGAGGGGGAAGACGCCCGCCCGCGCCTATCGCCGCTTGACCTGCCGGCGGGCGAATGGGTCGTGCTCGGCCTCGTCTTCGGAGAAGCCGAACTTGGCGAAGCCGGCCTTCATCTCCGGGCTGAGCGGGGCCTCGATGGCCAGCATGCCGACCGAGGGGTGCGGCAGCAGGATCGAGCGGGCGTGCAGCTGCAGCTTCAGGCCCTCCGACAGCGGCGCGGACTTCTCGTCGCTGTACTTGGGATCGCCGAGGATCGGGTGGCCGATGGCCTTCATGTGGGCCCGCAGCTGGTGGGTGCGGCCGGTGTGGGGGCGCAGGGCCATCCAGGTAACGCGCGGTCCGGCCCGGCTGATCGAGACGAACTCGGTCTCGGCCGGCTGGGCGTCGGGGTCCTTGGGCAGGGCCGGCACCACCAGTTCGCGGTCGCCGACGCCCCGCTTGGCCAGATGCAGCTCGATGACGCCCTCGGTCGGATGCGGATTGCCGGCGACGATGGCCCAGTAGGTCTTCTGGGCCTTGCGCTTGGCGAAGGCCCCCGACAGCCGCGCGGCGGCGGCCGGGGTCTTGCCCAGCAGCAGCACGCCGGAGGTGTCGCGGTCCAGGCGGTGGACCAGCTTGGGCCGGTTGACCCCCTCGCCCCAGGCGCTGAGCAGCTTGTCGATGTGATGGGTGGTCTTGGTGCCGCCCTGCACGGCCAGGCCGGCGGGCTTGTTCAGCGCCAGCACCTCCTCGTCCTCGTACAGCACCAGCGACTTGGCGAAGGCGATATCGCGCTTGGACAGGACCAGCTTCTCGTCCGGGTCGGGGGCGTCGGGCAGCGGCGGCACCCGCACCTGGCTGCCGGCCGCCAGCTTGGTGTCGGCCTTGACCCGCGAGCCGTCGACCCGCACCTGGCCGGAGCGGAACAGCTTGTTGAGCTGGATGTGGTTCAGGTGCGGCCAGCGGCGCTTGAACCAGCGGTCCACCCGGACCCCGTCCTCGCCATTGTCCACATAGAGGGTACGAACTTCTTTCATGCCGCGAAGATCCTGCGGGCGATCAAGAGGCCCGCGAAAACGGCCGCCACGGACAGGATCACGCTGGCGGTCGTATAGGTAAAGGCCTGGGCGTAGGCGCGCTTCTCGATCATCAGCGCGGTCTCCAGCGAAAAGGCCGAAAAGGTGGTGAAGCCGCCCAGGACGCCGACGCCGAGCAGAACGCGCCATTGCTCCTGGTTGGCGCCGCCGCGATGGGCCAGCCAGCCGACCAGCATCCCCATCAGCAGGCCGCCCGTCAGGTTGACGGTGAAGGTGCCGTAGGGCCAGCCAGGTCCGAACAGGCGAAGGGTCTGTCCCCCCACCAGGTAGCGGGCGACGGCGCCGAAAGCGCCCCCGGCGGCCACGAAAAGAAGTTTGGTCATCGGCTCCTTATGCGCCCGGCGGCGGCGAACGCCAAGCCGGGCCGGCGGTCGCCATGCCGCAACGCGGTGTCGCAGCGCAGCATTCGAGCCGCGCCTCGGCCGCAAAGGGCCCGCGAGCCTTGTCAACAAAGCGTTAGGACTCTTTGGAAACCCTCTTTTTGCACCGGCCGTTAAGCGCGGGACCGGCATTCTTGGGGCTCCTCCCGCGCCAAGGCGACCATGCCCTTCGATTCGAGCCAAAACAGCGAAGACCGCAACGAGCGCCTGGCGCTCAGCGGACCCGTCCTGCAACGCCTGGCGGGATCGGATCTGGTCGCCCGCGGCTCGGTCAACGTCATCAGCGTCAAGGCCATCCGCCGCTGGGCCGGCGACTGGTGGGACAAGAAGCGCGTCGACGTCTGGACCTATGTCGAGCGCAAGCTGGCCGAGCACCTGGACCGCAGCGACCTGCGGGCCCGGATCGGCGAGCACGACTTCCTGATCGCCATGAACAACGACCAGGGCCTGGCCGCCCAGGCCACCAGCGTGCGCATCCTCGAAGACGTGCTGACCCACCTGCTGGGCGCGGCCGAGCCGAACGACCTGGGGGTGCGGGCGGTGATCGGCGTCGAAGCCGGCGGCCTGGTCTGCCGGCCGATCGACCCGGCCGTGGTGCTGGCGGCCCGCGCCCGCCGCGACTCCACCCGCTCGCCGATCCGCTTCGACGTCGATCCGCTGGAAGAGACCCGCCGCACGCCCGTGGCCTTCACCACCGGCGGCGGGGCGGCCCTGCGCGTCGACTTCGCCCTCGAGCACATGATCAGCCTGAGGCGCAACGTGGCCACGGCCGTGCGCATCGAGCCGGTCGTCACCCATCTGGGCTCGGGCAAGCAGATCAGCGCCCGGGCCGTCTCCCGCCTGCCCGATCGCGACGTCGCCTTCATCGACGAGGCGGCCCTGAAATACGCCGCCGTCTTCGCCCGAGCCGCCCAGGGCCACGACCGCCCGGACCTGATCGTGCCGGCCTCGTTCCGCACCCTGGGCACCCAGCGCGGTCGCGACATGCTGACCGGCACGCCGGGCCTGTCCCTGGCCCTGCTGCGCGGCGGCGTCATGATGGAGCTGGTCGACGTCACACGCGGCACCCCCGCCGGCCGCCTGCTGGAAGTGGTCGGCCTGCTCAAGGCCCTGACCCGCGGCGTCATCGCCCGGGTGCCGCCGGAGAAGGAAGCGCTGCGGGTGCTGCGCGACGCCCGCCTGGCGGGCCTGGCCCTGGACGCCAACGACCTGGCCGGCTCGGCCGAGAAGATCGCCGCCGAGATCATGGCCTTCGGCCGCGACGCCAAGGGTCTGGCCCCGTTGGTCGCCCTGCAGGGCCTGCCGGCCGAGGGCTATTTCGCCGCCGCCGAGACCGCCGGCCTCACCCATGCCGCCCTGCGCGCCGCCCATCCGGTCGCCGCGGCCGCCGCCGTCGCCGCCAAGCGGGCGGCTGGCTAGTGTCCCGGTTCAAAAGTTCGCCAACTCAGGATTGCTCGACGGGCGCGTTGTAGACGCAGAACCGCTCGATGGATGCGAGGATGTCGTCGGCGGACTTGGTCCAGCGGAACGGCTTTGGGTCGGCGTTGTGGCGGTTGATGAAGTCTGAGATGTCGGCTTGGAGATCGGTGACG
>NZ_JBIXJO010000037.1:0-6883 GCF_052871235.1 Caulobacter sp. LARHSG274 | reverse complement strand
GGCTGGCCATCGAGGCCAGGGGCGCCCAGTTGGTCTTCCTGCCGCCCTACTCGCCCGATCTCAACCCCATCGAGATGGCGTTTTCCAAGCTCAAGACCCTGCTGCGCAAGGCCGCCGAACGAACCCGAGACAATCTGTGGGACCGCATCGGGCTGGTCCTGGACGCCTTCACCCCCGACGAATGCGCCAACTATTTTCGGCATGCCGGATATGTGTCAACTTAAGCGACGAATGCTCTAGAGGCTATGGGCGATGAAGATCGCCGCGCAAACGGGCGCCGCGACCACCAGCAGCAGGCGCAGGGTCGTGTCGAGCGCGCCCGACCAGCTCAGGCCGGGGCGTGAAACGGGGACGGGACGACGCGCGCCGGCTGGGGTCATGGTTCTGCTCCTGGAAGCTCGACCATGACCGCCAAGCGTTAACGCCGGGTCGGCCTCCGGCCCCGCGGGCCCGCGACAGATTGTTTCAGGCCCAGGAGGGCGAGGGCCCTTCCGGGCGCGGCGGCGGCCGCACGGCCGCGCAGGCCGTGTGGGACTTGTAGACCCGCTTCAGCGAGGCGGGAAAACGGTGCAGGGCCGCGGCCGGGCGGATCGGCCGGGCCGACAGGTCGCCGCCGCAATTGGGACAGACGCCGGAGAATCGGCTCTCCACGCAGTCGGCGCAGAAGGTGCATTCGAAGGTGCAGATCCGGGCCTGGTCGCTGTCGGGCGGCAGGTCGCGATCGCAGCACTCGCAATTGGGTCGCAGTTCGAGCATGGGCCGTCCTCCCGTGTTCTTATGCTGGTTCTTGTGCCGGAGCCTTGCACCATAAGGGCCGGCGGCCGCCTTGCGCGAGGGGGCTTGTCGACCGATCACGGGAATGTGGCCTGGGGGCCGCTCCGCCGTGATCGAAGGGGTTGACCCCCCCGCCGCATCCCCCTAGACACGCCGCCGTTTGCGCGGCGGCCGGGCGGCGGTCCTGCCGCCGTCCTGCGGGCGCCGGCCGGGCCGGGCCCGGGCTGGACGGGGTTACGCCCGGCCCGCCTTTTTGCGACAATGACCAGCCCTTCGGGGGCAGCGTTCTGGAGGCGCTTTCCGAGATGTCCAAAGACCTGCTCCCCAATGCCTCGCTGCTCAAGGGCGTCACCGGCGTCCTGGCCCTGGCCGACGGCACGATCCTGCAGGGCGTCGGCTGCGGCGCCGTCGGCGAGGCGGTCGGCGAGGTGTGCTTCAACACCGCCATGACCGGCTACCAGGAGATCCTCACCGATCCGTCCTACATGGCCCAGATCGTCGCCTTCACCTTCCCGCACGTCGGCAATGTCGGGACCAATCTCGAGGACCTGGAGCAGATGGCCGGCGGGGCCGAGACGGCCGCCCGCGGCGTGCTGTTCCGCGAGGTCCCCACCGACGCCGCCAACTGGCGGGCCAACAGCGACTTCGACGCCTGGATGCAGCGGCGCGGCGTCATCGGCCTGGCCGGGATCGACACCCGGGCCCTGACCCGCAAGATCCGCGAGACCGGCATGCCGCACGGCGTCATCGCCCATTCGCCGACCGGCCAGTTCGATCTCGAGGCCCTGGTCGCCAAGGCTCGCGCCTGGTCGGGCCTGGAAGGCCTGGACCTGGCCAAGGACGCCTCGACCACCCAGACCTTCACCTGGAACGAGGGCCTGTGGTCGTGGCCCGAGGGCTACGCCAAGCTCGACAAGCCCAAGTACGAGGTCGTGGTCCTCGACTACGGCGTCAAGCGCAACATCCTGCGGGCCCTGGCCCATGTCGGGGCCCGGGCCACGGTGGTGCCGGCCGACACCAGCGCCGCCGACATCCTGGCCCGCAATCCCGACGGCGTGCTGCTGTCCAACGGCCCGGGCGACCCGGCCGCCACCGGCGCCTATGCGGTGCCCGAGATCCGGAAGCTGGTCGAGAGCGGCAAGCCGGTGTTCGGCATCTGCCTTGGCCACCAGATGCTGGCCCTGGCCCTGGGCGCCCAGACCGTCAAGATGGAGCAGGGCCACCACGGGGCCAACCACCCGGTCAAGGACCTGACGACCGGCAAGGTCGAGATCGTCTCGATGAACCACGGCTTCACCGTCGACAGCGCCAGCCTGCCCCAGGCGGTGACCGAGACCCACGTCTCGCTGTTCGACGGCACCAACGCCGGCCTGGCCCTGACCGGCAAGCCGGTGTTCAGCGTCCAGCACCACCCCGAAGCCTCGCCCGGCCCGACCGACAGCCTCTATCTGTTCGAGCGCTTCGCGGGCCTGATGGACGCGGCGAAATAGCGCCAGGCGAAGCGCTGACTGCGGCCTGACCCTCGCCGGAGGGTGACAAGCCGGCCGCGTGGCGCTAACCCCCGCTGATGAGCACATCTCTCGCCCTCGAGGCCGCCCGTCGGCGCACCTTCGCGATCATCAGCCACCCTGACGCCGGCAAGACCACCCTGACCGAGAACCTGCTGCTGGCCGGCGGCGCGATCCGCGCGGCCGGCGCGGTGCGGGCCCGCGGCCAGGCCCGCCGCACCCAGTCCGACTGGATGAAGATCGAGCGCGAGCGCGGCATCTCGGTCAGCGCCAGCGTCATGACCTTCGACCACGACGGCCTGATGTTCAACCTGCTGGACACCCCGGGCCACGAGGACTTCTCCGAAGACACCTACCGCACCCTGACGGCCGCCGACGCGGCGATCATGGTGCTGGACGCCGCCAAGGGCATCGAGCCCCAGACCCTGAAGCTGTTCGAGGTCTGCCGCCTGCGCGACATCCCGATCATCACCTTCATCAACAAGATGGACCGCGAGGCCCAGGACCCGTTCGAGCTGCTGGACGAGGTGTCGTCCAAGCTGGCCCTCGACCCCGCGCCGCTCTACTGGCCGGCCGGCTCGGGCGGCCGGTTCAAGGGCATGCTCGACCTGCGGGCCCAGACCTTCATCCCCTACGCCAAGAAGAGTTCGACCGACGAGGAGGGCCACCCGCCCGCCGTGGCGCTGAAGTCCAACGCCATCGTCCAGTACCTCGATCCCGAGGAGCTGTCGGAGGTGGAGGAGGGGGCCATGCTGGTGTCCGAGGCCGCCAAGCCGTTCGACGTGCAGTCGTTCCTGGAGGGCCACATGACGCCGGTGTTCTTCGGTTCGGCCCTGCGCCACTTCGGGGTCAACGAGCTGCTGGCCGGCATCGGCGCCTACGCCCCGCCGCCGCACCCGGCCAAGGTCAGCAAGGCCGGGGTCGACACCCATGTCGCGCCGGGCGACGCCGAGGTCTCGGGCTTCGTGTTCAAGGTCCAGGCCAACATGGACCCCAACCACCGCGACCGCATCGCCTTCCTGCGCCTGACCAGCGGCCGCTTCACCCGCGGCATGAAGCTGAAGGCCCAGAACACCGGCAAGGCCATGAGCGTCAACGCGCCCATCATGTTTTTTGCTTCCGACAGAGAACTCGCCGAGGACGCCTTCGCCGGCGACGTGATCGGCATTCCCAACCACGGGGTGCTGCGGGTCGGCGACAGCCTGTCCGAGACCGGGACCCTGCGCTTCGCCGGCCTGCCCAACTTCGCCCCGGAGATCCTCCGCCGCGTGCGGGTCAAGGACCCGCTGAAGGCCAAGCACCTGAAGAAGGCTCTGGAGGGTCTGGCCGAGGAGGGGGTGACCCAGCTGTTTAGGCCGATGATCGGCAGCTCCGACTTCATCGTCGGCGCCGTGGGCCAGCTGCAGTTCGAGGTCATGGCCGACCGCCTGGCCAACGAATACGCCCTGGACTGCATCTTCGAGGCCGCCCCCTACGCCGAAGCCCGCTGGATCAACGGCGATCGCGCCGACGTCGAGGACTTCACCCACAAGCACCGCTCGGCCATGGCCCACGACATCGACGAGCAGCCGGTGTTCCTGGGCAAGTCGAGCTGGGAGATCGGCTACGTCGCCGAGCGCTATCCGAAGGTGCGGTTCGAACGGACGAAGGAGCGGGGGTAGGGGCGGTTCGCCAAATCGGCGTCCCGTGCTAGCCTGCGGACATGGCCGCCAATGCTCCCCGAGACGCCCGGGCCTTGATCAAGAAGATCACCAGCCTGCCGAGCGAACGCCTCGCCGAGGTCGAGGATTTCGTCGATTTCCTGCGCCAGCGGGATCGCGACCAGGCCCTGACCCGCGCCGCCGCCGCTACGAGCGCCCCGGCCTTCGCGGCGGTGTGGGATAATCCCGAGGCCGACGTCTACGATACCCTCTGAGGGGCTTTTTGGATGAGGTGGCCGAGGGTGGATCTTCGGATAATACCGACGGCCTTTGAGTTAGAGCCCTTGCTTCCTCTTCAATCCGTCCTCCCGGGCCTTGTGCCCGGGATCCATCTGTCCGCCGCAAGGGCAGGAGTATGGCGCGCAGGCGCGCCATTTCGCTTCACCGTCAGCTGAACCATGGGTCCCGGGCACAAGACCCGGGATGACGGGGTTTTTGAGTGAGAACGGTCGAAATCAAAAGGCTGCTGGTATTAAGTGGGGCGGAGGTCGACCGATGGAGGCCGTGATGAGCACCGTGACCCTTTCCGTCGCCTCGCGTGAGGACGTGACCCGCCGGGCTCTGGCCGCCTTCGACGGCCAGGCCCAGGGCGACCATATCTCCTTCGCCTCGGTCGACCTGCTGTGGCGGACCCTGACTAAGAAGCGCTGGGAGCTGCTGGCGGCCATGACTGGCCAGGGCGAACTGCCGATCCGCGAGGTCGCCCGCCGGGTCGGCCGCGACGTCAAGGCCGTGCACGGCGACATCCACGCCCTGCTCGCCGCCGGCGTGCTGCGGCGCACCGCCGGCGGGGTGGCGTTTCCCTATGACGCGGTGCATGTGGATTTCAGGCTGACGACGGCGGCTTGAGGAAACGCCCTCAGCGACGCAGGGGATCGGCCTCCAGCGCCTTCAGGCGGTCATAGACATGGCTGATCTCGACATGGTCCCGCTCGGCCTCGATGGCCCAGACCCGGGCGGCGACCTGCCTGGCCTTGGCCAGGTCGGACGCCTCGCCGCCCTTGCGCGCGTATCTGTCGAGCCAGGACGCGGCCTCGATCGTCCAGAGCTTGGCCTTTTCGTGCTGGGTGGCGCGGAGCGTGGGATCCTCCAGCGCCTCGTGGACAGTCTGGATCGCCGCGGCCGGATGGCCCGTCGCGCGCAGGTGAGCGGCCAGGGCCACGGCGATGTCGCCCCACGGCTCGTCCCGGGACGAGGCCAGCCGTCGCCAGGCCTTGGCGACCTCGACGGCCTGGTGATGGAGATCGTTGCGCTTGAGGGCGAAGAACTGCCGTTCGCGGGCCCGCCTGTCCGGCAGGCGGTTCTGTCGCCGCGCCATTTCGGCGGCGTGCAGCGTCGGGACGTCCGACGACGACACGCTGAACGGATAGCCGGGGCCGAGGTCCCGCCTCATCTCGGCTTCCTGGCGCTCATGCGGCGCCACGAGCGCCTCGATGGCGGCGATCAGGGGGCTGTCGTCCGGGGCGTGCAACCGGCCGTCCTTGACCAGGCCCAACGGCACGCGCACCACGCCGTCGGGACCGTCGCAAATGAGCGACAGGTTGGGCGCCACGCCGCTGATCGACAGCAGCTCCTCGTGCCGGCCGTCGTCATAGTCGCAGCCGATCAGCAAGGCGTGGTCGGAGGACTCCGCCTTGAGCCAGCGCTGGACGAGGTCGCCGGCGATTTCGCAGGTCATGGCTGGTCCTCGGAAAGCATGGGGTCGGGATCGGGCGAGAGTTTCAGGAACCCCGCCAGTCGCCCGCTCCCATCGTCCTTCAGGGCGATCTTCAGCACGCAGTAGGCGCGGCCGAGCGGCAAGCGAAACAGCACCGATTCCAACGCCTGCTCCTTGGTCAGCGCGGCCACGCTGTCGAAGATCGCGATGTAGCGCAGCGCCTGGTGTTTCAGCCGTTTGCCCGCCTCGCCGTCGAAGGCCTCGACGATGCGCCTGGGCTGGATGATCAATTGCGCGAAGGCGGTCCGATCGCCGGCGTCATAGGCTTTCTGGTAGATTTCCAGCTTGCCCTGGCCGCCGCCCTTCTTCTCCTCCACGACCAGCCGCGCGGTGATGGCGATCATGCGCGCCTGGGCGCCCAGGTCGCCGCGCGCCAGGTCATAGGCGTTGAGCAGTTCCTGGCTGCGCGCCTGCCGCGCCTGGATATTGGCGGCATAGGCGATGAAGGCCAGGGCGGCCGCGCTGGCGACGGCGCCGAGGAACTCCGCCAGGTGCTCGCCCATCCAATCGTTGCTGGACGCGGCCGATTTCCAGGCCACGAAAGCCACGGCCGCGATGACGATCAGGACGAGGCTTACACGCCAGGCCGGCGGCAGTTCACGCATACAGGGACTCTCACGCCATGACGCCTCCCTTGGCCGAGGCCTTTCGAGCGTCCGAAAAACGCCCTTGGGTCGCGCATTTCTCCTATGCAGCCCATGATGTAGTGAAGGTCAATAGCCCGAGGGGCGCGATTGAGGGGCACACACTCATTTCCCAGCCACCTGCACGCTGAGTCACGCTACCTGCCGCAAGATCGCTGCGGAAATGAGTGTATGTCCCTCATCGACCGGCGGAGCGGAGGTCACGCCGGCAGCGGACTGATGAATTGTCTGCGACGGGGTGGTTGTCGGACGCCTCCTCGAGTCGCTTGGCAGACGGTCTCGCTCGCCTCAGAAAGCCAACCTCTAGAGCATTCGCCCGTTGAGTTGAATCGATTGTGATCGGAGGGAGGATTCCCTTCGTCGTGGGATCATGAGTCCCTTGAGGCCTTCTGATTTGGGAGGTTTGGATGGGCGCGGCGCATTCGAAGGGTCTTCGCGAGCGGGTCGTGGCGGAAGTCGTGGCGGGCGCATCTCGCCGCCAGGCGGCGGCGCGGTTCAAGGTCAGCATATCGTCGGCGATCCGCTGGGTGGCGCTGGCGG
>NZ_JBIXJO010000036.1:0-10682 GCF_052871235.1 Caulobacter sp. LARHSG274 | reverse complement strand
TGGAAGCGCCGCGAGGCGTGTAGCTTACTGGTACTAATAGCTCGATAGGCTTGATCGTTCTTCAGTCAAACCCATGACTGACGCTTTACAACATACCCAGACAGGCGATGTCTTCTTCACAATATGCTCGGGTGAGCTAATCCCTCACCCGACAGCATCCTTTTTGCTGACCTGGTGGCTATGCCGGGGGTTCCCCACCCGATCCCATTCCGAACTCGGTCGTTAAGTCCCCCAGGGCCAATGGTACTTCGTCTCAAGGCGCGGGAGAGTAGGTCGCCGCCAGGTCCGCTAAAAGGATGCTTCCTGTAGAGCTCACGCTCAAAGTCCAGAACCCTCCCAACACGATCACACCACTACCCACTTCGCCGCGGGGTGGAGCAGCCCGGTAGCTCGTCAGGCTCATAACCTGAAGGTCACAGGTTCAAATCCTGTCCCCGCACCCAAGATCTTACAGTCTAGCTTTCGACTGCGGCTTTGGCGCCACTCATAGTGGCGGTTCGGCCGCGGCGGCGCCCTGTCACGCGAAATTTTTTCGGCATGACCCGCTTCCCCGCGAGATTCTGCATTCAAACCCCGTAGCGCGTTCCTCAGATTTGCGTCATGAGAACGGGATGGAAGGATGCGGGTCGGCAACTGGCCCGCCTACGAGGTTTTGAGGATAAGATGGCGAACGGTGTCGTTAAGTGGTTCAACCCGGCCAAGGGCTTCGGTTTCATTCAGCCCGAGGACGGCGGCCAGGACGTGTTCGTCCACATCGCCGCGGTTGAACGCTCGGGTCTGTCGGGCCTGAACGAAGGCGATCAGGTGGCTTACGAGCTGGAAGAGGATCGCCGTTCGGGCAAGACCTCGGCCGGCAATCTGCGGGTGACCGGCCAGGGCGCGGCCCCTTCGGCCCCCCGTCGTCCTGCGGCGCGCGGCTTCGACTCGCCGCGCGGCGGTTATGACGCCCCCCGGGGCGGCGGCTACGGCGGCGGCGCCAGCGGCGGCGCGGGCGAAGCCGGCACCGGCGTGGTGAAGTGGTTCAACAGCACCAAGGGCTTCGGCTTCATCCAGCCGGACAACGGCGGCGGCGACATCTTCGTGCACATCTCGGCCGTGGAACGCGCCGGTCTGCGCGGCCTCAATGAAGGTCAGCAGGTCGGCTACGAACTGGAACAGGACCGCCGCTCGGGCAAGACCTCGGCCGGCAACCTGCGCATCCTCTAGGGATTGGAGATCCGGCCGAACGCGGAACGTTCGGCCGGCCCTTCAGCCCATGAAACAGGCCCCGCCGGGACCTTTCCTTCGTCGCTGAGACGGAGGCGGGGTTCCTGCGGGGCTTTTTCGTGCGCGCTCTCGCCGACCTGGAAAGGTATCCGGGTCGCGCTCCGAAAACCTCAGATCAGCCGCTGCTCGCGCTCGGCCGCCGCCTGGTTGACGGCCAGGGCGGTCATGTTGACGATGCCGCGGGCCGTGACGCTGGGCGTCAGCACGTGCAGCGGCCGGCTCATGCCCAGCAGCACCGGCCCGACCAGCAGGCCTTCGGTGGCGGCGCTGAGCAGGGTCAGGGCGATGTTGGCGGCGTCCAGGGTCGGCATGACCAGCAGGTTGGCCGAACCCTTCAGGGCGCTGTCGTGCACCAGGCGGTCGCGCAGGGCCTGGGACAGGGCGGCGTCGGCGTGCATCTCGCCGTCGACCTCGAGCTCGGGCGCCCGTTCGCGCACCAGGGCCAGGGCGTCGCGCATCTTGCGGGCGGTCGGCGAGTTGGACGCGCCGAAGCTGGAATGCGACAGCAGGGCCGCCTTGGGCGTCAGGCCGAATCGGCGCACGGATTCCGCCGCCAGCAGCGTCATTTCCGCCACCTGTTCGGCGGTCGGGTCGACATTGACGTGGGTGTCGCAGAAGAACAGCGTGCCGTTGTCGATGATGAGGGCCGACAGGGCGTAGACCCGGCCGACGTTCTCGCGCTTGGGGATGATCGGCAGCACATAGGTCATGTGCTGCCACCAGTCGCCGGCCCCGCCCACCAGGGCGGCGTCGACATGCCCAGCCTGCAGCAGCATAGAGGCCGAGACGGTCCGGCGGTTGGTCACCCGGCGCTCGGCGGCCAGGGGCGGCACGCCGCGGCGGCTGACCAGGCCCTGGTAGCGCTCGACCAGCGGGGCGAACAGGTCGGTGTCGGCGGCGGGGTCGAGGATCTCGACGCGGCCGCCCAGATCCAGGCGCAGGCCCATCTCGGCGGCCTTGGCGGCGATGACGTCGCGGCGGCCGATCAGCACCGGCGTACACAGGCCTTCGTCGAGCACGGTCTGGACGGCGCGCAGCACGCGTTCGTCCTCGCCCTCGGCATAGGCCACGCGCACGACCTGGGCCTTGGTCGCCTTGCGGGCCCGCTCGAACACCGGCCGCATCAGCTGGCCGGAGCGGTAGACGAACAGCTCCAGTTCCTGGCGGTAGGCGTCGAAATCAGCGATCGGCCGGGTGGCGACGCCGCTGTCCATCGCCGCGCGGGCCACGGCCGGGGCGATCTGCAGGATCAGCCGCGGGTCGAAGGGCTTGGGGATGATGTACTGGGCGCCGAACATCGGGGCGACGCCGCCATAGGCGCTGGCCACCACCTCGCTGGCCTCTGCCCGGGCCAGTTCGGCGATGGCCTCGACGGCCGCCACCTTCATGGCCTCGTTGATCTCGCTGGCGCCGACGTCCAGCGCCCCGCGGAAGATGAACGGGAAGCACAGGACGTTGTTGACCTGGTTGGGATAGTCGCTGCGGCCGGTGGCCATGATGGCGTCGGGGCGGGCGGCGGCGACCAGTTCGGGCAGGATCTCCGGTTCGGGATTGGCCATGGCCAGGATCAGCGGATTGGGGGCCAGCAGCGGCAGCCATTCGGCCTTGAACACCCGCGGGGCCGACAGGCCCAGGAAGATGTCGGCGCCGGCCAGCACTTCCGACAGCGTGCGGGCGTCGGTGTGGCGGGCGTAGCGGGCCATGTTGTCGAGCATGTCGGGATCGCGGCCGGCATGAACGACGCCCTTGATGTCGGTCAGGGTCACGTTTTCCACCGGCAAGCCCATCGAGACCAGCAGGTCGACGCAGGCCAGGGCGGCGGCGCCGGCCCCCGAGGTGACCAGCTTGACGTCCTTGAGGGTCTTGCCCTGGACGACCAGGGCGTTGCGGACGGCGGCGGCGCAGACGATGGCGGTGCCGTGCTGGTCGTCGTGGAAGACCGGAATGTTCATCCGCTCGCGCAGCTTGCGCTCGATGACGAAGCATTCTGGGGCCTTGATGTCCTCCAGATTGATGCCGCCGAAGGTCGGTTCCAGGGCCGCGACCACCTCGATGAAGCGGTCGGGATCCTCGGCGTCGACCTCGAGGTCGAAGACGTCGATGCCGGCGAACTTCTTGAACAGGACCGCCTTGCCCTCCATCACCGGCTTGCTGGCCAGCGGGCCGATATTGCCCAGGCCGAGCACGGCGGTGCCGTTGGAGATCACGGCCACCAGGTTGCCGCGGGCGGTGTAGTCGCGGGCGGTGTCGGGATCGGCGGCGATGGCCTCGCAGGGGGCGGCGACGCCGGGGGAATAGGCCAGGCCGAGGTCGCGCTGGGTCGCCATCCGCTTGGTGGCCTCGATCGCCAGCTTTCCGGGCCGCGGCAGACGGTGATAGTCCAGGGCGGCTTTACGGAAGTCCTCGTCCATCGGTGGGTCCTCGGTGACTGCGCAAGGTGAAGCGGCGCGGATCGTCTTATCGGCGTTGCGCGACCCGTCAGGGCCTAGCTACCGGTGTTGGCCGCTTATTCCAACCTTACGCCGCGTCGGCGCGCGTTTTTTGCCATCGATGACCCCGACCGCGCCGATCCGTGGTGGCTCACTAAGTAATAAAAGACTTATATAGCGCCTAACCCTTGGGCGCCGGACGCCGCCTGGCCGGGCGGTTGAGCTTCCGTGACGGTTCAGGGGGCCTGCGGGATGGACTTGCCGGCCGGACGGTTTCAGCTTCGCCGGCGACGCCGAGGGTTTAGAATGCAACGCCGGAACGCCGAGCCAGGAACGAGAGACGCATGAGCGGCCTGACGACCCACATCCTCGACACCGCGGCGGGCCGCCCGGCGGCGGGGGTCGGCGTGCGGGTCTCGGCCCGGCGCGACGGCGAGGTCAGGCTGCTGGCCGAAACCCATACGGACGCCGACGGCCGGGCCCGGCTGGTCGAGGGCGCGCAACTGAGCGCCGGCGGCTACCGGCTGGAATTCGCGGTCGGCGACTATTTCCACGCCGGCGGCGCGGCCGTCAGTGATCCGCCGTTCCTCGACGTGGTGGTCATCGACTTCGCCGTCGCCGATCCGGCCCAGCACCACCATGTGCCGCTGCTGGTTTCGCCGTTCGGCTATTCCACCTATCGGGGCAGCTGATATGGGCCCAGAACCACATCGGGCGGTGCGCTTCCTTTTGAACGGCGAGGTGGTCGAGGCGGCCGACGTCGATCCGACCCGGACGCTGCTGGAGCACCTGCGCGGCGCGCTGCGGCGGACCGGGACCAAGGAAGGCTGCGCCGAGGGCGACTGCGGCTCCTGCACGGTGCTGGTCGGCGAACGTGACGGCGAGCAGGGCGTCGCCTGGCGGGCCGTCAACAGCTGCATCCAGTTCGTGCCGATGCTCGATGGCAAGGCGGTGATCACCGTCGAAGAGCTGGCCAAGGATGCCCCGCACCCCGTGCAGGCGGCGATGGTCGAGCATCACGGCTCGCAATGCGGCTTCTGCACGCCGGGCATCGTGATGTCGCTGTACGCGCGGGCCATCGACGCCAAGGGCACGGGGGCGCCGGTCAGCGAGGTGCTGGCGGGCAACCTGTGCCGCTGCACGGGTTACGGGCCAATCCTGGCCGCCGCCGAAGCGATCCCGGATGAGGCCGCCCCGGATGTGGCGGAACAACTGGCCGACCTGCGGCGCGACTCGATGCTGGCGCTGGAGCATGTCGATCCGATCGCCGGCCAGACCCGACGCTGGTTCGCGCCGCGCGACCTGGACGAGCTGGCGGCGACCTATGCCGCCCATCCCGACGCCGTCATCGTGGCCGGGGCCACCGACATCGGCCTGTGGGTCACCAAGCAGCGCCGTCCGCTGGCCACCCTGATCGACATCGGCCAGGTCGCCGCCCTGAAGACCATGACCCGCGAGGGCGATTGGCTGCGGATCGGGGCGGGGGTGCGCTATGTCGACGCCCTGGAGACCCTGAGCGCCCTCTATCCGGACGTCGGCGACATGATGCGGCGGCTGGGCTCGACCCAGGTGCGCAACAGCGGCACGATCGGCGGCAATATCGCCAACGGCTCGCCCATCGGCGACATGCCGCCGGTGCTGATCGCGGCCGGCGCCCGGCTGGTGCTGCGCCAGGGCGACGCCCAGCGGACCCTGGCCCTGGAGGATTTCTTCATCGCCTACGGCCAGCAGAACCGGCGGCCCGGCGAGTTCGTCGAGGCGGTGCTGTTGCCGGTCCGCGTGGAACGGACCCTGTTCAAGGTGTTCAAGCTGTCCAAGCGTTTCGACCAGGACATTTCGGCGGTGTGCGGGGCGTTCGCCATCCAGATCGTCGACGAGGTCGTCACCTCGGCCCGCATCGCCTATGGCGGCATGGCCGGCACGCCCAAACGGGCCATGGCCTGCGAGGTTGCCCTGGTGGGGCGGCTGTGGAACCGCACCACCATTCATGCCGCCGTCGAAGCCCTGGCCGGCGACTTCACCCCCCTGACCGACGCCCGCGCCTCGGCGACCTATCGCGCCCTGGCGGCCGGCAACATGCTGCGCAAGGTCTATATCGAGTCCGCCCGGCCCGACCTGCCGACGCGCGTGCCGGAGGCGGCGCATGGCTGACTCCGCGTCCACGGTCGTCGAGCCCGTCGTCTTCCAGGGCGTCCACGCCTCGCTGCCGCACGACAGCGCCCTGCGCCATGTCAGCGGCGCGGCCCTCTATGTCGACGACCTGCCCGAGCCGGCCGGCCTGCTGCACGTCCATCTGGGCATGAGCGCGCGGGCCCACGCCCGGATCGTGTCGATGGACCTGGAGGCCGTTCGCGCCAGCCCCGGCGTGGTGGCGGTGCTGACGGCGGCCGACATTCCCGGTGAGAACGATGTCAGCCCGGTGATCCACGACGACAGGCTGTTCGCCGACGGCGAGGTGGTCTGCGTCGGCCAGAGCCTGTTCGCGGTCGCGGCCACCTCGATCGCCGCCGCCCGCGCCGCCGCGGCCAAGGCCGTGGTCGTCTACGAGGATCTGCCGGCCGCCATCACCATCGCCGACGCCCGCGCCGCCGACCTGAAGATCGAGGCCTCCCAGCGTATGGCGCGTGGCGACGCCGCCGCCGCCCTGACCGCCTCGCCGCGTCGTCTGCAAGGGACGATGGCCATCGGCGGCCAGGACCACTTCTATCTCGAGGGCCAGGTCGCCCTGGCCACGCCCGGCGAGGGCGGCGACGTCCATGTCTGGTCGTCGACCCAGCATCCCAGCGAGGTCCAGCACCTGGTGGCCCGCGTGCTCGCCGTGCCGCACACCAGCGTCACCGTCGAGGTGCGTCGGATGGGCGGCGGGTTCGGCGGCAAGGAGACCCAGGCCTCGCTGTTCGCCGCCGCCGCCGCCCTGGTGGCCGTCAAGACCGGCCGCCCGGCCAAGGCCCGTCCCGACCGCGACGAAGACATGGTCATGACCGGCAAGCGGCATGACTTCGAGATCGTCTATGAGGTCGGCTTCGACGACGAGGGCCGGCTTCTGGGCCTTTCCCTGGAGCTGGCCTCGCGCTGCGGGGCGACCACCGACCTGTCGCCGGCCATCAACGACCGGGCGATGTTCCATGCCGACAACTGCTACTTCCTGCCGGCGGTCGAGATCGTCTCGCACCGCTTCAAGACGCACACGGTGTCGAACACCGCCTTTCGCGGGTTCGGCGGACCCCAGGGCATGGCGGCGATCGAGCGGGTGATGGACGCCGTCGCCCAGGCCACGGGCCTGGACCCGCTGCTGGTGCGCCAGCGCAATCTCTATGGCGGCGAGGGGCGGAACCTGACCCCCTACCACCAGGTGGTCGAGGACAATGTCGCGCCGCAACTGCTGGAGCAGCTGGCCGCCTCCTGCGACTACGAGGCCCGCCAGCGCGAGATCGACGTCTTCAACGCCCGCAGCCCGGTGCTGAAGAAGGGCCTGGCTCTGACGCCGGTGAAGTTCGGCATCTCGTTCACCACCACCCACCTGAACCAGGCCGGGGCCCTGATCCACCTCTATGCCGACGGCTCGATCCTGCTGAACCACGGCGGGACCGAGATGGGGCAGGGCTTGTTCGTCAAGGTCGCCCAGATCGTCGCCGAGGCCTTCAAGGTCGATGTCGGGCGGGTGAGGGTGACCTCGACCGTCACCGACAAGGTGCCCAACACCTCGGCCACGGCGGCCTCGTCGGGCACGGACCTCAACGGCATGGCGGCGCTGAACGCGGCCAACACGATCAAGGCGCGGCTGATCGAATTCGCGGCCCGGAAATGGGGCTGCGACGAGGCCGAGGTCGTGTTCACGCCCGACGGCCTGCGGGCGGGATCCGAACTGATCCCGTTCGAGGTGCTGTGCCGCCAGGCTCACCTGGCCCGGGTGTCGCTGTCGTCGACCGGATTCTACGCCACGCCGAAGATCCACTATGACCGCGCCACCCATACCGGCCGGCCGTTCTACTATTTCGCCTATGGCGCGGCCTGCAGCGAGGTGGTGATCGACACCCTAACCGGCGAGATGAAGGTCACGCGGGCCGACATCCTGCACGACGCCGGCCGCTCGTTGAACCCGGCCATCGACCTGGGCCAGATCGAGGGCGGCTTCATCCAGGGCATGGGCTGGCTGACCACCGAGGAACTGGTCTATGGCGCCGACGGCCGCCTGCTGACCCACGCCCCCTCGACCTACAAGATCCCGACCTGCGGCGACCGGCCGGCGGTGCTGAACCTGTCGCTGTGGGAGCCCGGGCGCAATGTCGAGGCGACGGTCCACCGCTCCAAGGCCGTGGGCGAGCCGCCGCTGATGCTGGCCCTGTCGGTGCTGAGCGCGATCAACCGGGCGGTGGCTTCGGTGGCCGACCACAAGGTGTTCCCCGACCTGGACGCCCCGGCCACCCCGGAGCGGATCCTGATGGCGGTCGAGGACGTGAAGAAGAGGGCGGGTCTTGGTTAGGGCCGCGACCGACACCCTCTCCCAGAGGGAGAGGGAGAGGGGGCGTGAGCAATTGGGCTCGGCAATCCCTGGCGCGTCTGGCCGAAAACCAACCCGCCGCCCTGGTCACCATCCTGGCCACCGAGGGCTCGGCGCCGCGTGACGCCGGGGCCAAGATGGTGGTCTGGGCCGAGGGCCAGGCGGGCACGATCGGCGGGGGCAATCTGGAGCATCAGGTCGCCGACCAGGCCCGGCGAATGCTGGCGACCGAGGTGCATTTCGCCCTGCAGGACTATCCGCTCGGCCCGCTGCTGGCCCAGTGCTGCGGCGGCCGGGTGCGGCTGCTGATCGAGCGGCTGGACAGGACCGCCGTCAACTGGCTGACCGACGCAGCCCGACGGCTGGACGCCGACCAGGCGTTCGAGGTTCGCACCCGCTTCGATCCCGGCGCCCTGACCAAGACCATCGCCCCGCTCGCCGCCTCCAGTCCCGAGGGCGCGGCGATCACCCTGGCGGGCGGACCGGCGACGGCGCGCGGCGTGCGGCCGTCGCTGGGCGACGTCCTGATCGAACCGCAGGACCTGCCACGCCCGCCAGTGCTGCTGTTCGGGGCCGGTCATGTCGGCCAGGCGGTGGCGCGGGCCCTGGAGCCCCTGCCGTTCCGGCTGTCGTGGTACGACGCCCGCCCCGAGGCGGGTCAGATCCCCGGCGTCGTGGTGCGGCCGCCGGCCGAACTGGCCGCCGCCGCCCGGGAAGCGGGGTCGGACGCCTACCTGCTGATCATGACTCACGACCATAATCTGGACTACGCCCTGACCGCGGCCGCCCTGGCCGGGGGGCGGTTCGGCTATCTGGGCTTGATCGGGTCGGACACCAAGAAGGCGCGGTTCCTGGGCCGTCTGCGCCGGGACGGCTTCGGCGACGGCGCGGTCAGCCGTGTGACCTGCCCGATCGGCCTGCCGCACCTGAAGAACAAGGCTCCGGAGGTCATCGCCGTGTCGGTGGTCGCCGACCTGCTGATGCGGCTTGAGGCCGCCCGCCGCGAACGGACAAAGGATCTCAAGCTTGCAAGCCTATAGGGCGTCGATCTTCCACCTGGAGGACGACCCGAGCACCATAGATGGAGAGGCGCACGCCTTCCACGCGGACGGCCTGCTGCTGGTCGAGGACGGCCGCGTGGTCGCCTGCGGCGCCTATGCCCACCTGGCCGACGAACTGGGCGACACGCCGGTCGAGGACCTGACCGGCAAGCTGATCACGCCCGGCTTCGTCGACACCCACATCCACTTTCCGCAGGTCGACATGATCGCCGCCCATGGCGAGCAGCTGCTCGACTGGCTGGAGCGCCACACCTTCCCGGCCGAGGCCGCCTTCGCCGACCGCGGCCACGCCGAACAGACCGCGGAGTTCTTCGTCGAGGAGCTGCTGCGCAACGGCACCACCAGCGCCCTGGTGTTCGGCTCGGTGCATCGGGTCTCGGTCGAGGCGCTGTTCGCCGCGGCCCTGAAGCGCGACATGCGGCTGATCGCCGGCAAGTCGCTGATGGACCGCAATGCGCCGCCGGGCCTGACCGACACCGTCGAGACCGGCCGGGCCGACATGGAAGGCCTGATCGCCGACTGGCACGGCAAGGGCCGGCTGGGCTATGCGGTCACGCCCCGCTTCGCGATCAGCTGCAGCGACGCGCAATTGGCCATGGCCGGGCAGGTGCTGGCCGAGCATCCGACCGTCTGGATGCAGACCCACCTGTCGGAGAACATCCGCGAGATCGTCGACACCGCGGTGCTGTTCCCGGACGCCGCGGACTATCTCGACGTCTATGACCGCTTCGGCCTGGTCGGCGACCGCTCGGTCTTCGCCCACGGCGTCCATCTGCAGGGCGACGCGTTCCAGCGACTGGCCAAGGCCGGCTCGGCCGTCGCCTTCTGCCCGACCTCCAACCTGTTCCTCGGCTCGGGGCTGTTTCCGCTGGAGAGCGCCTGCGCCCATGGGGTCAAGGTCGGGATCGGCACCGATGTCGGCGCCGGCACCAGCTTCTCGGTGCTGCACACCCTGGGCGAGGCCTACAAGGTCGGCCAATTGCGCGGCGAGTCGCTGGACCCGCTCCACGCCTTCTACCTGGCCACGCTAGGCGGGGCCCGGGCGCTGGGGCTGGAGGACGAGATCGGCAGTCTGGAGCCGGGCAAGATCGCCGACTTCCTGGTGCTGGATCTGGCCGCCACCCCCTTGCTGGCGCGACGGCTGGCGGCGGCCAAGACCCTGGAGGACCGGTTGTTCGCCCTGATGGTGCTGGGCGACGACCGGGTGGTCGAGCGGACCTTCGTGGCCGGGGTGGAGCGGCATCGCCGCTAGTGTCCCGGTTCAAAAGTTCGCCAACTCAGGATTGCTCGACGGGCGCGTTGTAGACGCAGAACCGCTCGATGGATGCGAGGATGTCGTCGGCGGACTTGGTCCAGCGGAACGGCTTTGGGTCGGCGTTGTGGCGGTTGATGAAGTCTGAGATGTCGGCTTGGAGATCGGTGACG
>NZ_JBIXJO010000035.1:0-15542 GCF_052871235.1 Caulobacter sp. LARHSG274 | reverse complement strand
CCGCCAGCGCCACCCAGCGGATCGCCGACGATATGCTGACCTTGAACCGCGCCGCCGCCTGGCGGCGAGATGCGCCCGCCACGACTTCCGCCACGACCCGCTCGCGAAGACCCTTCGAATGCGCCGCCCATCCAAACCTCCCAAATCAGAAGGCCTCAAGGGACTCATGATCCCACGACGAAGGGAATCCTCCCTCCGATCACAATCGATTCAACTCAACGGGCGAATGCTCTAGCTTCCGGCCATGGCCATCAGATACTGCCCATACTCGGTCTTGCCCATCGCCGCGCCCATCGCCGCGAGCTGATCAGCCGAGATCCAGCCCTTGTTGAAGGCCACCTCTTCCGGACAGCCGATCTTCTGGCCTTGGCGCTTTTCGATGGCCCGGATGAATTCGGTGGCCTCGACCAGGCTGTCATGGGTGCCGGTGTCGAGCCAGGCGAAGCCGCGGCCCAGCTTGCTCACCGACAGCTGGCCCCGATCCAGATAGAGACGGTTGATGTCGGTGATCTCCAGCTCGCCCCGCACCGACACCGGCAGGTGACGCGCCATCTCGACCACCTGCCGGTCGTAGAAATAGAGTCCGGTGACCGCCCAGTTTGAGCGCGGGACCCGCGGCTTCTCCTCAAGCGAAACCGCCCGGCCGTCGGCGTCGAAGTCGACCACGCCGTACCGTTCGGGATCCTTGACGTGATAGGCGAAGACCACCGCGCCATCCTGAACCGTCGACGCCTGCGCCAGGGCTTCGCTCAGGCCGTGACCGAAATAGAGGTTGTCGCCCAGCACCAGGGCGCATCTGTCGTCGCCGATGAAGGCTTCGCCGAGGATGAAGGCGTCGGCGAGGCCGCGGGGGGTTTCCTGGACGGCATAGTCGAAACGCACGCCCCATTCGGAGCCGTCGCCGAGCAGGTCCTTGAACAGCGGCAGGTCCTTGGGCGTCGAGATGATCAGGATTTCGCGGATGCCCGCCAGCATCAGGGTGGTGATCGGGTAGTAGACCATCGGCTTGTCGTAGATCGGCAGCAGCTGCTTGCAGATCGCCCGGGTCAGGGGGTGGAGCCGAGTGCCGGATCCACCGGCCAGGACGATGCCTTTCATCGGGCCGTTTACGGACATTGGAACTCCATCTCGGTCATGCAGGCCGCCAGGCTCTCTTGCCAGGGGCGCGGGCGCCAAAGTCCTGCGGCTTCGATCTTGCCGCAGTCCAGCCGTGAATTGGCGGGACGCCGGGCGGGGGTGGGATATTCCGCGGTGGTGATCGGCCGCACCTGGGCGGTTGGTCCGCCGCGCCGCGCCGATTCGGCGAATGTCGCCGCCGCCAGGTCGGCCCAGCTGGCGTCGCCGGCTCCGCTGAGATGATAGAGGCCGGCCAGGTCGGGCGCGCCGGCCAGGGCGTCGATCGCCGCAAGGGCCGCCTCGGCGCAGTCCCGCGCCCAGGTAGGGCGGCCGATCTGCTCGGCGACGACGCTGACCTCGGCGCGATGGGCGGCCAGGGCCAGCATGGTCTTCACGAAATTGGTCCCGTAGGCGCTGTAGACCCACGAGGTGCGCAGGATCATCGCCGGACCGCCGGCCGCCGTCACCGCCTGTTCGCCCGCCAGCTTGCTGGCGCCATAGACGCCGATCGGATGGGTCGGATCGCTCTCGACATAGGGGCGCGGCGAGGTTCCGTCGAAGACGTAGTCGGTGGAAAAATGGATCAGCGGGACGGCGCGGACGGCGCAGGCGGCAGCGATGACGGCGGGGAGATCGCGGTTCAGGGCGAAGGCGTCGCCCGGCTCGCGTTCGGCCCGGTCGACGGCGGTGTAGGCCGCGGCGTTGATCACGGCGTCGGGCGTCCTCGCCGCGATCAGCCTCTCCACCGTGGCAAGGTCGGCGAGGTCCAGCCTGTCACGTCCGGCGAAGGTCATGGCGCGTCCGGTCGCCTTCCCCAGTCGCGCCAGTTCGCGCGCCACCTGACCGTTGCGGCCGAAGACCAGGATGGTTCCGGGCATGGGGGTCAGCCGGCCTTGGAGGTCAGCAGGCCCAGGCGCCGGCCGTCATAGGCCTTTCGCAACGGCGTCCACCAGTCGGCGCGGGCCAGGTACCATGCGATGGTCTTGCGAAGGCCGGTCTCGAAGGTCTCGCGCGCCCGCCAGCCCAGCTCGGTCTCCAGCTTGGCCGCGTCGATCGCGTAGCGGCGATCATGACCGGGGCGGTCGGCGACGAAGGTGATCAGCTCGCGGTGCGAGCCCTCGGCGCTGGGGGCCATCTCATCCAACAGGTCGCAGATGGTTTGCACGACCTGCAGATTGCTGCGCTCGTTGCGGCCGCCGACGTTGTATTTTTCACCCGGCCGTCCGGCTTCCAGGATCCGCCGCAGCGCGCGGGCGTGGTCCTCGACGAACAGCCAGTCGCGGATGTTGGCGCCGTCGCCATAGACCGGCAGGGGCCGTCGATCCAGGCCGTTGAGGATGACCAGCGGAATCAGCTTCTCGGGGAAATGGTAGGGCCCGTAGTTGTTGGAACAGTTCGAGACCAGGACCGGCAGGCCATAGGTATGAAACCAGGCCAGGGCCAGATGATCGCCGGCGGCTTTGGAGGCCGAATAGGGCGAGGTCGGCGCGTAGGGCGTGGTTTCGGCGAACAGGCCGTCTGCGCCCAGGCTGCCATAGACCTCGTCGGTGGAGACGTGGACAAAGCGGAAGGCCGCCTTGGCCTCGCCGGCCAAGGTGCGCCAGTAGTCCAGCGCGCAGTCGAGCATCACATAGGTCCCGACGATATTGGTCTCGACGAACGGGCCAGCGCCGGAGATCGAACGGTCGACGTGGGATTCGGCGGCCAGGTGCACGACGGCGTCGGGACGATGGGCCGCGAAGATCGCCTGGATGGCGGCGCGATCGGCGACGTCGGCCTGGACGAACACATAGTCGGGAGAGCTCGAGACGTCGGCGATCGATCTCAGGTCGCCGGCATAGGTGAGCTTGTCGACATTGACGACCTGATCGCCCGTTTCGCCGATCAGCAGACGGCAGACCGCCGACCCGATGAAGCCCGCGCCGCCGGTGACTAGTACCTTCACGCTCTATTCATTCCTTCGGACCGACGCATGGGCGCTCCCGGGACGACGCTGTCTCGGAAGGTTTTTCGGCGAGAATACGCCCTGGGCGGGATATCATTTGCCGGTCGGCGCGACCAGCAGGCGTTCGATCGCCGTCCATGCTTCCGGTTCGGTCAGCATCGGTGCGTGGCCGACGTCCGGGACTTCGGCATAGGCCATGTTGGGCGCAGCTAGGCGCATGCGCTCGACGATCGCCGGATCGATCAGGTCGGAGATCGCGCCGCGCACCAGCAGCAGCGGCCCGCAGGCGGACAGGGCGCGCAGCAGCGGGTACATGTCGGCGGGCGGCGCCTGCGGATCCGCGGCCTTGAACGGCTCGGCGATGGCGGGATCATAGGCCAGGGCCAGGGTCCCGTCGGGCGCGGGGTCGACAAGGCGCCGCGCGAAGATCGCCCAGTCGGCGTCCGTGTAGAGCGGAAAAGCCGCGCCGTTGATCGCCTTGGCGTAGGCCGTGGCGGCCGCCCAATCGGCGAGGATCGGAACTTCGCCGACATAGCCGCCGATGCGGGCCAGGCCGACGGGCGACAGTTCGGGACCGACGTCATTGAGCACGGTCGCGGCGATGGCCTGCGGGCGGATCGAGGCCAGCACCATGGCGATGATCCCGCCCATGCTGGTTCCGATGAACGCCGCCTGCTCGACGCCTGTGGCGTCGAGCAGGGCGATGATGTCCATTGCATAGGTCCCGGGGTGATAGTTCAGCGGCTGGGGATCACGGGCAGACCGGCCTCGGCCGCGCACGTCGACCGCCAGCACCCGCCGGCCCAGGGCGGCGATGCGCGGGGCCAGATCCTCGAAATCACGGGCGTTGCGGGTCAGGCCGTGAATGCAGATCACCGGCGGACCGCTCACCGGCCCGGTCGCTGCGTAGTCGCGAGCATGCAGGCTAAGACCGTCCCGTGATTTCCAGGTCAGATCGGTGAAGCTCACGCGGCGATCTCATAGGCGAACGGCGTGTCGAGGTTGACCAACAACGGCGCGGCGGCGTCCCGCGCGTTCGTCGTGATCTCGTCGGCCGCCAAGGGCCAGGCGATCGCCAGGGCCGGATCGTTCCAGCGCAGCGCGCCTTCGGTCTCCGGCGCGTAGTAGTCCGTGACCTTGTAGATCACTTCGCAGTCGTCGCTCAGGGTGCAGTAGCCGTGAGCGAAGCCCTTCGGAACCAGCATCTGGGCGCCGCTGTCGGCCGATAGCTCAGCCCCGACCCATTGGCCGAAGGTCGATGAACCTCGGCGGATATCGACCGCGACGTCGAAGATCGCGCCCCGCACGCATCGGATCAGCTTGTCCTGGGCGTGGGGAGGTTTCTGGAAATGCAGCCCGCGCAGTACGCCGCGTCCGGTTGAGCGCGCATGATTGTCCTGTACGAAGGCTCCGCCAGTGAAGCCGGCGGCGTCGAGGGCCGCCTGACGGAAGGTTTCGGAAAACCAACCCCGCTCGTCGCCATGGCGCATCGGCGTGATAAGCAGCACCTCGGGAATCGCCATAGGCGTGATTTTCACGAGTCGAACCTTCTTAGAAACGAGTGCGTCACGCATGGCTCGCCCCACCGGTAATGGCAAGAGCGGCACATCGCCGAACAACGGGCCGCTCGTCAGCGTGATCATCGTATCGTACCAGAGCGGCCCCACTCTGGAGCGCTGCCTGGCCGCCCTGAGGACCCAGACCTTCAGCGATTTCGAGATCCTGCTGGTCGACAACGCGTCGAGCGACGGCGCCCCCCAGGCCGCCGCGGCCGCCGATTCGGCGATTCGTTTCCTGCAACCGGACGCTAATCTCGGCTTCGCGGCTGGCAACAATCTGGCGGCTCGCGAGGCGCGAGGTCGCTGGATGGTGTTGCTTAATCCCGACGCCTATCCGCGGGCCGACTGGCTCGAGGCTCTGTTGGCGGGGACGATCCGCCACCCCGACGTGCGTTGCTTCACCTCGCTGCAGATGGTGGCTGACGACCCGGGCCTGATGGACGGGGCCGGAGACGTGATGACATCGGCCGGCATCCCGTTCCGGGGCGGCTATCGCCGGCGCCTGCCGCCGAACCTGCGCGAGGGCGAGGTGTTCTCGGCCTGCGGCGCGGCGGCGATGATCGACCGCGAGCTGTTCCGGGGCCTTGGCGGCTTTGACGAGCGGTTCTTCTGCTATTGCGAGGACGTCGACCTGGGCTATCGCCTGCGGCTGGCCGGCGAGCCGACCCTGCTGCTGCCCGACGCGCGGGTCGAGCATGTCGGCTCGGCCAGCACGGGGGTGCGGTCGGATTTCTCGATCTTCCATGGCTCGCGTAACCGCATCTGGACGTTCCTGAAGAACACGCCGCCCTTGCTCCTGTGGCTGACTGCGCCCTTGCATGTCGTTGTCACCGCCGGCCTGCTGTTGCTCCACCTGAGACGGGGCGATGCTGGACCGGTGGTGCGCGGCATCCGCGCCGCCCTGGCGCGTCAGGAGCTCGATTCGATCCTGGCCTCGCGCCGCGAAATCCAGGCTGCCCGCAAGGCCGGCTCGTTCGACATCCTGCGGGTCATGGCCCTCGATCCGGTGGCCTTTTTCGGCCGGCGGATCGTCATCCGCCGCTACCGGCCCTTGGATCGGTAGCGATTGTTGCAAGACGACGGTTGCCGGAACCGGCGCCGCCTTTCGGCCGTCAGGCTTGGGAAAGATCCTCGATCAGGCGACGCATGAAGGCCGCGCCGCGTTCGATCTGGCTGATCTCGACATATTCGTCGGGTTGGTGGGCCTGGTCGATCGAGCCGGGGCCGCAGATCACCGTCGAGAAGCCCGCCCCCTGGAACTGGCCGGCCTCGGCGGCGTAGGGAACCACCCGCGGCGGGCCGTTGTCGCCGGCGATGCGGCGGGCGAAGGCCTCGGCCGCGCCGTCGACTTCGGGAGCGAAGGCGGGGGTCAGGGAGCGGGTCTCGACCGCGACCCCGCCCTCGGGGGCCCGGGCCTTGACCTCGGCGTCCAACTGGTCGGCCAGGGCGAAGAACTCGGCCAGTATGGCCTTGGGCTCCAGGCCGGCCGGGGTGCGCAGGTCGAAGATGAACACGCATTGGCGCGCCAGGATATTGACCGCCGTGCCGCCATTGACCTGACCGACGGTCAGGGTCGCGCCCTTGGGAACGAATGGCGACTCCGGGTCGGCCTCGCGCTCCAGCCGCTCGGACAGCGCGACCAGATGGCTCATCAGCTTGATGGCGACCATGTTGGCCGAGACGCCCAGGTGGGTCAGGCTGGAATGGGCTTCGCGGCCGGTGACGGTGACGCGGAAGCTGGCGATGCCCTTGTGGCCGCGCACCGCGACCATGTCAGTGGGCTCGCCGACCACTACCAGGGCAGGGCGGGGCAGCTCGCTGGCGATCACCGCGATCATGTCGGGCGCGCCTAGGCAGCCGATCTCCTCGTCATAGGAAAAGGCCAGGTGGACGGGGCGGTCGAGCCTGGCGGCGGCCAGGTCGGGCACGGCGGCCAGGGCCAGGGCCAAGAAGCCCTTCATGTCGCAGGTCCCCCGGCCGTACAGGCGGTCGTCGCGGGCAGTCAGGACGAACGGGTCGCTGGTCCAGGGCTGGCCGTCGACCGGCACCACGTCGGTATGGCCCGACAGCACCACCCCGCCCGGGACGGCCGGGCCGATGCTGGCCAGAAGGTTGCTCTTGGTCCCGTCGGCGTTAGGCACCCGCCGCGAGGCGACGTCCAGCTCGGCCAGATAGGCTTCGACCCATTCGATCAGGGCCAGGTTGGACAGCCGCGAGGTGGTGTCGAAGGCGACCAGCGTGGCGAGGATGTCGATGGCGCGGGCGGCGAGGGTTTCGGAGGAAGAAGCCATGGTCCGACCCTAGCGCGCGCCCGCGCCCGCGCCTACCGTCGGCGACGCCAACGGCCATCGCGCGTTGTTCCCTGCGCGTTGGGCGGACGGAGACGCGCGATGATCGACCTCTACACCTGGACCACGCCCAACGGCCGCAAGATCCCGATCATGCTTGAGGAGTTGGGCCTGGCCTATCGCGTCCATCCGGTCGATATCGGCCAGAACCAGCAGTTCGCGCCCGACTTCCTGGCGATCTCGCCCAACAACAAGATCCCGGCCATCGTCGACCAGGACGCGCCCGGCGGCCCGCAGCCGGTGTTCGAGAGCGGGGCGATCCTGGTCTATCTGGCCGAGAAGACCGGCCGGCTGCTGGCGGCCTCCGGCCCCGCCCGGGTGGCGGCGCTGGAATGGACCTTCTGGCAGGTGGGCGGGCTAGGCCCGATGGCCGGCCAGCTGAACTATTTCGCCCTGCGCGCCCCCGAACCGCTGGAACTGGCCGTCGACCGGTTCGGCGACGAGGTCCGCCGCCTGCTGGGAGTGATGGAGGGGCGGCTGGAGAAGGTTCCTTACCTGGCCGGCGAGGCCTATTCGATCGCCGACATCGCCAGCTATGCCTGGACGGCGGCGGCGCTGGAGACGCTGGAGAAGATCCAGCCGGACCGCCCGCCCCTGCCCGCGGTGCGCGGCTGGCTGAAGACGGTGGGCGAGCGCCCGGCGGTGGTCAGGGGCATGGCCGTGCCGAAGGTCTAGGCCGGCGGGCGTTGCTTGGGGGCCTGGATCTTGGACGGCAACACGTCGATCAGCTCGATGCGGAAGATCATCACGCTGTTGCCGGGGATCGGGCCCTTGTCCTCGGCGCCGTAACCCAGGGCCGGCGGCACATAGAGGGTCCATTCGTCGCCGGGGCGCATCATCACCAGCGCCTCCTTCCAGGCCGGGACCAGGCCCTGCAGCGGGAACGAGGCGGGGGAGCCGCGCTCGTAGGAGCTGTCGAACACCGTGCCGTCGACCAGCTTGCCCTCGTAATTGACCTTGACCTCGTCGGTCGGGTTCGGCTTGGCGCCGCTGGCGGGACCCGAGCGCACGACCTTGTACTGCAGGCCGTCGGCCAGGGTGACCACGCCCGGCTGCTTGGCGTTCTGGGCCAGGAAGGCCTCGGCGGCGGCCAGGCTTTCCTGCTGCTTCTTGCTGGGCGCGCAGGCCGACAGGGCCAGGACCACGCCCAGGGCGGCCACGGCGACGAGGATGAGACGGGGGGCGCGGACCATGACGGCGAAGCTCCGGAACGATTGAACCTCCGTGCTAGACCATTTCGCACCGTCGCGGAATCCACGGGCGCAACACGGCCGTTCCGCGTCGATTCGCGGCAGAGGGCGGTTTGCGGCGGGCCGTCATCGAACAAGGGTGGCGCGGCCCGGCGGCCGGCCCTAGAAACCGTCCCCAGACAATGACCGCTTACGAGGCCTTCATGAAACCCGTCCGCAAAGCCGTCCTCCCTGTCGCCGGTTTCGGCACCCGGGTCCTGCCCGGCACCAAGACGACGCCGAAGGAGCTGCTCAACGTCGTGGACCGGCCGATCCTGTCCTACATCGTCGAGGAAGGCCGCGCGGCGGGCATCGAGCACTTCGTCTTCGTCACCGGCCGCAATAAGGGGGCGATCGAGGACTATTTCGACCACCAGGTCGAACTGGAGGCGGCGCTGGCGGCCAAGGGCAAGACCGCTCTGCTGGAAGAGTTGCTGGGCGAGCTGCCCAAGCCCGGCGAGATGAGCTTCGTGCGCCAGATGGCCCCGCTGGGCCTGGGCCACGCGGTGTGGTGCGCCCGCGACATCGTCGGCGACGAGCCCTTCGCAGTGATGCTGCCCGACATGGTGATGTCGGCGTCCAAGCCGGCCCTGGCCCAGGCCATCGAGGCCTATGACCAGAAGGGCGGCAACATCGTCGTGGTCGAGCCGGCCCCCGAGGGCATGGCCCACCAGTACGGCATCGTCGCCCTGGACGGCCAGGACGGCCGCCTGAACCGCATGACCGGCATGGTCGAGAAGCCGCCGAAGGGGACCGAGCCCTCGAACCTGTTCATCTCGGGCCGCTACATCCTGCAGCCGGAAATCTTCGACCTGCTGGAAAAGCAGGGCAAGGGCGCCGGCGGCGAGATCCAGCTGACCGACTCGATGCTGAGCCTGTTGGAAAGCCAAGACTTCCACGCCCTGGAATACGAGGGTGAAACCTACGACTGCGGCGACAAGATCGGCCTGCTGCGCGCCAATGT
This sequence comes from Caulobacter sp. LARHSG274, assembly GCF_052871235.1. Lineage (NCBI taxonomy): Bacteria > Pseudomonadati > Pseudomonadota > Alphaproteobacteria > Caulobacterales > Caulobacteraceae > Caulobacter > Caulobacter sp. LARHSG274. The sequence continues at coordinate 6,381 of NZ_JBIXJO010000035.1, read as the reverse complement.
CGCCCTGGCCCTGAAGCGTCCGGATTTGGGCGAGGCAGCGCGCGAGATGATCAAGGGGTTATTGGCCTAACCGAGAGCGGCGGCGGCAAGGAGCGCCCTGCTCTGGTCCGCCTGGCCCGAGAGCCGGTCGTCGCCGACGATCTTATTTTTCCGACAGCTTCGCCGCACCGTCTGCCTTGGCATCCGTTTTGCTTTTGGATAGCATTGTCTTCGCATCCTGAAGGCACGCCATGGCCATCAACTTGGAATCGGTGGAGCATTTTCTAGCGCTGCTAGACATTCCGAAGGCGGCCAACGTCCTCGATGTCGGTTGCCAGAACGTCTATCGCGCCGATCCGGTCGAGACCGTGAACTTCATCCGTCGACAGAACGATATTTATGACGAGGAAGATCTTCAGGCTTGGGCAAGATTATTTTCGATCGGCTCCGAGACTCCACCGGAGATAGGCGGCCTGAATGGCGCTTGGCTGGGCGATTTGCTTGAGCGCGCGGGCATGTCCTACTGCTCTTATGACATCTATCCTGGCTACAAGACTAAAATCTTCGATCTGAACTGCCGGTCTGTGCCTCCGGAGGATCGTGGGTCATTTGACCTAGTGTTCAATCTTGGAACGACCGAGCACGTCTTTAATCAGGTCAATGCGCTTCAAGTCATCCATGACGCGATGGCGGTGGGCGGCTACGCGATTCACGTCCTTCCGATCACGCTCCTGGATCACGGCTTCTTCAATTATAATCCGAGCCTGCTGGTCGGTCTTTGCGACGCCAATGACTACGATGTCCGGCTGCTGCAGTTCAATGGAGGCCTGGGCAATCGCTCGTTCCGCAGCGACGTTTCAAGTCGCTATGCCGATCGGGACTATAAGGTTCCGGAACATGACGACGGTTGGCTCGACGTTGCGATTCCAGAGACCAGCATCACGCTCGTCACCCGCAAGAAGCACGACCGGCCCTTCCGTCTGGCCTTGGACGACAGCACCACCGACGGTGTGATCGATACGGCGGTCGGCAATGTCTATCTGGCTGCTGGAAAGCCTAAATGGCACGAGGCCAACGTCGATGTCGAGGCGATCGTCAAACAGGTCCAAGCCGGTGACCGGAGCGTGGAAACGCTGGTCGCGATGGGCCGCGCCATCGCCATTGAAACCCCGAAAATGGTCCTGAAGCCGAAGGCCAAGGCCGCGTAGCCGCCCTCGGCGGCTCATCCTCCCCATGGTGTAGGGGGTTACACGGCTCGCGGCGGATAACCCTTCTCGCGCAGGGCGTCCATGACCTCCTGGGTGTGCTGGGCGTCGCGGGTCTCGATGGTGATGTCGAACTCCGCGCCCTTGGCCGGCACGTCCAGGGCCAGGCGGTTGTGGTTGACCTCGATGATGTTGGCCCCCGCCGTGCCGATGACATTGGCCACGGTCGACAGCAGGCCCGGACGGTCGTCGCCGACGATGCGCAGGGACACCAACCGCTGGGCGCGGACCAGTTCGCGGGTCAGCACCGAAGCCAGCAGCCGGGTGTCGATATTGCCGCCGCAAAGGATCAGGCCGCACTTCTTGCCGCGGAACCGCTCGGGATAGGCCAGCAGGGCGGCCAGCGAGGCCGCGCCAGCCCCTTCGGCGATGGTCTTCTCGACATTGCAGTACAGGGCCACGGCCTGCTCGATGTGCGGCTCCTCCAGCAGCAGCACGTCGTCGATCAGCGGCCGGGCGACGCCATAGGTCAGCTCGCCGACCGTCTTGACCGCCACGCCCTCGGCGATGGTCTGGCCGCCGCAATGGGCCGCGACACCGCGCATCTTGGCGGTGAAGGACGGGTACATGGCCGGCTCGCAGCCGATGATGCGGATGTCGGGCTTGATGGCTTTCGCGGCCGTCGCCACGCCGCTGATCAGCCCGCCGCCGCCGATCGGCACCGGCAGGATTTCCAGGTCCGGCACGTCTTCCAGCATCTCCAGGGCGATGGTGCCCTGGCCGGCCATGATGTCGTAGTCATCGAACGGATGGACGAAGGTCAGGCCCTGCTCGACCTGGAGCTTGCGGGCATGGGCCGAGGCGTCGTCATAGGTCTCGCCTTCGATGACCACGGTGGCCCCGAAATCGCGGGTGTGCTGCACCTTCACGAAAGGCGTGGTCTTGGGCATGACGATGGTGACCGGCACCCCCAGTCGGGCGCCGTGATAGGCCAGGCCCTGGGCGTGGTTGCCGGCGCTGGCGGCGATGACGCCCTTGGCCTTCTCGGCGTCCGACAGCAGCATCAGCTTGTTGAGCGCGCCGCGCTCCTTGTAGGCCGCGGTGAACTGCAGGTTCTCGAACTTCACCCACACTTCCGCGCCGGTGATCTTGGACAGCGTCCGGGAATAGCGGCACGGCGTGCGCTCGATGTGACCCGCGAGGCGGTCGGCGGCGGCGCGGATGGAGTCGAGAGTCAAATTCATGGGCACCGGACGGGAGGGCGGCTCGGGAAGCGGCGAACCTAGGCACTTTCCCCCTCGGATGGAACCGTGCCCGCCAACAAAACACCGCCGGATCGGCAAACGCCCTTCAGAGGCTATCGGCTTCCCGTAAAAATAATGTTCTTCGCTTGACGCGCCAACAGACTTAACAATGATATCGCTGGCATCTGGCTGTTCACTGCACGCGAAAGTCCCGAAATAGGGATTTTCGGCGGCGATGCGCGGCAGCGGGTTAGCGCCGTTATGTATGAATGATGTTGAAGAGGGGAAATCTACATGGCCTATATTGCTCTTTGCCAGACCAACAAGGAACAGTTGCGGATCAATACGGACGCGATCGCGTCCCTGAGCACTAAACAGGGAGCGACCTGCATCCACACGGTGGGCGGCGCGGTCTTCTACGTGGTGGAGACCATGGACGCCATCGTCGCCGAAGCGGAAATCGCGGCGCGGTCGGCTGCGGCGGGAGGCAGGGTGACTGTCGGATCCAAGGCCTAGGCGGCCGTGACCATTTAGCTATTTGACCAGAGCATGATGGCGGCAAGGGTGATGAAGCCCCTGAAGGTCGAAGCCAGCTTGTCGTGTCGCGTGGCGATGCGCCTGAAGTGCTTGATGCGGCTGAAGAAACGCTCGACGCGGTTTCTCTTCCTGTAGAGGGCCGCGTCGTAGGCGTGCTGTCGCTTGCGGTTGCGGCGAGGCGGAACGACGGGGTCGCCGCCCTGGGCGATGATCTTCCGGTAGAGCCGATCGGCGTCATAGGCCTTGTCGACCAGGACGTTCTGGGCGGCCAGGCCGTCGATCAGATCGCAGACTGGGGCCATGTCGTTCTGCTGGCCTGGTCCCAACATGATGCGGACCAGACAGGCCAAGGGCGTCTACGCAGACGTGGATCTTGGTCCCGAAGCCACCGCGAGACCGGCCAAGCGCCAGGGCGTCCGGTCCTCCCTTTTTCGCCGCGCGCCGGCGGCTTGGGCGTGGGCGCGAATGACCGTGGCGTCCAGCACGACCCACTCCAGGTCGGGCTCGGCCGCCACGGCTTCGAACAGGCGATCGAGCACGCCCATCTCGATCCAACGATAGTAGCGCCGCTTGACGGTCTGATAGGGCCCAAACCGCTCCGGCAAGTCGCGCCACCGCCCGCCCGATCGCGCCATCCACAGCAGCCCGTGCACGAACAGCCGGCCATTGCTGCGCGGCCCGCGCTTGCCTTTGCGGCCGCCCGGCACGAACGGCTCGATCCGAGCCCACTGATCGTCCCGCAGAACTTCGCCTTCCAACGCCGCCTCCAAAGAGAAGCGTTGAATTCAGAACCTCGTCCCGGCGGGAATCCTAAATCGTCGCTACGGCTTAGAACGACGTGAAACGGACGCGGGTTGGCGGCGTCGCGAGCCCATCGGCACGGAGACGGTCCGAACTGGTCGGCTTCGGCCTGGCAGCTCGCGCCGCAGATTCCCCGATTTTACCGGCGGGCGGGCTTAGCTTGGCGCGGCATCGCGTGCTATCGCGCTGTTCGCAGGGTCGCGCCGTTTTGGCGAAGGGGTCTTGGGGAGGATGCGATGGTCAAGGCCGTGGTGCTCGGCGCTTCCGGATTCGTCGGAAGAAGGTTGGTTTCGCGCCTTGGCCGGGACGGCGTGGGCACGTTCTCATCCCGGCCGACGCCAAGCGGCGTCGCCTTTGACGCCAAACGCCAGAGCTTCGCGGAAATCCTGCCATCCCTGCCAACCGGCCTGCGCCATGTCTTCATCCTCTATGGCGCAATCAATCCGGAACTGTGCGCGCGCGACTGGAACGCCACTGCAGCGCTCAACATTGACAGCGTCAAGGCCACGGCCGAGACCTGTTTTCGCGAGGGGCTGACGCCGGTGTTCTTCTCCACCGACTATGTCTTCCCGGGCGATCGTGGCTTCTGGACGGAAAGCGACACCACGCGCCCGCTCACCGCCTACGGCCGGCAGAAGGCGATCGTCGAGGACTGGTTTCGGAACCAAAGCGATCCCTGGATTGTCGTGCGCCTGTCCAAGGTGGTTAGCGGCGAGATCGAACCCCAGAACATCCTCGGCGAATGGGTGCGCAATGTCCGGGAGGGCACCGCTATGCGCTGCGCCTATGACCAGGTGCTTTCGCCACTTGACGCCGACGACGCCGCCGGTGCGACCCTGAAGTTGGCCGAGGTCGGGGCGAAGGGTCTCTTCAACGTTGCCGGGCCGGAGGCCTTCACGCGCTTGGCGCTGTTGCGGCTGCTGCTGGCCCGATTGGCGGCCGTCGATCCGGGATTGACGGCCGATGTCGAAGCTTGTCGTCTCGCGGACTTACCGTTCAGCGAACCGCGCCCCATCGACACTTCGCTGAATATCGAAAAACTGCAGCGCGAGATCGGTTGGGATTTCACGCCGATGTCGACCTTGGCGGCGAAGCTGTCTAGGGCTCGCGGCCAGGCCTTGTGAAGACAGGATTGTTGCCTTCTCGGCTCGCCGATATCATTGACGGGAGACCCAAATTGTCGTCCAGCGTGAGGTTCGGATGTTTGGAAAGCCGCCGAAGGTCTACGCCGGGGCGGAGGGCGTCCGCGTTCTGGTCCCGATTAGAGGCTATCTGACCCCCGGCGAATCGCTCGTGGAATCGTTGCGCCGTTTGAGCGCAACGGATGTTTTTCGCGATCTGGCGCGGGAACTTGAGGTCTGGCCGCCGAATTCCTGCATCTCCAACATCGAGCGGGTAGTCCTGCATTGGCTGATCTATGAGACCCGCGCTAAGGCGGTTCTGGAAATCGGCTCGTTCTTCGCGGGCACGACCCTTTTCCTGAGCACGTCGACCCTCGGAGCCGGGTCCGGACGAGTGCACACCATCGACCCCTACGGCCAGTACCGGGTTCCATACATCCTGCGAACCTGGCCAGCTGCCCTGCAGGCTATGACGACCTATTGGCCGAAATTCGCCTGCGAATTCCTGGTCCCGAACGCCCATCTACCCGAGTTCGACGTCATCCTGATCGACGGCGACCACGGCTATCCCAGCGTGCTGCACGACCTGTTCGCGTCCTACGCCAACGCTCGGCATGGCGGCTTTCTCGTGGTCGACAACGCCGAGCAACATCAGGTCCTCGATGGTTGCCGTGACTTCGCGATGTTGAACCCGGGGGTCGAGATCGCTCGCTTGGCGATAACAGGGACGGATTCCCAAGGCCGCTATGTCTTCGAGATCGACGACGCTCTGAACCGGATCGACACCTCCACCGCCTTTGTTGTCATTCGCAAGCCCCGGCAGATTTTCCTGAACCACAACGTCCTGGGTTTCCAGCTCAACGACTTCGCCGGGATGGTTGTCCGGAAGGTGCAGGTTAGCGTCAGGAACGAGACGGCGCGATCGATCGTGATGGGCGGCAAATTACATTTGCGCGCCCTGGACCGGGACGCCAATCTCAGCCCGAAGGCCTACGACCTGGGACAGGACTTCTCGGTGATCGTCCCGCCGGGTAGAACCGTTGCGCAGCTGACGACCACACGGCTGAACCTGCCGTCCGACGCCGGCGCGTTGAGGCGCTTCGTCGAAATGGACCTGTTCACGAGCGCGCCCGGGGATCGGTTGCTGATCGATCGTGTCAGGATTGATGGTCTGGATGTCAAGCCGGGCCGGAACTTCCCTTCCGTCTAGAGCGCGGGGCGGGCTTCGCGGTGCCGCGGGATTCGATTAGGCCAAGCCTAGAGCATTCGCCCGTTGAGTTGAATCGATTGTGATCGGAGGGAGGATTCCCTTCGTCGTGGGCTCATGAGTCCCTTGAGGCCTTCTGATTTGGGAGGTTTGGATGGGCGCGGCGCATTCGAAGGGTCTTCGCGAGCGGGTCGTGGCGGAAGTCGTGGCGGGCGCATCTCGCCGCCAGGCGGCGGCGCGGTTCAAGGTCAGCATATCGTCGGCGATCCGCTGGGTGGCGCTGGCGG
>NZ_JBIXJO010000034.1:0-20412 GCF_052871235.1 Caulobacter sp. LARHSG274 | reverse complement strand
AGGGCGAGGCCAACCAACTGCTGCAGATGATCGGCCGCTTCCAGGTCGGCGGCGTCCAGGCCGCCCGCGCCGCCCCGACCCGTCGCGCCACCGCGCCGCCGACGGCCTCGCGTCCGCTCGCCCGTCCTACGGTCGCCCCGGCCAGCGCGGCCAGCCGCCCCGGCGTCAACCCGGTTCGCGCCGCCCAGGCCAAGCTCGCCGCCTTCACCGGCTTGGCCCAGCCGGCCGGCGACGAGTGGGAAGAGTTCTAGGATTTCACCTGCGAGCCGCTCTTTCACGCGAGAGCGCGTCACCCTTCAGGAAAGCCCCGCCCTCGTCGGCGGGGCTTTTTCTTAGCGCCCCACAGGCCGATCGACGTTAAAGCGGATGGTCGATGACACCGGGCAGCCATCGACGCTGCGCAGCACGGTCAGGGTGTGGTTGGCCGGCGGCAGGTCGCCCAGGCGCTTGACCTTGGGCTTGAGGGCCGGCCCAGGCTGCTCGGCCATCTGTAGGCCCGAAGCCCCGCAGGCTTCGCCCGCGCCCATCACCCGGAGCGCCCTGCCCTTCATGGCCTCGACCCTGAGCGGTCCGCCTTGGGTCGGAGGCCTGTCGGGCGGCGGCGCGGCCTGGACGGCGGCGGCGAGCAGCAGGGCGGACAAAAGCATGGCGGGGCTCCGTTACCGAAACCCCGCCACTCTATGTCCAGTCGAGCGCGAACGCTCGTTAATTCCGGAACAGGGCCGTCAGGCCTGCATCGTCCAGCCTTCGACGCCCATGGCCGCCTGGCGGAAGGCTTCCGACCGGGTCGGGTGCGGGTGGCAGGTGCGGGCCACGTCTTCCGACGCGCCGCCGAACTCCATGGCCACGCAGATCTCGGCGATCATGTCGCCGACGTTCGGCCCCACGGCGTGGGCTCCGAGGATGCGGTCGGTCTTGGCGTCGGCCAGCACCTTCACGAAACCGTCGGTCTCGTGGTTGATCTTGGCGCGGCTGTTGGCCAGAAACGGGAACTTGCCGACCTTGTAGGCGACGCCCGCGGCCTTGAGGTCCTCCTCGGTCTTGCCGACCGTGGCCACTTCCGGCTTGGTGTAGATGACGCCCGGGATGATGTCGTAGTTCATGTGCCCGGCCTTGCCCGCGATCAGCTCCATGCAGGCCACGGCCTCGTCCTCGGCCTTGTGGGCCAGCATCGGGCCGCTGGTGACGTCGCCGATGACCCAGACGCCCGGCGCGGTGGTCTTGTAGTGGTCGTTGGCGATCACCCCGCGCTTGTCGGGGACGATGCCGACGCTCTCAAGGCCCAGGCCTTGTGTGAACGGGCGACGACCGATGGCGACCAGAACATAGTCGGCCTGCAGGGTTTCCGCGGCGCCGCCGGCCACGGGCTCGACGGTCAGTTGCACCTGCTTGTCGGTGGCGGTCGCGCCGGTGACCTTCGAGGCCAGTTTGAACTTGAAGCCCTGCTTGGTCAGGATCTTCTGGAAGGCGTTGGCGACCTCGGTGTCGGTGCCCGGCAGGATGCGGTCGAGGAACTCGACCACGGTCACCTCGGCGCCCAGGCGCTTCCACACCGAACCCAACTCCAAGCCGATGACGCCGGCCCCGATGACGATCAGGCTCTTGGGAACCTCCGGCAGGCTGAGCGCGCCGGTCGAGTCGACGATGCGCTTGTTGTCGATGGCCACGCCCGGCAGCGGGGTGGGCTCGGAGCCGGTGGCGATGACGATGTTCTTGGCCTCAAGCACGGTTTCCGAACCGTCCTCAGCCTTCACGACCACCTTGCCCAGACCTTCAGGGGTGTGTCCGTCGATGCGGCCCCAGCCCTTGATGTAGTCGACCTTGTTCTTCTTCATCAGGAACTCGACGCCCTTGGTCAGGGCTTCGACGCTCTCGGCCTTCTGGGCCATCATCTGCGGCAGGTTCAGCTTCGGCTTGACCTCGATGCCCAGCTTGGCGAACTCGCCGCCGCTGGCGGCCTCGTACAGTTCCGAGGCGTGCAGCAGGGCCTTGGACGGCATGCAGCCGACGTTCAGGCAGGTGCCGCCCAGCTTGCCGCGTCCTTCGACGATGGCGGTCTTAAGACCCAGTTGCCCGGCGCGGATCGCGCCGTTGTAGCCGCCGGGGCCGCCCCCGATGATGACGACGTCGTATTGAGCCATGGATCTTCGCCTTGAGACGCGCCGCGATGGCGCCGGACAGGAAATGGGGCCGGTTCCCCGGGTTTCCCAGGGGAACGGCGCGCGCGGCGTACTCCTAGCGTCTCTGTCCCAAGGATCAACCCACAGAGCGCCAAAGCCTGGGTTCGGCGGCGTCTTACGCCTTGGACCCGCTCGATCAGGGCGCCGATGCGCTCCATCCGGCGGCCAGCCAGGCCGCGAGCATGGCGACGGCGGCCAGGCCGCAGGTCGCCGCCAGAGCCCCGGCGGCCCCGGCCAGAACGGCCTGGCGCGTTCCGCCGACCCGACGCAGCGGCGCAACCGCCAGCCATCCGGCCGGTCCGCCCAGCAGCGCGGCCAGGAACAGCGCCAGGCCCGTGCGCGCCACGCCGGCGATCGGAGCGGGATCGGACGGCGCGTCGTCCTCCAGGTCGGGATCCGGCTCCGGCCGGGCGGCGCGCAGTTCGGCGATCAGGGCGCGGGCCTCGGCGGCCTGGCTGGCCGGCGTCCACAATCTGAAGCCGCCCATGGCGATGCTCATCATGTAGTCGCTGGTTCCCCAGTATTCGTTCTGCAGCAGCACCGGCACGCCGTCGGCCCGCAGGCGCGAGGCGGCGATCTGGGCCTCGGTCAGGTCGGCGAAACGGGCGATCTCGGTCAGGCTCATCGGCGCCTCCGGGCGCGAGACTGCACCCAAACCTTGGCCCCGCTCAAGGATGCGGCGGCGAGGCCCCGTAGCGGGCGGCGAGATAGCGGGTGATCGGACCTTCATTGGTGGCGAACCAGCGGCCGCCGGCGCTCAGGAGGTCGTCCCCGCGCAGGTCCGGATGGGTGAACGGCGCGGCCAGGATCACGGTCGGCAGGTTCTGGTGCGCCTCGCCCAGCAGGTCGACCAACGCCTGGCGCGGGCGGGGATAGGGCAGGTAGGCGATGTCGAGCTGGTCGCGTACGGCCGGATAATAGGCCAGGAAGCCCTCCACGGCGGCGCAGGCCATGCAGAACCAGGTGCGCCCCTGGTCGGTCCAGTCGGGCCGCAGGAGGAAGAGCCGGTCACGGGCGGTGGTCACGGCTGGCTCCAATCGTCGATCTTCAGTCCGCCGACGCGCGCGAACTCCCGCGCGTTCGACGTCACGAGCGTCCAGCCGCGGGCCAAGGCCTGGCCGGCGATCAAGGCGTCGATGGCGCCGATCGGCTCCCCCTTCGCCTTGAGCTCCGCCCTGAGCCGCACCGTCGCCACGGCGTCGTCGACCGTCCAGTCCGCGATCTTGAAGAATCCGCAGACCTCGATCGCGCGCTCGCGTTGGAAATCCGGCCGCGCGCTAATCTCCGCGCCGTACAGCACTTCATGGAACGCAAAGGTGCAGAGATGCAGCGGCGTTTCGGCCGCCAGCGACAAACGCAGCCGTTCGCGAAAATCAGGGCGACGGCCGCGGAGGATGTCGATGAGCACACAGGCGTCGAACGACAGATTCATCCGTCGAGATCGACGTCGCGCAAGGGCGATTGCGGCTCGCGTTCCGGAAACGGCTCCTCAGTCAATCCGTCCAGCCGCGCCCAGAAGGCGGCCATGTCTTCAGGGGTCGGCTTGGGCCGTGAACGCACCGGCTCAAGGATGACACGGTCGCCCTCGGCGCGGATCGTCACCTCCGCGCCCTCGAAGCGAAAGGCTTTTGGCAGGCGGACAGCTTGGCTGCCGCCATGAGTGAAAAGCTTGGCTCGGAGCGGATAAATGTCGAGCTTGGTCACGGCGACCTCGTTTGTATCTATACGATATAGATACATCAACAGGGACCCTTGTTCAACGCGCTCGCCGAAACGAAAAAGGGGCCGCTCGCGCGACCCCTTTTCCGTTCGTCCTTGTGGAGCGACTACAGCTCCAGCAGCAGGCGCTGCGGATCTTCCAAGGCTTCCTTGACCTTCACCAGGAAGGTCACCGCGCCCTGGCCGTCGACCACGCGGTGGTCGTAGCTGAGCGCCAGGTACATCATCGGCCGGACCTCGATCTTGCCGCCGACGACCATGGCCCGCTCCTTGATCGCGTGCATGCCGAGGATGCCCGACTGCGGCGCGTTGAGGATCGGGGTCGACATCAGCGAGCCGTAGATGCCGCCGTTGGTGATGGTGAAGGTGCCGCCCTGCATGTCCTCGATGGCCAGCTGGCCGTCGCGGGCCTTCTTGCCCAGGGCGCCGATGGCCTTCTCGATCTCGGCCAGGCTCAGGGCGTCGGCGTCGCGGACCACCGGAACCACCAGGCCCTTGTCGGTGCCGACCGCCACGCCGATGTCGTAGTGGTTCTTGTAGACGATGTCCTGGCCGTCGATCTCGGCGTTGACGTCCGGCACCGCCTTCAGGGCCGCGACCACCGCCTTGGTGAAGAACGACATGAAGCCCAGCTTCACGCCGTGCTTCTTTTCGAAAATGTCCTTGTACGAATTGCGCAGGGCCATCACCGCGCTCATGTCGACCTCGTTGAAGGTCGTCAGCATGGCGGCGTTGTTCTGGGCTTCCTTCAGGCGGCGGGCGATGGTCTGACGCAGGCGCGTCATCTTCACCCGCTCCTCGCGCTCGTGGATCGGGCGCGGCGCGGCCGGGGCGGCGACCGGGGCCGGGGCGTTGGCGCGGGCTTCTAGGGCGGCCAGGGCGTCGCCCTTGGTCACCCGGCCGTCCTTGCCGGTGCCGGCGACCTTGGAGAGGTCGAGATTGTTCTCGGCGGCGATCCGGGCCGGGGCCGGGCTGACCGGCGCGGCGGCGGCGGGCGCGGCGGCGACCGGGGCGGGCGCGGGAGCCGGGGCCGGCGCAGGGGCCGGGGCGGCCTTCGGGGCGGCGGCGGCCGGAGCCGCGGTCGCGGCGGCGCCTTCGGTCACCACGCCCAGCACCGTGCCCGGCACCACGGTCGCGCCTTCCTCGGCGCCGATCGAGGCCAGCACGCCGTCGGCGGGCGAGGCCACTTCGAGGCTGACCTTGTCGGTTTCGAGTTCGACGAGGATCTCGTCCTTCTTCACCGCTTCACCGGCCTTCTTGGTCCAGCGCGCCACCGTCGCTTCGGTGACGGATTCGCCGAGGGCGGGGGTCATGATGTCGGCCATGTGGGGTTCCGATGTCTCTTAGTTTTGGTGCGGGCGGGCTTGGGGGATCTGAACGGAAGCGATCAGGCGAAGGCTTCGGTCAGGAAGGCTTCGAGTTCTCTCAGGTGGCGGCTCATCATGCCGGCCGCGGTCGAGGCCGAGGCGGGACGGCCCACATAGCGGGCGCGCTTGGCCTTGACGTCGAGCTTGGCCAGGCTGAGCTCCAGCCACGGATCGACGAAGGTCCAGCCGCCCATGTTCTTGGGCTCTTCCTGGCACCAGACCAGCTCGGCGTTCTTGAAGCGGCCGAGCACGCCCAGCACCGACTTCAGCGGCCAGGGATAGAACTGCTCCAGGCGCACGATATAGACGTCGTCGCGGCCGGCCTTGGCCCGGGCGTCGATCAGGTCGAAATAGACCTTGCCCGAGCAGGCGATGACGCGGGTGATCTTGTCGTCGCTCTTCAGGGTGATGCCGCCGACGTCGCAATTGGCCTCGGCGCCGTCGACCATCACGCGGTGGAACGACGAGCCCTCGGCCATGTCGGCCAGGTTGCTGACCGCCTTCTTGTGGCGCAGCAGGCTCTTGGGCGTCATCACGATCAGCGGCTTGCGGAACTCGCGGTGCATCTGGCGGCGCAGGGCGTGGAAATAGTTGGCCGGCGTCGTGCAGTTGACCACCTGCATGTTGTCCTCGGCGCAGGACTGCAGAAAGCGCTCCAGGCGGGCCGAGCTGTGCTCGGGGCCCTGGCCCTCGTAGCCGTGCGGCAGCAGCATGGTCAGGCCGCTCATCCGCAGCCACTTGCGCTCGCCCGAGCTGATGAACTGGTCGATGACCACCTGGGCGCCGTTCACGAAGTCGCCGAACTGGCCTTCCCACAGCGTCATGGTGTTGGGGTCGGCCAGCGAGAAGCCGTACTCGAAGCCCAGCACCGCCTCTTCCGACAGGGCCGAGTCGATGACCTCGTAATGGGCCTGGCCGGGTCGGACGTTGTTGAGCGGCGTGTAGTGCTCTTCGGTCGTCTGGTCGATGATGTCCGAATGGCGCTGGGTAAAGGTGCCGCGCACGCTGTCCTGGCCGGACAGGCGCACCGGGAAGCCCTCGTCGAGCAGGGTGGCGAAGGCCAGGTGCTCGGCGGTCCCCCAGTCGATGTTCTCGCCCTTCTCGATCGCCTCGCGGCGGTTGTCGATGACGCGCTTGACGGTCTTGTGGGCGTTGATGCGCTCGGGGATGGTGGTGATCTGGCGGCCGATCTCGAGCAGCTTGGCGCGGGCGACCTCGGTCTTGCCCTTGCGCTCCTCGTCGCCGGGCAGGGCCAGGCCCTTCCACTTGCCATCCAGCCAGTCGGCCTTGTTGGCCTTGTAGCTCTTGCCGGCGTCGAATTCCTGGTCGAGGAAGGTCTCGAACTCGCTGATCCAGCCGTCGACGTCGGCCTGGGTGGCCACGCCCTCGGCGACCAGCCGGCGGCCGTAGATCTCGCGGGTCGAGATGTGGTCCTTGATCTTGGCGTACATCAAGGGCTGGGTCATCGTCGGGTCGTCACCTTCGTTGTGACCGAACCGGCGATAGCAGAACATGTCGATGACCACGTCCTTGGCGAACATCTGGCGATATTCGGTGGCCACCTTGGCCGCGAACACCACCGCCTCGGGGTCGTCGCCATTGACGTGGAAGATCGGGGCCTCGACCATCAGCGCCACGTCCGACGGATAGGGCGAGCTGCGCGAATAGCGCGGGTTGGTGGTGAAGCCGATCTGGTTGTTGACGATGAAGTGGATGGTGCCGCCCGTGCGGTAGCCCTTCAGGCCCGACAGGGTGAAGCACTCGGCCACCACGCCCTGGCCGGCGAAGGCCGCGTCGCCGTGCAGCAGCAGCGGCAGCACGTGGCCGCGGCCGGCGTCGGGCTGTTCGCGCAGGGTGAAGGCCTGCTTGGCGCGGGCCTTGCCGATCACCACCGGATTGACGATTTCCAGGTGCGAGGGGTTGGCGGTGAGCGACAGGTGGACCTTGTTGTCGTCGAACTCGCGGTCCGACGAGGCCCCCATGTGATACTTGACGTCGCCTGAGCCCTCCACGTCCGAGGGCAGGCTGGAGCCGCCCTGGAACTCGTGGAAGATCACGTGATAGGGCTTGCCCATCACGGCGGCCAGCACGTTGAGGCGGCCGCGGTGCGGCATGCCCAGCACGATGTCCTTCACGCCCAGGGCGCCGCCGCGCTTGATGATCTGCTCCAGCGCAGGAATACAGGCTTCGCCGCCGTCGAGGCCAAAACGCTTGGTGCCGGGGAAGCGCTTGTGCAGGAAGCGTTCGAAGCCCTCGGCCTCGATCAGCTTCTTGAGGATGGCGACCTTGCCTTCCTTGGAGAACACGATCTCCTTGTCGCGGCCCTCGATGCGCTCCTGCAGCCACGCCTTCTCGGTCGGGTCGGAGATGTGCATGTACTGCACGCCGACATTGTCGCAGTAGGTGCGGCGCAGGATCGACAGGATCTCGCGGATCGTCGAGGTTTCCAGGCCGAGCACGAAGTCCAGGAAGATCGGGCGGTCGTAATCGGCTTCCGAGAAGCCGTAGGTCGCCGGGTCGAGTTCCGGGGCGGCGGCCTTGGGCTCCAGGCCCAGCGGGTCGAGGTTGGCGGCCAGGTGGCCGCGCATCCGGTAGGCCCGGATCATCATGATGGCGCGCAGGCTGTCCAGCGTGGCGGCGCGGACCGCTTCGGCCGAGGTCCCGGGGGCCTTGGCCTCGATGGCCTTGGTCATCTTGGCTTCGACGGCGGGGGCCACGGTCGGCCACTGGCCGTCGATGGCCGAAAGCCATTCGGGCCGGACGGCCGGCGCCTGGCGCGGCGTCCAGGACGGGTCCAGCGCGGCGCGCTTGACCTGGTCGGCCTGGTCCGAGAGCGTGGCGAAGAAGGCGCCCCAGGAGGGCTCGACCGAGCCGGGGTTCTCCGCCCACCGGGCGTAGAGATCTTCCACGAAAGCCGCATTGGCGCCGTAGAGGAACGAGGTCTCGGTCAAGACCTGATTGATGATGCCTGTGTCGTCCGCCATCGTCTTCGCCTTTGGATCCGTCCACGATCCCGTTACGTCATGGATCGTGAATATAGTGTCTTCACCACCGGTTTCCCGCCGAGTCGGCGGGGCCCAGGTGATTTTTTCGGATCGTCGACTGGCGGTCGCAAAAAACCTGGGCCCCGCGCGGGGCGGGGTTCCGGTGTCGTCCTAGCCCTTGAGCACCTCAAGCAGGGTTTCGCCCAGCTTGGCCGGCGACGGCGAGACGCGGATGCCCGCGGCCTCCATCGCGGCGATCTTGTCTTCCGCGCCGCCCTTGCCGCCCGAGATGATCGCGCCGGCATGGCCCATGTGGCGGCCCGGAGGCGCCGTGCGGCCGGCGATGAAACCGACCATCGGCTTCTTGCGGCCGCGCTTGGCCTCGTCGGCCAGGAACTGGGCGGCTTCCTCTTCGGCCGAGCCGCCGATCTCGCCGATCATCACGATCGACTTGGTGGCTTCGTCGGCCAGGAAGAGCTCCAGGATGTCGATGAACTCGGTGCCCTTGACCGGGTCGCCGCCGATGCCGACGGCCGTGGTCTGGCCCAGGCCCGCATTGGTGGTCTGGAACACGGCTTCATAGGTCAGGGTGCCCGAGCGCGAGACAACGCCGACCGAGCCGTTCGAGAAGATCGAACCCGGCATGATGCCGATCTTGCACTGGTTGGGGGTCAGGACGCCGGGGCAGTTGGGGCCGATCAGGCGCGACTTGCTGCCTTGCAGGGCCTTCTTGACCTTGACCATGTCCAGCACCGGAATGCCTTCGGTGATGCAGATGATCAGCGGGATTTCCGCGTCGATGGCTTCCAGGATCGAGTCGGCCGCGAAGGGCGGCGGGACGTAGATCGCCGTGGCGTCGGCGCCGGTGGCCTCGCGGGCCTCGCCGACCGTGTCGAACACCGGCAGGCCGATGTGGGTCTGGCCGCCTTTGCCGGGAGTGACGCCGCCGACCATCTTGGTGCCGTAGGCGATGGCCTGTTCGGAGTGGAAGGTGCCCTGGGCGCCGGTGATGCCCTGGCAGATGACCTTGGTTTCAGAACCGATGAGGATGGACATGAGAGTTACGCAGCCCCTTTGACAGCGGCGACGATCTTCTCGGCCCCGTCCGACAGGTCGTTGGCGGCGATGACGTTCAGGCCGCTTTCCGAAATGATTTTCTTGCCGAGTTCGACATTTGTGCCTTCCAGGCGCACGACCAGCGGCACCGTCAGACCCACTTCCTTGACCGCGGCGATCACGCCTTCGGCGATGATGTCGCAGCGCATGATGCCGCCGAAGATGTTGACCAGAATGCCTTTGACGGCCGGGTCGGCGGTGATGATCTTGAAGGCCGCGGTGACCTTCTCCTTGCTGGCGCCGCCGCCGACGTCGAGGAAGTTGGCCGGCTCGGCGCCGTACAGCTTGATGATGTCCATGGTGGCCATGGCCAGGCCGGCGCCATTGACCATGCAGCCGATCTCGCCGTCCAGGGCGATATAGGCCAGGTCATACTTGCTGGCTTCGATTTCCTTGGGGTCTTCCTCGCTCTCGTCGCGCAGGGCCCGGATGTCGGGATGGCGGAACAGCGAGTTGCCGTCGAACGACAGCTTGGCGTCCAGAACCCGCAGGTGGTCGTCGGCGGTGACGATCAGCGGGTTGATCTCCAGCATGGCCATGTCCTTGGCCAGGAACGCCGTATAGAGCTGGCCCAGCAGGGTGGCCGCTTCCTTGGCCAGACCGCCGGTCAGGCCCAGGGCCTTGGCCAGGGCGCGGGCGTGGGTGGGCCACACGCCGGTCGCCGGATCGATCGAGAAGCTGTGGATCTTCTCGGGGGTGTCGTGGGCGACGTCCTCGATGTCCATGCCGCCTTCGGTCGAGGCGACCACCGAGACCATCGAGGTCTCGCGGTCGACCAGCAGCGACAGGTAGAATTCCTTGGCGATCGCCGCGCCTTCCTCGATGTAGAGGCGGTTGACCTGCTTGCCCTTGGGGCCGGTCTGGTGGGTCACCAGCACGCGGCCGAGCATTTCAGCGGCGTTGGTCTTGACGTCTTCGACCGACTTGACGACGCGGACGCCGCCCTTGGCGTCGGGACCCAGGCCCTCGAACTTGCCCTTGCCGCGCCCGCCGGCGTGGATCTGGCTTTTGACGACGAACACCGGTCCGCCCAGCTTTTCAGCAGCGGCGACGGCCTCTTCGACGGTAAAGGCGGGATACCCGCGCGGGACGGGGGCGCCGAAATCCGCGAGGACGGCTTTGGCTTGGTGTTCGTGGATGTTCATGAGGGACCGGTCTCGGCGACGGCTTCTGAAAATGTGGCCGGGTTATAGGAGCGCTATTTCGCAGGCGCAACCGCGCGCGGACCGATTAAGGCGCTCTCGCCAAAAAGTGGGCTGGAGTCATACAGGCCCGGAACGGGTTGGACTTTTCGCATACGGGCGGCCTGCTGGGACGTAAGCCTCGCTATCAGCGGCGCCTTTGGTCGGATCGGTTACGTTACCGGTACCATAAAGGTTGATCGCCCCTGCGATCAACCGCCGGGCTTGACGGTGGCCGTGGCCCGCCGTTCCAGCTTGCCCCAGCCGACACTGCCGCCGCGCATGGCGGTCAGCACCGATTTGACCACCACATAGTACATCAGCTGACGGTAGCCGAAGCGCTGCACCGGCAGGTAGGGAAGGTCCTTCCACGGCGCGCGCTTTTCCAGCGCCATGCCCAGCGCCCCGGCCGACAGGTCGACCAGGATGAACACCGCCCAGTAGAGCAGGCCCTGGATGGTGTCGTCGGGCGACCACTCCACCGGGTGGGCGACCGCGCCGTAGACGCCGGAGATCAGGCTCCAGACCACCGCCAGGTCGACCAGGGGGGCGGCGACGGCCAGCACGATCTGGAACAGCCAGATCTGCGGCAGGGCCACGAAGCCCAGGGCCGGGGTCTTGGGGTTGAACAGGGCCGCGCGATGCTTCCAGACGCATTGCAGGGTGCCGAACGACCAGCGGAAGCGCTGCTTGAGCAGGCCGGTCACGGTGTCGGGGGCCTCGGTGAAGGCCTGGGCGGCGGGATCGAAGGCCACCTTCCAGCCGGCCCGCTGGCAGGCGATGGTCAGGTCCTGGTCCTCGGCCAGGGTGTCGGACGGATAGCCGCCCAGGGCGTCGAGCACGCTCTTGCGCCAGGCCCCGACCGCGCCCGGCACCACGGTCACCGCGCCCAGGACCGCCAGCGCCCGCCGCTCCAGGTTCTGGGCGGTGACATATTCCAGCGCCTGCCAGCGGGTGACGATGTTCAGCCGGTTGCCGACGATGGCGTTGCCGGCCACCGCCCCGATCGTCGGGTCCTGGAACCAGCGCACCAGGCGGCCGATGGTCTTGGGCGGAAACAGGGTGTCGGCGTCCAGGGCCACGACATATTCGCCCTTGGCCACGGCCAGGCCGCGGTTGACGGCCCGGGCCTTGCCGCCGTTCTCGAAGCTCAACAGGGTGACGCGCGGATCGTCGCCATGCGCGGCGCGGACCGCCTCGGCGGTGCCGTCGATCGAACCGTCGTCCAGCACCAGCACCTCGATGTTGCGCCACTCCGACTCCAGAATCCGCGCCACCGAGGCGGCGATGACCTTCTCCTCGTTGAAGCAGGGGATCAGCACGCTGACGAGCGGGCCGGTCTGCGGATCGAGATTGGCCGGGCTGCGGTGGGTCGCGCGGTGGACCAGGGCCAGGCCGGCCAGGAACACCAGCCGCGCCACGCCCAGGGCGATGGCGGTCAGGAACAGGGCGGTCAGCATGACCTTCAGTCCGCGGAACAGGCCAAAGCCGAGCTGGTCCAGGGCCAAGGCCAGGGGATCGCGGTCGCTGGCCGGCATCGCCTGGGCCGGGGTCATGCCGGCCAGGTCGCCGATGGTCACCAACCGGTAGCCGCGGGCGCGGATAGCGTCGATCAGGGCCGGCAGGGCCTTGACGGTGTTGGCGCGATTGCCGCCGGCGTCGTGCAGCAGCACCACCTGGCCCGGGCGGTCGCCGGGATGGTCCAGCCGCGCCAGCGTGCGGTCGATGATCGCCTGGGGCGGCGGCTTCTGCCAGTCGTCGGGATCGATGCGCAGGCCGGCGACCAGGTAGCCCAGGGTCTGGGCGATGACCAGCGGCGCCACCTCGTGCGGGGTGGAAGGCTCGGCGTCGCCGAAGAACGGCGGCCGGAACAGGCGCATCGAGCGGCCGGTGATCACCTCGAACAGCCGCTGGGTGGCGTTGAGCTCGACGTTCGTCTGGGCGATGGGGATTTCGCCGATGTTGGGATGGGTCCAGGTGTGGCTGCCGACGTCGTGGCCCTCGGCGACCTCGCGCTTCACCAGGTCCGGCCGGGTCTGCATGTTCTCGCCGATCACGAAGAAGGTGGCCGGGGCCTGCTTCTGCTTGAGAATGTCGAGGATCTTCGGCGTCCAGCGGGCGTCGGGGCCGTCGTCGAAGGTCAGGGCCACCAGGCCCGGCTTTTGGCCGTAACGTTCGATGACATAGGAGCTGGGGATGGCGTCATAGGTCTCGCCGGAGATCAGGCCGGTGTCGGGATCGAACTCCAGACTGCGCTTGCCGGGCGTCGGCAGGGCCGAGACCCGCAGCACCTCGCCGCCGCCATCGAAATCGACGCTCTGGCCGGCGGGGATGCGGGTCAGGCTGGCCGCTGAGCCCTGGCCGTAGGGCTTGCCGAGCACGCTCCAGGCCCCCGGATCTTCCATGCCCATCCGCCACAGGCCATAGCCGCGCGGCTTCCAGCCGTCGGAGACCTTGACCTCATTGAACAGGGTGGTGGCGTCCAGGAACCAGACCACGTGCTGGTCGCCGTTGTCGTCCTGGTAGTCGTAGGTGGGATTGAGGGCGTCCTCGTCCATGGCGACGTCGGCGCCGGCGTCCTGGGCGTTGCGCATCGCCTCGTGGAAGGTCACCGCGTCGCCGGCCGCCGGCTTGCCGCCCTGTTTCTTGCCCAGCGTCCAGTCGTAGCCATAGGCGCCCAGGGCCAGGATCGTCCGGCCCGGGTCGAGGTGGGCGAAGCGCTTGGCCAGCTCGCTCTCGTACCAGTCCTGCCCGGCGTTGGGTCCCGGATCGCCGCCGGCGTAGTGCTGGTCATAGGCCATCAGCACCAGGGTGTCGGCGGCGTCCTGCAGGCGCTTGAGCGGCCAGCCCTGGCCGTCGAACGGGGCGGTGACCCACACCTCCCGGCCCTGCGGCTTCAGCGCCGCCCGCGCCTCGTCCAGCAGCTTGGGATAGTTGGTCAATCCCTTGCTGGACAGGTTCTCCAGGTCGAAGACATAGCCGCCATAGCCGCGCTTGACTGCGAGGTCGGCCAGGGTCGTCACTAGCCTGTGCCGCGCCGCCGGATCGGCCAGCAGGGCGTCGCCGAGCGGGCCGTTGAAGCTGGCGTTGGCCGAGTTGTGCACCAGCGGCAGCACGGCCGGGTGGTTGGCCGCCGCGGCGATGCGGGCCACCCCCAGCGGGTCGTCGTCCAACGCCACGTCGCCGGCCGAGCCCTTCAGCGCCACCCACTGCGGCGAGACCACGTCCAGCTTGTCGATGTTGCGGCGCAGGGACTCGCGGGAGTCCTCGTCCCAGCTGACATAGAAGCCGACGCTGATCGGCCGGGCCTGGCCCGCGCCCTTGGCGGAGGTCGGCCGCGGCACCTGGCGCCAGGCGAACACAGGCTTCAGCCGATGGGCCGTCTCCTTGTGCAGGGACGACAGGACGTGCGGGTCGTGCAGGATCAGCGACGGCAGGCGCGGCGCGAAGGCCAGGGTGGCCAGGAAGCCGGCGACGACCGCCGCCAGGGCCGACAGGGTGATCCCGAAGATCAGCCGCATCCGCCGGTCACGCCGCCCGGTGGGGTCGTGAAAGATGTGCCGGTCGTCGCCGCCCATGGTCGCAATCCGTTTCGTCGGTTTGCTCTTGTAACCCGAACGTGTCGGAACGGTGGCGTTTGACAGACGGGGGCTTCAGTCGACCCAGTCGTGCTTCAGGCGTCGCGAGGCGACGATCAGCAGGATCGCGCTCAAGACATAGAAACCCAGGCCGAAATAGATGGCGTGGCGCATCGACTCCGCCCCGTAGCGCGGGGCCAGCAGGTCGGAGACATAGCCGAAGAACCACAGGCCGACGGCCAGGCCCAGGAGGTTGTTGATCAGCAGGAACAGGGCCGAGGTCGTGGTCCGCATCGAGGCCGGGGCCAGGTGCTGCACGGCCGCGACCACAGGGCCTAGCCAGGCCAGGTTCAGGCCGGTGGGGATCAGGAACAGCAGGAAGGCCCAGACCCGCGAGGGGACGTTCATGGCCAGCAGGAAGCACGGCAGGGCGACCAGGAAACAGAGCGCCGGGGCCAGGGCGTAGGCGCCCTTGCTCCGCCGGCCGAAGCGGTCGGCCAGCACGCCGCCGAACCAGATGCCGGCCACGCCGCCGATCAGGGCGATGGCGCTGTAGAACATCGAGCGCTCGGGCAGGCTCAGGCCGAAGCTGCGCTGGAGGAAGGTCGGCAGCCAGAACGCCACGCCATAGCCGCAGATCGACGAACAGGCCGCCCCCAGGGCCAGCAGCCAGAAGCTGGGCTTGGGCAGGATCGTCGCCAGCACCCGGCCCATGGCGGGCGCCTGGGGCGGCGTCGCCGGCGCTCCGGGCTCGGCGTCCATGCCGCCGCGCACCGGGTCGCGGACCACCCACCGGAAGACCGGGGCCAGCACCAGCCCCGCCGCCCCAACCGCCAGGAAGGCGAAGCGCCAGTTGACATAGGCGGCGATCAGTCCGCCGAACAGCACGCCCAGGGCCGTGCCCAGCGGAATGCCGAACGAATAGACCGCCAGGGCCCGGGCCCGCTGCGACTTGGGGAAGTAGTCGGCGATCAGCGAATAGGCCGGGGCGACGCCGCCCGCCTCCCCCACCCCGACCCCCATGCGCGACAGGAACAGCGACCAGAAGCCGCCGGCCAGGCCGCAGGCCATGGTGAAGCCGCTCCACAGGGCCAGGGCGGCGGTCATGATCCAGGTGCGGCTGACCCGGTCGGCCAGCCAGGCGATCGGCACCGCCAACGTGGTGTAGAGCAGGGCGAAGGCCACCCCGCCCATCAGGCCCAGCTGGGTGTCGGTCAGCTTCAGCTCGGCCTTGATCGAGCCGGCCAGGATGCCGAGGATCTGCCGGTCCAGGAAGTTGAAGGTGTAGGCGAGGATCAGCATCGCCAGCACGACGTAGCGATAGCGTGGCCCGCGAACGGCCGGGTTGTCGCTGCGGGTCTGGCTCATCACGCGATCCATGTTCGAGGGAAGAAAGCGGCGACGACCCGTTGCAGCGGGTCGTCGCCAGATGGCCGAAGCCTATCCCGTTCGTTCTAGAACTTCACCTCGAGCGAGGCGGCGTAGGTGCGCGGCGGGCCGTAGAAGCCGATCACCGAGTTGTTGTAGGTCGGCACCCCGAAATTGTAGCCGCCTGTGCGGTAGCGCTCGTCGGTCAGGTTCTTGCCGGTCACCGACAGCTTGAAGCGGCCGCCTTCCGGAGCCCAGCTGGCGGTCAGGTCCAGCAGGGTGAAGGCCTTCTGGTCCAGCAGCGGCAGCGGCAGCTCGAACTGCTGGTAGCTGTCGCGATAGCTGACCATCGGGGTGATCGTCAGCTCGCCGCCCGCCACGTCGCCGCGCCAGGTCAGGCTGGCGTTGCCGGTCCATTCCGGGGTGTTCTGGAAGCCGTAGAGGTCGGCCACGTTGACCACCTGGCCGCCGGCCGGGATGGTCTGCGACGGATTGAGCGGATTGGGCGCGCCGGCCGGCACGAAGCGGTTGAACTGGTCGTACTTGGCGTGGATGTAGCCCAGGGCGACCGTGCCCGAGACATGGCTGTTGAACTTGGCCTGGGCCTCGAACTCGGCGCCGTACAGGGTGGAGCGGCCGGCGTTGTCGACGCTGCTGGCGATGCCGGCCGGAACGGCGACCTGGGTGGTGACCTGCTGGTCCTTGTATTTGGACAGGAACAGAGCCGAGGCGAACGACAGGCGGCGCTCGAAGGCGTAGCCCTTCAGGCCGACTTCATAGGCGTTGACCGTTTCGGGATCGTAGCCCTGGTCGGTCTGCGGCGTCAGCGACTTATCGCCACGCATGTCCCAGCCGCCCGACTTGTAGCCCTTCGAATAGGAGACATAGGTGTTGAGATCGTCGGTCAGTTCGTACGAGGCGCTCAGGCGCGGGGTGAACTGCTCGAAGGTCTTCTCGGCGCTGTAGTTGGTGTTGGTCGCGAACGGCGCCCGGGGCGTCCCGCCCTGATAGGGCGTCCGCGTCGCGCCCAGATAGGTGAGGCGGAAGACGTTGGCGCGCTTGTGGTCGCGGGTGGCGCGGGCGCCGAGCGAGACCTTGAAGCGGTCGGTGAAGCTGGCGCTGACGTCGAAGAACGCCGCGAAGCTCTGGGTGTTGACCTTGCCGCCGTCGGCGATCGCCACCCCGCCAAAGGCGGGCAGCACGTTGCCGGCGATGGTGTCGAACTCGCCCGAGGCCTGGCTGTTCATGTAGTAGAGGCCGAACACGCCCTGGACTGTGTCGTCCGAATAGACCGCCTGCAGTTCCTGCGAGAACGAGCGGTCGTCATAGGTGGCCGGGATGTCCAGGGTGTTGACCGGCGTGCCGTCGAAGTCGATCACGGTGTCGGTGTGGCCCTTGCGGCCGGCGGTGATCGACTTGAGGGTCAGCCGCTCGTTGGCGTGGTACTCGCCGGTCAGCGACAGGCCTTCGGTCTCGACCGAATTGTCGTCGCCCAGGCCGGCCTGGGTGTCGTAGACGTCCAGCACCTTATAGCCGCCGGTCAGGGCGGGCAGCTCGCGATGACCGTGGCGGGGATTGGAATCGTCCTGCACCTTGTCGTAGGCCAGGCGGAAGAACAGGGCGTCGCTGGGCTTGTACTCGGCGCTCAGGCGGACGGCCTGGACGTCCTTGTCGTAGTGCTCGGCCCCGGTGGTCAGGTTCTTGCCGTAGCCGTCGCGCTTGTAGAGGGCGTAGGCCCCGCCGATCGACAGGCCGCCGCCGACCGGCGTCTGGCCCTGGACCAGCAGGTCGCGCTGGTTGTAACTGCCGTAGGTCCCCTTGATCTTGCCGCCGGCCTCATCGCCGAGCCGGTTGGTCACGTACTTGATGGCCCCGCCGATGGTGTTGCGGCCGTACAGCGTGCCTTGCGGACCGCGCAGCACTTCGATGCGCTGGACGTCGAACACGTCGAGCACCGCTCCCTGCGGACGATAGATATAGACGTCGTCGACGTAGAGGCCGACGCCGGGCTCGAAGCCCCACAGCGGGTCCTGCTGGCCGATGCCGCGGATGTAGGAGATCAGGGTCGAGTTCGAGCCGCGCGCGGTCTGCACGGTGATGTTCGGCGTCGTCTGCGACAGGGTGGTGATGTCGTTGGCGCCCTGGCGCTCCAGGGTTTCGGCGCTGTAGGCCGAGACGGCGACCGGCACGTCCTTCAGGGTTTCCTCGCGCCGGCGGGCGGTGACGACCAGTTCCTCGACCCCGGCCGGGGCCTCGGCGGTTGGGGCCTGATCCTGGGCGGCGGCGACGGTGACGGCCGCGGACCAGGCCGCGCTGGCCAGCAGCGCGAGCTTGAGCATCGTTCTCATGGGGTTTTCCCCTCCCTATGCGTTTCCATCCCGTGCCGGGCGGCGCCTTTTTGAGCGGCGCGTCTTCCGGCGTTCACGCCTTCGAGGGCGCGAGTTGTCAGCCACTGTTACCCAGACGCGAGCATCGCGCCAGTCTTTTTTCACTAAGTGATGAAATGCGGATGGGGGACCCTAAGGCCGCCCTCAGATCCGAGCGGCGCGGGCGATCACCGCCTCGAAGCCGGCGGCGCAGTAGGCGAACAGTCGGGCCCGCACCGCGCCCAGGTCGCTGGAATGGCACTGCCCGCCCGACAGGGAATCGATGCGGCCGGTCTCCGACAAGGCCAGCATCATCGAGCCGGTCAGGAACTGGTAGCTCCAGTAGAGGTCACGATATTCCGCATCCGGACGAACGACCTTCAGGGTCTCGACCAGGCGGTGGACGACCGGATCGAAGAACCGCGTCATGGTCTCGCCCCCCCAGGCCGGGGTGTTGTTGACCTGGGCCACCAGGGCGAAATAGGCCTTCCAGCCCTGGCCGCCGTCCTGCGAGATGCGCAGCAGCGGCTCGATGAAGGCCTCGATCACCCCCTCGACGGTCATGGTCCCGGGATGGGCCTTCTCATAGGCGTCCATCGAGATGCTGCGCGCGGTGTTGAGAATCTCGGCCCGGCGCAGGAACACCGCGTCGAACAGCTCGCGCTTGGCGCCGAAATAGTAGTGGATCAGGGCGGTGTCGACGCCGGCCTCGGCCGCGACCTGGCGGATGGTGACGCCGTGGAAGCCGTGGCGCGCGAATAGCCCCTCGGCGGCGTCGAGGATGCACTCCTTCAGGTCGCGGCCCGTGGCCTTGGACGGTCGGCCCCGGCCGGCGGCGCGGGCGCGAGGCTTGGCGGCGGTCATCAACAAAAGGTCCCCAGCGCGAATAACGCTGCTCTCCGGATAGGCCCGGACAGGGCGCGGTGGCAAGGGCGTCAGCCCAGGAACACCGTCCACATCAGCCGGCCGGGGAGGAAGGTCAGCAGGCCGGCGATGATCAGGCCGCCGACGAACAGGCCGGTCATCGTCCGCCGGTGGGCGGCGACCTTGCCGCGCTTGATCGCGTAGATCGCCATCGGCAAGGCGACGATCGTCCAGCCGCTCAGCAGGTGGATGAAGCTGAAGGCGCCATGATTGATCTGGCGGATGAACAGCGAACTGACCGCCGTCAGGGCCATGGCGGCGACCCAGCCCCAGCCCAGGGCTTTGTGGAGCCCCGTGCCCTTGACCCCGATCATCAGCACGGTCCCGATCGCCAGGGCGACCACCGCGCCGGCGATGTGGACTTGGATGACCGGCGCCGCCGCCAGGATCAGGTCCAGGCGCGGCGGATGCGGGTGCAGGCCCAGCCAGCTCGCCGCCGCCCTGGCCTCGGGCGAGATGAGCGCGATCACGGCGGTGACCGCCGCCAGGGCGCTCAGGGTCCAGCGGCCGTTTCCGGGACGGCGGCGCATTGACAGGGTTTCGCGATCCATCGTCATCTCCAGGCTCGCCCTCGGGCGGTTCCCCCCGGGTCGCCCCGGTTCGATGTCTCGTCTCTAGGAGCCCGCCGGCCCTTGCCTCAATCGCCTCCGCGCCAGTCGCCGGCTTCCTTTCGTCAACGGCTGGCGCACGCCGTTCACGCTTCGCGAACGGCCATCCTGTCCCCCCGGGCGTTGCGCAGCTGTTTGGTCTCGACGGCGGCCGGCGTGTTCCTGGCCCTGACCGGCGCTTTCGGCACGGACGATGCGCCGCTGGCCGTCCGCCTGGCCTATTGGGTGGGGCTGTGCCTGACCGGGGCGGCGGTCGGCTTGACGATCGCCTGGCGACTGAACCGCGACGGACAGGTCGCCGCCAGCCCCTGGCGCTACGCCGCCATCCTGACCCTGGGCGTCACCCTGCCGTTCACGGTCTTCGTCTGGCTGGTGACCCGGCCGGTGTTCTACGGCGACCTGGATCCGCGCGCCCTGCCGGGCTTCCTGCCGCCGGTGCTGCTGGTCACCAGCGCCATGACCGGCCTCAACATCCTGGTCCAGCGTCAGCCGCGGACGACCCACGCCGCTCCGCCCGAGGCCCCGCCGCCGCGCTTTCTGGAGCGCCTGCCGCCGAAGCTGCGGGGGGCCGAGATCCATGCGGTGCAGGCCGAGGACCACTATCTGCGCCTGCACACCTCCAGGGGGCAGGACCTGATCCTGCTGCGGCTGTCGGACGCCGTGGCCGAGCTGGAGGGCATAGAGGGCGCCCAGACCCACCGTTCCTGGTGGGTGGCCAGGGCGGCGGTGGACCAGGCGCGGCGCGGCGACGGCCGCGCCCTCCTGACCCTGAAGGGCGGCGTCGAGGCGCCGGTCAGCCGCGCCTACGCCCGGGCGCTGCGCCAGGCCGGCTGGTTCTGAACGGCTAGTGTCCCGGTTCAAAAGTTCGCCAACTCAGGATTGCTCGACGGGCGTGTTGTAGACGCAGAACCGCTCGATGGATGCGAGGATGTCGTCGGCGGACTTGGTCCAGCGGAACGGCTTTGGGTCGGCGTTGTGGCGGTTGATGAAGTCTGAGATGTCGGCTTGGAGATCGGTGACG
>NZ_JBIXJO010000033.1:0-29083 GCF_052871235.1 Caulobacter sp. LARHSG274 | reverse complement strand
TGAGGCCCAGGGCGATGGATGGGCTGAACTCCAATCCGATGGCTCCCTCAAGGGCCAAATCTGCTTCCACGGCGGCGACGAAGCCAACTTCGTCGCCCAGCGCCAGACTTCTTCAACGGCCTGCTAGGTCGGCGAGATGGCTTGGAACCGGGTCAAGAATCCGACACCGGCTCGTACCGAGCAACGCATGAACCCCGAGGCCGAACGGCTGCATGTGCCGGCTGCACAGCTTCGGATCATCGATGACGCGCTATGGGACGCCGCACGAGCGCGGCAGGCGAGCCCCGGCAGCGGCCGCCCTCATCCGAGCTTAAAGCGCGTCCACCGCGTCCCGCGTCGCCTGGGTCAAGGGCGCGGGCAGGGCGTCGGGCGCAAACCAGCCCCAGTCGGCCAGGGCCTGCGGCTCCTGGATCGCCGGCTCGCCTTCGAACCGCTCGACGCGATAGGTCACCGCCACCCAGTGGTGGTCGGGGGCGATCATGTCGGTGACCGCCAGCACGGCCCCGGCGACGATGGTGATCCCCAGTTCCTCGGCGATCTCGCGTTCGGCGCAGGTTCGAGCGCTCTCGCCCCAGTCCAGCTTGCCGCCGGGCACGCCCCAGTGGTCGGCCTCGGGCATGCGGCGGCGCTTGACCAGCAGCAGGCGCCCCTGGGCGTCGAGCACGGCGGCGCCGCAGCCGACGCGCGGGCGGGGAGGGGCGGATGATTCGTCGCGCATGCGACCCCCTTACAGCGTTGCGGCGGACGTGGTCGATCCGCGCACCGCTGGCGGCGTGCTCGTCGAGGCGCGTTGGATCAGGGTGAGCTCGGCCTGCACCTGGCCGCCGCCGCCCGCCCGGCCCATTCCCAGGGCCAGAAGCACGGCGGAGGCGGCCATGTCGGCGATCGGCTGGCGGATCGTCGTCAACTCCGGCCACATGGTGGTGGCGACCGGGGTGTCGTCGAAGCCGGCGATGCTGAGGTCGGCGGGAATGGCCAGGCCCAGGCCGTGGGCCACCGCGCTGACCGCCGCGGCCATGTCGTCATTGGCCGCGAAGATGGCGGTAGGGCGCTGGGTCAGGTCCAGGAGGCGCCGCGCCGCCTCCAGGCCGCCCCGGTAGCTGAAGCCGCCGTCGGCGACGTGGTCGTCGCGCACCGCCAGGCCGGCGGCGGCCATGGTGTCGCGAAAGCCCTGCTCGCGGCGCTGGGCGGTCGAGTGCTCGGGATCGCCGCGGACAAAGGCGATGTCGACATGGCCCAGGTCGAGCAGATGCCGGGTCATCAGGCGTGCGCCTTCGAAATCGTCGATGAACACCGCCGGCGTGTCCGGCTGCGGCCAGGCGGTGGCGAACCTGACCGCGCCCACGCCCGCCTCTTCCAGCAGCGCCCGGATGGCCGGGTCGTCGCATAGCGGCGGCGGCAGGATCACGACGCCGGCCCCGACCTCGATGAGCTTGCGCACGGCGTCGGCCGGCGAGGGGTGGACCTGGCTCGGCTCGATCAGAAGCTGGCAGCCGCTGATGCTGGCCTGGCGGAAGGCGCCCATCAGATAGTTGCTGAGATTCGACGAGCTGGCGTTCGAATAGATCATGCCGATCTGCGAGATCCCGGTCCGCGTCGCCCGGGCCTGGGGGTTCGGGCGATAGCCGAGCGCCTTGATCGCCTCTTCGACCTTGGCGCGGACGGCGGGGCGCACATGTGGATGATGATTGACGACGCGCGAGGCGGTCATCGAAGAGACCCCCGCATGTCGGGCCACGTCATGAATGGTCGGCGCCGGCCGCCTGTGCGTGCTCAAGGAATTCTCGCCTCAGGATCGCGACTCTCGCAGGTCGCCCGCCAGTTTAACGATGTCCGCCCGCCGAAGTCCAAAAGGCGTGTCGAGGGGTGTCGCGGCGCTGAACTGAGCGGTCTGGATTGTCGGTCGTCACGGCGGCGTGATACTAGCTTGGGCCGGTAGGGCAGGACGTTGCCGGATGTTGCGCGAAGGGTCTGTCGACCCGCTCGCAAGACCGTGGCCGCTCCCGGGCCAGAGTTAAGAATAATACTGTTGAATCCGTTTGTTAGAGCGCCGCTTCCTTTCATGACCAACGATGACGTCCTCGACGAATTCCGCGCCGCCGGCGCCCTGCGCGAAGGCCACTTCGTGCTGTCCTCCGGCCTGCACAGCCCGGTCTTCCTGCAGAAGAACCTGGTGTTCATGCGGCCGCAGCGCTGCGAGCGCCTCTGCAAGGCCCTGGCGGAGAAGATCATCGCCACGGTGGGCCCGGTCGACGTCGCCGTCTCGCCGGCCGTCGGCGGCATCATCCCCGGCTACGAGACCGCCCGCTGGCTGGACGTGCCGTCGATCTATGTCGAGCGCGAGGGCGGCAGCTTCAAGTTCCGCCGCGGTTTCCACCTGGAGCCGGGCCAGAAGGTGGTGATGGTCGAGGACATCGTCACCACCGGCCTGTCGTCGCGCGAATGCATAGCCGCGATCCAGGCGGCCGGCGGCGAGGTGGTCGCGGCCGCCTGCATCGTCGACCGCTCGGGCGGCAAGGCCGATGTCGGCGTGCCCTTGGTGGCGCTGTGCAGCCTGGAGGTCCCGGCCTATCCGGCCGACGCCCTGCCGCCGGAGCTGGCGGCGATCCCGATCGAGGATCCGGGCAGCCGGCGACTGAGGGGCTGAGCGCCATGCTGCGGCTCGGCGTCAACATCGATCACGTGGCCACCATCCGCAATGCGCGGGGGGCGAGCTATCCGGAGCCGGTGCGGGCGGCCGAGCTGGCCCTGGCGGCCGGGGCCGACGGGATCACCGCCCACCTGCGCGAGGACCGCCGCCACATCGGCGACGCCGACGTCGCCCTGCTCAACGACCTGTGCCTGAGGCGCGGCAAGCCGCTGAACTTCGAGATGGCGGTCACCGACGAGATGGTCGGCATCGCCGTCGGCGCCCGGCCCCACGCCGCCTGCCTGGTGCCCGAGCGGCGCGAGGAGGTCACCACCGAGGGCGGCCTCGACGTCGTGCGCGGCCAAAGCCGCATCGCCGACGCCACCGCCCGCCTGCGCGCCGCCGGAGCGCGGGTGTCGCTGTTCATCGAGGCCGACCCGGCCCAGATCCGGGCCTCGGCCGAGGCCGGCGCCCAGGTGGTCGAACTGCACACCGGCGCCTATTGCGACGCCGCCCGGGCCGGCGAGGTCGAGCGCGCCGCCGCCATCCTCGAGCGGCTGCAGGCCGGCGCCGCCCTGGCCGCCAGCCTCGGCCTGGAGGTCCACGCCGGCCACGGCATCGACTAC
Source organism: Caulobacter sp. LARHSG274 (assembly GCF_052871235.1). NCBI lineage: Bacteria > Pseudomonadati > Pseudomonadota > Alphaproteobacteria > Caulobacterales > Caulobacteraceae > Caulobacter > Caulobacter sp. LARHSG274. The sequence continues at coordinate 25,828 of NZ_JBIXJO010000033.1, read as the reverse complement.
GCCACGGTCAAGCCGGTGGCCGCTATCCCGCAGATCGCCGAGCTCAATATCGGCCACTTTTTGATCGGCGAGGCGATCTTCGTCGGCCTGCCCCAGGCCATCCTGCGGATGCGGACCCTGATGGACGCCGCGCGCCTGGATCATGCGTTATGATCGTCGGAATCGGCTCGGACCTGTGCGACATCCGCCGGATCGAGAAGTCCCTCGAACGGTTCGGCGATCGCTTCACCAACAAGGTGTTCACCGAGACCGAGCGCCGGCGCTCTGAGCGCAAGCCGGACCGCGCCTCCAGCTACGCCAAGCGCTTCGCCGCCAAGGAGGCCTGCTCCAAGGCCCTGGGCACCGGGCTCAAGCGCGGCGTCCACCTGGCCGGCATGGGGGTGGTCAACCTGCCGTCCGGCAAGCCGACCATGGCCCTCACCGGCGGCGCGGCCGAACGGCTGGCCGAACTGATCCCGCCGGGCATGACGGCGGTGGTCCACCTGTCCCTGACGGACGACCATCCCTACGCCCAGGCCTTCGTGATCATCGAGGCGGTCTGATCTTCCTTCCTCCGCGCATCACCCCGCCAGGAAGTCCCGCAGGTCGGGCAGGTGCGGCTGGTGGGCCTGGGCGCCGCCGTCGACGCTGTAGACCTGGCCGTTGACGAAGGCGGCCTCCTGGGAGGCCAGGTAGACCGCCATCCAGCCGATGTCGGTCGGCAGGCCGCCGCGCGGGACGGTGCTCTGGCGCAGCAGGGCCTTTTCCAGCTTGGCGCGGCGCGCGTCGGTGACCGGCTTGGTCGGGATATAGCCCGGCGAGATGGCGTTGCAGCGCACCCCGTCCAGGCCGTGCTGGGCGGCGACATAGCGGGTCAGGGTGGCCAGGCCCGCCTTGGAGCAGGCATAGGCGGTGTTGCCCAGGTCGCCGAGGAACATCGAGTTGGAGCAGATGTTGACGATCGCGCCGCCGCCCTGGCCGACCATGTGCGGCACGACCTCGCGGCACATCAGCATCGGCCCGCGCAGGTTGATCGCCATCAGCGTGTCCCACAGCTCGACGGTCTGCTTGAGCAGGGGGCCGTCCTGGGTGGCCGACAGGAAGGTGGCGGCGGCGTTGTTGACCACCACGTCGATGCGGCCGAAGGCGGCCAGGGTGTCGGCGACCACGGCCTTGATCGCGTCCTCCGAGCCGATGTCGCAGGCCATGGCGACCGCCTCGCCGCGGTCGGCCCGCAGGCGCTCGGCGACGGCCTGGGCCTTGTCTAGGGCGATGTCGGCGATGACGACCCGGGCGCCCTCGGCGGCGAACAGCTCGGCCGTCGCCGCGCCGATGCCGGAGGCCGCGCCGGTGATGATGGAAACCAGACCCGCCAGACGCGCCATGTGTCGATCCTCTTTTTGCCCCCGCATCTTAGCGGCCGGACGAGGCCCTTGGAGCGGATCATGGGCTTGATCGCAATCGCGATAGGCGCGCAGGCGGACTCGCGCCGCCGCCGCGCCCATGGGATTCAGGACGGCAGCCGCCATGAGGACTTCCATGATCGACCGCACCCATATCGGCGCCGAGACCGAGGAGGTTCCGATCCTCGTCGAGGGCGGACAGCTGCGGCTGTTCTGCCAGGCGACCGGCGAGACCAACCCGGTGTTCCTCGACGCCGACGCCGCCCGCGCCGCCGGCCATGAGCGGATCCCGACCCCGCCGACCTACCCCCAGACCCTGCTGAACCTCAGCCGGTTCGCGAAGGACCTGGTGTTCGACGTCCTCCAGGCCGACCTGGCGCGGATGCTGCACGGCGAGCAGGTGTTCGAGCTGCGCCATCCGATCCTGGTCGGCGACACCCTGCGCCTGCGGCAGAGGGTGGCCGACATCTATGACAAGAAGGGCGGGGCGCTGGAGTTCATCGTCCTCGAAACCACGGCCCGCAACCAGGACGACGTCGTCTGCGCCATGCTGAAGAGCGTGGCGGTGATCCGCAACTAGAAGGCCCGCCATGACCCTGCACGATCTTTCCCAGGTGAAGGCCGGCGACGCGCTTCCGGCCCTGACGGCGGGGCCGATCACGCCCCTGACCCTGGCCCTGTTCGCCGGCGGCTCGGGCGACCACAATCCCATCCATGTCGACAAGGCCTTCGCCGCCGCGGCCGGCTTTCCCGACACCTTCGCCCACGGCATGCTGTCGATGGCCTATCTAGGCCGGGCCCTGACCGACTGGGCGGGGGCCACGGCGGTGCGTCGATTCGGCGTCCGCTTTGCGGCCATCACCCCGGTCGGGGCGGCGGTGGCCTGCACCGGCCAGGTGGAGGAGATCATCGAGCAGGACGGCGAGCGCCTGGCTCGGCTGAGCCTGCAGGCGGCGGTGGTCGACGGCCCGGTGACCCTGGTCGGCGACGCCCTGGTCAGGATCGGCTGACCGATGGCCGTGGAGCTGGAGCGAGGATGAGCGCGACCGCCGAACGTCCCCTGGACGGCCAGACCGCCCTGGTCATCGGCCTGGGTCTGCCGATGTTGGCCGGCGTCGCCGAGGGCCTGGCCGACGCCGGGGCGGCGGTGACCACCCTGGACGATCCGCGGTTGGGGGGCGCGGCCGATGAGGTCGAGGCGGCGCTGTCGGCGGTCCTGGGGCCGGAAGGCGCGCCGACCCTGGTGGTGCTGAGCCTGCTGGCCGAGGCCTCGACGACCCTGGAACCGCTGGCCGCGCTGGACCTGGTGGCCTGGCGGGCGGGAGCGGTCGAGCCGATCCGCGTCGCCATGCGGCTGCTGACCGCGCTGGGGAAGCGGATGAAGCCGGCGGGGCGGGGGGCGATCCTGTTCCTGGCCCCGTCGCTGTCGTTGGTCGGCGGGGCGGGAATGACGGCGCTGAGCACGGCGCTGGAGGGCCAGCGCGGCCTGATGAAGGCGGTCGCCCGCCAGTGGGGGAGCAGCGGCGTGACCGTCAACTGGGCGGCGGCGGCGCCGCGGGCCTTGTCGAACCATTTCGACGCCGCCGACCTGGCGGCCAAGGGCGACCCGGTGCCGATCGCGCTGGGCCGGCGGCCCGACGCGCGCACCGAGATCGCCGCCCTGGCCGCCTGGCTGGCCGGGCCGGGCGGACGCGGGGTGACCGGAGCGACCCTGATGGTGGACGGCGGCGAATGGATGGTCCCATGAGCGGGATGGACTGGAACGCCGCCGCCGGCCTGCTGGCGGGGCGGACGGCGATCGTCACCGGGGCCAGCGGCGGGGTCGGCCGCGGCCTGGCCTGCGCGCTGGCCCTGGCGGGGGCCAGGGTGGTGGTGGCGGCCCGCAGCCCGGCCGGCGGCGAGGAGACGGTCGCCATGATCCGGGCAGGAGGGCGGGGCGAGGCCCTGTTCGTCGCCACCGACGTCTGCGACGCCCAGGCGGTGCGACGCACGGTCGAGGCGACCGTCCAGGCCTTCGGCGGGCTCGACATCGTCGTCCACAACGCCGCCAGCACCCTGGCGCGGCCGACGGCGCTGGAAGACATCGACGAGGCCCTGTGGGCCGAGCAGGCCGGGGTGTCGCTGGACGCCCTGCACCACCTGGCCCAGGCCGCCCTGCCGCACCTGCGCGACACCGGGCGCGGGCGGTTCCTGGTGCTGTCTTCGGCCCAGGGCCAGCACGGGGGGGCCATGAACCCGACCTATACCGCCCTGAAGGCGGCGCAGCGCGGCTTCGTCAAGGCCCTGGCCCGGGAGTGGGGTCCCTACGACATCGTCGTCAACGCCCTGGCCCCGGCCGCCCTGACCGACGCGGCCCGGGCCTATCTCGAGAGCGATCCGGCCCGCACCCGCGAGGCGATGAAGAGCTTCCCGCTGGGGCGCATGGGCGACATGCGCGACGACATCGGCCCGGCCGCCGTGGCCCTATGCAGCGACCTGTGGCGCTATGTGACCGGCCAGACCGTCAATGTCGACGGCGGCTACTACACCGCGCTCTGAGGGGCGCAGGCCGGCCAGCGGACCAACTGTGCGTCCTTCGAGGCCCTCCTGCGGAGGGCGCCTCAGGATGAGGAACGTTGTGCTGAATCCCTCATCCTGAGGTGCGTAGCGCAGCGAAGCCTCGAAGGACGCACGGCGCGGGGCGGGACTGTTGTTCGCGGCCCGGGTCTCCTAGTCTGGGGCCGGATGGAGACGACATGACCGGCGATTCTGAGATCGAACGCGACAGCGGCGGGCCGCGGGCCATGGGGCGGGTGCTGGCCCTGCTGGAACTGCTGGCCGGCGCGCCGGGCGGGCTGCCGCTGGCCGACATCTCGGTCGCGCTGGGCGCGCCCAAGAGCACCCTGCTCAACAGTCTGCGGCCGCTGGTCAGCGACGATTTCCTGGTCGCCGAAGGGAGCTTGTACCGGCTCGGCCCGCGGGCCTTTCGCCTGGCGGCGACGATCAGCTCGGCCTACGACCTGCCGCGGCTGGTGCGGGGCTATCTACGGGCTTTGGCCGACGAGACCCAGGAGTCGGTCAACCTGGCCGTGCTCGACCACCAGACCCATCGCTTCGTCTATATCGACGTGCTGGAGAGCCCGCGGCCGGTGCGCTACATGGTCCGCCTGGGCATGAGCGGGCCGCTCTATTCGACCGCGGCGGGGCGGGTGCTGCTGGCTTACCAGCCGGCCGATTACCAGAACGACTATATCGCCAAGGCCAGGCTGGCCCCGCTGACGCCGCGGACCAACACCGATCGCGAGGTGCTGCGGGCCCAGCTGGAGGAGGTGCGCCGCACCGGCTACTGGATCAGCCTGGGGGAGTCGGTCGAGGATTCGGCGGCGGTGGCCGCGCCGGTGTTCGGGCCGGACGGCGAGGTTCTGGCCGCGGTGTCGCTGGGCGCGCCCTCGGACCGGCTGCTGGCCAACCAGGACGCCCTGGTGGCCGCGGTCGTCAAGACGGCCGCCCACGCCTCGGGGCGCGTGGCGGCCGCCTGAATCAGGCCAGGATCAGATTTCCTGGTTGTACTTGCCGACCCGGTCGCCCAGGCGCGGTTTGACTTCCTGGCGGAACAGGGCGCGCATGTCGTCTTCCGACTGGGTGCTCTCGACCACGACCACGATCTCGGGCTTGTTCGACGAGGCGCGGACCAGCACCCAGGAGCCGTCGTCCAGGTGCACGCGCACGCCGTTGACGGTGATCACTTCCTTGATCTTGCGGCCCAAGATCGAGCCGCCGGCGGCGAACAGGTCCTCGTATTCCTTCACCACGTCGGCGACGACGCCGTACTTCTTCTCGTCGTCGCAATGCGGGCTCATGGTCAGGGAGGTGTAGGCGACCGGCAGGGCCTTGCGCAGGTCCGACAGCTTTTTGTCGGGGTTGCGGTCGAGCATGGCCAGCACGGCGGCGGCGGCGGTCAGGCCGCAGTCGTAGCCCAGGCCCAGCGGCTTGTTCATGAAGAAGTGGCCGCTCTTTTCGAACCCGGCCAGGGCCCCGGTCTCGGCGCTCTTGCGCTTGATGTAGCTGTGGCCGGTCTTCCAGTAGATCACCTTGCAGCCGTGGGCCGCCAGGATCGGGTCGGTGGCGTAGAGTCCGGTGGACTTGACGTCGACCACGAAGGTCGCGCCCGGATGCAGCGGGGCCAGGTCCCGGGCCAGCATCAGGCCGATCTTGTCGGCGAAGATCTCCTCGCCCTCGTCGTCGACCACGCCGCAGCGGTCGCCGTCGCCGTCGAAGCCGAAGGCCAGGTCCGCGCCATGCTCACGGACGGCGTGGGCCATCGAGTGCAGCATTTCCAGATCTTCCGGGTTCGGATTGTATTTCGGGAAGGTGTAGTCGAGCTCGACGTCCATGCCGATCACCTCGGCCACGCCCATCCGCTGCAGGGCCTCGACCGCGAAGGCGCCGGCCGTGCCGTTGCCGCAGGCGGCGACCACCTTCAACGGCCGCTTCAGCTGGGCGCGGGTCGAGACGTCGGCGATGTAGCGCTCGGCCATGCCGGCCACGCGGATCAGCTTGCCGCCGTTGCGCTCGACGAACTGGCCGCCCAGCACGATCTCCTTCAGGCGGCCCATCTCGTCGGGACCGAAGGTCAGCGGCCGTTGGGCGCCCATCTTCACGCCGGTCCAGCCGTTCTCGTTGTGGCTGGCGGTGACCATGGCCACGCAGGGGATGTCGAGGTCGAACTGGGCGAAATAGGCGGTGGGCGACAGGGCCAGGCCGATGTCGTGCACCTCGCAGCCGGCGCTGATCAGGCCCAGGATCAGGGCGTTCTTGATCGAGCTGGAATAGGAGCGGAAGTCGTGGCCGACGACGATCTTCGACTGGCCCAGTTCGTGGATGTAGGTCCCCAGGCCCAGGCCCAGCGCCTGAACGCCCAGCAGGTTGATCTCCGGCCCGAACAGCCAGCGCGCGTCGTATTCGCGAAAGCCGGTGGCCTTGACCAGGGGCTCATTCTCATAGGCGGCGGTGTTGGGGACGAGGTCGGCGCGGGGGGCAGAAAACATCTGGGCTCGCTTCAGTTGTGGCAGGTTGCGTTTAGCGTCGTGGGCTCGCGACGACTAGCATGTTCGCGTGACAACGCTGTTGGAAGAGGCGGATTGGTTCAGATCACGCCGGCGCGCAGCAGGTCGTGCACATGCAGAATGCCGACCGGACGTTTTTGTTCGACCACGAACAGCACCGTTATGCGCCGCTCGTTCATCAGCTTCAGGGCTTCGGCCGCCAGGGCGCCGGGGGCGATGGTCAGGGGCGCGCGGGTCATGACCTCGCCGGCGGTGTGGGCCATCAGCCCGTCCATGTGGCGGCGCAGGTCGCCGTCGGTGATCAGGCCGCTGAGCGTTCCGTCGGCGTCGACCACGCCGACGGCCCCGAAGCGCTTCTCGCTCATCACCAGCAAGGCTTGCGACATCGGCGCGGCTTCGGGGGTCAGCGGCAGCTCGGCTTCGCCGTGCATCAGGTCGCCGACCGTGCGCAGCATGGCCCCCAGCTTGCCGCCGGGATGGAAGACGCGGAAGTCGCGGGCGGTGAAGCCGCGCCGCTCCAGCAGGGCCACCGCCAGGGCGTCGCCCAGGGCCATCTGCAGGGTGGTCGAGGTGGTCGGAGCGTTGACCTCGGCGGTCGCCTCCGGCGCGTCGGGCAACAGCAGCAGCACGTCGGCCCCCCGGCCCAGCTGGCTGTCGGCGACGGCGGTGATGGCGATCAGCGGGATCGAGAACCGTTTGGCGTAGGCCAAGCTGTCGGACAGCTCGCGGGCCTCGCCCGATTTCGACAGGGCCAGCACCACGTCGCCCTGGCCGATCATGCCCAGGTCGCCGTGGCTGGCCTCGGCGGCGTGGACGAACATGGCCGGCGTGCCGGTCGAGGCCAGGGTGGCGGCGATCTTGCGGGCCACATGACCGGACTTGCCGATGCCGGTGCAGACCACCCGGCCCTTGGCGTCGAACAGGGTCTCCACCGCCCGGACGAACGAATCGTCCAGCGCCGCCGACTGCTGGGCCAGGGCCTTGGCCTCGGCGTTCAGCACCCGCTGGCCGACGGCGATCGCGTCGAAGGCGCTCATGGGGCGGTCGCGGCCCGCACGTCGCCCACCTGCTGCCGGGCCTGCTGCTCGCGCCGGGCCGCGGCGTCCTTCTCGCGCTGGATCTTGACGCGCATCTCCGGCGTCTGCTGCAGCGGGGTCGAGCCCCAGGGACCGGGGGAGCGGTCGCCATAGCCCTGCGGCCAGACGAGCGAAAAGGCGATCATCGCCAGGGCGATCAGCGCCATCAGGGGCATGAAGAGACGATCAGGCATGGCCTGCCTATAGCACGGCGCTTTCAAACCGGGAGAGGGTGGACGCGACGCTTGACGCAGGGCGCCCCGGGGCTTAGCCCGCCTTGCGACACATCCTGGAGGTCCGATGCCCGTCCTCGTCCTGCTCCGCCATGGCCAGAGCCAGTGGAATCTCGAAAACCGCTTCACCGGCTGGGTGGACGTGGATCTGACCGCCGAGGGCGAGGCCCAGGCCCGCAAGGGCGGCGAGCTGATCAAGGCGGCGGGCCTCGATCTCGACGAGGCCTTCACCTCGGTCCAGACCCGGGCGATCCGCACCTGCAACCTGGCGCTCGACGCCGCCGGCCAGAGCTTCGTGCCGGTCACCAAGGACTGGCGCCTGAACGAGCGTCACTATGGCGGCCTGACCGGCCTCAACAAGGCCGAGACCGCCGAGAAGCACGGCGAGGCCCAGGTCACCATCTGGCGGCGCTCCTACGACATCCCGCCGCCGGACCTGGCCCCGGGCGGCGACTACGACTTCAGCAAGGACCGCCGCTACAAGGGCCTCGACCTGCCGGCCACCGAAAGCCTGAAGACCACCCTGGTCCGCGTGCTGCCCTATTGGGAGGCCGAGATCGCCCCCAAGCTGAAGGCCGGCGAGACCATCCTGGTCGCCGCCCACGGCAATTCGCTGCGCGCCATCGTCAAGCACCTGTTCGGTGTGCCCGACTCCGACATCGTCCATGTCGAGATCCCGACCGGCAATCCGCTGGTCATCGACCTGGACGGCGACCTGAAGCCGACCGGCGCCCGCTATCTCGACGAGTCGCGGGCCCAGCCGCTTCCCAGTGCGGGCTGACGGCGTCTCGGGGCGGCGCATTGTCGCCCCGAAATACTTGGAAACGCAGCGTTAATGCGGCTTCGTGCATCTTCGCCGCCTCGCCCTCCGGGGAGATGACGCGAGCAGCCATGAACGCCCCGCCCGCGGCAGGCCAAGACCATCGGCGCCTGACGCAACACGACGTGGACCTGATCTGCGCCAAGCATGACCGCCTGTGGTCGGCTCGGCTCGGCGGGGCGCGCGCGGTGTTCGCCTTCTGCGACATCTCGGGGCTGTCGGTCACCGGCCGCAATCTCTGCGACGCCGACTTCACCGGGGCGCTGATGGTCGGCTGCGACCTGCGCCGCACCAAGCTCGACAACGCCAGCCTCTATGGCGCCGACCTGCAGGGCTCGGACCTGACCGACGCCTCGATGCGGCGCAGCGACCTGCGCGGCTCCAGCCTGCGCGGCGCCAACCTGACCGGCGCGGACCTGTTCGAGGCCGACCTGCGCGAAGGCCAGATCGCCGCCGCCGACCGCAAGGAGGGCTACCGCGTCCTCGAACCGACCCAGCGCGAGGCCCTGGCCACCGGCGCGATCCTGGCCGGCGCCAATCTGGAGCGCTCGCGGCTGTCGGGGATCATCGCCAACAAGGCCGACTTCAGCGATGCGATCCTCAAGGACGCCAAGCTGGTGCGGGCCAACCTCAAGCAGGCCAATTTCAACGGCGCCAACCTGGCCGGGGCCGACCTTTCCGGCGCCAATCTGGCCGGCGCCGACCTGCGCAACGCCGTGCTGGTGGGCGCCAAGACGATGTCGTGGAACATCAACGACACCAATCTCGACGGGGCCCTGACCGACAAGGCCGCCGGCACCGACGTCGCCGACATGCCCTACGAGCAGATGATCGCCGACCACGCCCGCTGGTGCGAGACCGGCGGGGCCGAGGGCAAGCCCTCGGTGTTCGACAAGGCCGACCTGCGCAATCTGAAGTCCGTGCGCGGCTTCAACCTGACCGCCCTGTCGGCCAAGGGGGCGGTGTTCTACGGCCTCGACATGGAAAGCGTGCAGATGCAGGGCGCCCAGCTGGAGGGGGCGGACCTGCGGTCCTGCAACCTGCGGCGGGCCGACCTGCGCGGGGCGCGGCTGAAGGGCGCCAAGCTGGCCGGATCGGACCTGCGCGAGGCCCAGCTGGGGCCGCTGCTGATCGGTCCCGACCGCCTGCTGCCCAGTGATCTGACCGGCGCCCTGCTGACCAACGCCGACCTGGCCCGGGCCGACCTGCGCCAGGCCTGCCTGAGCGGGGCCGACCTGTCGCGGGCCAACTTCACCAACGCCCTGCTCAAGGACATTGACGTCACCGGGGCCATCCGCCTGGGCGTCCGCGGCCTGGACGATGTGATCTGAGGTCGATTCCCCGACGCTTCCGGGCCGAGATGCGCCCTGGGGTTGCGGCAAAACGGCGCAGCCTTAACGCTTCGCTGTTGATCCCCCTTTATGCTGCGACCGGATCAAGAGGCTCGGGGGAGTTTTCAGTAAATGGCGGCGGCGCAGAGCATCGCGGGACGTCGACGGCTCAGCCAGGCTGAACTCGATCTGATCGTCACGGCCCACGAGAAGTTCCTGACCGGCAAGCAGGGCGGCAAGCGCGCCTCGCTGCGGTTCATGAACCTGTCGGGCCTGGACCTGTCCTTCCGCAATCTGGCCGACGCCGACCTGTCGGCCTCGATCCTCGAGGGCTGCCGGATGGCCCGCGCCAAGCTCGATCGCGCCAGCCTGTTCGGAACCGACCTGCGCAAGGCCGACCTGCGCCAGGCCAGCCTGGTCCGCGCCGACCTGCGCGGCGCCTGCCTGCGCGGCGCCAACCTGTCCCAGGCCGACCTGACCCAGGCCGACTTCCGCGAGGGCCAGGTGGCCATTCCCCATCCGCGCAAGGGACTGGAGACCTGCCGCCACGAGGTTCGCGCCGGCGAGGCCGACGAGGCCAATTTTTCGGGCGCCACGCTCGACGGGTCGCAATTCTCTGGCGTCTCGGCGTTCAAGGCCGATTTCAGCGACTGCTCGCTGCGCGGGGCCAAGCTGACCGGGGCCAATCTGAAGGAGGCCAACCTGTCCGGGGCGATCCTCGACGGGGCCGACGTCAAGGGCGCCAATCTGGAGGGCGCCAACTTCACCGGGGCGGTGATGGCCGGCGTCGACACCTCGACCGCCCGGACCACCGGGGCGGCGATGCGCGGCTGCCTGGAATCGTCGACCGAACTGGCGATGTCGCGGGCCGCGGAACTCTATCAGCGCTGCCTGGCCAACCAGGCCTGGTGCCGCACCGGCGGCAAGGAAGGCGCGCCGGCCCGGCTGGACGGCGAGGACCTGCGGCCGCTCGGCGACCGCCTGAAGGGCCTGCGCCTGACGGCGATGAGCGCCCCCGGCGCCTGCCTGGTCGGCCTCGACCTGTCGGGAGCCCAGCTGCAGGGGGCCAACCTGCAGAACGCCGACCTGCGCGCCGCCAATCTGCGCGGGGCCGACCTGCGCGGGGCCAAGCTTTCGGGCGCCAACCTGACCAAGGCCGACCTGCGCCAGGCCGTTCTGTCGCCCCTGCCGCTGGGACCCGACCGCAAGACCGCGACCCAGCTGACCGCGGCGCGGCTGCGCTACGCGATGATCCAGGCCGCCGACCTCAGCGAGGCGGTGTTCGACGGCGCCGACCTGCGCGGCGCGGACCTCACCGGCGCGCGCCTGGCCAAGGCCAGCTTCCGCGACTGCGACCTGACCCAGGTCGAAGGCCTGGACCTGGCGCCGGCGGCTTAGCGGTCGGGAAAACGCTGCAGCGGCCTCAGCCGCTGCACTTCCTAGATATAGGCCAGCGCTCGGGGCTTGATCGGGGCCGGGGGGCGCAGCATGCGGGCCACGCGTTCGAGCACGTCCGCGCCGCTGAACGGCTTGGTCATGCAGTCGCGGGCGCCCAGCGAAATCGCCATCCGGATGTCGTCGGGGCTCAGCTTGCGGCCGATCACCAGGGTCGGGCAGGGCAGCTTGGCGCCGTGGGCGGTGAGCTTGCGCAGCACCTCGAACCCGCCCAGGTCGGCCAGGTGCAGGTCGACGATCATGGCGGCGGGGCGCACCAGTTTCAGGGTCTCGAACACCGCCTCGCCGTTGCGGGCGATGCAGGTGTGGAAGCCGGCGATGTCGAGGCGGATCTGGAGCAGCTCCAGAACGGTGCGGTCGCTGTCGGCGACCACGACCTTCGCCCCCTGCAGAGCTAGGTTCATCGGCTCGCCCTATCGGGATTCAAAAGAGGTCAAGGTCGCCGGCCTCTTCACGATCATTGATGTCCTTTTCCTCGCCGCCCAGGGCCGAGCACATGCGATCGGCCAGGGCGCCCAGGGTGATGTCGCTCAGGGCGCGGTCGACCGAGGCCGACACATCGGTCGGCACGCTGTCGCTCATGCGCCGGGCGAAGGCCGACAGGCTGGTCAGCTGCTGGCTGAGCAGGTCGACGGTGTGCATCCCTTCGACGAACGGGCCGCGTTCCGCTTCCGGAATGGCCTTCATCATCGCGCCGATGATGCTGTCGAGGAAGATGCAGCGCGCGCCGGCCAGCTCCATCTCCCAGGCGAGCACGTCGAACGTCATGGCGACGCTGGCGCTCAATTCGGTTTCGCGCGGCACTTCGGCGTTCATGTCTCTCGCTCCGCTGTCGGTCGGAACTGTCGCAAGGCCGGGCTTAAGGATGGTTAAATGTTTCACGGCTGCGACAATTGGCGCAGGGACGCGGCCATGAAAAAGGGCGGCGCATCGCCGCGCCGCCCGAAGTCTGTAAGGGGAGGGAGTCGAGGGCGGATTTAGGCCGCCTGCTCGCCTTCGATCAGGGTCGAGGCGGGCTGGGTTTGGCCGGCCTTGATCTCGATTGTACGGGGCTTGAGGGCCTCGGGCAGTTCGCGCTTCAGGGCGATCGACAGCAGGCCGTCCGCCAGGCTGGCGTCGGTGACGACCACGTAGTCGGCCAGCTGGAAGCGGCGCTCGAAGTTGCGCTCGGCCAGGCCGCGGTGGAGATAGCGCTTGGCCTCGTCATTGGCCGGCTTGCGGCCGGTGACGGTGAGAAGGTTTTCCTTCACCTCGATGCCGAGTTCTTCCGGCTTGAAGCCGGCGACGGCGATCTCGATGCGGTACGCGTTCTCGGCGGTGCGCTCGATATTGTAGGGGGGATAGCCCGAGGCGGCCTCGTTCGAGGCGGCGGCGTCCAGCAGGGCGGCCAGCCGGTCGAAGCCGACGACGGAGCGGTACAGGGGGGACAGGTCGATCGTACGCATGGTCACATCCTTCTCATCAAGCAAGGTTGCTTTAAGTGGGTTCGGACCTTCGGCGACCCTGATCGGCGTCGCCTGCGATCCGGAAGGCCCGGGGTTCCAGCGCCTTCGAGACCTAGGTGGGGGCCCGATTTTTCACTTCAAGAGGTGGAATGGACCGGCCAGGGTGAATCGGCTGATCGTTCCCGTTTCACCGCTTCGGCGTGCACAGGGCGCCGTTTCGCCAAGGTCGGGTGCATGATCGGGGTCTGAGTCGCGATCGGGGAAGATCATGCATCCAGGACGTCGATGGTCGCGACGGGGACTGCTCGCCGGCGCCGGCGCCCTGAGCCTCGCCGGCTGCGGTCGCAAGGCCGATGCGCCCAAGCCCGCCAAGCTCGCGGCCAAGGCCGAGCCCATGACCCTGAGGGCCGCGGCCCAGGGCGCCTGGCGCTCGCCGGCCGACAAGGCCCGCGACGTCTGGCGCCATCCGGTCGAGAGCCTGGAGTTCTGGGGTCTGAAGCCGGGCCAGACCGTGGTCGAGTTCTGGCCCGGGGCCGGCTGGTACACCGACATCCTGGCCCCCTATCTGGCCGCCACCGGCGGCAAGCTCTACGCCGCCTCGCTGCAGACCGACCTGCCCGACGACCCGGCGGCCGGCGAGATCGTCCAGGCCTATCGCCGCAAGCTGACGGAAAAGCCCAGGGTCTATGGCGAGGTGACGATCACCGCTTTCGGCCCGACCAGCGGCCCGGTTGCGCCCGCCGGCTCGGCCGACCTGGTGCTGTTCCTGCGCAACCTGCACAACTGGATGGCCGGCGGCCTGGTCGAGAAGGCCTTCCGCGACGCCCTGGCCGCCCTGAAGCCCGGCGGCGTGCTGGGCGTCGAGGAGCACCGCGGCGAGCCGGGCCGGGTGCAGGACGTGCTGGCCGCCGACGGCTATGTCCAGCAGGCCTATGTGGTTCAGATGGCCCGGGAGGCCGGCTTCGTGCTGGCCGGCCAGAGCGAGATCAACGCCAATCCCAAGGACACCAAGGACCACCCGTTCGGGGTCTGGACCCTGCCGCCCACCCGCTTGTCGGCCCCGCGCGGCGAGCCGGCCGAGCCGGGCTTCGACCACGCCAAGTACGACGCCATCGGCGAGAGCGACCGCATGACCCTGAAATTCGTCAAGCCGAAGTGACCCTACGGCAGGCCGGGCCAGGGCCGAAGTCGAGCCTGCGACAGCTCTGTTACGACAATAAGAAATAAGCCGCGGCCGCGTCTGAACAGTGTTTACTCTCGGCCGTCCAGCGGCCAGTCTGCCGCCGCAGAATCCACGCGCACACAGGGAGACGCGTCTATGGCCACGTTGCAGGAAATCACCGATCGCATGAAGGCCGCCGTGGGCGACGACAGCGGCCTGGGCAAGAGCCTGAAGTTCGACCTGAAGGACGCCGGCGTCATCCATATCGACGGCGGCGAGGTGAGCAACGAAGACAAGCCGGCCGACCTGACCATGACCCTGTCGATGGACGACCTGCTGGCCATCGGCACCGGCGCGCTGGACCCGACCATGGCGGTGATGACCGGCAAGCTGAAGCTGTCGGACATGGGCGCGGCCATGGCCCTGCAGTCGAAGATGGCGGCCCTGTTCGCGAAGATGCGCTGATCCATGGTCGGGGCGGCGCCTCTGGTCTCGATCCCCGAGGCGCCGGTTCCCGATCACGGCCAGGCCGAATGGTTCAGCGGCGCGGACGGGGCGACCCTCCGCGCCGCCCTGTTTTCGCCGGACGGCCCGTCTTTCCAGGGCAGGCCGCGCGGCTCGGTGGTGGTCGGCCCCGGCCGCAGCGAGCCGATCGAGAAATATTACGAGGTCGTCCAGGACCTGCTGGGCCGCGGCTTCGTGGTGCTGGTCCATGACTGGCGCGGGCAGGGGCTGTCGCACCGGGCGTTGCCGGACCGGCTGAAGGGCCACGCGGCCGGCTTCAAGCCGTTCCTGGGCGACTACCAGGCGCTGCTGGCCGCCTTCGAGGCCCGCCTGCCCAAGCCCTGGATCGCCCTGGGCCACTCGATGGGCGGCTGCCTGACCACCCTGGTCCTGGCCCATGGCGAGACGCGCTTCTCGGCCGCGGTGCTGTCGGCGCCGATGCTCGGCCTCAACACCGGCGGCCGGCCGGCCCGCGCCGCCCGGGCCCTGGCCTGGATCATGGCCCGCTGCGGCCTGGCCGGCGACTATGTGCTCGGCGACCGGGGCGATCCGTTCGCCCAGGCCTTCCCCGCCGACGCCCTGACCCATGACGCAGCCCGCTACGCCCGCCATCAGGCCCAGATCCGGGCCAATCGCGACCTGGCCCTGGGCGGGATCACCTGGGGCTGGACCGACTTCGCCTTCTCGGCCTGCGCCTGGCTGCGCCGGTCGAAGGGGGTGGAGGCCATCGCCATCCCGGTGACCATCGTCGGGGCCGGCGACGACAGCCGGGTGCTGACCGCCGACCAACGGGCGATCGCCGCCCGCATCCCCAAGGGCCGCTATCTGGAGATCGAGGGCGCCTTCCACGAGATCCTCATCGAGACCGACGACATCCGGGCGCGCTTCTGGGCGGCGTTCGACGAGACGGTGGAGGGGGCTGCGCCGTTGAACGTCGGAGAGTCTGTTTGAGTATCTGGACCTGGCTGACGTCGTTCGGCGGGCTAGCGCCTCGGCGCCAGGCTGAACCAGAGGCTGCTTACATCGTCTCTTTCGATGGAACCGTCATCGCCGTTTCGGATCCTGACAAGCAGATGCATCAGCTGCCAATTTCGGATCTCCGTGGCGTGATTATCGAAACCGACGACTCCGGTCCATGGGGAGCCGATCTTTGGTGGTTGCTGTTTGGCGCGGACGACCGGGTCGCCGTCGCCTTTCCAAACGGGGCCACCGATGAACAGGTTGTCATCGATCGGTTGATGGAGCTGCCTGGCTTTGATTTTGAGGCCATGACGAGAGCTATGAGCTCGACGGATGTTGCGGTGTTTCCTGTGTGGCGGGCAACTTAGCGTCGACCGCTACTTCGCCGACCGTCTCAGCGCCACCAGCGCCTCGTCCAGCACCCGGCGGTCGCCGGCGATCGCCATCTGGCCGCCGTCCTGGCCGATCGGTTCGCCGCGCCAGTCGGTGACCAGGCCGCCGGCCCCTTCGATCAGCGGGATGGCCGCCTCGATGTCCCAGGATTTCAGGCCGGCCTCGATGACCATATCCATCTTGCCGGCCGCGACCATGGCGTAGGCGTAGGCGTCGCAGCCCAGGCGGGCCAGCTTGGCGGCGGCGCGGACCTGGCGCCAGGCCCCCAGCTCGGCCCCGTCGAAACAGGCCTCGGGATCGGTGGTGGCGATCACCGCGTCGGTCAGGGCGGCGCAGGGGCGCACCTGCAACGGCCGCTCGCCGCCGGCCGACAGCAGGCGCGAGCCGGCCGCCGAGCCGATGAACACCTCGCCGACATAGGGCTGGCCGATCGAGCCCAGCACTGGGCGGCCCTGATAGCGCAGGCCGATCAGGGTGGTCCACAGCGGCAGGCCGGCGATGAAGGCGCGGGTGCCGTCGATCGGGTCCAGCACCCAGACGAACTCGGCGTCGGGCCGGTCCTCGCCATATTCCTCGCCGATCACCCCGTGCTCGGGATAGCGCTGGCCGATCAGGGCGCGGATCGCCGCCTCGGCCCCGCGGTCGGCCTCGGTCACCGGATCGAAGCCCGCGTGGCTGTCGCGCGGCAGGTTCTTGCCGGCCGCCTTGTCCTCCAGCCCGTGGTCGGCCCGGAACAGCGGCAGGATCGCCGCGGCCGAGGCGCGGTTGAGGTCGAGGACGAAGGCGTCCAGCTGGGCGAGGCGGTCGGCGGAGAGCGTCATGCCGGCAGGCTTAGCCCGCCGGCCGACTCGACGCCACCGTCGAACTCTAAGCTTCGGCCCCTTCGCCGCCGTTCAGAGACTTGGCGAGATCCAGGAGGCGCCGGCGCGGGCGTTCGCCCAGCAGGTAATAGGCGCGGATCAGGTCCAGGGTCTCCTTGCGGGCGAACATCTCGCCGCCTTCGGCCTCGATGTTGGTCTCGCGACGCGCCTGTTCCGACAGGCCGTCGTAGAAATAGCCGACCGGCACGTCCAGCGCCTCGGCCAGCTGCCACAGCCGGGCGGCGGAGATGCGGTTGGCGCCGCACTCGTATTTCTGGATCTGCTGGAAGCGCACCCCGACCGTGACGGCCAGCTGCTGCTGGGTCAGGCCCAGCAGGCGGCGCCGGCGGCGAAGGCGCTTGCCCAGATAAACGTCGATGTCGTTGCCCATGTGACGCCCCGATAATAACACCGTCCCGAAACGGAACGAACTGCCTCGAAAGCCGCAAGTCGCGTGCCGCGTGTGCGGCGCGGGGCGCGTCAGCGATGGTCGAATCGTCGCATGCAGCGAGTCCCGTTTCACGGCGAAGCAGGGTAGTAAGGGTCCATGTCGGATAAGCGTCGGCCTTGGGCCCAGGACCTTCTATGGCGCGCCGAGGCGCTGGGTTTTGACCTGTTCATCGGCGTCGTGCGCCTGCTGGGCGTCGACGCGGCCTCGGCCTTCGGCGGCTGGCTGGGCCGCACCTTCGGGCCGCTGAGCGGGGCGCACAAGGTGGCCGAGCGCAATCTGCGATTGGCCTTTCCGGACAAGGACCAGGCCTGGCGGGCGGCGATGCTCAAGGCCCAGTGGGACGGTCTGGGCCGGACCTTCGCCGAGTTTCCGCTGATGGACAAAATCCTGCCGTCCACCGGCCGGGTCGAGGTGGTGGGCCAGGAGCGGCTGTTCCAGATCGCCGCCGACCAGGTCCCGGTGGTCTTCGTGTCGGGCCACCTGTCGAACTGGGAGGTGATGCCGGCGGCGATCGTCGATTCCGGCGTCACCTGCGAGATGACCTATCGCGCCGCCAACAACCCCTATGTCGACGAGCGCATCAAGCAGAGCCGGTTCCGCTACGGCGTGCGCCTGTTCGCCCCCAAGGGCGGCGACGGGGCGCGCGAGTTGCTCGACGCAATGAAGCGCGGCGTGTCGGTGGCGCTGATGAACGACCAGAAGTTCAACGGCGGCGTCGAGGCGCCGTTCTTCGGCCATCCGGTGCGCACGGCCCCGGGGCCCACCCGCCTGGCGATCCGCTTCGGCACGGTGCTGCAGCCGATGTCGGTGCAGCGGATCAAGGGCGCGCGGTTCCGGGCCGTGGTCCATGCGCCGATCGTCCTGCCCGACACCGGCGACCGCGCCGCCGACATCGAGTCCGGCGTCCGGCTGGTCAACACCTTCATGGAAGACCGCATCCGCGAGCGGCCCGAGGACTGGTTCTGGGTGCATCGCCGCTGGCCCAACGAGGTCTACGCCGCCCAGGCGGCCGCCGACCGCGCCGGCGGCTAGATCTCGACCGTCAGGTCGTTCCCGCGGCGATGGGGGCCGGTGTAGTGCGGATCGTCGCGGCGACGCCGGCACGGGCCGAAATAGTCGGCGGTGCGGATGAACGGCCGCGGCTTGAAGATCACCGTATTGATGCGGTCCAGCAGCGAGCGGGCGGTGACCGGCTTGACGACGATCTCGGTGACGCCGGCGTCGCGGGCCTCGAACACCCGGTGGCGCTCGGCGAAACCGGTCAGCATGATGATCGGCAGGAACGGGTCGGCGCTGTCGGGCGAATTGCGCACCAGTTGGGTGAACTGCACCCCGTCCAGCGGCGACATCCGGAAATCGACGACGGCGATGTCGATCTGGGCGTTGCGCAGCACCTGCAGGGCCTCGGCCCCGTCCATCGCCTCGTGCACATGGCGGACGCCGACGCCCTTCAGGATCGTCGAGACGATCGCCCGCATGTGATGGTTGTCGTCCACCAGCAGGAAACGCAGCTGTTCGAGCGCCGCGGACATGCGGACGGATCTCCATCACGAAACAGGGATATCCCGAAATACGTCACGGTTAACCGACTGTCGATCCCTCCACGGGAAAAGCGCCGGCAAAACATCCCTTAAGGGATCGGCGGGGCCATGCCGACCATTAGCGACGGGTCCAGGTTCTGGTCGCGCCAGCGCATCCGCCAGCACAGGTGCGGGCCGGTGGCGCGGCCCTCCTGGCCGACCGCGCCGATCAGCTGGCCCTGGACGACCGACTGGCCGGCGGTTACGGCGACGCGCGACAGGTGCAGATAGGCGGTGATCAGGCCCTGGCCATGATCGATCAGGATCAGCACGCCCTCATAGTGCAGGCCGGTCTCGGCGAAGCTGACCACCCCGGCGGCCGGGGCAACGACCGGGGTCCCGACCGGCGCGGCCAGGTCGACGCCGTAGTGCGGACGCTTGGGCTCGCCGTTGAGGATCCGCTGTCCGCCGAACCGGGCCGAGCGCCGGGTCGCCTGGACCGGCAGGATGAAGCCGGTGCGAAAGAAGTCGCCGTCGACGCGGCTGGCGAAGCCGGCGGCCTTGCGGGCGCTCTCGGCGGCGATGCGGGCCAGCAGGGCCGGGTCGCTGGGCGAGACCTGGCTGTCGGGCAGGCCGTCGATCCGCTGGATGTCGAAATCGCCCGGCGCGATCGTCGCCTGGCGGCTGACCGAGCCGTCCGGGGTCTCGACCGTGATCAAGGCCGGGGGCGGGGCGTCGCGGTCGAAGCCGATCACGAACCAGCCGGCGGCCGAGGCCTGGGTCACCGGCGCGCCGTTCAGCAGCACCGCGGCGCGCGGCGCTGTGCGGCCGACCACGAAGCCGCCCTGCACGAGCCGGCCCGACAGCGCCAGGCCCGCCGCGGCGGCGCGCGGGGCGGACGACGACAGGGAGAAGGCGCCGGCCAGGCCGCCGGCCAGGGCGCGCCGGCGGTTCAGCCGCGGTGCTCTTGCCAGCGCTTCAGGGCTTCGGCCGGGCCTGCATAGGCTTCCTGCAGCTCGGGGCTCCAGTAGCGCAGGGCCTCCAGCGAGACCCTGGCCCCGGTGACCGCGCACAACACGTACTGGCCGGGACTCATCACGGCGAACTCGCCATCGCCATAGTGCAGCACGGCCGGGCCGCCGGATTTGCCGAGATGGGGATCGAATGCGTTCATGGGAATCTTCTACGCCAAATGGCGGCGGGGGAACAGATGCGCCCGCCTGTCGACGTCGGCGGGTCTGGGCGAGATCGGCCTCATCCCAGGATGAACACCGGTCCCCAGGCCACCTGGTAGCGGTGCGCGCCGGCCGTCAGGTGCGGCCGCGACTGCCAGGCGCCCGGCGGCAGGGTCTGGGGCCGGGGGCCCTCGAGATAGGTGGCGACCAGGGCCTCGCCGCCGGGTTCGGAGACCGAGAACTGGTCGATGCGCGGCGAAGCCAGGGCCAGGGCCGCGGCGATCGCCTCGACCGACGGGACCCGCAGCGGCGCGGGCGAGGCCAGCCGGGCCGGGACCTCGGCATAGGCGCCGACGGCGATCACCTCGGCCCCCTGGCGCAAGACGCCGTAGCCGACATGGGTGAAGCCGGGGGCCAGCAGGTTGGCGCGGTGGCCGGGGCTGTCCTTCCACTGGCCCATGATCTGGTCGGGACGGACCGGGCCGCTGGCGTTGCGGCGCTCGGCGATGTTCTCGCCCGGCGCGCCGATCAGGTCGCGGGCCAGCAGGCCGACCCGGGCGGCGGGGGTAAAGCCCTCGCGGGTCATGTGGGCGAAGACGCCGGTGCGGGCGATGTCGGCGGCGTGGGCCCGGGCGGCCAGGGTCAGGCCCGGATCGAGGGTCAGGCCCGCCCGGCCCTGGCCGCGGCGGAAGATGTCGCCCAGGTCGCGCAGGTCCTGCTCGAAATCGGGATCGAGATCGCCGCGGCTCTGGGCCAGTTGGTCGCGCAGGCGGCGGTCATAGGCCAGCCACGGGCCGCTGGGCGCGGCTTGGGCCAGGGTGGGAAACATCAGCCCGGCGCCGGCGGCGGCGAGCAGGGTTCGGCGGTCGATCCGGGCGCGAAGGGGCTTCATGGTCTCCAAGACAGTTGACAGCGTCCCATTTCGGCAAGCTCTAGGGTCTTATGAGACCTGTCCACTCCATCTGGCTGGCCGGCCCCGATTCCTGGCTGCCTGACGCCTCGGCCCAGGCCGCCCGCCAGCGCGCCCTGTGCGCCGACGTCGGCCTGATCGGCCTGACCGCGCCCGCCATCGTCGCGGTCGCCCCGGAGACGGCCGAGATCCAGACCCGCGAACTCTATGCGGCCCGCATGGCCCAATTGCGTCAGGCCGACGCCGGGGTCATCAACCTGACCCCATGGCGGGGTCCGTCCTGCGCCGCCAGCGCCGCCTTCGAGGCGGGGGTGCTGGCCGGGATGGGCCGGCCGGTCTTCGCCTATCTCAACGTCGCCGACGAGAGCCAGGCCGAATATGTCGACCGGGTCGAGGCCCATGTCGGCGCCCAGCGCGACGAGGCCGGCGTCTGGCGCGACGGCGACGGCTGCGTGGTCGAGGACTTCGGCCTGCCCGAGACGGTGATGCTGTGGGCCGAGGCCCGGCGGCTGTTCGTGATCGTCACCGACGACCCGCTGCACGACCTGACCGGGCTGGAAATGTGCCTGGACGCCCTGGCCCTGTACGTGGAGTAGGGGGCGGCGCAGTCCCGCGCCCTTTCCTCGTTTCACCAGTCCAGCGCCGCCTCGCCGCGCAGGATCGCCTCGGCGGCCGGCGCATGGGCCGCGTCGCCGCGCGCGTGCAAGACCAGCGGCGGCAGCAGGACCAGCGGCGCCTTGCCGGTCTTGATCGCCCGGACGATCACCCGCTTGGCCGGCGCGTCGGCGAACGGCGCTATGGGACGGATCCTGAACGAGCCGGCCTTGGGGGCCAGCAGGGCCAGCAGGTCGGCCAGGCGGTCGGCGCGGTGAATCAGGGTGATCGTCCCGCCCTCGCGCACCGCCTTCAGGCAAAAGGCCGTCCAGGCGCCGAGGCCGCCGTCGGCCATCCAGGCGCCGCTCTTTTCCGGGGCGGGGGCGCGCAGGGCGGCGGGGTCGTCGAAGAACGGCGGATTGCTGATCGCCGCGTCGAACACCGGCCGCTCCAGGGCGCGAAAGCCGCGCTCGACCTCGCCCTCGACGATCTCGACCCGGTCGTCCAGCCCATTGAGAGCGGCGTTGGTCCGGGCCAGGGCCGCGGCGGCCGGATCGCGCTCCAGCCCGACGAATCGCGCCAGCGGGCGACGGCTGGCCGCCGCCAGCAGCGCCCCGCCGACCCCGCAGCCGGCCTCGATCACCCGCTCGCCAGGGCCAGCGTCGCAAGCGGCCGCCAGCAGGGCCGCGTCCATGCCGGCCCGGTATCCGCCGGCCGGTTGGCGCAGCCGGACCCTGCCGCCCAGCACGGCGTCGTCGGTGACCTTCATGGCCGGCAATCTCTATGGCAACGTTTCAAGTCTTGTGCTCGCCTTGACCCTGACCTATCCCGCCACCATTGTCGCTCGCAACGGCTGATCAAGCCCACGGGACGCGAGGCGCATGCCGACCGCCGGCGGGCGTCAGTCAGGGAGAGTATCGTTTTGGACGCAGCTGCAGCGACCCTCGCCCGCCAGCCGGGATCGGTGGATCGTCTCGTGCGGCTGGCCGCCGGCGACATGGCCGGGGTCGACGCCCTGATCACCGCGCGGATGCAGAGCGAGGTGCCGGTCATCCCGGCTCTGGCCGAGCATCTGATCGCCGCCGGCGGCAAGCGCCTGCGCCCGCTGCTGACCGTGGCCGCCGCCCGGCTGGCCGGGTCGGACAACGACACCTGCCTGAAGCTGGCCGCCGCCGTCGAGTTCATCCACACCGCCACCCTTCTGCACGACGACGTGGTCGACGGCAGCCAGCTGCGGCGCGGCAAGGTCGCGGCCCACCTGATCTGGGGCGCGGCTCAGAGCGTGCTGGTCGGCGACTTCCTGTTCGCCCGCGCCTTCGAGCTGATGGTCGAGACCAGCTCGATGAAGGCGCTGGAGATCCTGGCCCGCGCCAGCCGGGTGATCGCCGAGGGCGAGGTGCTGCAACTCACCCGCAGCCACGACCTCAACCTGAGCCAGGCGCTCTATCTGGAAATCATCGGCGCCAAGACCGCCGAGCTGTTCGCCGCGGCCTCGGAGGCGGGCGGCGTCTCGGCCGGGGTCGCCCCGGCCCAGTCGGACGCCCTGCGCGCCTATGGCATGAACCTGGGCCTGGCCTTCCAGCTGGCCGACGACGCCCTGGACTATGGCGGCGCCACCGAAACCCTGGGCAAGAACGCCGGCGACGACTTCCGCGAAGGCAAGGCCACCCTGCCGCTGCTGCTGGCCATCGCCCGCTCGGGCCCGCGCGAGGCGGAGTTCTGGGAGCGGGCCATCGGCCGGCGCGAGCAGACCGAGGTCGACTTCCGCCGGGCTCGCGAGCTGATCGTCGGCACCGGCGCCCTGGAGGCCACCCTCGACCTGGCCGCCGGCTATGCCGACCTGGCCAAGGCCGCCCTGGCCGGCTTCCCGGCCAACGAGTGGCGCTCCAGCCTCGAAAGCCTGGCCGACTTCGCGGTCAGCCGACGGGCCTGACCGCGCCGCCGAACGGCTGCTGAAGCTTCTCAATGGGCCGTTAAGGCTAAGGGCGCACAGTTTTGGCCAAAGCCGTCAAAGCGGCGACCCTTTCGGAGATCGTCATGTCCTCGACCATGACATCCAGCTTTCGGCGCTCGCACGACCATTTCGAGCCGCAGGACCTCGATCCCCAAACCCAGCGCCGCCGCCGCGGCCAGCTGGAGCAGATCGACTACACCGCCTTCGCCTCCAACACCGCGGTGATCGCTCAGGTGGTCGGCCAGAGCGACTCGGGCAAGTTCCAGCGCCTGGCCGTCGCCGCCGCCCACGCCCGGGCCCGCTGGGTGGCCGAGGCGGTGGCGATGACCGAGGCCCATGTCGCGCTGACCGCCGAGCAGACCGCCCGCCTGGCCGCCCTGCGCAGCGCCTATGAGGAACTGGCCGAGGTCTATGAAGCCATGCGGCGCATGGTCGAACGCGGCTACCTGACCTACAGCAATCCGATGGTCACCGAAGGCGGCAACCTCGTCGCGCGCTAGCTAACTAGGTGATTTTATCGCCGCGATGCAGCGGGTCGGGCAGGGGATCGCCGGCCTTCACGAACTGCAGCGACACCGAATTGATGCAGTAGCGCAGCCGGGTCGGGGCCGGGCCGTCCGGGAACACGTGGCCCTGGTGGCTGTCGCAGCGGGCGCAGCGGGTCTCGATGCGGACCATGCCGTGGGAGACGTCGCGCACCGCCTTGACGTGGCCCTCGTCGAACGGGGCATAGAAGCTGGGCCAGCCGGTGCCGCTCTCGAACTTGGTGTGATGCTCGAACAGCGGCAGGCCGCACTCGCGGCAGCAATAGACGCCGGGGCTCTTCTCGCCCAGCAGGCCGCCGCAGAACGGGGCCTCGGTGCCGTGGTGCAGCAGGACGCGGGCCTCCTCGGCCGTCAGGTCGGCCTCCAGGCGCTGGCGCTCGGGCGCGGTCGGCGGGGTCAGGTCGAAACCGGTGGCGGAAAGATTGGGGTTGTCGCTCATGGCCCCCAATCTAGGATCGCCGGCGCTCGACCGATAGGGGCGGGCGCTCACGACCGAAAGGACCCGCCATGACCGTCGCCGTCGCCTTCCTGCAGCCGGGCTGGGCCGATTGGGAGGCCGGGCCGGTGCTGGCCGCGCTGCGCGAATATTATGGCGTCCAGGTCGAGGTCGCCACGCCGGACGGCGAGCCGCAGACCTCGATCGGCGGGGTGCTGGCGGCGGCCGACTACCGATTCGCCGACCCGGTCCTGGCCGACGCCGACGTGCTGCTGCTGATCGGCTCGGACGCCTGGCCCGGCTATCGCGACGAGGCGCTGTTCAGCCTGCTGCGCCAAGCCCAGGCCGACGGCAAGATCATCGGCGCAATCTGCGCCGGGACCGTGGCCGCCGCCCGGGCCGGGCTGCTGGCGGGCCGGGCCCACACCTCGAACGGCGGCGACTGGCTGGCCGGCCACGCGCCTGGCTATGCCGGGGCCGGGGCCTATGTCGACAGCGCCAAGGCCGTGGCCGACGGCCGGGTGGTGACCGCCTCGGGCGTGGCCCCAGTCACCTTCTGCGCCGAGATCTGCCGGCTGGTCGCGCCGGAGGCGGAGGAGGCCCATCAAGACTATGTGGCGACCTTCGCACGGGAGTTCGGGGTCTAGGAGACGGCTATTTCACCGCCGCCGCCCCGGTCCGGGCGACCACGCCGTCCTGGGCGCCCGAGCCGCCGGAGGCGCCGACCGCCCCGGCGATCTTGCCGTCGATGATCAGCAGCTCGCCGCCCTCAATGGCCAGGGCCCCGGTGAAGATGGCGTTCAGCGTGCCGCCCTTCACCGCCTCCTGGAAATAGGAGGTTGGGCGGCGGAAATTGGCGGCGGTCTCGGCCTTGCGCCGGGCCACGTCGTTGGAGCCGTATTGGGCGCCGTCCATCTTTTCGCTGAGCACCAGGGCGCCGTTGGGTTCGACCACGGTGATGACCATCGACCAGCCCTGCCGGCGGGCCTCGGCCTCGGCCGCGGCGACCACGGTCTTGGCCTCGGCCAGGGTCACCGACCGGCCATAGGGCAAGGCCGGCGGCGGGGCCTGGACGGGCGCAGGCGTCGGCGGGACCTGGGGCGCGGTCTGGGCCAGGACCGGACCGGCCGCCGAGGCCGCCGCGGTCGGGACAAGCAAGGCGAGGGCGATGTTCAGGCGCATCGGCGGGTCCTTCGGGGGCGAACAAGCGGGGGCGAGAGAGGACCGACGCATTGCCACGCTACAGTGAAGGTCGGAACCCTTTTCTTCGTCCCACCTCGCCCGCCGCGCCGCATCGCCGTTGCAAACCGGCGGCGGCCTGATAGCCCTTGTCGCCAGCGATGACCGCAAGCGGGCAGGGGACGGCCGGATGTTCAGCAAACTCCTGATCGCCAACCGTGGCGAGATCGCGGTGCGGGTGATCAAGACCTGCCGCCGGCTGGGGATCGGGACGGCGGTGGTCTATTCGGACGCCGACGCCGACAGCCTGGCCGTGGAGATGGCCGACGAGACGGTGCATATCGGTCCCTCGCCGGCCAATCAGTCCTACCTGGTCGCCGACAAGATCATCGCCGCCT
>NZ_JBIXJO010000032.1:0-29190 GCF_052871235.1 Caulobacter sp. LARHSG274 | reverse complement strand
CCGCCAGCGCCACCCAGCGGATCGCCGACGATATGCTGACCTTGAACCGCGCCGCCGCCTGGCGGCGAGATGCGCCCGCCACGACTTCCGCCACGACCCGCTCGCGAAGACCCTTCGAATGCGCCGCGCCCATCCAAACCTCCCAAATCAGAAGGCCTCAAGGGACTCATGATCCCACGACGAAGGGAATCCTCCCTCCGATCACAATCGATTCAACTCAACGGGCGAATGCTCTAGCGAAAAAAGCCGGCCAGCCGCCGGAACCCCCCGCGCCCCTCCTCGTTTGGAGCTGTCAGGGCGGGGCGCCCCCAGCTGTGCCGGTGCATGTCCGACCACCAAGACGACTCCCCCGACGCGCCCGCCGCCGCCGTTTCGGCGGCGCTGACCGAGCAGATGCTGCATCTGCTCAACCGCTTCCATGAGGAGCGCCGCAAGCTGGAGCAGCGCACCTTCAGGTTCTACGAGGACGACGAGGAAGGCTGACCGTCGCCGAGGCTTTTCGGCCGGTCCCCGCCGTCGTATCACCGGCTCCGACCTGGAGAGCCCTGCATGCCCGTCACCACCGTCGGCGTCGACGCCGACGACACCCTCTGGCACACCGAAACCCTCTTTCGCCTGACCCACAAGCGCTTCGTCGAGCTGCTGGCCCCCTATGGCGACGAGGCGATGATCGACGCCAGGCTGGCCGAGACCGAAAAGCGCAACCTGCGGCTCTACGGCTACGGGGCCAAGGGCTTCACCCTGTCGATGATCGAGACGGCCATGGACCTGACCGACAGCCAGGTCAGCATCGGGGTCATCCGCCAGATCCTGGCCGCCGGTCGCGAGATGCTGACCGAGCCGGTCGAGCCCCTGCCCGGCGTCGAGCATGCGCTGGGCCAGCTGTCGCAGCGCTACCGCCTGGTGCTGATCACCAAGGGCGACCTGCTGCACCAGGAGCAGAAGCTGGCGGCCTCGGGCCTGGGCGACCTGTTCGCCGCCGTCGAGATCGTCTCCGAAAAAGACGCCGACACCTATCGCCGGGTGTTCGCCCGCCACGGCTCGGGGGCCGAGCAGGCGGTGATGGCCGGCAATTCGGTGCGCTCCGACATCCTGCCCGCCCTCGAGGCCGGCGCCTGGGCCGCCCTGATCCCCTACCCCCTGGTCTGGGCCCACGAGGCGGCGACAGCGCCGAAGGGCCACGGACGCTATGCCGAGTTGGGCTCGATCGCCGAGCTGCCGGCCTGGGTGGATGAGGTCTCCGCCACCTGAGGGAGTCTCGCTAGAGCATGTTGATTCTAGATCAAAGCGCTCTCCCCCTCTTCCGTTTTCCCGGCGAAGGCCGGGACCCAGATTCATCCGGAGCGGCTCGTGGGTTTCACCTGGGCCCCGGCCTTCGCCGGGGAGACGGGGATTTGGGACGCGCGATTCAGCTTCGAGGAAACGTGTTCTACGTCCGGGACGGCAGCCTCTTGGGCAGGGAGGTCTTCCCCAGCCCGCCGATCCAGTCCCGCGCCGGCCGCTCGAACAGCACCAGCGACAGATAGGCGATCGGGACCAGCAGGGCGATCCATAGCAGCACCCACAACCGCATGGCGTCGCCGTTCAGGTGCAGGACGCCCACCCCGACCCAGTTCAGGGCCATTTTCAGGGCGATGGGGTGCAGCAGGTAGAGCGAGAAGCTCAGCTGAGCCCAGGGGGCCAGGCGGCGGCTGACCGGCCCCACCGGCCCGGCGGCGTCGGCGGCGATGCCAGCCAGGCCCAGGGCGTAGATGATCAGCAGCAGCACCGTGCGGTCCAGGCGCAGGGTCGAAGCGGCCAGGAACGCCGCCAGCAGGCCCCACATCCACAGCCGCGCCCCGGGCAGCCGCGCCAGGACGCCGCGCAGCTGGAACCCCAGCATGCCGATCAGGAAGCCCGGCAGGGCCCGCAGCACGCCCAGGTTCCAGGTCCACTGGTGGAACGGCATGTCGCCGTCCGGATGCAGCAGCAGCACCGCCAGGCTGGCCAGGGCCGCCAGGGCGGTGACCACCGCCCCGCGCGCGGTGATCCAGAACAGCAGCGGCAGGGCCATGTACATGCCCATCTCGGCGCTGATCGCCCAGCTGGCGAAGTTCCAGGTCTGGGCCCGGCAGGCCCCCCAGGCGTGGATGAAGGCCAGGTTGGGGATCAGGCAGGCCAGGTCGTAGCGGCTGGGGTCGCGGTCTCCGCCCCAGCCGGTCACCCCCGCGGCCCAGACGGCCACGAACACCAGCATCGTCGCCCAGTGCAACGGTCCCAGCCGCGCCACCCGCTTCTTCAGGAAGGTCCCGTACCGCCCCCAGCTGTTCAGCCGGCCGCCATAGACCGCCGCCATCACATAGCCGGAGATCAGGAAGAACAGGTCGACGACCAGGCTGAAGCCCTTGATCATGTCATCGGCCAGCAGCCAGCGCCCATCCAGGTTGATGTAGCGGTTGAAGTGGAACACCACGATCATCAGCGCCCCGACGATGCGCAGGGCGTCCAGATGCAGCATCTGGTCGGAATCGGGCTCAAGCGGCGGGAAGATTTTCACCCGGCCAGGGATGGAATGCCCGGCGGCGGCGGTCAAGCTCAGTGCATCCTTCGAGGCCCGCTGCGCGGGCGCCTCAGGATGAGGAGCCTGGTTGCACAGAATTCCTCATCCTGAGGTGCGAGCCGAAGGCGAGCCTCGAAGGACGCAGCGTCCCTACCGGAGCGTCGGCCCCTTGCTCCTGTCGAGGCTGGCCAGGGCCAGTTTCGGGGCCGAGGGATCGGGCGCGCCGGCGTCGGCCAGCAGGGTGTCGATATGGGTGCGCTGGGCCTTGAAGCGGGCCAGTTCGCCGCCGGCCAGGATGGTGCCCTGCGGCACCTTGGCGCCGATCGGGTCGACCCGCTGGCCGTTCAGCCAGACCTCGTAGTGCAGGTGCGGCCCGGTCGCCAGGCCGGTCGCGCCGACATAGGCCACCACCTGGCCCTGGCGCACATGGACGCCGGGACGGATGCCCGCGGCGTAGCGCGAGATGTGGCCGTAGCCGGTGTCCCACTGGCCCGAATGGCGGATGCGCAGCCAGTTGCCGTAGCCGCTCCAGCGGCGGGCCTCCAGCACCACGCCGTCGCCGGCCGCCAGGATCGGCGTGCCGGTCCCCGCCCCGAAATCGACGCCCTGGTGGGCGCGGGTATAGCCCAGCACCGGGTGCTTGCGCGGCCCGAAGGTCGAGGTGATGCGGGCCCCGTCGACCGGAGTGCGCAGCAGGAAGCCCTTGATGTTCTTGCCCAGCTCGTCGAAGAACTGCGGCTTGCCCCCATCCCCATTGGCGGGCCCGTCGCGGTCGAAGGCGTAGAACTTCTGGCCCTTGACCTCGGCATATTCCAGGTCGCCGACCTCGACCGTGCGGCCGCTCTCGGTGACCTTGCGGTCGAACACCAGGCAGAAGCGGTCGCCTTCGTGGATGTCGCGCGAGAAGTCGATCTTGTGGGCGAACAGCTGGGCCGCCTGGCTGATCACCGCCGGGGTGCCGCCGACGTCGGCCACGCTCTCATAGAACGAGCCCTGCATCTGGCCGCAGGCGACCTTGGTCTCGTCGCTGACCTTTTCCTCCAGCTCCCGCAGCTTCATCGCCCCGTCGAAGGTGCGCGAGACGGTCAGGGTCGAGGACGGGCCGGTGCGCATCGACAGGCCGACCAGGCGGGCGGGGCCGGCGCGGCCGGGCCGGCGCTGGGCGATGGCGGCCTCGAAGGCCATGCCGGCCTTGATGTTGACGGTGTCGATCGCCCCCTGCAGGGCGGCGACCACCTGGTGGGCGTCGTTGGGGGCGACGCCGGCCCGCAGCACTGCGCCTTCCAGGGTCTCGCCCGGGCGCACCTGGACGGGGACCGATTGCGGGCGGTCGAAGCCCGGCTGGGCCTCGGCGCCGGCGAAGGCGGCGTGCTGCAGCGAGGCCAGGGCGGCGGCGTCGAGCGGCGGACGGACCACCGGGACCGGCGCGTCGGGGGCCATCAGCTTCCAGCCCAGGGCCAGGGCGGCCACGCCGGCGATCGCCGTGAACACGCGCGGCGCAAGGCGCAAGGTCGGTCGGCGCGGATCGAATTCCTGCATCAGGCCCCCGTATTGGTGCGATGCCGCGTGCGTCGGTCAGGCGCGGCTGGGACGCCCCCCAGCAAACCCGCGCCGGAAAATGGCCGATGACTCCATCTTCGGGCAAGGACTATTCGGTGCTTCGGGCGATTTGTCACGGACAGGGTTAATCCCTTGTACCGACAAAGAAAAACGCCCGCCTTCGAGAGGCGGGCGTTCAACTTTTCAGGTCCCGTGTCCGGACCGATTACGCGGCGTTGACCTGTTCGTTTGGGTCGCGCAGCACGTAGCCGCGGCCCCAGACGGTCTCGATGTGGTGCTTGCCCTGGGCCGAGGCCGCCAGCTTCTTGCGCAGCTTGCAGATGAAGACGTCGATGATCTTCAGCTCCGGCTCGTCCATGCCGCCGTACAGGTGGTTGAGGAACATCTCCTTGGTCAGGGTCGTGCCCTTGCGCAGGGAGAGCAGCTCCAGCATCTGGTATTCCTTGCCGGTCAGATGCACGCGGTTGCCGTTCACCTCGACCGTCTTGGCGTCGAGATTGACGATGATGTCGCCGGTCTTGATCACCGACTGGGCGTGACCCTTGGAACGACGGACCACCGCGTGGATGCGGGCGATCATCTCGTCCTTGTGGAACGGCTTGGTCATGTAGTCGTCGGCGCCGCCCGAGAAGGTCTTCACCTTCGTATCGATTTCGGCGCTGCCCGACAGGATCATGATCGGCGTGTTCACCTTGCCCACCCGCAGGGTGCGCAGGACATCCAGCCCGCTCATGTCCGGCAGGTTCAGGTCCAGCAGGATCAGGTCGTAGTCATAGATCTTGCCCAGATCCACGCCTTCCTCGCCAAGATCCGTCGTGTAGACGTTGAAGCCTTCAGACTTCAGCATCAGCTCGATGGTCTGCGCGGTGGCGCTGTCATCCTCGATCAACAGTACGCGCATGCAGCCCTCCCCGCCCTTAGGCGGCATTATTCGACAGCTAGGCGGAGACCGCCGGTGAAACCCGTCCTGCACTCTGCCGGACAGTTAATTTAAGACAGGTTAATGGTGAATGATCTCGTGTGGGAAATGGTTAATCTGATTTGCGAATCGGGTGCAAGCGGTCAGCGACTCGTTTGGCGCTTTGGTCGCAGGGGCCTGTGGATCGTTCGTCAAGACGATTCCTTTTGCCCTAAAGCACGGAATTCGGGGCCCGAACAGGGTTGAGCGACCGCCGCTTTTGCGACCTTCAGGCGTCTGGCGTTCACGTGTGAGGCGAGATTGCGGCGTTCTGTCGCGAGAATTTTAAGGCCGCGCCGGCGCTTGAAAACGCCTCGCCCGACCGACACCCCTTGGCGAATTCCTGGGCTGCGACGCCCCGCCGCGGGGGATCAGGCTAGATTGTCGTCGGCCAGCCAGCCGGCCGCGCGAAGCTTGGCCACCGAGGCGCGGCTGACGGGGGCTGTTTCGCCGTCGATCAGCCGCAGGCGGAGGTTCCGGCCGTCGCGCTCGACGCCAACGATCGCCCGCCGCGCCACCCACCACGAGCGATGGGTCTGCAACCCCTCGACACCCGCCAGCCCCGCCATCACCCGACCCAGAGGTCCCATCTCCAGCCGCGAGCCGTGCTCGGCGCGGATCCGGACATAGTGGTCCTCCATCCGCAGATAGAGGATGGCGCCGGGATCGACGGTCGGCGGCCCGGCGTCGACCGGGACCAGCGGCGCGACGCCTTGCGAGAGCCTCCGCACACGCAGGAAATAGTAGATGATGACGATCGGAGTGGCGGTGGCGACGCACTGGCCGTACCAGGCCAGCGGCGATACGGCGTGAGCGATCTGCGGCCAGAAGGCGACGGCGGTCGCGCGTAGCGGCGGCGCCTGTATCGCGCCTCCGAACAGGATGACGAGGGGGACCGTCGCCCAGTCCGGCGCGCCGATCCGGCGCGCGCCCGCCGCGGCCAGTCGCGTCAGGCAGCCGAACAGCAGAAACCCGCTGAGCATGCCGCCGACCCAATAGGCGATCCGTAGGGGCGGGTTATCGTTGAAGAAGCTGCCGAACGGCCCCATCAGCCCCAGCAGCAGCCCGATCCCTACCCCCACGGCCAGGTCGACCGCCCATTCGCGAGGCGTACCAAGCAAGGATGAAGCGTGAGCGGTCATGCCCTTTCTATAGAGCGGCGTCGGGCGGAGTCGCCAGTACGGACCGTTCGCCGCCTCACGAACCCATTCGCCCATTCGCGCAGGAGCGCTGGCGAGCCGCTATCCGGGCCGTCACAGCGGAGACATCGTTCACCGCTCAGGACCCCCGGACCCATGTCGTTCCACGCCTTCTTCTCCGTCGCCGCCGTAACGGCCGCCGCCTTCGGTTCGCCCGCCCTCGTTCCCTCCCAAGCCCACGCCGCCAACGCCGGTTTCATGGTGCTGCAGGAACCCCGCCCGAACGGGCCGCCGGTCGAGGTCGGGATCTGGTACCCCACGGACGCCGCGCCCAAGCCGATGGCTTTGGGCTCGTGGGGCCATACCGTCGCCGCCGGCGCGCCGATCGTCGGGGAGCATCTGCCGCTGATCGTCATGTCGCACGGCAACGGCGGCTTCTTCGGCGGCCACGCCGACACCGCCCAGGCGCTGGCCGAGGCCGGCTTCGTGGTCGCCGCCCTCACCCATCCCGGCGACAACTACAAGGACCAGAGCCGCGCCACCGCCATGACCGATCGGCCGGCCGCGCTGTCGGCCCTGATCGGCTGGATGCTGGACGCCTCGCCGCTGAAGGCGAAGCTGGACGCCAGCCGGGTCGGCGCCTTCGGTTTCTCGTCGGGCGGCTTCACCGTGCTGGCCGCGGCCGGCGGCGAGGCCGACATCCGCAAGGTCTCCGAGCACTGCAAGACCCATCCGGCCAATTTCGACTGCAAGCTGACCGCCAGCCGGCCGCCGCCCGCCGATGCCCTGACCGCCAGGTGGGTCCACGACCCGCGCATCAAGGCCGTGGTCTCGGCCGCGCCGGCCATGGGTTTTTCGTTCGGAACCGACGGGCTGAAGGGGATCACCGTCCCGGTGCAACTGTGGAAAGCCAGCGACGACGAGATCCTGCCCGGCGACGAGTACGCCGAGTTCGTGCATCGCCATCTCGGGCGACCGCACGACTACCATGTCGTCCAGGGGGCCCGGCACTTCGACTTCCTCACGCCCTGCGACACCGCGCCGCCGGCCGATCTGCAATATCTCTGCGCCAGCGCCGCCGGCTTCGATCGGCGGGCGTTCCACAAGGATTTCAATACCCAGGTCACCCGGTTCTTCACCGACCAATTGGTCGCACCGGGCAAGGCGCTTCCGAAGGGCTGACTTCATACCCGGTTAACCCCCATGGCGGAGTCTACGCAGGTCATTTAGGAGCCGCCTTGCGCAGCCTGATCGCCGCCGTCGAACGCATCGACCCGCTGACCGTCTCCGGTCGCGTCGCCGCCGTGAACGGCCTCCTGATCGAGGCCCGCGGCGGGCTGACCCGCCTGGCGGTCGGGGCCCGGGTCGAGATCGACCGCCTGGGCCTGCCGGTGCTGCCGGCCGAGGTGGTCGGCTTCCGCGAGACCCGCGCCCTGCTGATGCCGTTCGGCCCGGTCGAGGGCGTGGCCCCCGGGGCCGAGATCCGCATCATGCCCGAGGGGGCGGTGGTGCGTCCGACCAAGGCCTGGCTGGGCCGGATCATCAACGCCTTCGGCGAACCGATCGACGGCCTGGGCCCGCTCCCGCAGGGCGAGATCCCCTATCCGCTGAAGACCCCGCCGCCGCCGGCCCACGCCCGCGGCCGGGTGGGCGAGCGCCTGGACCTGGGCGTGCGGTCGATGAACGTCTTCACCACCACCTGCCGCGGCCAGCGCCTGGGCATCTTCGCCGGCTCGGGGGTCGGCAAGTCGGTGCTGCTGTCGATGCTGGCCAAGCAGGCGACCTGCGACGCCGTGGTCGTCGGCCTGATCGGCGAACGTGGCCGCGAGGTCCGCGAGTTCATCGAGGAGACCCTCGGCGAGGAGGGCCTCAAGCGCGCCGTCGTCGTGGTCGCCACCTCCGACGAGCCGGCCCTGACCCGCCGCCAGGCCGCCTACATGACCCTGGCGATCTGCGAGTTCCTGCGCGACCAGGACCAGGAAGTCCTGTGCCTGATGGACTCGGTGACCCGCTTCGCCATGGCCCAGCGCGAGATCGGCCTGGCCGCCGGCGAGCCGCCGACCACCAAGGGCTACACCCCCACGGTCTTCACCGAGCTGCCCAAGCTGCTGGAGCGGGCCGGACCGGGGCCGATCCGCCCCGACGGCTCGGTGGCCGCCCCGATCACCGCCCTGTTCACGGTGCTGGTCGACGGCGACGACCACAACGAGCCGATCGCCGACGCCACCCGCGGCATCCTCGACGGCCACATCGTCATGGAGCGCGGCATCGCCGAGCGCGGCCGCTTCCCGGCGATCAACGTGCTGAAGTCGATCTCGCGGACCATGCCCGGCTGCCAGACCCTGGAGGAGCGCGAGGTCGTCAAGGCCGCCCGCCAGACCATGTCCGCCTACGCCAACATGGAAGAGCTGATCCGCATCGGCGCCTATCGGGCCGGGGCCGATCCGGTCATCGACCGCGCCATCCGCCTGAACCCCGCCGTCGAGACCTTCCTGGCCCAGGACAAGGACGAGGCCACCAGCCTCGACGACTCCTTCGGCTACCTCGCCCACATCCTTCAGAGTGACGCCGCATGACCCGATGGGCCGACTCGCTGATCCGCATCTCCAACCACGAGGTCGAGACGCTGCAGAAGCGTCTGGCCGACATCGTCGCGCGCCGCCAGGCCGCCGAGCTGAAGGTGGCCATGCTCGACGCCCAGAGCGAGGCCGAGGCCTTGCAGGCCCAGGGCGACGTCGAGGCCGGCTGGTACATGGTCGGTTTCCGCCAGGGGGCGAAGATCCGCCGCCAGCAGGCGCTGCTGGAGATCGATGAGGCGCTGATCGAGGAAGCCGGGGCCCGCGACGCCCTGGCCATGGCCTTCGAGAGCCTGAAAAAGTATGAGCACGTCGCCGAAGCCGCCCGGATCGCCAAGATCAGGCTGGCCGGCAAGCTGGAGACGGCGGCCCTGGACGAGCTGGGCCTGCGCCGGGCGGCGGCCGGTGGGCGGTGACCTCTATTCCTCCCCCGTGAAACGGGGAAGGCGGCGCGCTGCGAATACGCAGCGTGACGGAGGGGGCGTCCTGACGCCGACCTCCTCGCCGCCGGACGCCCCCTCCACCACGGAGTTTATCCTCGGGCGCGCGCAAAGCGCGACCCGGGGGTGGTCCCCCTCCCCCGTTGCGCTTCGCTCCACGGGGGAGGAGATATCCCGCCGCGCCGTCCTCGGCTCGGCCCTCGCCGTCGCCGCCTGCGGCCCCAAGGCCCAGGGCCAGCCGGTCCCCGCCGACCTGCCGCCGCTGAAGAGCCTGGCGCCGTTCCGGGTCGGCGCCTGCGTCCAGGCCCGGCATCTGGACGACCCGGCCCTGGTCGCGCTGCTGACCCGCCAGGTCAGCCAGCTGACCCCCGAATGGCAGATGAAGATGGAATATGTCGTCCAGCCGGACGGTTCGTTCCGCTTCGACGCCCCCGACCGCATCGCCGCCTTCGCCAGGGCCCACGGCATGGGCCTGCTCGGCCACACCCTGGTCTGGTACGCCCAGGCCCCCGAAGCCTTCGCGCGGCTCGACGAGGGCCGGGTCAGCTTCGCCCAGGCCTATCGCAACTACATCCTGGCCGTGGCCGGGCGCTATCGCGGCCAGGTGGTCGGCTGGGACGTGGTCAACGAGGCCGTGGCCGAGGACGGCGAGGGCTGGCGCGACAGCCTGTGGTCCCAGCGCCTGGGCGCCTTCGACCACATCGCCCTGGCCTATCGCACCGCCCGCGAGGCCGATCCGGGCGCGGTGCTGCTGCTCAACGACTACAATCTCGAATATTATCCCAAGAAGCGGGCGACCTATCTGGCCCTGGCCGAGCGGCTGCTGGCCTCGGGCGCGCCGCTGACCGGTCTGGGGACCCAGATGCACGTGGCCGCCGACATCGCCCCGGGCAAGATCACCCAGATGATCCGCGACCTGGCCGGCCTGGGCCTGCCAATCCACATCTCCGAACTCGACGTCTCGCTGACGAGGGCCCAGAACAAGTTCCTGTCGCGGGCCGACCTTCAGCGGCGCCAGGCCGCCGTCTACGCCGAGGCCGCCGAGGCCTTCATGGCCCTGCCGCCGCGCCAGCGCTTCGCCTTCACCCTGTGGGGGTTGCGCGACCAGGATTCGTGGCTGCGGGCCGAAAACGCCGCCGACGCCCCGGCCCCCTTCGACGACCAGGGCCGGCCGAAGGCCGGAGCCGCGGCCCTCGCCGAGCGCTTCGCGGCCTAAGCCTCCGCGCCCACCGCTTCGCCTTCGCCCAGGGCCTTGACCAGGGACACGATCTGCCGCCGCTGGCCATGCGGCAGTTGCAACAGCAGCGTGGCCAGCTCGACCCCTTCGGGCGAGGCCATGAAGCGCTGCATGATCTGCACCCGGCGCTCGTCGACCGCCGGATCGCCGGTCGCCGCGTCGGTGTCGAGCACCACCAGGCCCTCGAAGAACCAGGCGACCGAGGTCTGCAGCGTCATGGCGATGCCGTAGAGCTTGGAGGCGCTGACGCGGTTGGCCCCGCGCTCGTACTTCTGCAGTTGCTGGAAGGTGATCCGCACGCTGTCGGCCAGTTGGGTCTGGCTCAGCCCAAGGGCCTTGCGGCGGGCCCGCACGCGGCTCCCGACGTGAATATCGACTAGATGGGGCTCGCTAGGGGCGACCAAGGCGCGTCTCCGGGACGGAGGCGAAAGACCCCTCCTGCGGAGTATACGTCGCGCCAAAGCGCCGACCTCAAGAGAGAACGCTGGTTTTCCAACACCTGCGCTATTCGGTCGCAGGGGCGCCCGGCCCCTTCGCAACCTGGCCGATCAGCTACTGGGCCGGCGGACGGGTGACCGTGGCCACCGCATGATCGGCGTCGCTGGCCTGGCGCAGGGCGCGCAGGTCTTCGCTGATCCGGAAGATGGCGACATAGAATTCGCAGAAGGCGCGCCACAGCAGCACCATGGCCGCGGCGACCAGCAGGCCGGCGATCAGCACCGGGAAGGCCAGCAGCAGCGACTGCAACCCGGGTTCCTTCAGCGCCAGGCCGACCGCGGCGCCGACCACGGAAAACGCGAACAGGGCCACCACGCCCAGCCCCGACCAATAGATCAGATGAATCACCGGTCCGGTGACGAGTCGATCGAACGTCAGCAGATCCCAGAACAAACCGCTCGAGCCGCGCGCCTTGGATTTGTTGGCCGGAGCCATCCGATACCCCTCATGTCAGCGGTAACTCCGCCGGGTAGGCCCCATCGCTAGCAGCGTGAAGCCCGCTCGGCAATGCCGGGCGGGCTTCGGGTCGTCGCGTCGATGTGGGACGGACTATTGCGGCTTGGCGCCGGCCAGGGTGGCGTCGATCTGGGCCTTGGTGGCCGTGGTGGCCAGGGCGCCGTCGGCCCCGACGCTGAGGCTGGCCTTGGGCAGGGCGAACTTCTTGTCGCCGCTGGTGACCACGACATTGGTCGAGCCGTCGGCCCCGGCCGAGGTGCCGGCGATGGTGCCGACCACGACGCCCGAGGGGTCCTTGATCTCGGCGCCGACCTTGGGCTCGACGCCCACGGTGGCCGAGGACGGCGTGCCGGACGCCGAGGCGCTGGCCGCGCCCGTCGTGCTCGAAGCGCTGGGGTCCGTCGCGGTGGTCCCCGTCGCGGTGGTTCCGGCCGGCGTCTGGGTCGTCGTGGACGACGCCGCGCCCGGCAGGCCCTGGCTCGGCTGGGCCTGGGTGGCCGCGCCCATCGAGGCCGAGCCCGCCGGCGTCTGGGCGCTGGCGCCCACCCCGGCGGATCCCGCGGCCGGGCTGGCGTTGGTGCTTTGAGCAAGGGCGGCGCTCGCCAGCGAAAGCGACGCGGCGGCGGCAAGATAGGCGATCTTGGTGTACATGGAATTTCGCTCCGTCAGGGGTCCCCCGTCCCCGAAACGAACGCATCCTTGTGGCGACGGTTCCGAAATAATCGGTAACCGGTCGTGAGCCTTCTACACCATGCCGACCGTGCGCAGGCGAGCGCGGGGATGAATCTCGTTCTGGCTCATCACCACGGTCTGGCCGCGGAAACGCTCGATGATCGAGCGCACATAGGGCCGCACGCCGGGGCTGGTCAGCAGCACGGCGGAGTCCCCGGTCAGGGCCGCGCGCTCGAAGGCCTCGCGCACGCCGCGGATGAAGTCCTGCAGCCGCGAAGGGGCCAGGGCCAGCTGCTTGTCCTCGCCCGGGCCGACCAGGGCTTCGGCGAAGGCCTGCTCCCACTCGGCCGACAGGCTGATGATCGGCAGGGCGCCGTCGTCGCCGCGATTGGCCCAGCACAGCTGCCGGCCCAGGCGGGCGCGGACCTGTTCGACCAGCTGCACCACCGAGGCGGTGTGCGGCGCGGCCTCGCCGATGCCCTCCAGGATCTGCGGCAGGTCGCGGATCGAGACCCGCTCCTTGAGCAGCGCCTGCAGCACGCGCTGGATGGTCGTGGCGCTGACCACCGAGGGGATCAGGTCGTCGACCAGCTTCTTCTGGCCCTCGGGCAGTTCCTTCAGCAGCTTCTGCACCTCGGCGTAGGAGAGCAGGTCGGCCATGTTCTCCTTGAGGATCTCAGTCAGGTGGGTGGTCAGCACCGTGGCCGGATCGACGACGGTGTAGCCGCGGAAGGTGGCTTCCTCGCGCAGGGCGTCCTCGATCCAGGTGGCCGGCAGGCCGAAGGCGGGTTCGCGCACGTGCTCGCCGGGCAGCTCGACCTGGCCGCCGCGCGGGTCCATGGCCATCAGGCAGCCCAGGCGCACCTCGCCGGTCCCGGCCTCCATCTCCTTGATGCGGATGGCGTAGCCCTGGTTGACCAGACGCATGTTGTCGAGGATGCGGACCGGCGGCATCACGAAGCCGAACTCGGTGGCCAGGGTCTTGCGCAGGGCGCGGATCTGGTCGGTCAGCTTGCGGCCGTCCAGATCGTTGATCAGGGTCAGCAGGCCGTAGCCCAGCTCGATCTTGACGTCGTCGATGGCCAGGGAGGCGCTGATCGGCTCTTCCTCGGGCTCGGCCGTGGCGGCGGCGGCCAGGGCCGGGTCGATCGGCGGCGGCTCCTTGGCCTTGGCGGCGCGGCGATAGGCCAGGTAGCCGGCCCCGGCCGACAGGGCGGCGAAAGGGATGATCGGCATGCCGGGGATCAGGGCGATGACCCCGGCCGAGGCCGAGACCATGCCCAGGGCCACCGGGTTCATCGCCAGCTGGGTGACCAGGGCGGCGTTGGCCGAGCCCTCGACCCCGGCCTTGGACACCACCAGGCCGGCGGCGATCGAGATGATCAGGGCCGGGATCTGGCTGACCAGGCCGTCGCCGATGGTCATCAGGGTGTAGCTGGCCGAGGCCTCGCCGATCGGCATCTTGTGCTGGACGACGCCGATCAGGATGCCGCCGACGATATTGATGCCGGTGATGATCAGGCCGGCGACGGCGTCGCCCTTCACGAACTTTGACGCCCCGTCCATCGCCCCGAAGAAGGTCGATTCCTGCTCGAGGTCCTTGCGGCGCTGCTTGGCGGTCTCCTGGTCGATCAGGCCGGTCGACAGGTCGGCGTCGATGGCCATCTGCTTGCCGGGCATGGCGTCCAGGGTGAAGCGGGCCGCGACCTCGGCGATCCGGCCCGAACCCTTGGTGACGACCATGAAGTTCACCACCACGTAGATGATGAAGACGATCGTCCCGATCACGAAGTTGCCGTTCATGATCAGGTGGCCGAACGACTCGATCACCGCGCCCGCGCCGCCGGTGCCTTCCTGGCCATGGCCGAGGATCAGGCGGGTCGAGGCGATGTTCAGCCCCAGGCGATAGAGGGTGGCGACCAGCAGGACGGTCGGGAACGAGGTGAATTCCAGCGGCTTCTTGATCAGCACCGCGGTCATCAGGATCAGCACGGCGCCGGTCAGCGAGATGGCCAGCAGCAGGTCCAGCATCATCGCCGGCACCGGGATGATCAGCAGGACGATGATGCCGACCACGCCGAGGGCCAGGCCCATCTCGCCGCGCAGGATTCCGGCCCACAGCGACCCGGCGCTGGGGAGGGAAGAGGCGGCCTTGGGCGCGGCGGCGTCAGCCATGAAACCCTTCGATGCTGATCTGGCCCTCTCGCGCTTGAAGCGATTTGCGCGCCAGGGCCACGTGCTTAATCGAAATTAGCCATGTCGGGCGCCTGACCGATGGTCGCGGCCCCCGGACACGGCTCCGGTCAGGCGGCGGCCACGCCGCCCTGGGGCGGCGGCACCGAGACGCCGGCGTCGGAATATTCCTTCAGCTTGTTGCGCAGGGTCCGGATCGAGATGCCCAGGATGTTGGCCGCGTGGGTGCGGTTGCCCAGGCAGTGCTCCAGGGTCTCGATGATCAGGTGCTGCTCGACTTCGGCGACGGTCGAGCCGACGAAGGTGCGCGACACGGCGTCGGCGGCCATCTGCGCCCCGCGGGCCACGGCGGCGTCCGGAGCCGGGGCCAGGGGCTGGCCGTCGGGCAGGCGGATGGCGAATTCCTCGATCTCCGCGCCCGGCGACAGCAGCACCGCCCGGTGCATGGCGTTCTCCAGCTCGCGGACGTTGCCCGGCCAGCGGTGGGCGATCAGCCGGCGCTTGGCCTCGGCCGAGATCGGCTTTTCGGCCACGCCATTGGCGGCCGAGTACTTCTTCACGAAGTGCTCGCATAGGGTGACGACGTCGCCCGGGCGCTCGCGCAGCGGCGGCAGGCGCAGGTTGACGACGTTCAGGCGGTACAGCAGGTCCTCGCGGAACACCCCTTCCTTCACGGCCTGGGCCAGGTCGCGGTTGGAGGTGGCCAGGATGCGGATGTCGACCTTGACCGGCTTGGAGCCGCCGACCCGGTCGATCTCGCGCTCCTGGATGGCGCGCAGCAGCTTGGCCTGCAGGCGGGCGTCCATCTCGCTGATTTCGTCCAGCAGCAGGGTGCCGCCGTTGGCTTCCTCGAACTTGCCGATGCGGCGGGCCACGGCGCCGGTGAAGGCGCCCTTCTCGTGGCCGAACAGCTCGCTCTCCAGCAGGTTCTCGGGAATGGCGGCGCAGTTGACCGAGATGAACGGCGCCTTGGCCCGACGCGACTTGGCGTGGACGTAGCGGGCCATCACCTCCTTGCCCGAGCCGCTTTCGCCGGTGATCAGGATCGAGGCCTCGGACGGCGCGACCTGGTCGGCCAGGCGGATGACGTTCTCCATCGCCGGGTCGCGGACGATCATCGGCCGCTCGTCGTCGGTAACCGCGGCCAGGACCGCGGCGATCAGTTCTGCGTCGGGCGGCAGCGGGATGAATTCCTTGGCGCCGGCCTTGATCGCCGCGGCGGCCCGCATCGGGTCGGCGTCGACCCCGCAGGCGACGACCGGCACCCGGATCCGTTCGGACTCGTTGGCGGCGATCAGGCCGGCGATGTCGAGCGTGTAGTCGACCATCAGCAGGTCGGCCCCCTGCCCGGCCCGCAGCGCATGGGTCGCGGCCTCGGTGGTCTCGACATGCGAGACCTTGGCCCCGGTGTTCATCGCCATTTTCACGGCGACCGAGAGCTGTCCGTTCAGTTTTCCGACGACCAGGAGGCGCATCGTTTTTTCTCCGTTGGGGCCTTCATGCCCCGGTATCCCGACCGATTAGGCTTCACTCGACGGCGCGCAGCGTCAGCCGGCGGCGTCGCCGTCCTTGATGATTTCCGTCATGGTCACCCCCAGGCGCTCGTCGACGACGACGACCTCGCCGCGGGCCACCAGGCGGTTGTTGACATAGATGTCGATCGCCTCGCCGACCTTGCGGTCCAGCTCCAGGATGCTGCCGGCCTGCAGCTGCAGCAGCTGCGCCACCGACATGTGGGCGCGGCCCAGCACGGCCGAGATGTTGACGGGGACGTCGAACACCGGCGCCAGGTCGGAGGCGATCTTGTCGCTGAGCTCGACGGGCATTTCGGAGGCCAGCATGCTGCCGCCGAATTCGTCGAGGGTGAGATTGTCTTCGGCCATGGCGGTCAGCCTTCGCTAGCGGGAAGCAGGGGTTCGGCGTGGAGTCCCTCGGCCGCGATGGCGGCTTCGAGGGCCTGGGTGACGCGGGCGGCCGCGTCGGTCGGGTCGAAGGCCGCGCGACCGTCGCCCCAGTCGAGGACGAAGGCGGCGGCCGGCAGATGGGCGTCGGCCCGGGCGAGGATCTGGCCCGGGAAACCGATGGCGTGGGCGGTGGTCTCCAGCGCCGCCTGGGTGCGCTCGACCAGGTGCGAGGCGACGCGGACGGTCAGCTTCGGCTGGGCCTCGACCTCGCGGGCCAGAGCGACCAGGGCCGCCTGGGTCGGGGCCTCCGGGAACTGGTCGAGGGCCGCGTCGGCGATCGCCCGGCCGCAGGCCAGGGCCAGCATGGCGGAGCCCTCGCGGTGCTCGTGGGCCACGGCGGCCAGGGTGGAGAAGGCGCTGTGGATCGCCTGGCCGACCTGGCCCAGGGCCACGGCGGCCTCGCGCTCGGCCTGGGCCACGGCCGACTGCTCGCCGGCGGCGAAGGCCTCGGCCTTGGCGAGCTCCAGCTCCTCCAGGGTGAAGTTCTTCTTCACCCGCGGCGGGGCGGACACGCCGCCGCGGTCGTCGAACACGGTGTCGAAGGTGAAGCGCTTGTGGGGGATGTCGGTCATGCTGCCATCCTCCTCAATAGATCAGCTCGTCTTCGCTGCCCGAGCCGGCCAGCATGATCTCGCCCTTGGCGGCCAGGTCCTTGGCGACCTGGACCATGGCCACCTGGGCCTGGTCGACGTCCTTCAGGCGCACCGGGCCCATGCTCTCCATGTCCTCGCGCATGATCTTGCTGGCGCGTTCGGACATGTTGGAGAAGAACATCTCGCGCAGCTTGTCCGAGGCGCCCTTCAGGGCCAGGGCCAGTTGCTCCTTGCCGGTGGCGCGCAGCAGGGTCTGGACGCCGCCCGGGTCGAGCTTGGACAGGTCCTCGAACACGAACATCAGGGCGCGGATGCGCTCGGCAGCCTCGCGGTTGCGCTCTTCCAGGGCCGCGATGAACCGCGCCTCGGTCTGGCGGTCGAAGTTGTTGAAGATCTCGGCCATCATCTCGTGGCTGTCGCGCTTGGAGGTGCGCGCCAGGTTCGACATGAATTCGGTGCGCAGGGTCTGCTCGATCTTGTCGAGGATCTCGCGCTGCACCGGCTCCATCCGCAGCATGCGGGTGACGCATTCCAGGGCGAAGTCTTCCGGCAGCGAGGCCAGCACGCGGGCGGCGTGGTCGGACTTCACCTTCGACAGCACCACCGCGACGGTCTGCGGATATTCGTTCTTCAGATAGTTGGCGAGCACCGCCTCGTTCACATTGCCCAGCTTGTCCCACATGGTGCGACCCGCCGGACCGCGGATCTCCTCCATGAGCTGGTCGACCTTCTCCGGCGGCATGAAGGCCGACAGCAGGCGCTGGGTCTGCTCGTACGAGCCCATGATCGCGCCGGTCGAGCTCATGCCCGAGACGAACTCGACCAGCAGCTCCTCGACGACCGAGGCCGAGATCGAGCCGAGGCCGGCCATGGCCTGCGAGACTTCCTTGATCTCTTCGTCGTCCAGCGCTTCCCAGATCGCGGTGTGCTCTTCGCCCAGGGCGAGCAGCACGATCGCGGCCTTCTCGGGGCCCGTCAGCTTCTTGACGTCGGTGATTGAGCTCTTGGCCATCACTCAGACTCGTGCAGCCAGGTGCGCAGGATCGCCACCGACTCGTCGGGATGCTTTTCGACGAACTCGGAGACCCGCTTGACCGACGAGGCCTTCACCTGGCCCTCGATCTTGGCGATGTCGATGCGGTGATCCATGTCGGGGCCGGCCAGGGCGATCGGCTCGCCGGCGTGGTCGACGACCACTTCCTGGGTCGAGCCGTCCGACAGGGTGACCATGCGGGTCACCTGCGGAGCGTTCAGGGCCAAGCCCAGCGGGGTCGGCGGCGGGCTCATCAGGCTCTTCAGGAACGGCCGCACCGCGAACAGCAGCACCAGCAGGGCGACGATGGCCAGCACGCCCAGCTCGGCGAAGCGCATGATGTCGTTCTTGTCGATGCCGTCCATCAGGCCGGCCTTGCCCAGGCCCTGGTCCTCGGGCTGCGGGAAGCGGACATTGACCACCGAGACCTGGTCGCCGCGCGCCTGGTCGAAGCCGACCGCGGTCTTCACCAGCTGCTCCAGCTGCGCCATCTCCTCGGCGCTGCGCGGGGTGTAGGCGCCGGGCTTGCCGTCCTTGCCCGGAGGGGCGGTGACGCCGTCAATGGCCACGGCCACGGCCACCTTGCGCACCGTGCCCGGCTCCTGGACCGTGGTCTTGGTGCTTTCCGAAATCTCGTAGTTGGTGACGCTCTCATTGCTGCCCGACTTGCTGCCCAGCGGCTGGAAGCCGTTGGGGGTCTGGCCGGGGATGTTCTGGGTCGAGCTGACGCCGCCGGTGTCGTCGTTCTTGGTCTCGCTGTTGTTGGCTTCGTTGGTG
Organism: Caulobacter sp. LARHSG274; assembly: GCF_052871235.1. Taxonomy (NCBI): domain Bacteria; kingdom Pseudomonadati; phylum Pseudomonadota; class Alphaproteobacteria; order Caulobacterales; family Caulobacteraceae; genus Caulobacter; species Caulobacter sp. LARHSG274. The sequence continues at coordinate 10,555 of NZ_JBIXJO010000032.1, read as the reverse complement.
CTTTCCGAGCGGATGACCTGGCCGTCCGGGTCGAACTTGCGCTCCTGGGTGGTGACGCGGTTCAGGTCGAGGTCGGCGGTCACGTTGACGCGGGCCTTGCCCGGGCCGAGCACACCGTCGATCATTTCCTTGACGGTCTTGGCGATGCGGGCCTCGGCCTCGCTCTTGGCGTCCTGGGCCAGCTTGCCGGCCAGGCTCTCGTCGCCGCCGGCCGACAGGGTCTTGCCGTGCTGGTCGATGACGTTGACCGCGTCGGGCTTCATGCCGGCGACCGAACCGGCCACCAGGTTCTGGACGGCGCGGACCATGTCGGCGGACGGCTCGCGGCCGGTGCTGATGGTGACGGCGGCGGTCGGCTTCTCGGCGTCTTCCTCGAACAGCTGGCGCTTGGGGATCACCAGGTGGACGCGGGCGGCGCGCACGCCGTCCCAGCCCTGGATGGTGCGCTCCAGCTCGCCCTGCAGGGCCCGCTGGCGGTTCAGCTGCTGGACGAAGTCGGTCTGGCCCAGGGCGTTGCCGGTGTCGAAGATCTCGTAGCCGACCGAGCCGGAGGTCACCAGGCCCTTGGTGAAGATCAGCTGGCGGGCCGAATTGACCTTGTCGCGGGCGACATAGATCGTCGAGCCGTCGCTCTTGGTCTCGTACTTGATGCCGGCGGTGTCGAGCGCCTGGGTGGCGGCGGCGGATTCCTTGGGATCGACGTTCGACAGCAGCAGCTCGTTGGGCTGCTTGCTCATCATCATGGTGACGGCGGCGATCACGGCGATCGCGCCGGCGGCGACGCCGATCAGGGCGGCCAGACGGCCGACCCCGAACCTTTGGATCGCGCTGAGCAACTTGTCCAAACTACGCCCATCCCCTGAACCGCGCCCCAAGGGGAGCGCGAACCGCCGGGCGCCGAAGCACGCCGTCGCTAGGCAGGATTTACCCAGTCCAAGGTAAACGGGTCGTTTACATCCGGGCCTGGCGAGGCTCGGGAGAAGCGCCAAAAGGTCGCGGCCGCGCCCCAGGGGGACGCGGCCGCTGATCTGCGCCGGGAGGGCCCGCGGGGACTTTCGCCCCCGCGCGGCGTCGCCTTTTTCAGTCCCGCGGCTAGCGGTACTGCTGGAGCCGGGTGGTCCGAAGACCCGCCAGGCCGTGGCGTTCGATCGACTGCTGCCAGGCGAGGAACTCCTCGTTGGTCAACTTGTATCGATCGCACGCCTCGTCGAGCGAGAGGAGACCGCCGCGAACGGCGGCGACCACCTCGGCCTTGCGCCGGATCACCCAACGCTGGGTTTCCGGAGGCGGCAAGTCGGAGAGAGTCAGAGGCGCGCCGGTCGGACCGATCACGTACTTCTCACCCCGGCTGTTCGTGCGCTGCTGCTGCAACATGGCTTTACGCCTTTCCCACAACCATCACTGTTGGAGAGGAATATAGACGCCGGGAAATAACATCGGCTTAATTCCAATAGTAAAGAAAGACTGAAACATGAGGCTTTCTCCCTACTCCCGTGATGTCTCAATGTGACACAGGGTAATTAAGGTCAGTTAAGACCTATAATTACCGTTTAATGCTCAGAAGTTCCTCAAGCATCTGGTCGGCGGTAGTGATGATTTTCGACGATGCCGAATAGGCTCTCTGGGTGGTGATCAGGCCAGTGAACTCAGTCGACAGGTCGACGGTGGAAGCTTCCAGCGTCGACGGAGCAATCGAGCCCGCCCCGCCCTGGCCCGGAGTCTTCAGGCTGTAGGTGCCGCTCTCGTTGGTCACCCGGTAAGAGTTTCCGTTGACGCCCTTCAGGCCGTTGGGGTTGGAGAAGGTCGCCACCGCCACCTGGGCGATGCGGCGGGTCACGCCGTTGTCGAAGATCGCCGAGACATAGCCCTGGTCGTCGACCTCGATGTTGGTGAGGTTGCCGAAGGCGGTGCCGTTGGTGTTGACCGACTGGACCACCGACTGGCTGTTGTACTGGGTCAGGCCGCCCGAGGCGCTGGCCAGGTCGATCTGGATGTCCTGCGAGTCGATGCCCAGGCCGTCGGCCCAGCGCGGGGTCGTGCCGGTCGACAGCGGGTCCGAGGCGGCGATGCTGATCGAGGTCGGGTTGGTGGCGCCGAACAGCGTGCCGGTGCTGGCCAGCTTGCCGTCGGTGGTGAAGGTCACCTTGCCCGAGCTGATCAGGCCGTTGGCGTTGTTGTCCAGGTCGCCCGGCTTGGCGCGCAGTTCGGCGTACCATTCGTTCGGGCCCGCGCCCTTCAGCAGCGACAGGGTGACCGTGCGCTGGCCGCCCTTGGAGTCCGAGACCGGGATCTGGATCTCGAAGTCCGGCTTGACGCCTTTGGTGTTGTCCAGGGCGTAGTCGGACATCGACTTGACCGCCGGGTCGTAGACGCCGCCGGCGATGGCGTCGGTGGTGTTGGAGAGGCCAAGGCTGGCGACCGGAACGGTGACGCCGGGCGAGATCACGATGCCCGACGCGGTCACGTTGACCGGAACGGCCGGCGCGGTCTGGTCCTGCATGAAGCTCAGCAGGGCCGGCGGCGTGGTCGTCGGGTCGTAGGTCGCGGTGCCGGTGGCGACGGTGGCGCCGGCTTCCTTCAGCGTGACCTTGTACTGGTTGGCCGTGCCGGTCGGGTCGTAGGTGACATTGTAGTTGTGGCTCACCGCGGCGCTGTCGGCGGCGGTCTTGGGGATCGTGTAGCTGGCCGAGGCCGAAACCGTCTGTTCCGAACGCAGGTTGGCGTTGACGCCGACCCGGGTGGTCTTCTCGGCGGTGCCGCCGACCGTGCCGACATTGATCGACGACAGCTGGGTCAGGTCCGACGGGTCGGGGGTGATGGTGCCGGTCACCGGATCGGCCAGCCAGCCCTGCAGATAGAGGCCGGCGTCGTTCTTCAGATAGCCGAGGTTGTCGAGCTGGAACGAACCGGCGCGGGTGAACGAGCGGGTGTCGGTGGCGGTCAGGCCTTCGGGCTTTTCGGTGGCCACGAAGAAGCCCGAGCCGGCGATCGACAGGTCCAGGTTCGAGGTCGTCGACTGGGTCAGGCCCTGCTGGCTGACGAACTGGTGGGTCGTGGCCTTCACGCCGCCGGCGCTGTAGGTGCTGTTCTTGCTCTGGGCGGTCACCAGGGTCGAGAAATTGGCCGAGCTGCGCTTGTAGCCGACCGTGTTGACGTTGGCGATGTTGTCGGAGATCGCGGCCAGGGCCGACGAGTTGGAGATCAGGCCGGAAACGCCGGCGAGCATGGCGCTGTTGATGCTCATGACTGTGGTCCTGCGATGAAGTTCAAAAGGGTTTGAGGGTTCAGCGCGGTTTGCGTTTGGGCCTCGGGTGGGAGAGGCCGCGACGGCGTCATTCTGACGCCCGTTGTCTGTTGGCCGGCCTTAGGCCGCGGCCGCGTTGGTGACGCCGATCACGGAGTCGAGCGGCACCTTGGTGTCGCCGATCCAGACCATGTTGACGCCGCTCTCGTTGGTGACCTTGGTGACGACGCCGTCGACGCGCCCCTTGGCGGTGGTAGTGATGGCCGCGGCGTTGGCGTCGGTGGCCGTCACCTTGATGGTGTATTCGCCGCCCTCGGGCTGCGGGGTCCCGTCGGCGCTCTTGCCGTCCCACTTGAAGGTGTGGTCGCCGCCGGCCATGTCGTCGGGCAGGACGGTGGCGATGGTCTTGCCGTACTTGTCCAGGACCTCGACCTTGACCGACGTGGCCGCCCGGCTCTGGGTGTAGCTCCAGGTCGCCTCGCCGCCTTTGAGCAGAGACTTGTCGGTCTCGGCGGTGACCTGCTTGCCCATCAGGTTGACGCCCTCGCTGATGCCGCCGCTGGTGTTCATGCCGACCAGGGCCGTCAGCAGGTCATTGGTGACCAGCTGCTGCTCGACCCCGGTCATCTGTGTGATCTGGCTGGTCATCTGGGTGGTGTCGGTCGGCGCCAGGGGATCCTGGTTCTTCAGCTGGGTGGTCAGCAGCTTCAGGAACGTCTGCTCGTTGTTGGCGAGCGAGGTCCGCGAATTGTTGATCTTGTCGGTGACGGCGTTGCTGGTCGCGGCGACGGCCATGACGGTCTCTCCTAGATTCGCACGTCGACGCCGCTGCGGTCGGCCGTTCTCAGGCCGGGCAGCAGGTCGGACGGGGAAAGGGTGGGGACTTCCTCGGCCAGCGCGCCCTGGAAGGCGCGGCCGCTGAAGGCCTGGCGGCCGTTCTCGCCGCCCTGGAAGTTGAAGAAGGCGTTTTGGCTCTGGCCGTTGTTCTGGCTGGAACTGTCGAAGCTGAGGGCGTTGTCGGCGACGTTGAAGCCGGCCTGGGCCAGGGCCTGGCGCAGCTCGCCCGACTTGCCGCGCAGATCGGCGGCGGCCTGGGGATTGTCGAAGTTCAGGGCGGCGGTCAGCTTGCCGTCCTTGCCGATCTCGATGCGGACGTCGACGCGGCCCAGGCCCTCGGGCTGCAGCACCACGTCGAAGCGGCTGGTCTTGCCGACCACCGCCTTGCTGGCGATCTCGGTCGACAGGTGGCTGACGGTCTCGGCCGAGGCGACCTTGGCCTGGGCCGGGACGATCGGGGCCGGGGCGGCCGAGGTGCCGGGCGCGGCGAAGGCCGGGACCGGCGCCGCCGCATCGGCGGCGGGGGCCGGGGCGGCCGAGGCGATCTCGGTCCGGGACCGCGAACCGGCCGGGTCCTGGCCCTGGTCGGCGAGGTCCTCGCCGGTGGTGGCGGCATGGGCCGAAGGCACGGCCTGGACGTGGGCGGGCTCGGCCTCGCCGGTCGCCAGATTGGTCGCCCCGGCCGTGGCGGCCTTCGGTTCGGCCGTCTTGACGACCTTGCCGATCACCGAGGCGACCTGCGGCGCGACGACCTGGACGGCGGCGGCGGTTTCGGCGGGCGCCGGCGCGGCCGCATCGACCGGCGGCGGGGTGATCACTGCGGCGGTGGCCAGATCGGCGGCCGGCGGCGCGGCGGGCGTCGTCGCCGGGGCGGCCGTCGTCTTGGCGGGCGTAGTTGCGATCGCCTTGGCCGCAGCCGCGGCGGCGGCGGTAAGGTCGGCGGCCGAGACCGTCGGCGTTTCGGGCAGGTCGAGCGTCGGCGCGGCGGCCACGTCGGTCGCTGCGAGTGCGGCGGCGGGCGTCGCGGCCTGGGTCTTGACGCCGGCCTGGGCCGTCAGGGCTGCGAAGGCGACGTCGGTCGCCGCAGGAGCAACCGGGGCGGCGGCGGTTTCGGCCTCGGGCGCCGGGGTTTGCGCCGGAGCCTGGGGAACTTGCATGGCCGCGATCAGGGTCGCGGCGGCCTGGGCGACGGCGTCGGCCGGGTTGGCGGCCGCGTTGGCGCTCGAAGCGTCCTTGGCCGGGGCCGCATCCTCGGCCACCGTGGCGGCCGGGTCCTTGCTGTCCTTGCTGTCGCTGGCCTCGGCCTTGGCGTCAGCTTTGTCGGAGGCTTTGGCTTCAGCTCTGTCGGAGGCCTTGGCGTCCGAAACCTTGTCGTCCGCGGCCTTGTCCGCCGCCTTGTCGGCGATCTTGCCGTCGACAGCCTTGGCCGTCGCGGCCTTGGCCGTCGCGGTCTGGGCGTCGGCCGCCTTGCCGTCCTGGCTCTTGGCGTCCTGGGCGGAAGGCTTGTCCTTCGCGGGGGTCGCGCTTCCGGCCTGGGCCAGCAGCGCGCCGAACCCTTCGGCCGCGTCCTTGTCGAACCCGCCGACAGCGGGGGTCGGCAGCGAGGAGACGGCGTTGCTGGCGGCGATCGCGGTCATGCGGCGATGAAGTCCACGGAGGATGGCGGCCCGGAGAGGACACGCCTTGATCCGCTCCTTCCTCAGCAACCGCCGGGCCAACTCGCCAGCGCCGATCAACTCATTGAATAGATTGAAGTTAAGTAAGAATTTACCACTTCAGATCGACCGACCACGGCGCTTTTTGCCGAGTCGAACCGGGTTGAAGGGGTGCGGCTTGCCGCGTCGTCGCGCCTCACCCGCAGTTGGCGCCCTCCTTGCGCATGACTTCCTGTCGCTTGCTCGACGTCAGGAACGAAACGCCATGCAATTCAATGGCTTGAACATGATCGAAGGGGCCGCCCCCCGCCACGCCCGGCAGATTTCGCCGGGCAAGGCCGCGTCGTGCCGTTCCTGCTTTGCCGAGCGGGCTGGAGAAGACTGATGTCGCTGAACAGCATCCTCAATATCGCGACCTCGGGCATGATGGCGTCCCAGACGGGCCTGCGCGTCGTTTCCGACAACATCGCCAACATCAACACCGCCGGCTATGTCCGCAAGACGATCAGCCAGTCGAACCTGATCTCCAGCGGCATGGGCGTGGGCGTCAATATCGACGCCATCAAGCGGGCCACCGACAAGTACATGCAGGCCGCCAGCCTGAACGCCGCCTCCGACAGCGGCCAGGCCTCGGCCGTGGCGACGGCCATGGACAGCGCCCAGCAGCTGTTCGGCGACCCCAGCGCCGACACCAACTACTTCTCGACCCTGGACGACATCTTCTCGGCCTTCTCGGCGGCGGTGGACGATCCGTCCTCGACCCTGCTGCGCAGCCAGGCGATCACCAAGGTCGACGACTTCCTGGGCGAGAGCAAGCGCATCACCGCCTCGCTTTCGGGCCTGGCCAAGGACGCCGACAACCGCATCGGCGGCGACGTCTCGCGCGTCAACGACCTGCTCAAGCAGATCGACAGCCTGAACGTCGACATCACCCGCGCCCAGATGTCCGGCGCCGACGCCACCGGTTCGGAGAACGTCCAGGGCGGCCTGATCGACGAGCTGTCGTCCTTGATGAACATCCAGGTCAGCGGACGCGCCAACGGCGGGGTGATGGTGCGCTCGACCGAGGGCGTCAGCCTGGCCGGAGACGGCCCGGCCACGGTGACCTACAACCAGTCCGGCGGCGCCAGCGGCTTCCTGACCGTGGTCACCGCCAACAGCGGCGGCCAGGTCATGCCGCTCAACATCTCCAGCGGCGAGATCAAGGGCCTGCTGGAGCTGCGCAACAAGGAGCTGCCGGCAATGTCCGAGCAGCTGGGCGAATTCGTCACCCGGGCCGCCCAAGAGCTGAACCGCGCCTCGAACGCCTCCTCCTCGGTGCCGGCCCCGGCCAGCATGACCGGCCGCGACACTGGGCTCGACTCCGACTCGGCCTTCAAGAACTTCACCGGCAAGACCACGGTCGCCATCACCAACGCCGCCGGCGTCATCCAGAAGCGGGTCGACATCGACTTCACCACGGGCAGCATGACCGTCGACGGCCTGCCCGGCCCGAGCTTCAACAACACCAATTTCACGACCCAGCTGACCACCGCCCTCGGCGGCCTAGGCACGGCGAGCTTCAACAACGGCGCGCTCAGCCTGCAGACCGCCAGCGCGACCAACGGCATCGCCATCGTCGATGACGCCACCACCCCCTCGACCAAGGCCGGCAAGGGCTTCAGCCAGTATTTCGGCCTCAACGACGTCATCCGTTCGAACGGCTATTCGCCCTACGAGACCGGCATGCTGGCCGGCGACCAGAGCGGCTTCGCCGCCGGCCAATCCATCACCCTGCGCGTCACCGACCTGGACGGCGGCCGCATCCGCGACGTCAAGGTCACCGTGCCCACGGGGACCGGCACGATGCAGGAGCTGATCGACGGCCTGAACGCCCGCAACGGCGGCGTGGGCCTGTACGGCGCCTTCGCCCTGGGTTCGAAGGGCGAGCTGAGCTTCACCTCCAACACCGCCACCCCGGTCAGCCTGTCGGTGGTGTCCGACGCCACCCAGCGCGGGACCAACGGCCCCTCGCTCAGCCAGTTGTTCGGCATCGGCCCGACCGAGCGCAGCACCCGCGGCGACCAGTTCTCGGTCGATCCGACCATGGCGGCCAATCCGACCCGCCTGCCCTTCGCCAAGCTGGACCTGACCGTCGCGGCCGGGGTCGCGGCCCTGGCGGTCGGCGACGGCCGCGGGGCCCTGGCCATGGCCAAGGCCGGCGACGTCACCACCAGCTTCGCCGCCGCCGGCGACATGAGCGCCGCCACCAAGAGCGTGCTCAGCTACGGCGCCGACTTCAGCGGCTCGGTCGCCCGCAAGGCCGCCGCCGCCACCAGCCGCAAGGAATCCTCGGCCGGGGTCCAGACCGAGGTCAACGCCCAGCGCCAGTCGCAGGAGGGCGTCAACCTCGACGAGGAGCTGGTCAACCTGACCACCTACCAGCAGGCGTTCAACGCCTCCGCCCGCCTGATCCAGGCGACGAAGGACATGTTCGATGTCCTCACCAACATCGTTTCATAGGTTCAAGCCATGACCCGCGTCTCCACCTCCGGCAATTTCGGCGTGATGACCAGCAACCTGATGCGCGCCCAGGTGCTGCAGAGCGTGGCCGGCGAACAGGTGTCCAGCCAGAAGAACGCCAACGACCTGAAGGGCTATGCCAAGAACGCCGAGGTGCTGACCGCCATGCGCAGCGCCCAGGCCAAGGTCGCCGGCTTCCTCGACCAGACCAGCATGGTCTCCAATCGCCTCGACGTGCAGGACACCAGCATCGGCCAGGTCGGCGACGCCACCCAGGACGCCCGCGAGGCGATCGCCAACGCCATCGCCGCCGGCAGCGCCGAAACCCTGATGCAGTCGCTGGGCGGCGCGTTCGGCGACGTGATCCAGGGCCTGAACGCCAAGTCCAACGGCCGCTACGTCTTCGCCGGCGCCAAGTCCGACACCCAGCCGACGACCGCCGCCACCATGGCCGACCTGACCGCCGCGCCGAGCACCGCCTCGCTGTTCCAGAACGACCAGTACGTCACCAGCAACCGCATCGACGACACCACCTCGGTCGACACCGGCGTGCTGGCCGACCAGCTGGGCACGGGGGTGTTCAACGCCTTCAAGCAGGTGCAGGCCTATGTCGACGCCAACGGCCCGTTCACGGGCAAGCTGACCGAGACCCAGAGCAACTTCCTCAAGGGCCTGCTGCCGACCTTCGACGCCGCCCGCACCGGCCTCACCGACGCCCAGGCCAAGAACGGCCTCAACCAGAAGCGCTTCGACACCGCCCAGACCGACCTGAAGAGCCAGGCCGACACCCTGAGCACCATGGTCGGCGGCATCACCGACGTCGACATGGCCGAGGCGGTCACCCGGCTGGAGTCGGCCAAGCTGGCGGTCCAGGCCTCGGCCCAGGTGTTCGCGAGCCTGCAGAATTCGTCGCTGCTGAATGTGTTGAAGTAGCAACTGCGCCCCAAACCTCGCAAAACCGGCCCCAAGCCGCTATATGCGCGCGATGGACGCCATCCTCGCCCCGATCGACAGCACGAGCACCGCCGCCTCAGCCCTCGACCGCGCCGTCGAGGCTGCGCGCCTGGCCGTCGGCCTGCCGGTCGGGACGCGGATCATCGCGGCGATGTCGGGCGGGGTCGACTCCACCGTCACCGCCGCCCTGCTGGCCAAGGCCGGCTATGACGTGGTCGGCGTCACCCTGCAGCTCTACGACCATGGCGCGGCCATCGCCAAGAAGGGCGCCTGCTGCGCCGGCCAGGACATCATGGACGCCCGGATGGCGGCCGAGCGGATCGGCATCCCGCACTATGTCCTCGACTACGAAAGCCGCTTCAAGGAACAGGTGATCGAGGAGTTCGCCGACGCCTATCTGCGCGGCGAGACCCCGATCCCCTGCGTGCGCTGCAATCAGACCGTCAAGTTCCGCGACCTGTTGGACGTCGCCCGCGACCTGGGGGCCGAGGCCATGGCCACCGGCCACTATGTGCAGCGCAGCTTCGCCGCGGGGGCCAACCGGCCGCAGCTGCGCCGCGCCGCCGACCCGGCCAAGGACCAGAGCTATTTCCTGTTCGCCACCACGGCCGAGCAGCTGGACTTCCTGCGCTTCCCGCTGGGCGGCCTGGACAAGCCGACCGTGCGCCAGGTGGCCGCCGAGCTGGGCCTGGCCATCGCCGACAAGCCCGACAGCCAGGACATCTGCTTCGTGCCCGAGGGCAAGTACACCACGGTGATCGACCGCATCCGGCCGCAGGGGGCCCTGCCCGGCGACATGGTGCATATGGACGGCCGGGTGCTCGGCCGCCACGAGGGCGTCACCCGCTACACCATCGGCCAGCGCCGCGGCCTGAACATCGCCGTCGGCGACCCGCTGTTCGTGGTCCGCATCGACGCCGACAAGCGCCAGGTGATCGTCGGCCCGCGCGAGGCCCTGCTGACCCAGGCCCTGTCGCTGAAGGAAGGCAACTGGCTGGGGGTCGAGGCCAGCCTGGAGGCCGCCGCCGCCGCCGGCGCGCCGGTGCTGGCCCGCGTGCGCTCGACCCGCGAACCGGTCCCCGGCCGCCTGGCCCTGGCGGACGGTCAGGCGCGCCTGGTGTTCGACGTCCTGGAAGAAGGCGTCGCTCCCGGCCAGGCCTGCGTGCTCTACGACCCCGCCGACCCCGAGCGGGTGCTGGGGGGCGGCTTCATCGCCGCGACCGAGCGGGCGCAGCTCTAGTGTCCTGACTCAGAAGTTCGCGGACTCGGTATCGACTCAGTCGTGACAGACTCTCTTGGTTTTAGGGAGGCTGCGGGATGGTGGGTCGGGAGTTGCCGGCGGTGGAGTTGGAAGAGGCGGAGC
>NZ_JBIXJO010000031.1:0-32037 GCF_052871235.1 Caulobacter sp. LARHSG274 | reverse complement strand
AGGGCGAGGCCAACCAACTGCTGCAGATGATCGGCCGCTTCCAGGTCGGCGGCGTCCAGGCCGCCCGCGCCGCCCCGACCCGTCGCGCCACCGCGCCGCCGACGGCCTCGCGTCCGCTCGCCCGTCCCGCGGTCGCCCCGGCCAGCGCGGCCAGCCGCCCGGGCGTCAACCCGGTTCGCGCCGCCCAGGCCAAGCTCGCCGCCTTCACCGGCTCGGCCCAGCCGGCCGGCGACGAATGGGAAGAATTCTAGGAGTACACAGACCTGCTCATCCAAGTGCCTGATCGGAGTACGGTCGGGGCATATCCGCACCGAGCAGCTCACTTGAGCGTCTGCTTGCTGGAGTCGGGTCAACGGCAGCAATTGGCGCGGTCCAGTCGGCCATACGGACCTCCGGATCGGCAGCTGGGGTGGAAAAGCGGTTGTCGGCGCGAACGGCAGCGCTGCGTGTGCTCGGACGGCGCTATGGCGCCTCGATCTCGGCCAGGAAGCTCTGCAGAACAGCCCGGCTCTCGGCCAGTTTCGCGGCGCTATCTTCCACGCGACGGATCTGCTCGCGTAGGGTTGTCCGCAGTTCATCGCAGGGCTCGAACACGGGGCCTTCGCCGCGGATACAGGGTAGGAACTGCCGGATCGTCGCCAGGATCATGCCGGCTGAGCCCAAAAGCTTGATGCGGTTCACGGTCCGCACCTCGGCCGCGTCGTAGTCGCGATAGCCGCTGGCGGTTCGCTGCGGGTTTAACAGGCCCTCAGCCTCGTAGTAGCGCAGCATACGGATGCTCACGCCGGTTTGCTTCGCCAGTTCGCCGATCTTCATGCCAGGCCCTTGACCCTCACAGCGCTGTCACAGTTTACAGAGTCGGCTCCTGCCACAAACCCGCTTCGGAGCCAAGTCCATGTCCATTTCCTCCAGCGTCGGCCTCGCCCTGATCAACGGCCATCCCGCCAGCGCCGCGGAACTCGCTCCGCTGGCGTTTGCCGGTTTCGCCCATTTCACCGCGATGCAGGTGCGGGGACGGCAAGTGAAGGGCCTGGACCTGCACCTGGCGCGCCTACGCGAGGCGTCTCTGCGGTTGTTCGGCCAGGCGACCCCCAACGGCGTGGTGACGGACTACATCCGCGCCGCAGTTGACGCCGGCCCCGAGGACTTGTCGCTGACGGCGACGGTCTTCACGCGCCCAGGAGAGTTCACCGTCGATAGCATGGACGCTGTGCCGTCGGTCCTGGTCCGCACGGCGCCACCGTCCGATGGTCCCTCCGGGCCGCTGCGGCTTGCGACGGTAGACTACGAGCGGCCGGTGGCCTCGATCAAGCATGTCGGCGAATTCGCCAAGACCCATTACCTGCACGAAGCCCGGCGGCGTGGCTTCGACGACGCCGCATTCGTCGACCGCCGCGGGCTGCTGGGCGAGGCGACGATCTGGAACCTGGCCTTCTGGGATGGAGAGGGGGTGGTCTGGCCCCGCGCCCACATCCTGGCCGGCACGATGATGGGCATGGTTCGGCGACAGCTGGACGGAAAGGGCGTTCCCCAGCGCGAAGCCGAGATCACCCTTGATAACCTACGGACGCTGTCGGGCGGGGCGGTGATGAATTCCTGGACGCCCGGCGTAGCGGTCTCGGCGATCGCAGGGCAAGAAATTCCGCGCTCGGAGCATTTTCTAGCGCTGCTGCACCGGGCTATAGCGGCCGAGCCAGCGACGGCGCTCTGAGTGACGAGGACCGTTGTTTTCTTGCTGATGGGCGTGCCCATCATCCTCCTGGCGCGGCATCACCGCCGAAGAAGACGACGTTCGGGAGGTAGGCATCACGCCCGCCTGCTGAGAGCAGAAGTTTGGAAGTTGGTGCAAATGGGTCGGACTTCGTCATCAGCGCCCGCGTCTGAGGGGCCGGAGTCCGGGGCGACTCCAAGGGCCGCTCTTGGCGCTGTCACGCCGAAATCGGACCTGTTCAACCTGCCGGGAAGGGGGACTACGGACGCAGGTCTTGCGGTTCAGATCGGAAGCGGCAGCTCAGAGTTCTCAGCGCATCCGTATCTGCGCGCCGGTCTCACCGTGGCAGATCCTCGACCGGCGAGGCGCCGAACATGCTCTTGTACTCGCGGCTGAACTGCGAGGCGCTGGCGTAGCCGACGTCGAACGCCACGCGCGAGACGGTGGCGCTCCCGGCGACGAGCAGCTTTCGAGCCTCCAGTAGGCGCATGTGCCGCTGGAAGGCGAGGGGGCTGTAGCCCGTGATCGCCTTGAAGTGCCGGTGGAACGAGGTCACGCTCATCCCCGCGGACGCGGCGAGATCAGAGATGACAACGGACTCGCGGTTGTGGGCGGCGAGCCAGTCGGCGGCGGCCTTGATGTGGCGCACGCGCGCGTTGCGCTGGCCGATCTGGCGAAGCGTATCGCCCATCGAACTCTGCAGGAGCCGGTAGTAGAGCTCGGTCTCGTAGGGGGCCGCCAGCATGTCCACGTCATCGGGCGTGGCTACCAGGCCCACGAGCCGCGCGAACGCCTCGCCGACCTGGCCGCCAAGGTCGCCGGCCGCCGCCGCGCAGACCCAGCGATCCTCCCGTTTGGGCATATCGAGCATGATGCGCGTGAGTTTGGCAATATCGAAGTCGAGGCCGACGCCGATGTAGGGGACCGAGGGCGAGGCGTTCAGCAACTGGTCGACATAGGGCAGGCCGAAGGACGAGGCTGTGCAGGTGCCGGCGGTCAGTTCGAAACGGTTGCCGCCCATGAACAGCACCCTGGATCCCTGCAACACTGCGTAAAGCATCGGCTTGAAGGCTGCCGGCGTGGGCTCCGTCGGCGCCGTGGTCGACCAGACCGTCAGGCGAGGAACCGGTGTCGCGACCCCTACGGTCCGCGGACGGGCGGCGACGAACGGCGTCAGGTCGTCCAGCAGACGGCGGGTCATGATGTCCAGGGCTGTCATGCGGCCCAAATAGCGAGTTGGAAGGATCAGGCAAGCCTCCGGCAAGATCGGGTATGTCGCTCGATCTGCCGCCGCTTATTTCCATGCCCTGAGGAGACCGGCTCGTCGCACGTCTCCGGGGCCTGAAGTCAGGCCTTCCACCCTATCCCAATGGACGGAACATGACTGATCTCAGTGGAAAGCGCGCCCTCGTGACCGGCGGATCGCGGGGTATCGGAGCTGCGATCGCGCAGCTCCTGGCCGAACGCGGCGCGGACGTGGCGATCACCTACCAGAACTCGCCCGACCGCGCGGACGCCGTCGTATCCGCGATCCAGAAACTGGGCCGCCGCGGCCTGGCCATCCAGGCCGACAGCGCCGATCCGGCCGCCGCCAAGCAAGCGGTCGCCGACACAGTCGCGTCGCTCGGCGGCCTCGATATCCTTGTCAACAACGCCGCCATTGGCTTGGCCGGGTCGATCGCGGAGCTCGATCTGGCGCAATATCAGACCTTGATGGACATCAATGTGCGCGGCCCGGTCGTTTATGCGCAGGCCGCCATCCCACACCTGACACAGGGCGGCCGCATCATCTCGATCGGCTCGGCGCTCGGCGATCGCGTGCCGTTCCCGGGCGTCACGGCCTACGCGATGTCGAAGTCCGCGCTGCTGTCCTTCACACGCGGCCTGTCGCGCGAGCTTGGTCCACAAGGCGTCACGGTGAACCTCGTCTCGCCTGGGTCGGTCGACACCGAGGCCAATCCAGCCGATGGCGACAGCGCCGATTTCCAGCGCAGCCTCTCGTCTGTCGGCCGTTACGCTCAGGCAAGTGAGATCGCCGCGGCGGTCGCGTTCCTCGCCAGCCCGGCCGCGAGCGTGATCAATGGGACGGTGCTGACCGTGGATGGCGGCGCAAACTCCTAAAACCGGCGGACCGGATGCAGGCGCGCCCGACCTATAAATCCATCCAGGGGGAATCTAGCCGACCGGCCCCGTCCGGCCCGACGCCGACAAGGATTGCTTACGGGCCTGCGCGAGCGCCGCCATTGGATTGGGATGGTCGCAGTATTCAATCAAGAGCTCTGTGAGGATGCGAATCTTGCGAGCAGGATGCTGGCCCGGAGGACGCACCACGTAAACGCCCGCTGCGGGCGGCGGATAGCGCGTCATGATCGGGACCAGAGCGCCCGAGGCGACGTGCTCGTCGGTGAAGTCGTCTGGAAGCCAGGCAAGCCCAAGGCCTGCGACGGCGGCGGCGACGAGCGCGACGCCGTTGTCGGCTTTGAAACGGCCTTGGGGGCGCACCGAGATGACCTTTTCGCCGTCCATGAACTGCCAGGCTTCCGTGCCCTGCATGAGCGCCTCGTGATGGGCGATCTGGTCGGGCGTCTCGGGCGCGCCGTGCGCGGCGATGTAGTCGGGACTGGCGACGAGCTTGCCCAGGATCGGCGCGACGCGTCGGGCGACCAGGGTTGAGTCCTGGAGATAGCCGATGCGGATCGCGCAGTCGTAGCCCTCCGCCACGAGGTCGACGAAGCGATCCGTGTAGCAGGTCTGGATACTGAGCCGGGGATGGCGACGCGCCATTTCGGCAAGGATCGGCGCGACGTGCGTGGGGCCGTAGGTCAGGGGCGCCGAGATCCGCAACCGCCCGCGCAGATCGCCCTCGGGAAGGATCGTTTCCATGGCCACGTCGATCTCGGCGCTGATCCGGGCCGCATAGTCCCTGAAGGTCGCCCCGGTTTCCGTCAGCACGGTCCCTCGCGTGGTCCGCGCCAGCAGATGCGCGCCCAACTCCGTTTCCAGCCGCAAGAGCCGGCGGCTGACAATGGATTTGGAGACGCCAAGCCGACGCGCGGCCTGCGAGACACCGCCCGCGTCGGCCACTTCGACAAAGGTGCGCAGGTCGTCTGTATCCAAGTTGGCGTTCCTCGTTCTGCGACACGGCGTAGCAATGTCAGGTGGTACCGCGTCGAAAACGGGAATGGCAATGTCCGATGAGGCCGCGCGCTTGCGGCGCACGCCCTTCCTCAAATGTTCCGACAACTGCAGCAGAGAATGATCATGACGCTCCGCAACGGACTCGACTCGCTCCTTCGCCCGGAAGACTCCGTCCTCGTGTTGATCGACCACCAACCCTACCAACTGGCCAATCTGAACAGCCACGACCCGCAGGCGGTGGTGAACAACACCACGGCGCTGGCGAAGCTGGCCAAGGCATTTGAAGTTCCGACCATTCTCACCAGCGTGATCGCGGGTCGTGGAGGCCTTCTTTTCAAGCAGATCACCGACGTGTTTCCGGGCCAGGACGTCATCGATCGCACCTGGGTGAACACCTGGCAGGATGAGAAGGTGGTGGACGTCGTCAAGGCGACCGGCCGCAAGCAGCTGATCATCGCCGGCCTGTGGACCGAGGTCTGCGTGGCGATGCCTGTGATCCAAGCCCTTGGCGAAGGCTGGGACGTGACCGTGATCACCGACGCGTGCGGCGGCGTTTCGACCGAGTCTCACCAAGTCGCCATCCAGCGGATGATCACCGCTGGCGCCAACATGATGACCGTGATGGCCCTGGCTGGTGAATGGCAGCGGGACTGGGCGCGCACCGAACACGTCGAGGAACTGACTGAAATCATGATCTCGCACATGGGCGGCAGCGGCATCGCCTATCTGTGGGAACAGCAACTTCTGAAGACGCCTGTCGAAAACAACGCAGGCTGATCGGGATGGGCGGCGAGCATTGGCCGGGCGCATTTCTGCAGACCGCTGGCATGATGCTCGTCATCTACCTTCTTCGGGCCGGAACCGCGCTGAGGCGTGTGTCGTCCAGTGACGGCGATCGACTCAGCGCCCCCCTGCTGGCGAGCGCCAGATGGCGGCTTGTGGTCGCAGCCGCCTCGCTGATGCCTTCTGCAGCGAGCGCGCAAGTGTCGACCAACATGGAGCGAGCCCCGACGCTGACCATCGAGCGATATTCCGAGGATTGGTCCTGGCTCGCCGATCCGGCCGACCGCAAGGGGGATTGGGCGGAGCCGTTGAAGTATATTCCGCTGAACGACGACGGCGCGACCTACCTCACGACCGGCCTTGAGGCGCGTTCACGCTATGAAGGCTATGAGAATGCGAACTGGGGATCATCGCCGAACGATGGTTACGTCTGGAATCGCCTGATGCCCTACGCCGATCTCCACGTCGGCAAGGTCCGGTTTTTCGCGATGCCGATCCTTTCGGCGATTTCAGGAACAGATCGGCCGAAACGGCCGGCGGACACGACCGGCGTCGACATGCTGCAGGCGTTTGTCGACGTGGACCTCGCGGCGTCGGGTGGCGACTCACTCCGACTGTCTGCTGGGCGGAAGCTGGTTTCACTTGGATCGGGACGGTTCATCGACAGGCGCTATGGAACCGGCGTTCCACTGCCCTTTGACGGATTTGAAGCCATCCTTACCGGGAAGACGCGCCGCGTGACCGGGTTCTACCTTCAGCCGGTCGACACAGGGCTGGGGGAATTCAACGACCGGCGCTCGCACGACAAGGCGGTATGGGGCGTCTACGCCACACGGTGGCTCGACGCGAAGCATCTGAACGGCTTTGATGTGTACTACATCGGCCTGCGAGACCGGAACGCCGTCTTCGATCAGGGATCTGGCAGGCAACTGGCGCACACCTTCGGTTCGAGGATCTTCGGCGACAACGGCGCCTGGTATTGGAACATCGAAGCCGCGTATCAGCGTGGCGCCTTCGCCGGCCACCGATCGGAGGCGTGGGGCGCGGGGTTCGAGACGGGGTATCGCTTCCGGAACGCATCCCTGCGACCCGAGGTCGCCCTCACCGCCGACATCGTTTCCGGCGACGGCGACCCGAAAGATCCGAAGCTGGGAACGCTGAATCCGCTTTTCCCGAACGGCAAGTATTTCGGAGCGCTGTCGCCGATCGGTCCGCGAAACCTGATTCACCTGCGACCCTCAACGACGGTTCATCCGCACAAGGACGTCGCAATATCGCTAACCGGAGTGGCCTATTGGCGTGAGAGCACGCACGACGGAATCTACGCCATTCCCGGGCTACTGGTACGCAGCGGCAAGGACAGCGACGCGCGCTTCATCGGAAAGCAGATCGAACTTGCCGCGAGCTGGCAGGCGACGCCGAAGTTGAACCTGACCGGGTCACTGAGCGCCTTCGATCCCGGCCCATTCATTCGTGACACTGGGTCGGCGCGGATCATCAGGATGGTCGGCGCACAGACGACCTTCAGGTTCTGAACGTGCGGCCGTCGGCGCTCGGGCTGGGTCGATCACCGCATGACTGAACCGAATGGAGCATCCCCAATGGAAATCGGTATCGACAGCTTCGCCGCCATCCTGCCTGAGCCTGAAACGGGCAAGCCGCCCTCGGCGGCCGACAGGATGGGCGAGCTCCTGAGAGAGGTCGAGGTCGCCGACCGGGTCGGTTTGGACGTCTTCGGCATCGGCGAGCACCATCGCGCCGAATTTCTGGATTCCGCGCCGGCGGTGATCCTGGCCGCGGCCGCCGCGCGCACGAGCCAGATCCGGCTGACGAGCGCAGTGACCGTCCTGAGCGCCGCCGACCCGGTTCGTGTTTTCCAAGAGTTCGCGACCGTCGATCTCATCTCCAAGGGACGCGCCGAGCTGGTGGTCGGGCGAGGATCGTTTGGCGAGGCCTTTCCGCTGTTTGGCCTGGACACCCGCGCTTACGACGACCTCTTTGCAGAGAAACTGGACCTCCTCCTGGCCCTTCGCGAAACCGCCCACCCCATCTGGCAGGGCCGCTTTCGCCCGGCGCTCACCGGCCAGGGCGTTTTTCCGCGTCCGCATCAACTGCGCCTGCCGGTCTGGCTCGGAGTTGGCGGCACGCCGGAATCGTTCGCCCGCGCCGGCCTGCTGGGCCTGCCGCTGATGGTGGCGATCATCGGCGGTTCGTTCGGGCGCTTCAGGCCGCTGGTCGATCTCTATCGCCGGGCCGGAGCGCGCGCCGGGCATGATCCGGCGACGCTGAAGGTCGGCGTCCACGCCATGGGCTTCGTCGGTGAGACCGACGGCGCGGCCATGGACGCGTTCTTCCCCGGCTGGGCGCATCTGACCGGCACGGTCGGCCGCGAACGCGGCTGGTCGCCCCCGACGCGCCAGCAGTTCGACGCCTTGGCCGGGCCGGACGGCGCCTTCCTCGTCGGCAGCCCCCAGACCGTGGCCGCCAAGATGCTGCAGGCCAGCACGGCTCTTGGAGGTCTTGCCCGCATCACCTTCCAGATGAGCACCGCCTCGCTTGAGACCTCGGCGATGCAGCGCTCGATCGAACTTCTCGGCGCGGACGTCGCGCCAATTATTCGCGCCGCCAGAGCGGCCGCCTAGAGCATCGCGCGGAAAAGTGGCCGCCGGTTTTCCGCAATAGCGATGCGAAAACAAAAGCCTAGAGCCCGTCGCGCGATTCCTAATATCGCGCGACGGGCTCTAGACAGCCTGCGCCAAGGAGAAACGACATGATTGAAATGGTGATCGAAGCCCGGCGTCGCAGTCTCGGCGGCGGCCTGGACGTTGGCCGGGTGCTGCCTTTCGCCAGGCGCAGGATGGTCGGCCCTTTCATCTTCTTCGACCACATCGGGCCGATTGACATCGGGGCCGGGGTCGGCCGCGATGTCGACATGCGCCCCCATCCCCACATCGGCCTTTCGACCGTCATCGTTTGACGCAGGCGAGCGCGTAGCTCTTGGGCTTCCAACCTCAGGCGAACGGCTTCGGCGACCAGCTCGTCTGCTCGCTGACGTTCCGCTGTCCACCTCGCGAAACCGGCCCGACAAGGTCGGGGGTCCAGCGAGGAACCCATCCAATGATTGTCGTTCGACAAACCCAGGGCTCTGGCCACTAATCGGCGGCCATTTGACGAAGAGCGCGCAAGAGGCATGAGGATGACCAAAAAGACGGGCGCGCTTCCGGCGCGAAGCCATGTGGCGCTGGGGATTCTAGCGTGCCTGCTTTTCCTGGCCTCGGCGGCGATGGCCGGCGGCACCGCCGCGCGGGCCCAGTCAAACCCGGTGGACTGGGTGAACCCCTATATCGGCACGGGCGGAACGGAAAACGGCCCCGAGTACGCCGGGACGACGCCTCTGGTCACCACCCCCTTCGGGATGACCAACTGGACCGCCCAGACCCGCCAGAACCGCATCAGCGTCGCTTCGTATGCTTACGAAGACCAATGGATCACCGGCTTCATCGGCACCCACCAGCCCGCCATCTGGATGGGAGACTACGGCTACGTCACGTTGATGCCCGAGATGGGCTCGCTCCAGCCCAGCCCCGAATACCGTCGACTGCGCTTCAGCCATGCCGATGAGGTGGTCACGCCCTACTACTATTCCGTTCACATGGGCGACGCCGAGACGGGCAAGCGCATCCGCGCCGAGATGACCGCCACCGACCATGCCGGCTATCTGCGCTTCACCTTTCCTGCCGGAACCAAGCGGTCCATCCTGGTCGAGGCGACGCGCGCGGGCGCCCGCGGCTGGATCAAGGTGGACGCCGTCCGGGGCGAGATCGTCGGCTACAATCCCGATCGGATGGACGCCCACCTGAGCAAGGTCAAGCTGTCCAACTTCAAGGGCTATTTCGTCGTCCGCTTCCGGGGGCCGATGTCGGAGGGCGGCGTCTATCAAGGTCCGCTTTCGGCGCCGGGAACCGAGATCGAGGGCGACAATGTGGGCGCCTTCGCGCGGTTCGACGACGGTGATGATCCAGTGGTCGAGGCCCAGGTCGGTACGTCCTTCATCAGCATCGAGCAAGCGCGCGCCAACCTCGACGCCGAGCTGCCACAATGGGATTTCGACGCCACCGTCGCCGCGCTTAAGGCGATCTGGAACAACAAGCTGGGCCAGATCACCGTCGACGGCGCCAGCGACGACCAGCGGCGCATCCTCTATACCGGCCTCTACCACGCCCTGCTGTATCCCAGGCTCTTCTCCGAGCACGGGCGCTACTACAGCGCCTTCGACGACAAGGTGCACGACGGCGAGGCCTATACCGCCTTTTCGACTTGGGACACCTTCCGAGCCGAGAACAGCCTGCTGACCTTGATCGCCCCCGAGCGGATCGACGGCATGGTCCGGGCGCTGCTGCAGGATTACCAGGAGGGCGGATACATGCCCAAATGGCCCAATCCGTCCTACACAAACATCATGATCGGCACTCACGCGGACTCCCTGGTGGCCGAGGCGGTCGCCAAGGGCTTCAAGGGGTTCGACCTCAAGCTGGCCTACGCCGCCGTCCTCAAGGACGCGACGGTCCCTCCGGAGGGCGACACCACGCGCCGCTGGCTTGACCGCGAGCCGGGTGATCCCTACGAGGCCCGCGCCGGCCTCAGCTGGTCCAGCGCGCTAGGCTACATCCCGGCCGACAAGGTTTCGGAATCCGCCTCCAGCACGCTGGAGGAGGCCTATGACGACCATGCCGTGGCGCGCATCGCCAAGGCCGCCGGCGATGAGGCGGGCTATCGCCGCTTCACCGAGCGCTCGCTCCGCTACAAGACCCTGTTCAATCCCGCCCGGGGCTTCATGCAGGCCCGCAATCTCGACGGGACCTGGGCCTCGCCGCGGGAGGGTTGGACCGAGGGCGACGAGTGGGCCTACCTGTTCTCTGCTCTCCATGACATTCCGGGAACGATCCGGCTGCTGGGCGGCGAGGCGGCGTTCAACGCCAAGCTGGACGAGCATTTCGCCGGGGGGCACAACCGGCACGACAACGAGCCGAGCCACCACTACAGCTACCTCTATGACTTCGGCGGCCAACCCTGGAAAACCCAGGCCTGGGTCCGCCGGATCGCGCGGGACGCCTATGGCGACACACCGACCGGTGTGCTGGGCAACGAGGACTGCGGACAGATGTCCGCCTGGTACATCTTCGCGGCCCTGGGGTTCTATCCGGTCGATCCGGTGTCCACCGAGTACATGATCGGCAGCCCGCTCTATGCGAGCGCCACGCTGAACCTGCCCAACGGCAAGCGCTTTTCGGTGAAGGCCGCCAACAACAGCGACGCCAATCCTTACATCCAGTCCGCGACCCTGAACGGCAGGCGGCTCGACACACCGTTGGTCACCTATCAGCAGATCGTCGCCGGCGGTGAACTGGCTTTCGTGATGGGTCCCAAGCCGTCCCACTGGGCCGCGGGCTGGCGGGGACGCCGCTTGCATCGGTGAGGCACTCTCGCATCGCCGGCGCGATCAAAAATGGGCACTGTTCAACCGGAATGGGCTTAACGGAGAGCAGGCATGAGAGCCGCCGTTGCGCTGGGGGTAGCCCTGGCTTTGCGGATCGTCGGACAGGCCTCAGCCCAGGACATGGGCTGGAGCACCATAACGCCCTCGATCACGGGCGTTGATCCGCTCGGTCAGGTGCTGCGGGAGCAGCGGGAACAACAGCGAACCGGCGCGGCCGCTCCGGCGCGGCCCGATCCACAGGCCGAGTCCACCTTCTACACGCCGTCGAAGGCGAGACGAGCGGCTAACCTGCAGCAGTTCGTCGACCGAACGCGCGCCGTCGATCCGGCCGGAGCGGAGGGGCTCGCCAAAACTTTCGCCGCAGGCGACATCATTGAGAAAATCGGCGCAGCCGTCGCACCGCAGGGGCTGCGCATCGACAACCTCGCGGACGCCTACGCCGTCTATTGGATCAACGCCTGGCAAGCGACCCAGGGGCGGAACGACACGCCCAGCCGGGCCACCATCGCCGCCGTCAGGGTCCAGGCGGAACGCGCCTTGGCGAAAGCGCCCGCATTCGCCAGCGGCGGCGACGCGATGAAGCAGCAGCTCGCGGAGACCCTTTGGATCCAGTCCGCCCTGATCGACGGCAGCGTCGAGCAAGCGAAGGGAAAGCCGGCTGTGATGGCCGAACTCGGTAAGGCTGTCGCGCAAGGTGCGCGGGGCATGGGCCTGGAACTGGGGGCGATGACGCTCACGCCCAACGGCTTCGAGCCCCTGCGCCGGTAGAGGCCCCCGTCGCCGCACTCGGCGTTCAGTCTCGAATGTCTGGATTGTGGAAAGGTCCTAGGTTCAGCTCTCGGCGCACTGTCGCCGCCTCCCTTCCCTACGGCAGGTGGCCACCAGCGATCCTCAGATCGCGCGAGCCAGGGCGCCCGGTCCAGCTTGCAATCGGTCTTGGCTATCCAATCTCGAGATCTCAGCGTCAGGTCAGCATGGAGGGCTGTGATGGAAGTGCGCAAGTTCACGATTGCGGACGCGTCGTTGGAACGTTCCCCCGGACAGGAAGCCGAGGTCTTCGTCGGCAACTTGGTCGATGAGCGCCATGGTGGGCCGATCACCATCGGCTATGGCCGGTACGGTCCCGGCCAAACCCTGGCCGAGACGATCGCCGTCGATGACGTGATGATCGTCCTGGAAGGAAGGCTATCAGTCTCGACCGGATCGACGGACGTCACCGCGGGTCCTGGCGAGATCGCCTACATGCCCAAGGGCCAGGCCGTGACCATCCGCTCGCATGAAGAGGGCGCGCTGACGGCCTACGTCACTTACCCCCATTGGCGGCCGGTCCACGCTTAGTTCGCGGCGGGTCACCGCTGAACCGTGGCCGGCGGCGGATGACAACCGCCGTCGAGCCCCAGACTCGTGGCTCACCCGAGACCGCCCCTGAAGGTCCGGTTCCTGCAGCGACCCAAGCGTCTGCTTCTGGCGCAAGCCGACCGGCCGATCCAATGTCCCTCGAGCCAGGCCAGATCGGCCAGGGTGGTCGGCGGACTGGAAGCGCCTTTGGCCAGCAGCTTGATCATGGCCCGGGGGCCCTCAGGCGAGCCTTGTGCCAAGGCTGGCGGCGTCGCCATGAGCGCCGTGGCGATCAACAGCGCCTGAAAGAGGGCGGGCACGCGGCGTGGGATCATCTTGATGCCTCATCGAAAACCAGATGGCGGGCGAAGAACGGCAGAACATCGGTATAGACGCGGCCTTGCTCGCCCCAATGCCGATCGCGGAAACCGCCTTCGTGCTCCTCGGCTTCATGCGGCACGCCATATTCGTCGAGCAGGCGGGACAGGGCTTGATTACCGTAGACGTGGTCGACGATCGGGTCGGCTCGGCCCCAGTCGAACTTGAAGCCCCTGAGTGTCTTCAGGTTCTCCGCGTAGGACGGGAGCTGGGCGGCGAGGCTGAAGTGGTCATGGAACCGAGCCATGACGTCGGTGTCGACCACCACGCGACCATCGACGCTGCGCGCCGGCGGATCGAAGAACAGCGGCGGCCGATCCGGATTAGGCAGGGCCGCCTGATAGATCGAGGTGAAGATCCGCGAAAAACCGTCGTCGCCCAGATCGTCCAGCGAGCGCGCCTTCGCCAGCCGTTCCCAGTCGGGTCGGCTATGCGTCGTCTGGAGGTTCGCCCCCGCGCCGACCGGCTGCATGCCGTAGACCGATCCGAACACCTGAGGATAGCGCATGCCGAAACGGATCGCGCCATAGGCGCCGACGCCGTCGCCGACGACACCGCGCGAGTCTCGACTGGCCAGCGTCCGATAGCGCGCGTCGACATAGGGAACCAGCTCGCGCACCATGAAGTCCTCCCAGTTCCCGGTGGCGGGCGAGTTGGCGTACCAGGAGCTGCCGGCCGGGGTTGAGAAGTCGGCCGTGACGACGATCACATCGCCAATCACGCCCTGACCGATCGCCCGGTCGAACAGTGCCGCCGCGCCATAGTTGGCGAAGGGCGCGGTGTGATCCTCGAAGAAGTGATTGAGATAGTAGATGACCGGGAAGCGCCGCTTCTGATCCGCATAGCCAGGCGGCAGATAGAGGGTGAGCTTGCACAGCGGTGAGAGGCCGATCTTGCTGCCAGTAAAGCTTTTGGATCGCAGCTCGGCGGCGATCAGCCGCCCTGACGGCTGGCCGACCGCCACCGACCCCATCCCGAACATCAGTAGAAAACAGAAACAGGCAAATAGCCCGAGCCGCCTGGACATGCCCATCCTCCATCGCCGTGGCGTCTAGAAGCGGCACGAGGTGACCGGTCGCAACCGCAACGGGCCAGGCGGGATCGACGGCTCCGTGAGCGGGACCCGCCTTGAGAAGTGTGGGGCCGTGATCGATTTAGACAGCGGATGGCCGTTCTTCACGCCCTTCGCGGACTCTGGACGTCGGGGGATGGCCACAGCGCCAGTTTCCGCTTCTGGCGCCAGGCTGTCGTTCGCCGTAGGGGGCGATGGTCTGTTTGCCGCCCTCGACTGTAAGGGAGGCATAAGGGCGCGGGAGCAGCGAGCCTTCCCTCCGTTCCGCCACGCCGAGAACAGATGTTCCCGAATATGAAACATGCTTTCCTGAAGTGGGAGGTCTAGCGTTGCAAATCTGAAGGCTTCAACCCCAGAAAATGCGACAGTATTTCGCAGGTTGCGGTGCGGCCTGACGACGGTCAGATAACATCAGTCAACGACTTGTTATTAACCACAGGCCAATCTCGTCGAGCAAGGGACTCGTCCTGGCGAGATTTTGAGAGGCGGCGAGCCATCGCCGACCTCGATCTGGTCGCCGCCAGGACCCTCAGGGGCAGGCGCGACGATGAATTTCGACAATCTTCGGCTTCGAACCAAGACGCTGGTCCCGTTGATCGGCATGGCGCTCGTGTTCGCCCTCGTGGTGGCGGGAGGCGTCTTCAAGCTGAGCGAGCTTTCTCATCGCTATGCGCAGATCACCGATGGCGTAGACCCGGCGATCCTGCGGTTGGCCGGGGTGGCGCGATTCACCAACAGCCTCGGTCGAAATGCGTACCAGTCCATGAACTACGATCCCGCCTCGCCGCGTGGGAAACAGGTCATGGCGGAATTCCACGAGGTCAGGACGCTGGCCGCGGAAGCCTTCGACGACGCGATCCGCCTGAACCCCGCCAAAGCCGAACAGTACCGCGCCTTCAAGGCGCGGTTCGACCGCGTCTATGAGGCAGCTCAGAAGCCGGTTGCGATCGGCAGCACCTTCCCCAGCCTCACCGACATCAAATCGTTCACGCCCGAGAACCTCGATCAGCTCGCCGCCGCTGCGAGCGCGATGGCGGCCGTGGATGTCGAGATCACCGCGCTGGCCGCTGACATCAAGACGTTCAACACGGCCCTCGAGCGGGAGAACGGCGTAACAGTGGCGGCGTTGAAACAGGATGCGGCCAAGACGACTATCATGATGGTGGTCTTTGGCTTGGCGTCGATCCTGACCGGCCTTGGAGTTTCAGTCTGGATTGCGAACGCCAAGATCGCCGCCCCGCTCGTTCGGCTTGGCGAGCGCATGAAGCGACTGGCCCAGGGCGATTTGACCGTGGACGTGGAAGGCCAGGAGCGCGGCGACGAGGTGGGCGCCATGGCCAAGGCCGTGCAAGTGTTCAAGGATAATGCTCTGAAGGGTCAGGCCATGGAGGACGAGGCCCGGCGTCTGCGTGAGGAGGCGGAGGCGCAGCGGCAAGCCGCCGAGCAGGAACGTGCCGCGCGGGCCGCGGAGTTGGCCAGGGTCGTGGAAGCGCTGGCGGGCGGCCTGCAACGGCTGGCCGACGGCGTGTTGACCCATCGCCTGGAGGAGCCATTCGGCCGCGACTACGAACAACTGCGTGGAGACTTCAACGCCGCGATCGACAAGCTGCAGTCAGCATTGGGCGCGGTGGTGTCTTCAGCCAGAAGCATCAAATCCGGCTCCAGCGAGATCAGCCAGGCGGCTGATAGCCTGTCACGCCGCACCGAGCAGCAGGCCGCGAGCTTGGAAGAGACCGCCGCGGCGCTAGACGAGATCACGGCCACGGTGCGCAAGACGGCCGAAGGCGCGCGCGACGTTCGCAGGGTGGTAGGCCGCGCAAAGGAGGATGCCGAGGCTTCCGGGAAGATCGTCGAGCAGGCGGTCGATGCAATGAGCGCCATCGAGCGTTCCTCAGGCGAGATCAACCAGATCATCGGCGTGATCGACGAGATCGCGTTCCAGACCAACCTGCTGGCTCTGAACGCCGGCGTCGAAGCCGCCCGCGCCGGCGACGCCGGGAGGGGCTTTGCCGTGGTGGCCTCCGAGGTTCGCGCCCTCGCCCAGCGCTCGGCGGAGGCCGCGAAGGAGATCAAGGCGCTGATCGCCACCTCGACGAGCGAGGTCGGCCAAGGGGTTGAACTGGTCGGACAGACCGGAAAGGCCCTGCGGCGCATCGCCGACCATGTCTCGGAGATCAGTGGCGTCGTCGAGGCGATCAGCCATTCGACGGAGGAACAGGCCACCGGCCTCGCGCAGGTGAACACCGCCATCAACCAGATGGATCAGGCAACACAGCAGAACGCGGCCATGGTCGAGGAGTCCACCGCGGCGAGCCATGGTCTTTCGCAGGAAGCCGTCACCTTGACGGATCTGATGCTGGGATTCCAGGTCGGAGCCCCCAAGCGCGCTGCGGACGGCGTCCAGCCGATCCGGTCCGCGCAGGAACGCATCGCGAAGTTCGCGACATCCTGATCGTGGGCAGGATCGTTTTCCAGTCAGCGATAAGGATCAGTGATGGTTTTCCCAAAATGGGTCTCCACCACGTCGATGCGTTTGGTCATCGGATAATCGATTGGCGAAGAACTTCCTCCGCAGGCCGCCTGTGTGCTCGCCAGCAAACCGAAGCCGTCCAGTCCCGGCGATCATCACATCGCTCAGCACGAGATCGGGCGGCGGGCCGGCCAACGCGGCTTCCAGAGCCGCCCGTCCGTCGGACACCGCCCGGACCTCGTAACCGCCGGCCTCCAACAGCCCTTTGACGTGGGCGCGCATGTCGGCGTTGTCGTCGGCGAGCACCACACGGGGACGTTCCTCGACCGAGCCGCCGAAATCCTCGGGAACCCCGGCCGCGTCGGGTCGGGCGTCATCCGCATCAGGCAGCCACCGCATCGCCTCGGCGACGAAAGATTCGGCGTGGGCGCTGCCAGACCGGTCCGTTCGCAGGCCGAGCGGAAGTTGCTGGCCAGTTCGGCCGTCAGCTGACCAGGTCCGTGGGCTGGAAGACGGCGTGTGATCGGCCCGCCCCCACGCGCGAGAAGTCCAGCAGGGAATTGACTAGCTTGAGCAGGCGCAGGGCGTTGCGGTGCGCCACGGTCTAGCGTTCACGCTGGAGCGGCGGCAGATCATTTCCCGTCTCGAGCGCGTCCTGGAGGGGACCCAGGTGCCGCTCGCGCATGGCGTTCGCCGCGAGCTCGCGGACCGCCTGTGGGCCTTGGGCCTTGGGCCTGGCGGGCGCGGCCGCGCTCTCTGCGGCGATCACCGACGGGCTTTGCGGCCTGCGGGTCTAACGCGGCAAGGGTGTGGCGTGCGGCCCGAACGGGACCAGAAGTTCACATCGTCTGTCTCGACGACTTCGGCGCCTGCGCCGTCTCGCTGCCGAGCTGTCGATGAGAAGAACGCTGCGCGTTCACCCCGTCCGGAAGGAATTTGGGGTTACTTCCCCTTCGTCAGATACCCCTCCAGCAGCTCCAGCGCATGGGCCAGCCGCTCTCGCCGCCATTCGGCCTGGCTCATGTCGGTGTCCAGGGTCACCGACAGCGAATAGCCGTTGGCCAGGTGGAAGCGGCTCATGGCGGCGATGGTCACATAGATCTGGACCGGGTCGAGATGGTCGCGGAACAGGCCCTGCTTCTGGCCGCTCTCGATCAGACGCTCGATGGTCCGGCGCAGCGGGAAGGCGGTCTCGGTGACCTTGCGTGACTGCGAGACGAACTTGCCCTGCAGCAGGTTCTCGTTGCGCAGCAGGCCGTCGATGCGCGGGTTCTTCTCGAAATAATCGAAGGTGAAGCGCTGCAGGGCGAAGAAGCCCTCCAGCGGTCGGTCGAAGTCGATCTTCAGCTCGGCTTCGCGGCCGCGCAGGTCCTCATAGGCGGCCTCCAGCACCGCCAGGTAGAGGCCCTTCTTGTCGCCGAAATAGTGATAGAGCATGCGGATGTTGCACTTGGCGGCCTTGACGATCTTCTCGATCCGCGCGCCGGCGTAGCCCGCGGCCGAGAACTCCTTCAGCGCCGCGGCCAGGATGGCCTTGCGGGTGCGCTCGGCGTTGCGCCGGCGCGGGGCCGGGGCGGCGTCGTCGGCCGGGGCGTCCGAGGGGGGCTCTAGCACGGTGGTCACTGGGTCTTTGCTCCCGCCTTGATCCAGGCGCCCAGCTGGGCGCGTTCCGCGTCGGTGATGTGGGTTTCATTGCCCAGCGGCATGCTGGCGCTGTCGACCGCCCGCTCGCGGATGCGCGGCGCGTAGCGGGCCATGCCGGCCGGGGTGTCGAAGGCCGCGCCGTTCGGCGGGGCGGTGAAGCCTTTGTGGGTCGGCGCGGCGCTGTGGCACATCACGCAGTGCTTCTGGACGATGGCCTGGGCGGTGGCGAACGGCACGTCGGAGGCCACCTCCGGCGGCTTGGGCCTGTGGCTGGCGACGATGCTGACGGCGAACACCAGCATGGCGCCGATGAACAGGAACTCGTGCCGGATGATCCCATGGTGGCGCAGGTTGAAGAAGTGGCGGATCGACACCCCACCCAGGCTGATCATCGCCAGCAGCAGCCAGGCCAGCGGATGGCCGGTGACCACCGGATAGTGGTTGCTGATCATGATGAAGATGACCGGCAGGGTCATGTAGTTGTTGTGCACCGAGCGCTGCTTGCCCATCGCCCCCAGGCGCGGGTCGACCGGGCGGCCTGCCAGCATGTCGGCGACGATCCGGCGCTGGTTGGGAATGATCACCAGGAAGACGTTGCCGACCATGGCCGTGCCGATGATCGCCCCGACATGGATGAAGGCCCCGCGGTCGCTGAACAGACGGGTCAGGGCGTAGGCCGCCCCGGCCAGGGCCAGGAACCAAGCCAGGCCGAACAGCCGCGGCTTCTGGCCCAGCGGCGAGCGGCACAGAGCCTCGTAGACCAGCAGGCCGCCGAAGATGAAGGCCAGGCCCGTGGCGATCGCGCCGGCCTGGCTGAAGGCGTGCCTGCTGGCGTCGATCAGATAGACCGGCGCGCCGACATAGTAGAGCACGATCAGCAGGGCGAAGCCGCTGAGCCAGGTGGTGTAGGCCTCCCACTTGAACCAGTGCAGGTGGTCGGGCATGTGGGCCGGGGCGACCATGTACTTCTGCGAATGGTAGAAGCCGCCGCCGTGCACCGCCCACAGCTCGCCCTTGACGCCGTTCCTTTCAGGGGCGGGCGGGCGCAGGTTGTTGTCCAGCCAGACGAAATAGAACGAGGCGCCGATCCAGGCGACCCCGGCGATCACGTGCAGCCAGCGCAGGCAGAGGTTCAGCCAGGTCGTGACGTCGTAGTCCATCCTAGGTCGCCACCGCGTCTTGCAGCCGAAGCTTGCTGATCAGGCCGATCTGCCGGATCGCCTCGGCGACCTCGGCGGCCGGGTCGTTGGAAAGGCGCGCCTGCATGGCGGCCAGGATCGAGGTCTTGTCGTTCAGACGCACGGCGATGATGAACGGGAAGCCGAAGCGCTCGCCATAGGCGGCGTTGAGGGCGTGGAAGCGCGCGAACTCCTCGGCCGTCAGCCGGTCGAGGCCCGCGCTGGCCTGCTCGGCGGTGCTCTCGGCGGTCAGGGTCTTGGCGATCGCCGCCTTGCCGGCCAGCTCGGGGTGGGCGCGGATCAGCGACAGCTTGTCGGCCTGCGGCGAGGCCTCCAGCACCGCCATCATCGCCGCATGCAGGGCCTCGAGGCTGGCGAACGGCGCGGCGTCATAGGCCCGCTCGACCACCCACGGCGACAGCTCGAAGGCGAAGCCCAGGGCGGTGGCGAAGCCAGTGCGGTTCATCCGGTTCAGGTCGGCCAGGGTCAGGGGCGGGGCGCTCATATGACGGCTCCGTCAGCGGCCGGCATTCCCAATATTTTCGTCATTCCCGCCCTTGTGGCGGGAACCCCTGGTTCAGCCGACGGTGAAGGGCCATGGCGCGCCGGCGCGCCACCCCTCCGCACCTGCGGCGGATAGAGGGGTTCCCGCCACAAGGGCGGGAATGACGGTTGAAAAGAAGAAGGGATCATCTCGCACCCCCCTGATACGGATGGGTCTTGATCCAGTGGTTGGCGATCTCGATCCGCCGGGCCACCCAGACCTTGTCGTGCTTGGCCACGTGTTCGAGGAAGCGGCGCAGGGCCATGATCCGGCCGGGCTTGCCGACGATGCGGCAGTGCAGGCCGACGCTCATCATCTTCGGCGCCGTCTCGCCCTCCAGATAGAGGGCGTCGAAGCTGTCGCGCAGATAGGCGAAGAACTGGTCGCCGCTGTTGAAGCCCTGCGGCGCGGCGAAGCGCATGTCGTTGGCGTCCAGCGTATAGGGCACGATCAACTGCGGCTTGCCGTGCTGGTCGTCCCAGTAGGGCAGGTCGTCGGCGTAGCTGTCGGCGTCGTAGACGAAGCCGCCCTCTTCGGCGACCAGGCGGGCGGTGTTGGGGCTGGTGCGGCCCTGGTACCAGCCCAGCGGCCGCTCGCCGGTCAGGCGGGTGTGGATCTCGATGGCCCGGGCGATGTGCTCGCGCTCCAGGTCCTCGGGGAAGTGCTGGTAGTCGATCCAGCGATAGCCGTGGCTGGCGATCTCCCAGCCGTAGTTCTGCATCGCCTCGACCACGCGCGGGTTGCGCTCCAGGGCCTGGGCGACGGCGTAGACGGTCAGCGGGAAGCCGAACTCCTCGAACAGGCGGCGGATGCGCCAGAACCCGGCGCGCGCGCCGTATTCGTAGAGGCTCTCCATCGACATGTGCCGCATGTCGGGGATCGGCTGGGCCCCGACCATCTCCGACAGGAAGTGCTCGGCCTGGGGATCGCCATGCAATACCGAGCGCTCGGCGCCTTCCTCGTAGTTGAGCACGAACTGCACGGCCACGCGGGCGCCGTTCGGCCACTGGGCGTGCGGCGGGGTCTCGCCGTAGCCGACGAGGTCGCGGGGGTAGGGCGGGCTCATGCGAACACCGCCAGCGCCGCGTCGACCCCGGCCCCGGCCGTGAACCTAAAGCCCTCGCCGCGCAGCACCGCCTCCAGGGCCGCCAGGGTGGTCAGCACCGCGTGCTTGCGGGCGTTGACGCCCATCGCCCCGATCCGCCAGACCTTGCCGGCCAGGGGGCCGAAGGCGGCGCCGATCTCGATCTCGAAGTCGGTGCGCATGCGGGCCTTGACCCGGTCGTAGTCGACGCCGGCCGGGGCGATCACGGCGGTGACATTGGTCATCTTGTGGGCCTTGTCGCCATAGACTGCCAGACCCAGGGCCTCGACCCCGGCGACCACCGCCGCTCCGGCCTGGGCGTGGCGGGCGAAGCGGGCCTCCAGCCCTTCCTCCAGCACCACTCGGGCGCATTCGCGGGCCGCATAGAGCATCGAGGCGGCCTCGGTGTGGTGGTTCAGCCGCTTGTCGGACCAGTAGTCCATGATCATCGCCAGGTCGAAATAGTTGGAGGCGATGCGGCGGCCGTTTCCCTTGTCCGCGCCGGCCGTCGCGATCCCGGCCTCGACGTGGCGGCGGCCGAAGATGTGCTCGGCGGCGCGGTCGGAAATGGTGATCGGCCCCGAGCCGGAGGGGCCGCCCAGGCACTTCTGCAGGCCGCCGGTGACGATGTCGGCCTGCCAGGCGTCGACCGGCACGCTCATGCCGCCGATCGTGGCGGTGGCGTCGACATAGAGCAGGGCCTCATGGCGGCGGCAGATCTCGCCGATCGTCTCGATCGGCTGGGCCATGGTCGTCGAGGTGTCGCCATGCACGCAGGCCACCAGGCGCGGGCGCACGCGCCGGACCGCGTCCTCGACCGCCTGGGGATCGACCACCTGGCCCCATTCGCCCTCGACCGTGGTCACCTTGGCGTCGCAGCGCTGCGCGATCTCCGACAGCAGCAGGCCAAAGCGCCCGGCGTTGACCACCACCACGTCGTCGCCCGGGGCCAGGGTCGAGACCAGGGCCGCCTCGATGGCGGCGCGGGAGGTGCCGTCGATCAGAAAGGTCCAGCGGTTCTCCGTCTGGAACACCTGCCGGTACAGCGCCATGGTCTCGTTCATATAGCCGGTGAATTCCGGGTCGAACTGGCCCAGCAGCTGCACCGACATCGCCCGCAGCACACGCGGATGGACGTTGATGGGGCCGGGCCCCATCAGCAGGCGGGCGGGGTGGTCGAGTTCGCCGAAGGCATTGGTGGTCATGAGGTGGTCTTCGTCGTTCGTTCGTGGGGTCGCCCTCGTCCTTCGACAAGCTCAGGATGAGGGCTAGGGAGGCGTCGGGCGTCAGGCTGCGATCGCATTCGAAATCCTCATCCTGAGCTTGTCGAAGGACGAGGATTTCGCGCCGCCAGCCGTTCGACGAACCCCAGCATCGCCTCAGCCGCCAAGGCGCAGTCGGCCTCGGTGACCGCCTCGCGCGGGTTGTGGCTGATCCCGCCTTCGCAGCGGATGAACAGCATGGCGGTGGGGCAGAGGTCGGCGATGACCATGGCGTCGTGGCCGGCCCCGCTGGGCAGGCGGCGCGGCGCCTGGCCGACGGCGTCGACGGCGTCTTCGAGCAAGGCGGTCAGGCCGGGATCGCAGGGGCTGGCGGCCAGGTCCTGCATCAGGGTGACCGAGGCCTCAAGCCCGCGCCGGGCGGCGATGGCCTCGATCTGCGCGGTCACCGCCACGACGGCGGCGTCGCGGGTGGCGGCGACCTCGGAGCGGACGTCCATCGAAAACTCGACCGCGCCGGGGATGACGTTGAAGGCCCCGGGCAGGGCGGTGATCCGGCCGACCGTGCCGACCAGGCCGTCCTCGCCCCCTGAACAGATCCGCTCCAAGGCCAGGATTGCCTCGGCGGCGGCGGGGCCAGGGTCCTTGCGCAGGCTCATCGGCGTGGTGCCGGCGTGGCCGGCCAGGCCGGTGAACCGCACCATCAGCCGCTTCTGGGCGGCGATGGCGGTGACCACGCCCAGGGCCAGGCCCTCGGCCTCCAGCACCGGGCCCTGTTCGATATGGGCCTCCAGGAAGGCGAAGACCTCGCCGGGCTGGCGGGCGGCCTCCTGCAGGCGGGTGGGGTCCAGGCCGAAGGCGGCGAAGGCCTCGGCCAGCGAAACGCCGTCGGCGTCGGTCATCTCCATCGCCCGCGGGTCGACCGTGCCGGCGACGGCGCGGCTGCAGGCCATCGAGGCGGGGAAGCGCGAGCCCTCCTCGTCGCCGAACGCGATCACCTCGACGGCGAAGGGCAGGCGGCGGCCGGCGGCGTTCAGGGCCTCGACCAGGTCGATCCCCAGCATCACCCCCAGCGCCCCGTCATAGCGGCCGCCATTGCGGACGCTGTCGATGTGCGAGCCGATCAGCAGGGCCGTGGCGTTCGGCGTTTCGCCCTCGTAACGGCCGACCAGATTGCCGGCCGCGTCGCGGCGGGCGCTCATGCCGGCCGCTTCCATCCAGAAGGCCAGGGTCTTCAGCGCCTCGTCGTGCGCGGGGGTCAGGAACCGGCGCACCAGCATGTCGTCGGCCTCGCTGAACGGCGCCGCGCCCATCAGGTCGCAGCGCGCCTTGGCCCTCACGCCGATCTCGAAGTCTTCGACCACGCGGTCTTTCCCCTCGCGCTCCGCCATGCCATCGTTGCTAGCAGCCCGACGGCGACGCTTCCCATGGAGAAGCCGCGCCGGGCCGATGATCAAGGGCAGATGCATCGCCACGCGCCAGTCCGTGCGACCGGCGCCCAGCGATAAGTCATAAACCACTTACTTAGCTTGCGACAGCGCCCGCTTGCGGCGCCTCGTCCGGCGCGCTCTCCGCCAAGCCCACCCGCTGCCGCGCCAGCGCCTCGGGCAGCTCGTCGCGCAGGAAGGCCATCATCTTCTCGCGCACCTCGCAGCGCAGGTCGAAGGCGGTCGGGGCGTTGCGGGCGCTGACCAGGCAGCGCACCTCCAGCACCTGAGCGGTGATGTCGGTGACCGCCAGATTGACCACCTTGCCGTCCCACAGCTTGGAGCCGCGGGCGATCTCCTCCAGCTTGGCGCGCAGCCGGTCGATCGGGGCGGTGTGGTCGACATAGAGCATGGCTGTGCCGATCAGCGCGGCTGATTCCCGGGTCCAGTTCTGGAACGGGGTCTGGATGAAGTAGCTGAGCGGCAGCACCAGCCGCCGCCAGTCCCACAGCCGCACCACCACATAGGTGGCGTTGATCTCCTCGATATTGCCCCACTCCTTCTCGACGATCACCGCGTCGTCGAGGCGGATCGGCTGGGTGACGGCGATCTGGATGCCGGCGATCAGGTTGGTCAGCAGCGGCTGCAGGGCAAGGCCGACGATCAGGCTGGCCGCCCCGCCGGCCGCCAGCAGGCTGACGCCCCACTGCTTGACGCCGGGAATGGCCATCAGGGCGAAGCCGACCGTCACCACTCCGACCACCACCGACAGGGCCCGGCGCAGGATCTTGACCTGGGTCAGGTGCTTGCGAGCCAGCAGGTTGTCCTCGACGTCGATCTTGAACCGCCGCAGGTGCAGGGCCGCGCCGATGTCGAGGGCTGTCATCACGATCCAGCCGATCAGCAGGATGAACAGCACCAGCAGGCCGGTCTTGGCGGTGGCCGCCTGGCCGGGGGTCAGGGGCGCGGCGGCGACGGCCAGGCTGAGGGCGGCGGCGATGAAGGCCAGCCGCGTCGGCCGCCGGGTGCGCACCGCCAGGGCCGACCAGAAGGCGTCCTGGGCCAGGGAGCGCCGCACCACCCGCACGATCGCCCAGTGGACGGACAGGGCGGCCAGCACCGCGACCAGGATCAACACCAGGCTGACCGCCCACGGCGGCGCCCAGGCCACGCGCAGCACGAGGTCGGTGAGCCAGGGAGGGGCGGACATGGGGCTTTGAACGCGCGAAGCGGCCGGCGGGTCCTGCCCTGAACGGGCTAGGCTCTAAACGGGAGTGTGGTTAAACGGGGACACACACTCGCCCAACGGCCTGGGTCGTTCCGGCGAGGCGTCGCCGCGAGTGTGTGTCCCCGTTTAAGCCCGTTTAGCCCAGCCACGCCTCCAGATCCTTCAGCGCCCGCAGGCTCATCAGCCGCTTCTTGGCGCGGCCGCGTTCCTTGAGCGGGATCTTGACGCCGTCGTCGCCGACCTTGGGGGTCTCCATCGGCGGCAGCAGGCCGTAGTTGATGTTCATCGGCTGGAAGGTGCTCTTGCCCTCCGGGGCTTCGAGGTGGCCGCCGGTGACGTGATCGACCAGGGCGCCCATGGCAGTGGTCGGGGGCGGGGCGTCGAGCGGGCGGCCCAGGCGCTCGGCGGCGGCGAAGCGGCCGGCCAGCAGGCCGGTGGCGGCGCTTTCGACATAGCCCTCGACCCCGGTCATCTGGCCGGCGAAGCGCAGGCGCGGCGCGACCTTCATCCGCAGGGAGCGGTCCAGCAGGCGCGGGCTGTTGATGAAGGTGTTGCGGTGCAGGCCGCCGAGCCGGGCGAACTGGGCGTTCTGCAGGCCCGGGATCATCCGGAACACCTCGGCCTGGGCCCCGTGCTTCAGCTTGGTCTGGAAGCCGACCATGTTCCACAGCGTCCCCAGGGCGTTGTCCTGGCGCAGTTGGACGATGGCGTGGGCCTTGACCAGCGGGTCGCGGGGATTGGTCAGGCCGACCGGCTTCATCGGCCCGTGGCGCAGGGTCTCGCGGCCGCGCTCGGCCATCACCTCGATCGGCAGGCAGCCGTCGAAATAGGGCACGTGCTCCCAGTCCTTGAACTCGGCCTTGGGGCCGTCGAGCAGGGCGTCGATGAAGGCCTCGTACCGAGCCTTGTCCATCGGGCAGTTGATATAGGCCGCCGCGTCGCCGCCGGGGCCTTCCTTGTCGTAGCGCGACTGGCGCCAGGCGATGTCCATATCAATCGACTCGAGATGGACGATCGGGGCGATGGCGTCGAAGAAGCTAAGCTGGCCTTCGCCGCTGAGCTGCAGGATCGCCTCGGCCAGGGCGGGGGAGGTCAGGGGGCCGGTGGCGACCACGACGCTGTCCCAGTCCTCCGGCGGCAGGCCGGCGATCTCCTCGCGGGCGAGGGTGATCAGCGGGTGGGCCTGGATGCGGCGGGTGACCTCGGCCGAGAAGCCGTCGCGGTCCACGGCCAGGGCCCCGCCGGCCGGCACCTGGTGCTGGTCGGCGGCCGACATGATCAGCGAGCCGCAGCGGCGCATCTCGGCGTGCAACAGGCCCACGGCGTTGAACTGCCAGTCGTCGGAGCGGAACGAGTTGGAGCAGACCATCTCGGCCAGGCCGTCGGTGTGGTGCGCGTCGGTGCGGATTTTAGTTTGCCCTATCGCTTCGCTGCTTGAGGGCAGGTCGCGCCGCATCTCATGCAGGACGACCGGTACGCCGGCCTGGGCGATCTGCCAGGCGGCCTCGGAGCCGGCCAGGCCGCCGCCGATGACGTGGATGGGCGCGACGGAAGGAGGGGAAGCGTTCATGGCGCCCTCATACCTCCGCCTGTCGCGCGGCGAAACCTGCGTGTAGGCTGGCGCGAGGAATCGCCGGGCGCACGCGCGGCGCGCATCGGGGGAAGTACATGGCGAGCTTTTCGGCGACGGACGCGGCGACGGCCGGCTTCGGGGTCATCGGCCGCGCGCCGCTGGCGGCGCTGGCCTGGGGGCTGGTGTTCCTGGTGGCCCTGGTCGCGCCGATGGTCGGCCTGATGTGGGCGCTGATCCCGCAGTTCATCGAGATCTTCAAGATCATGCCCACGGCGGGCTCGACGTCGTCGGACGCCGCCGACCCGGTGATCATGGCGCAAATGATCCGGCTGCAGTCCAGCATGATGGGCGTCAACCTGATCAGCCTGGTCGGCGGGACGCTGGTCAAGGCGGTGGTGGCCGGGGCGGTGTTCCGCGCCGTGCTCGAACCGGACCAGAAGCGCTGGGCCTATCTGCGCCTGGGCAAGGCGGAGCTGTGGCTGGCCCTGGTGACCCTGGTCCAGGTCGTGCTGTTCATGATGGCCTATTTCGCGGTGCTGCTGGTCGGCTTCATCCTCGGCGCGATCGTCTTCCTGGCCGGCTCGGCGGCGGGAGACGCCGGCAAGCTGGTCGCCGGCCTGCTGATCGCCGTGCTGGTCCTGACGGCGATCGGCGCCCTGGTCTGGGGCGTGCTGCGCCTGTCGATGGCGGGGCCGATGAGTTTCGTCGAGGGCAAGTTCCTGCTGTTCGAATCCTGGGCCTTCACGCGCGGCCAGGGCTGGCGGCTGTTCGGCATGGCGGTGCTGGTGGTGCTGATCCTGACGGCGCTGGAGCTGGTGCTCTATGCGGTCCTCGGCGTTGCGGCCCTGGGCTCCTGGTCGGGGATCAAGGCCATGGTCGACGGCCTGAGCGGCCAGCCGCCGCAGGCCTGGCTGAACGCGTTCTGGCCGCTGGCGGCGATCGCGGCCGTTGTGCTGTCCCTGCTGTCCGGCTTCGCCATGGCCCTGGTCTGCGCCCCCTGGGCCAAGGCCTATCAGGAACTGGCGGCCTCCGGCGCCAGCCAGGCCTGAAACGGGCGCGGCGCCAGGGCCACGCCCGGCGAAATTCGGCGTGACAGCCGGCGCGACTCGTCGCCAAGCCGGGGGCGAACCGCTTAGACTCCCGGCCGACGCCGGGTTCGCGCGGGTCGCGACCAAGTGAGGGGCTGGATGAGCGAGGGATCGCCGGCGATCGGACGCACCGTTCGCGCCGGGCTGGCCGGATGGGGGCCGGGGGTGCGGGGCTGCGGGGCGGCGCTGGTCGCCGGCGCCGGGCTCAGCCTGCTGCCGCGCGCCCTGCCGCCGTCCCTGGCGTTCCTCGGCCCGGCCTTCGAGTTCGTCGCCGCCACCCTGGCCTATGGCGCGCTCTACCGCGCCGCCTTCGACGGGCCCCGGGGCTGGAACGGCCTGCGCTGGGGGCGCGAGGAGTGGCGGCTGCTGGCCGTCCAGCTGCTGATCGCCGTGGTGATGACGGTGGTGGCGGCGGTGATGTTCGTGGTGGTCGGGGCGGTCGCCCTGGGCGTGGCCCGCTCGGCCGCGCCGGACTTCGACGCCACCTCGCTGCAGGCCTGGCGGGCGGCGCTGTCCGGACCGGGCGGAATCCTGGCCAGCTTGGCGCCCCTGGCCTCGCTGGCGCTGCTGGCCTGGATCGGCCTGCGCTTGGCCCTGGCCCCGGCCGCGACCATCGCCGCCGGCCGCGTCCAGGTGCTCAGCGCCTTCAGCCTGACCCGCGGCACGGTCCTGACCCTGCTGGCCGCCGGCCTGGTCCTGGCCGCCCCGGCGGTGATCGTGACGGCGGCGCTCGGCTATCTGCGGGCGGTCGCCGGCCTGGCCGAGCCGTCGTCGCTGCCAGCGCTGGCCAGCCTGGTGCTGTTGTTCTTCTACCTGATCCCGGTCTGGACCGCGGCCCTGGTCGAGGTCTATCGACGCCAGGCCGCCCCGACCTTTGGAACCCTCCGGCCATGACCACCTTCTCGCCCGTGACCGCCGCTCTCGAGGGCCTTCGCATCACACGTCGCAAGCCGCTGGTCGTGCTGGCCTGGGCCGCCTGCTATTTCGCCATGCTGGTGGTGCTGGGCCTGGTGGTGGCCTTCGCCTTCGGCGGCACCGTGCGCGCCGACCTGGCCCTGCTGGCGCGGACCAACGACCTGCGCGAGCTGGTCGACATCGT
Source organism: Caulobacter sp. LARHSG274 (assembly GCF_052871235.1). Classification (NCBI taxonomy): domain Bacteria; kingdom Pseudomonadati; phylum Pseudomonadota; class Alphaproteobacteria; order Caulobacterales; family Caulobacteraceae; genus Caulobacter; species Caulobacter sp. LARHSG274. Next base: position 3,565 of record NZ_JBIXJO010000031.1, on the reverse strand, counting down.
CGCCCGGCGCAAGGGCACGCTGCTGCCGCTGATCGCCTTCGCCGTGGCCCTGCAGTCGGTGATCACCGTGGCCATCATGCGCGCCGTGGTGCGGCCCGCCGATCGGCGCATGGCCTATATCCGGATCGGCGCGGAGGAGGCGCGGCAGTTCGTCGTCGCCCTGGTCGGCTGGGTGGTGGCTCTGGTCGTCACCGCCCTACCCAGCGCCGTGCTGGTGCTGATCGGCGCGGGGCTGATCAGCCTGGGCGCGGTCGAGACCAACCGCTGGGTGGAGGTGCTGGGCGCGATCGCCGTGGCCGGGCTGTCGATCTGGTTCGGCATTCGCCTGTCGCTGCTGTCGATCACCACCTTCGCCGAGGGCAAGCTCGACCTGCGGCGGACCTGGACCCTGACCGACCACCACTTCTGGCACCTGCTGTGGATGTACGCCCTGGCCTTCGTGATCACCATCCTGGTCAGCGTGGCCCAGACGGTGGTCGCCGGCCTGATCCTGGGCCTGTCGGGGGGCGCGGCCAACATCGTCATGCTGGCCCTGACGGGTCTCGCCAACCTGTTGCTGGCGCCGTTCTTCTTCACCATCCAGATGGTGATCCTGACCGCCGCCCCGGCCCGGGCCTATTACGACCTGCACGCCAGCGAGCTGGCCCCGGCCGCCTGACCGCGAACGGTTTCAAACAAACGTTGGAAGCCCCGGCCGCGTTTTCGACCCGAGGCGGATCGGGCCGGGCTCGGAATTCCGAAGGCGGGACTGTCGCGACGGCCCGAACCTTGTTAGGCGTGGCCAAGGTTTGTGGAGGCGGTAAGCGGCGTCATGGAACAGTTCTCGGCCACCGACGCCTCGCTGTCGGGCTTTCGTCTGGTGCGTGAGCACCTGAAGACGGTGGCCGTCTGGGCGGCGCTGATGACCATCGCCTCCTTCGTGGTCAGCGTCATCACCATCAAGGTGGCCGGCCCCCAGCTGACGACGATGATGGAGCTCAGCGCCGAGCCCAGCACCGACCCCCAGGCCACCCTGAAGGCGATGGAGGGCATGGGCCCGCTGTTCCTGATCTCGGCGGCCTACAGCCTGGTGATCTATTCGGTGTTGCTGGCCGGGGTGAACCGGCTGGTGCTGCGGCCGCAGGACAGCGCCGGCGCCTATCTGCGGCTGGGGGCCGACGAACTGCGCCAGGCGGCCGTGCTGATCCTGGTCAACCTGATCCTGCTGGCCGCCTATTTCGGGGCAGTGGTGGTCTCGGTGATCATCGGCGCGATCGGGGCGGGCCTCGGCGGCGCCGCCCTGGGCGTGGCCCTGGGCGTGCTGACCGGCCTGGCCATGGCCGGGCTGATGCTGGTGCTGGCCGTGCGGCTGTCCTTCGCCGGGGCCCTGACCTTCGACACCGGCAGGATCAACATCAAGGGCTCGTGGGCCCTGACCAAGGGCCGGTTCTGGCCGCTGCTGGGCGCCTATCTGGTCGCCCTGGTCCTGGCCCTGGTCGTCTATCTGCTGCTGCTGGTGATCATCGCCGTGATCGGGGCGGCCTTCGGCGGCGGCCTGGCGGCGATGGGCGACGCCTTCAATCCCGACCTGACCTCGCTGGCGGCCTTCTTCACGCCCGCCGGCATCGTGCGCTCGCTGTTCTCGGGCCTGCTGTCGATCCTGGTCCTGCTGATCGTCTTCGCCCCGCCCCCGACCATCTACGCCCAGCTGCGCGGCCGGGACGTGCTGGATACGTTCGGGTAGGGGGCTTCCGGCGAGATCGGTGGACGCGGTCTGGGTGATCGCCAGGATGGAGTTACTGTTCAGAAGGTTGGGGGATGGTCAATGACGCTGCCAAAGGATGTCACGTTGCGAGACCTGCGCACGACGCTGATCGACCAGAAGACATTTGTGGCGAAGGCTCTGCACGTTCTACGCAGGGAGCTGAAAAATCGTCCCGATGTCTGTCTGCGACTAGGCATAACAGGCGGCGGCAAGGCGCCGAATTATCGGGTCGAAACAGGCGACGAGATACTCTTCCCGATCGATGGGGCTAACCACGAACGATGGGAAGAAGGCTTCGGTTTCAATGAGCCCGGAAACTGGAGTCAAAGGACAATGTCCTTTCTGGAAGTCGAGCAGCTCCTTCGGGAAATTCGTCAACTGGCCTAGGCTGTTCGTCGCTCACCCTTGACCCTGCCAATGGGCCTTGAATCCGGACGTTCCCATCCCAACGCCGTCATCCCGGGCCTCGTGCCCGGGACCCATTTGTCCGCTGCAAGGGCAGCGAAGTAGCACGCAGGCGCGCCAAGGCGTCTCCCCGTCGGCTGAACCATGGATCCCGGGCACAGAGGCCCGGGATGACGGTTCAAAAAGCGAGGGCGAAACGATCGAAATCAAAGCCGTTTGATATTGGTCGGTGAACGCTCCAGGACGCCGTCGCTCACCTTTGACCCTGCTCATCCGAGTTTCCAGGCCCGAGCGGCAGGGATCGCCGCTTGTCAACCTGCCCGTGCAACGCCAGGATGCGGCTCAAGTTGGGGGATGGGCGACATGGATTTCAAGGTGACGGACGCCGCCTATGAGGGCTTCCGGCTGGTGCGGCGCGAGCCGAAGGTCGTCGCGGTCTGGGCGCTGGCGACCCTGGCCTTCGGCGTCGTCTACAGCATAGCGATGGCGATGTCGGGTTTCGGCCGCTTCATGAGCGGCCCGGCCGCCGGGACGATGACGCCGCAGGTCCTGACCGGCCTGCTGACCGGCGAGGCGGTCGCCATCCTCGGCGCCATCGTCATGGCCTCGGTCCTGGGCGCGGGGGTCTATCGCGCCGTGCTGCGTCCGGACGAGGCGCCGGCCACGCGCCTGCGGCTCGGCGGCGACGAGCTGCGGCTGATGCTGCTGTCGGTGATCATGGGGCTGGTGTTCACGGGCCTGACCATCGCCCTGATGATCCCGATGGTCCTGGTCGGGGTCGCCGTCGGGGTGGCGGGCCTGGGACATGGCGGGTCGAGCGCCAGCGGCATGGTCGGCGTCGTGCTGGTGGTGCTGGTCAGCTATCTGGCGCTGCTGGCCGGACTGGTGTTCTTCGCGGTGCGGCTGTCGCTGGCCGGGGTGATGACCTTCGCCGAGCGGCGGCTGCGGGTGTTCGACTCCTGGCGGCTGACCAAGGGCCGGTTCTGGAAGCTGCTGGGCTGCTACCTGCTAGTCATCCTGCTGGTGATCCCGATCTATCTGGTCATGCTGGCGATCTATGGCGGCGTGACCTTCGCCTTCATGGGTGGCGACGCGGGGCGGACGATCAGCGAGCTCGCCCGCCCGGACTTCAGCTCGATACCGGCCTATTTCAGCCCGGCCCGGACGCTCTACCTGGTCCTGGCCTCCGGCCTGGGGGCGGTGCTCAACGCGGTGATCTACGCCCCCGCGGCGGTCGCCTACCGCAGCCTGTCCGGAGCGGGCCCCGAGAAGCAGGCCGAGGTGTTCAGCTAGCAGGCCGTTGAAGAAGTCTGGCGCTGGGCGACGAAGTTGGCTTCGTCGCCGCCGTGGAAGCAGATTTGGCCCTTGAGGGAGCCATCGGATTGGAGTTCAGCCCATCCATCGCCCTGGGCCTCA
>NZ_JBIXJO010000030.1:0-32279 GCF_052871235.1 Caulobacter sp. LARHSG274 | reverse complement strand
AAGGACCGGCAAACCAAGCCGGCGGACAGAAGAAGATCGAAACGACCCGCACGAACAGACCTTCGCATCCACCCACCCATTTCAAATATTGCCGTCAGGCCGCTGCGTCTTCCGGGACCACAGACAACAAGCCGCCCCTGCACCGCCCCGATTGCGCAGCTTGACCGTAGAGCTGTGCCTTCCGGGGCGCAACCGTTGGGCGAGGAAATTTTTCAGCTTCGCATTGAACTGAGGCGCCGCGTCAACTCCCCTCCCTCAGTTCAACGCCGCCTGCCCCAGCTCCGTCACGCCCGACAGCAGGCCCGCCATCATCAGGCCGATCAGGCCGCCCAGCAGCACGATCAGGGCCGGGCCCAGCAGGCGCGCCGCCGCCTCGATGTCGCGGACGGCGGCGTCCTCCTCCAGCTTGCCCGAGCGCTGCAGCATCCGCCCCAGGGCGCCGGTTGACTCCCCGACCGAGACCAGGCGCACGACGGTCGCCGGAAAACCGTTCACGGCCTGCAGGGCCTCCGACAGCGCCACGCCCTGACGCGCCTGCCGCAGCACCGGCTGCAACCGGGTCTTGGCCAGCTCCGAGCGCACCCCGCCGATGGCCAGTCTCAGGGCGTCGCTCATCGGCGCGCCGGCCGTCAGCATCACCCCCAGCGAGACCGCGAAGCCGCCGTAGAACAGGGCCCCGGTGGTCCGCCGCCAGGGCCCGGCCAGCAGCAGGCGGTCGAGCGGCCCGGCCAGCAGGCCGGCGCGGCCCAGGACCAGGGCCACGGCCGCCGCCAGTCCGCCGTCCAGCGCCAAGCCGTGGTCGCGCAGCAGGCGGCTGGCGGCCAGCAGGCCCGACAGGATCGGCGTCCCCTCCCCGCCCCCCTCGCTGACCAGCGGTTCGAGCGCGACTATGCAGCGGTCAACCTCTAAAGCCGTTGGTATCAGTATGCGGCGCGGGCAAAACCTGGTGCCGAGGGGTCATGCTGGGAGGGGCGCGGCGCTGCCTGAACTGCACCATGCGCTGGATCCAGGCCCGCCTCCCCCGGCCGCGCCCTCCCGGCCGCCGCCGAGCATCGTAGCCGTAATCGGCCACCAGGGCCTGGATTGGAAAGCCGGCGATGAGGTCGGCGACGGCGGCCTTGTCCAAGGCCCGTCCGGCCGGGGAAACGATGCGGATCGGCAAGCCGTCCTGGTCGACCAGGGCGTTGATCTTGGTGCTCAGTCGTCCACGAGAACGACCGCGATTTCAGCTTCTCGCCCGCAGAGATATTCCGCATCATCGTTGCTGGGGAAGGCGTCGACGGAGGACTGCACGCCGCCACCAACCGGATCTACCAGCTTGGCGACAGCCCGCTTCCTCAATGGATGTGGGTGTCCGATCTCACGACCGGTCGCGCCGCTCGGGGCAAGAGGCACCCCGACCGAGCTGCCTATTTCAGGGTGTCATTTCGACGTAGAGGACGCCCTCCGTATCGCCCGGTCCGGAATCACAAGCGCTGGTGCCGACAACGACGATCGACTTATGCGCGGCCGTAGCGGTCAGAAGTGTTGAGAGAAGCGCCTGGCCACCAGGGATCGTTACGTTAAAGGCGAACCTCGTGGAGAACGCGGCGCCACAGCTTGGCGGCGTCGCCCTTGATCCTTGCACAGTGAAGAAAACATACCCGCTGGCCGTCGGTAAAATGGACGTCACATAGCTAGAGCATTTTTCGATCAGTCTGCATCATATCCTGCGGCGGCGAAGTAGTTGGCGCATTCGTTGGGTGTGAAGGCGTCGATGGCCAGGGCGATGGCCGCCAAAGCTGTTGGACGGTTCGGGCGGCGGCCTTGCGCAGCAGGGCCTTTAGCTTTGAGAAGGCGTTCTCGATCGGATTGAGGTCGGGGCTGTAGGGCGGCAGGAAGAGCAGCCGTGCGCCCGCCGCCTCGATGGCGCGGCGGGCGGCGGCGTTCTTGTGGGCCGGCAGGTTGTCGAGAATGACGATGTCGCCGGGTCGCAGGGTCGGGACCAGCACCTGCTCGACATAGGCCAGGAACCAGGCGCCGGTCATAGGGCCGTCCAGGACCATGGGCGCGGTCATGCCCGACAGGCGCAAGCCGCCGATGAAGGTGGTGGTCTTCCAGTGACCGTGCGGCACGCTGCAGCGAAGGCGCTCGCCACGTGGGGCTCGCCCATGTCGGCGGGCCATCTTGGTGTTGGCGCCGGTCTCGTCGAGGAACACCAGCCTGGCCGGATCCAGGTCGAGCTGGTCCTCGAACCAGGCCCGTCGGCGCTTCAGGATGTCGGGACGGCTCTGCTCGTCCGCATGCGCCGACTTTTTTTGAGCGTGATCCGCCGACGCTCGAAGAACCGCCAGATCGACGCGCCGCTCACCGTCACCCCGCGCTCGGCCAGAGTGGCCTGAAGTTCAGCCAGGGTGATGTCCGGTTTGGCGTCGAGCAGCGCCAAGATCACGTCCGCTTGCTTCTCGATACGCCCGGAACGGCGGTCGCCGCCCAGAGGGCCGGGCCGCGCGTCGCCCTGCTTGCGGGTGAGCTGACGCCAGCGGATCGCGCTGGCCGCGCTGACCCCAAACCGCGCCGCCGCCGCGCGGCACGACAGCCCGCCATCGATCGCGGCGATCACCCGCTCGCGAAGATCCAGAGACAACGCCTTGCTCATCCAGGCTGGCCTCCAATCCAGCACAGAGCTTGAATCAGAAACCCAGCAGCTTGGGAATCCCCAACGATTCAATCAGGTCGGGGAATGCTCTAGGTCCGGTTGTTGAGGCCTCCGCTGCCGCACCCACGATCGAAAACATGAAGGCCCCCGAGACCGCGGCTATTCTCGTTAGACGTCCCATGGATTTATCTGCTGAAGTTCGCGGGGAGATCTGGACGGCATTGAAGACTCCAAAGCGAAAAAAGGAATGTTGACTGGCCGATGGGAGATGCTGACCCTGGTGCGCGAAGCCCCGCGCGTGAGGGGCACCTGCTAGTGGTTTCGCCCTAACGGAAGACTCCGGTGGGGGTTTCCTACGGGAGGCGGCGTCGTGCGGTCGGAGGGTTACCGGTGCGCGAGGTCTTCAGTTGTTGAACAGGAATTGATCGGGAGCCGAATAGGCTGGCATCACCGCGCAGGCCGTCGCCGCCGTGGGCCAGTAGAAGCTCAAAGTCCGATTGGCCGCCTTGGCCGTCAAGAGCATCGAATAGGCGCGATTGCGGGCTTCGGCGGACCAACTGGTGGGGACAGAGCACCAGGTCGGACAGGTCTTGTCGGTCGCGAAATAGATATTGTCGCCCAATAGGACCACTTGGTCGATCTTTTCCGACCAGCAATATTGGCCCGCGTTCGCCGCAGCAGGCAGCATTACGGCCACGACGGCCACGACGGCCAGCAGCAGGGTCTTTCTCAAATTTCAGATCCCCCTTTAGAGTCGCGCAAGCGTCTAATGACAGCGGCGACAAATCAATAAGCCCAGCGCTACTTCTATCTCTGGCGCGGCAACGGCGTTGGTGTCTGTATAAACCCCTTCGCCCGACGACGAACAACTGTTCTTTCGCCCGCTATGAGCGTCGAATATAGACGCCAATGACGGCTGGACGTGATAACGCGCAGCCGTCAATGACCAACAAGACGTCCTGGTTGGTCGAATAGGCGGTGAGTAAGATCGAGTCCAGCAACTGGGCGCCGGGCAGAGTGGAGTCGACGATATAGCCATCGGTCATGGCGCAGCCCGCTGGATTGCTGAAGGCGCCGCTGGTTTGCACCCTTAGGGTGGCACTCGTCCATCCGCCGCCCAGAAAGGTCAGCTTGGCCCAGGGAACCTCGGCAGGGCTCGCCATGGCCGCGCCCGCCGCCAGTGAAATGGCCAAGCCAAGCGTGGCGGAAAGAGCAAACTTCATGGAAGCCTCCAAAGCGCCAGTAACGGTCAAGCTTATCGCTAGCGCCAATCGAAGGGCTTCGCAACCTCCAAGGGAGGAACGGCACATTGGCCGATGTTTCAACCACGAAGGTTCGTGGGCGGGTTCGTGCGGCTCTCATTGGACTTACCGGGCTCGGCGCGGGCTGCGATCGGACCGATTGGGGCGTCGGTCCCGAGCCTGGGCAAGTAGCGCCGCAGAATCTGCCGACCGATTGATCTTGGCCTCCATGTCCGAACCCAAACAGAAGAACGCCCGGTCGGGCGCCGGCCCTGACCGAGGCGCAGAAGGCGCCACGGCCTGGCTCCGTGGAGCGCGACTGGTGGCGGCCGTTCAAAGCATGTTGGCCTTCTTCCTGATATTCGTGGTGCACATGCAGGTCTCGGGCAAACGGCAGTTAACTTTGGTGCTGCTAGCTTAATCGAGGGCCAGCGTCGTCCGGAAACACGGACACGCAGTCCTCGCGCGGTCCAGTTGAAATCCGAAAGGACCCCTTCAAAGACGCCCTCGCAGACCATGTCCACGCCGCGGCCTGGCGACCGCCTCGTCGCCGCCATCGAGACGCAGACGGTGGCGATCGACCGGGCGATGATCAAAGCGTTCAGAGTCCAGCTCGTCGGCCTGACGTTGATCATGGCGGTGGCCAGGACGGCGTTCGTGATCGTCGTGAAGGCCGGCTGACACAGTCCTTCCGCTAGCCGATCGCGGCGCCAATCACCCAAACCCGAGGGGGCTGTCCCCGCGCCGGAAGACCGCCTTGGGCAGTGATCTCGAGCCCTCCGAAACGACCCGCTTCAAGAACGGTCCACACCGCCCTGTCAGGACTGGATGTAAAAGCTATCGACGACACAGCTCGATCCCCCGCCGCTGTAGATGACGCCCAACTTGCGGTTGGCCAGCTTGGCGGCCAGGACGGTGGACCAGAAACGGTTCACGTCATCGGCCGTCCCGGTCATTCGGATCGATCCCATCGTACAATCGGATGCGCCGGTGAAGAAGACGACGACGTAGGCGCCGTTGTAATTCTGCAGCCGCCAACCGGTTGGGAATTCCTCTATGCTACCGGCGAATGCCGGCGTAGCGAAAGCCGCCGCCGCACAGATCGCCACGAAAGCAAGACGTAGTCGGGTTTTCAGGGGGGTCATAATCTGCTCTGGGAGGTTACATCAAGCGGAACCATAAGGCACCGTTAAGCTGTCCGGAGCAAGCTTTACCATGAGACGATTGGCCTTATCACGCCCCCTGCCGGCCCTTAGAAAACATTCGACGCGGCTGGGCGGCGTCGCCCTCTTGGCGGCCAGCCTGTCCTCCGCCTCGGCGGCCCACGCGTCGAATGCCCAGGCGGGATACATAGTTCGAAATACTTCCACGAAGGCGAGCCAGGCGCACCCCAGCGAACTGCCGCGCAGCTCCGATTGTTAGGTCGTTTCGTAGCCAACGAATGGTGAGTGGAGCGCAGACAGGCGAACGAACGGAAACAGACCATCATCGGGGCGAGCACTGGATTGCAGCCCAGTTGACCGCGCCGCAGGACAGCATGTTGGCGCCCGCGGCCCACGCGGCGATCAAAATCCACAAGGCCGTCGATCAAGAACCCGGGACGGTTGTTTGCGACGCACACCGGGTCCTGGCAGACCGCCTGCCGCCCACTACGCAACGGGCCCCTCAAGAATCGAGAACATGATTAGAACTTCCGTGCGCTCTGCGTGCGCTCGGCGCTTGTTGTCATTCTGGCAAAACGGGAGAAAACCCAACAAAATCAAAGCGCGACAGGCAAGCGGAGTAAGCGCCCGCTTTTGGGCCGTTTTTGGCCGTAAGTCATTGAAAAGACAGCTGGTGCGGGCGGTCGGGGTCGAACCGACACTCCTTTCGGAACCGGATTTTGAGTCCGGCGCGTCTACCAGTTTCACCACGCCCGCTCTTCGGTCCGACCGCGAGGATCGGCGAAGGGAGGGTTGTCTAGCAAAGCCGCGGCGGAAGTTCCAGACGCCGCGTGGGCTTTCGTGCGGGGAACGCGGGAGCCATCCCCCAGCGCCGTCTTCCCGGCGAAGGCCGTCCTGGCCCTGAATAAACTCGTCATCCCGGGCCTTGTGCCCGGGACCCATGGTTCAGCTGACCGTGCGCCGCCTTGGCGCGCCAGCGCGCCACACCCCTGCCCATGCGGCGGAGCGATGGGTCCCGGGCACAAGGCCCGGGATGACGGAGAAGAAGGGGAAGGCGCGGCGCCCGCCCGACTTCCGCCCCCTACCCTACCCGCCCCCCGGCGCCGTGTCCGCCCCGTAGAGCTGGATGGCGGCGGTTTCCAGGCGGCCGAGCAGGCGCTTGAGGGTGGCGACCTCGCCCGGGGCCAGGCCGGCCAGCAGGGCCGCCTCGTAGGCCAGGGCCAGGGGGGCGATCTCGGCGAACAGCCGGCGACCGGCGGCCGTGAGCTCCAGGCTATGCGAGCGCCGGTCGATGCGGTTGCTCAGCCGCACGGCCAGGCGGCGCTCGACCAGGTCCTGGGCGGCGCGGCTGACCCGGACCTTGTCCATGGCGGTCTTGGTCACCGCCGCCTGCTGGGTCAGCGCCCCCTCGGCCAGCACCGACATCAGCCGCCATTGGGGGATGCTGAGGCCGAAGCGGTCCTCATAGGCGCGGGCGATCAGCCGGCTGACGGCGCTGGACGAGATCGCCAGCTGGTAGGGCAGATAGTCCGCCAGCGAGACGTGTTCGGGCGCCCCCTCGGGTGGGATGTTCGTCATTGGTGAGACCGTCGCGGCCATGCCCTTGTTCCTTTCCTCCGGACGCCCGCGACTCTAGCGGTCGCTTGCATCGACGTCGGACGATCTGGCGCGGTCGCGGCGGGCGGCTCAATCGCGGTTCGGCGAGCGGACAGAGAACTGGACATTTCGCTCGACGGTTGCGCAATCGGGCGCCTTTGCGCCCAGCGAAGGGGCGCCGTTAAGCCTGTTAGGCCCGGGCCGCCGCAGCCGGCGCGGTCCGACGGAATCGAAAGGGGTTGCGGCAATCGCCCAGGCTCCAGAGGTCGGAAAATTCCACGAGGATCAGGCGGACTTGGCCAGAACCGTCGCCAGGGTCAAGACCCCGGCGCGGAGATCACCCCGCGGGCCCGCGCGCCCTGGTCGTAGCGGCTGGGGCCGCCATAGACGGCGACCTCGCAGAGGATGTCGCCGCCCGGTTCGTCGGCCCACAGATAACTTCGCTCGACCTCGACATTGCGGCCGGCCGGCGAGATCCCCTCGAAGGTGTCGCCCCAGGGAATCACCTTGTTGAGGTCGCGCCAGGTCAGGGTCAGGGCGCGCGACAGCTCGTCCTGGGCCATGGCGTCGAGGTCGGGATCGCTCATCGGGTCTCCGGTGTTGTTCTCGCCGTCGTCTCGACAACGGCGTGCGTGCAGGATAGGCGCAGCCGAGGCACAGGAGAAACGACCATGGCCGCTCCCAAGGGCAAGCGCGACTTCCGCGACGAGGACCGCCTGGATCCGCGCGAGCGCCACCAGCTGGAATACTGGATGAAGCGCTGGGGCGTGACCAAGGACCAGCTGGTCGCCGCCCATCGCAAGGTCGGCAATTCGATCAAGGACATCGGCGCGGAGCTGGGCAAGAAGCGCTGAGGCGCTTGCCCCTACCGCAGAATGATCTCGGACTGAGTCATCATTTTCATCCGTCTCCCCGGCGAAGGCCGGGGTCTAGGTTCAGCCGTCGTGTTGGACGTTTATCCGAAACACACAGCCCTATGATCTGGGCCCCGGCCTTCGCCGGGGAGACGGACCAGGGATGGGCGTTTCAGCCCAAGATCATCATGCCCTACCGCTTGTCGCGCCGGAACTTGGCCGCCTCGGCCGCCAGCGCCGTCGCGGAAGGATCATGCTCGTCCGGCTCGGGCGCGAACGGCAGATGGCCGGCCACGCCGCGCAGGGCCAGCCACAGCGGGTGGCTGAAATGGCCCAGGATCCGCAGCGGCCGGCGCTTGTCGTCGGTGACGTCCCAGCCCTCGCGCTCGAAGGCCTCGGCCTGCTCGCGCATCGACTTGACGTCGATGCCGTCCCAGCCGGGCGGATCGGGGATGGCGGCGGCCTCGTCGGCGGTCAGGCCGAAGGTCGCCCGCGCCAGTTCGTCGATCTCCGGGAACTGGGCCCGGGCCTCCGGATCGGCGAACGACGGCTTCATCAGCGCCCGGGTCTCCAGGTCGGCGAAGCCGGGCAGGTCGATCAAGCGGCGCGGGGCCATGCCTCAGGCCTCCGGCGCGTTGTCGTTGCGCCAGTAGGGGGCGACCACGCCCTGCAGCTTGATGGTCATCGGATTGCCCTTGCGGTCGACGGCCTTGCCGGCGGTGACGCGGATCCAGCCCTCGCTGACGCAGTATTCGTCGACATTGGTCTTCTCGACGCCGTTGAAGACGATGCCGACGCCGCGCTCGAGGATGTCGGCGTCATAGTGGGGGCTGCTGGGATTGGAGGCCAGGCGGTCGGGAGGGGTGTCGCTCATCGGAGGATCTTTCGAACAATGTGGACGGCAAAAGCCATCGAACGGGCGTGATAGCCACCCAGGCCCGCAATTCCAATAGGATTGCATGCGGCGGCGCGAACCGCCGCGACAAGACCGCGGCCCCCTGCTAGCTACGGCCCGTCGTCAAACCCGGAGCCCGCATGCTGCGTCGCCTCTATGACTGGGTCATGAGCCTGGCCGCGTCCCGCCACGCTTCGCTCAGCCTGTTCGCCATCTCGTTCTCCGAAAGCTCGTTCTTCCCCGTCCCCCCCGACATCATGCTGGCCCCGATGGTGCTGGCCAAGCCGGAGAAGGCCTGGCGCTACGCGGCCCTCTGCACCGTGGCCTCGGTGCTGGGCGGGATGCTCGGCTACGGCATCGGGTTCTTCTTCCACGACGGGGCCCAGCGGCTGCTGGCCTTGCTGGGCAAGCCGCACGCCCTGGCCGACGCCGAGTGCTGGTTCCGCCACTACGGCTCGTGGGTGATCATCGCCAAGGGCTTCACCCCGATTCCCTTCAAGCTGGTGACCATCACCTCGGGCCTGCTGAAGTTCAGCTTCCCGATCTTCGTCGGCGCGGCGACCCTGACCCGCGGCGCGCGCTTCTTCCTGGTGGCCGGGGTGGTCAAGAAGTTCGGCCCGGCCATGCTGCCGGTGATCGAGAAGCGCCTGGCCCTGTTCGCCGGCATCGTCATCGCCCTGCTTGTCATCGGCCTCGTGGCCAGCCACTTCTTGGGGGGAAGCAGCGGCGGAGCCTGCGTGGGATGATGATCGACACACCGATTCCAGAGGTCGGGGCCCCGGCGGCCGCGCCGCGCTCGCCGCTGGACGCGGCGTTGGCGAACTGGCCGGCCCTGGCTCTGCTGGCCTGCGCCCTGATGCTGGGCGCAGCCCACGCCTTCGAGACCTTCGGCAAGCTGGCCCCGTGCCTGCTGTGCCTGAAGCAGCGCGAGGTCTACTGGGTCACGGGAACCGTGGCCCTGGTCGCCCTGGCGCTGTCGCGCCTGCCCTGGGCCGCGCGCCTGCGGCGACCGCTGGTGCTGCTGCTGGCCGCCGGCTTCCTCTATGGCGCCGGCCTGGCCGCCTATCACGCCGGGGCGGAGTGGAAGTGGTGGCCGGGCCCGGCCGCCTGCGGCGGCGGCGGGGCGGCGGCGGCCGGCGACCTGGTGGCCATGCTGAAGGGCGCCAAGATCGCCGCCCCGGCCTGCGACAAGGCGGCCTGGGTGTTCCTGGGCCTGTCGATGGCCGGCTGGAACGCCCTGATCTCCTTGGGCCTGGCTGCCGCCTCGCTGCTGGCCGGCCTGCGCAAGGCCGCCTGAGATGAGCCCCTCGCCCCGTCCCGTCCCGCCGCGTCCCGGCCTCGGCGCCCAGAAAGCCCGGCTGGCCGAGATCCTGCGGGTCGACCAGGCCGGCGAGCTGGCGGCGGTGCACATCTATCGCGGCCAGCAGGCGGTGATGCGCCACGCCCCCGGCCGCCAGCGGATCGCCGACCAGCTGCGCGACATGGAGGGCCATGAGCAGGTCCATCTCGACCGCTTCGACCAGCTGCTGGGCGAGCGGGCCGTGCGCCCCACCCTGATGTCGCCGGTCTGGCGCGCTGCCGCCTTCGCCCTGGGGGCCGGCACCGCCCTGCTCGGCGAGAAGGCCGCCCACGCCTGCACCGAGGCGGTGGAGACGGTGATCGAGCAGCACTATGCCGGCCAGGTCGCCGAGCTGGAGGCCCGCGACCCGGCTTTGGCGGCCGAGCTCAGCCAGTTCCGCGACGACGAGCTGGCCCACAAGGCGGTGGCCATCGAGGAAGGCGCCCGCGAGGCGCCGGCCTATCCGCTGCTGTCGGCGGTGATCCGCGCCGGTTGCCGGGCGGCGATCAAGATCAGCGAGAAGATCTGACCGGCCTTCGGCGCCAAGGCCGAAAAATCCGCCCCCGAAACTTCGCGCTTGGCGCCCCGGGCGAGCGCCCTTACCGATGAGCCGGCAAAGTCTCGTCGTTGGAGCGCTCGCTTGCTGATCCCCTTCCGCCGGACCGCGGCCCTCTACGCCGCCTCGGTCCTGGCCCTGGCCGGCGCCGCCCACGCCGCCCAGCCGGTGAACCCCGTCAAGCCGCTGCCGACCACCGCCCTGACCCTGGGCACTGGCGGCCAGATGCCGGCCGAAGAGGCGGCGGTGGCGATCGAGCATGTCGACCTGAGGATCAAGGTCATCCCTGAGCGCAAGGCCATCGAGGGCGACGCGACCCTGACCCTGCGGGCCAAGAGCGCCCTGCCCCGCATCGTCCTGGATCTCGACCGCAACCTGCCGATCAGCAGCCTGAGCATCGACGGCCAGGCCCTGTCGGTCTCGGCCTGGAGCAATCCCGAGGGCCGCCTGACCATGACCCCGCCGGCCCCGATCGCCGCCGGGGCCAGGACGGAGGTCCGCATCCGCTACGCCGGCGTGCCGCACGTGGCCGAGAAGGCCCCCTGGGACGGCGGCTTCGTCTGGAAGACCGCCCCGACCGGCGAGCCGTGGATCGCCACCGCCGTGCAGGGCGACGGCTGCGACCTGTTCTGGCCGTGCATCGACTTCCCCACGGGCGAGCCGCTGCTGGTCGACTTCTACGTCACCGTCCCCGCCCCGCTGTCGGCCCCGGCCGGCGGGGTGCTGGTCGGCGTCGAGGAGAAGGACGGCTGGCGCACCTTCCACTGGCGCCAGAAGCAGCCGGACACCTACGCCATCGCCCTGAACATCGGCCCCTATGTCAAGCTGAGCGACACCTACAGGAGCCGGTTCGGCGACAGCTTCCCGATCGAGTACTGGCATCTGAAGAGCGACGACCCGGCCAAGGCCAAGGCCCTGTTCGCCGAGTTCGCCCCCACCTTGGACTTCTTCGAGGCGATGATCGGCCCCTACCCCTTCCGCTCCGAAAAGCTGGGCGTGGTCGAGACCCCGCACCTGGGCATGGAGCACCAGACCATGAACGCCTATGGCAACGAGTACGCCAAGGACGTCTATGGCTATGACTGGCTGTTCGAGCACGAGCTGTCGCACGAGTGGTTCGGCAACCAGGTGACCAATGTCGACTGGGACGACATGTGGATCCACGAGGGCCTGGGCAGCTACATGCAGCCGCTCTATTCGCAGTGGCTGCACGGCGACATGGAATACATGGCCCGGCTCAACGACCAGCGGACCAAGACCAACAACAGGTTCCCGATCGTCGCCGGCCGGGTGATGAGCGAGGACGACGTCTACAAGGACACCGCCGGCCCGGGCATCGACATCTATTACAAGGGCTCCAACGTCATGCACACGCTGCGGGCGTTGATCGGCGACGAGGCGTTCTTCAAGGCCGTGCGCCTGCTGGTCTATGGCCGCGTCGATCCCAAGCCCGGCAATTTCGCCCCGCGCTACGCGACGACCAAGGACTTCATCGCCGACGTCAACACCGTCACCGGCCGGGACTATCAGTGGTTCTTCGACGCCTATTTCTACCAGGCCAAACTGCCGGAGCTGGTCCAGGTCCGCGAGGGCGAGGACCTGGCGCTGAGCTGGAAGACCCCGTCAGGCAAGCCCTTCCCGATGCCGCTGGAGGTCAGGGTCGGCGACAAGGTGGTCAGCGTGCCGATGGCCGACGGGACCGGCCGGGTCCAGGTCGGCGACGCCGTGCCGGTGATCGTCGACCCCGCCTCCAAGGTCCTGCGCCGCCAGCCCTATCTCGAGGACTACCAGGCCTGGAAGAAGGCCAAGGACGACGCCAAGAAGGCCGAGGACGCCAAGAAGGCCAAGCCCTAGGCGCGCCCCCTCATCTCCCCTTGCGGGATAAGGGGAAGCCTGAACGCCTGCCACCTCTGGTCATCTTCCGTTGACCCTGTTCGTTCACGGCCTTGTAGGCCAAGGCCGCTAGGTTTTGGGCTCCACCGGAGTTCGTAAAGCCGATGCTGACGCCCAACCATGTCGTGACCACCGCCCGCACCGTCCTGATCGCCGGCGCCCTGACCGCCGCGGTGCTGATGCTGGGCCCCTGGCCCGGGCTGGAGGAGGTGTTCGGACTGAGCGACAAGGCCGCCCACGCCATCGCCTTCGGCGGGCTGGTGGCGGTGTCGTTCGTGGCCTTTCCGCGCATGCGCCGCAACGACCTGGCGGTCGCGGCGGTGATGCTGGGCGCCAGCGTCGAGGTCGCCCAGCTGTTCACCGCCGATCGCAGCGCCTCGTTCGCCGATCTGGGGGCCGACGCCCTGGGGGTCGGCGTGGTCTATATCAGCAGCCAGATCGAAGGCCTGCGCAAGCTCGCCCGCGATCAGGGCGCGGCGAGCTTCCGCGACATCAAGGCCGGCGACCGCCGCAGCCGCCGGCCTCGCCCGGCCGCGGCGTCCGATTCCGTCGCCTTTGCGCCCAAGCCGCCGCGGGGCGAGACCGAACGCCAGGCCAGCTTCGCCAGCCGCGCCGCCCAGCATTTCCCGCCGCGCCGGACCGCCTGAGCCGTCAGGTGATGCGCTTGACGCTGACCGGGTCGCTGCCCGGGAAGCTTTCCTCCAGGCCTTCGTCGAGCAGGGCCTCCTGGCGGCTTTCGGCGCCTTCGACCTTCTCGGCCAGCTGATCGTGCTTTTCGCCCTCGGCGAGCGGGGTCTGCGCCTTGCGGGCATGGGGCGCGTCGATGTGCTTGTCCTCGTGCCGCACCTTGCCTTCGGCCGCCATGTCGGCGGTGGTCGCGCTGGTGCCGTGGGTGAAGTGACGGCCCTGTTGTTGTTCTTTTTGGCCGAAGTTCATGGCTCTCTCCCGTTCTTCGCTCCGCGGAGCGTCACGGATAGAACCCGCCAGGCGGCGCCGGGGTTGCCTGCAAACGCCGCCTTTCGCAGCCGCTAGATTCCGAACACCACCGTCCACAGCACCACATTGGCCGCGATCAGGGCCAGCATCGTCCACCGCAGCCGGCGCTTGACGCTGAGTTGTTGGCCATGGGCATGAAGTGTCGGACCGATAAGCATCGAACCCTCCGCCGCGCGAAGCCCCGTGTTCTTGAATGTTCCTGGCGCTGAGTCGATGCAAGCGGCACTGGAAATTTCATTTCCAGCGCCGATTTACTTTCATTCTCTCGGCCAAATGCGACCCAAGGATGCGCGTTCGAGGTCAAGCCTGCAGTTGACGCTCAGTACAAGGGTTCAAGGCCGACGGCGGGCTCGACTTGCAGGCGGCTTGATTTAGCCTTGCCCCGGCTCGCTTGCTGCGCGATCGGCCCCGGCGAGATGCAGCGTCGCGCCCAACGCCGCCGCCGCCGCGCCGAACGCCTTCGCCGCCGCGCTGTCGGGCGCGCGCAGCACCACCGGGGTCCCCGCATCGCCGGCCTCGCGCACCGCGACCTCGATCGGGACCTGGGCCAGCAGCGGCACGTCCAGGACCTTGGCCTCCGCCGCGCCGCCGCCGGTCCCGAAGATCGGGATCGGGGCGCCGGTCGCCGGGTCGGCGAAGAAGGCCATGTTCTCGATCAGGCCGAGGATCGGGGTGACGGTCTTGCCGAACATCGCCGCCGCCCGGCGCGCGTCGATCAGGGCGATCTCCTGCGGGGTGGTGACCAGCACCACGCCGTCGATGCGCAGCTTCTGGACCAGGGTCAGGTGGATGTCGCCGGTGCCCGGCGGCAGGTCGACGACCAGCACGTCCAGCGGCGCGGCCTCCGAGCCCCAGGCGACGTCGTGGATCATCTGGCGGACCGCCGACGAGGCCATTGGCCCGCGCCAGATCATCGCCTTGCCCTCGTCGACCAGGAAGCCGATCGACATCAGCTTGATCCCATGGGCCTCCAGCGGCTGCAGCTTGCCGTCCTCGAAGCTGGGTTCGCCATCGACGCCCATCATCCGCGGGGCCGAGGGGCCGTAGACGTCGGCGTCCAGCAGGCCGACCCGCAGGCCGAGGCCCGCGAAGGCGCAGGCCAGGTTGGTGGCGACGGTGGACTTGCCGACCCCGCCCTTGCCCGAGGCCACGGCGACGACGTGGCGCACATGGGCCGGCTTCTCGGCCTCCGGCGGCGGGGCCAGGCGGGCCTGCTTGTCCTCGCTGAGCTTGGCGCCCTTGCGCACCCGCGTCGTCTCGGCCCCGGCCTGGGCGGTCAGCACCACCTGGGCGACCTCGATCCCGGGCAGGCCGGCCAGGGCCTTCTCGGCCGCCGCGCGCACCGGCGCATAGGTCGCCGCCTGCGAGGCCGGCACCTCGAGCATGAAGCCGGCCCGTCCGGCCCGCACCACCAGTCCCTGCACCAGTCCGGCCGCGACCAGGCCCTCGCCCGAGACCGGATCGACGATCGCGTCCAGGGCCGCGCGGGCGTCGTCGGGGGTGGCGGGAGGCGCTGCGGTCACGGGTTTGTCTTGCCTTGTTCTGCGGGGGCTCTCATATCCGCGTGCGGGGCCCGTTTTACAACCCCGCCAAAATCGCAGTGACGGGAAGACGACGCCGCCCATGCCCTGGAACGACAACGCAGGCCCCGGTCCCTGGGGATCCCCGCCGCCGGACGACGGCAAGAAGGACGGCGAGCGTTCCCGCAACGAAGGTCCGCGCCCCGGCGGCGGTCCCGGCGCCCCGCCGCCGCCGATCGACGTCAACGCCCTGCTCGACCGCCTGACCCAGACCCTGCGCCGCACCTTCGGCGGCCCCGGCCGCCAGCGCGCCATCGCCGGCTCGGTGCTCGGCCTCGTCGCCCTGTGGGCCCTGTCGGGCTGCTATGTCGTGCAGCCCAAGGAGCAGGCCGTAGTCACCACCTTCGGCGCCTATACCCGCACCGCCGGCCCGGGCCTGCGCTACCACCTGCCCTTCCCGATCGAGCGCGCCGAGCTGGTCTCGGTCACCGCCACCCAGGCCCTGGACGTCGGCGGCACGGCCGCCGCCCCGGTGCCGGACGAGCGCCTGATGCTGACCGGCGACGAGAACATCGTCGATCTCAGCTTCACGGTGCAGTGGCGGGTGTCGGACGCGGCGAAATACACCTTCAACGTCTATGAGCCCGACGCGGTGATCAAGGACGTCGCCGAGAGCGCCATGCGCGAGGTGGTCGGCAAGACCGCCCTGACCCCGATCCTGACCACCGGCCGCGGTCAGCTGCAGGCCGAGACCAAGCGGCTGATGCAGCAGATCCTCGACCGCTACGACATCGGCGTGTCGATCCAGAACGTCAACATCCAGACCGCCACCACGCCCGGCCCGGTGCTGGAAGCCTATCGCGACGTCCAGCGCGCCGCCCAGAACGCCCAGTCCGCCGCCAACAACGCCCGCGGCGAGGCGGCCCAGATCACCCAGGCCGCGCTCGGCTATCGCGAGCAGGTGGTGCGCGAGGCGGCCGGCGACGCGGCCCGCTTCAACCAGGTCTACGAGCAGTACAAGCTGGCCCCGGCCGTGACCCGAGAGCGGCTCTATATCGAGACCATGCAGCGGGTGCTGGCCAGTTCCAACAAGGTGATCATCGACAGCAAGGGGGCCAATGCGCCGGTGATCCTGCCGTCCGACACCTTCCGGCCGCGGACCTCGATCAGCAACGCCGCCGCCGCCGAGGGAGCCGTCCGATGAACAGCCTCAAGGGGACGACGGTATTTGCGGCCGTGGCGATCGTGGCCGCCTTCATCCTGGCCAACACCGTGCTGTTCAAGGTCGACCAGCGCCAGCAGGCCCTGCTGGTCCGGTTCGGCGACCCGGTCCGCACGGTGCTGACGCCCGGGCTGCATGTGAAGAACCCGTTCGAGACGGTGCTGCGGTTCGACAAGCGCAACATCAACCTCAACGCCAACGAGGAAGAGGTCACCGCCGCCGACCAGCAGCGGCTGGTGGTCGACGCCTTCGTCCGCTACCGCATCACCGACCCGCGCCAGTTCTACCGGACCCTGGGCCAGGAAAGCATCGCCAAGGACCGTCTGGAGAGCATCGTCAACGCCGCCCTGCGCGAGGAGGTCGGCCGCTCGAGCTCGGGCGACGTGATCGCCGGCAAGCGCGCCCAGGTGATGGCCGCGATCCGCGCGCGCGTGGCCGCCCAGGTCGCCGCCTCCGATCTCGGCGTGCAGATCATCGACGTGCGCATCAAGCGCGCCGACCTGCCGCTGGCCAACGAGCAGGCGGTGTTCGAGCGCATGCAGACCGCCCGCAAGCAGGAGGCCGCCCAGCTGCGGGCCATGGGCGAGCAGCAGCGGCGCGAGATCGTCGCCACCGCCTATGAGGAGGCCGAGAAGATCCGCGGCGACGCCGACGCCCAGCGAGCCCAGATGTTCGCCGCCAGCTTCGGCCGCGACCCGGGCTTCGCGTCCTTCTACCGCTCGATGCAGGCCTATGAGGCGGCCCTGGGCAAGGGCGACACCACCCTGGTGCTCTCGCCCGACAGCGCCTTCTTCAAATATTTCGAAAAGGGCCCGGCGGGGTAGCGGGGGGTGGCGGCTAGGCCGCCGCCTTCAGCAGGTCCAGCACCACGTGCAGGCTCTGGGCGATGTGCACGCACTTGGCCTCGATCTCCTCGGTGGGGTCGAGGATGTCGGGTACCATGACGGTCATCATCCCGGCGGCGTGGGCGGCGCGGACGCCGGGGTGGGAGTCCTCCAGCGCCAAGCACAGGGCGGGATGGACGTTCAGCCGCCGGGCCGCCTCCAGATAGGGGTCGGGGTGCGGCTTGTGGCGGGTGACGTCGGCGTTGGCGACCACCGCATGGAAGCGGCGCACCAGGTCGAAGCGGCCCAGATAGCGGTCGACGGACTGGCGGCTGTTGGAGGTGGCGATGGCCCGCGGAATGGCCAGGGCGTCCAGATAGTCGAGGATCTCCATGACCCCGGTCTTCAGCCGCACCTCGGCCTCCAGCAGCGCCTCGACGTCGGCCCAGGTGCGCTGGAAATAGGCCTCGACCGGAAAGTTCGGCCCGTAGAGCTCCTGCAGCATCACCCCGCACTCGGGATTGGTCTTGCCGACCATCTTGGCGTAGGTCGCGGCGGTGAAGTCGACGCCGAACGCTTGGCCGGCCTCGATCATCGCCGCCTGGTAGACGGTCTCGGTGTCGAGCAGCAGGCCGTCCATGTCGAAGACCACGGCCTGGACGCCGCGCGGGAAGCTCACGACACGAACTCCTTGGCCCGGTAGCCCTGGAAGTACAGCAGGGCGGTCAGATCGGCGTAGTCGACCTTGGCGTGGGCCTGGGCCGCGACGATCGGCTTGGCGCGATAGGCCACGCCTAGGCCGGCGGCCTCGATCATCGCCAGGTCGTTGGCCCCGTCGCCCACCGCCAGGGCCTCGGCGGGGGTCAGGCCCAGGGCCGCGGTCTCCTCGATCAAGGCGGCCAGTTTGGCCTCCTTGCCCAGGATCGGCTCGCCGACCTGGCCGGTCAGGACGCCGTCCGCCTCGATCAGGGTGTTGGCGCGGTTGAGGTGGAAGCCCGCCGCCGCCGCCACCCGGCCGGTGAAGAAGGTGAAGCCGCCCGAGACCAGGGCGCAGCGCGCGCCGTCGGCGGCCATGGTCGCCACCAGGGTCCGGGCCCCGGGATTGAGCTTCACCCGGTCGTCGTAGCAGGCCTGCAGGGCGTCGACCGACAGGCCCTTGAGCATGCCGACCCGCTCGCGCAGGGCGCCCTCGAACAGCAGCTCGCCGCGCATCGCCCGCTCGGTGATCTCCGAGACCTGGTCCTTGACCCCGGCGAAGTCGGCCAGTTCGTCCAGGCACTCGCAGCCGATGATGGTGGAGTCCATATCGGCGATCAGCAGGCGCTTGCGACGCCCTTCGGCCGGCTGCACGGCGAAGTCGACCGGCAGGGCCCCGACCGCGGCCTTGACGGCCAAGTGGGCTTCGCCTTGCACGGCCTCGACCAGGAGGTCGATCGCCCCCTCCCCGAGCGCGGTTTCGGCGTCGACGGCGAGCGCCGCGCGCACGGCGGCGGCGGCCTGCGCCAGGGCGGCGGGGTCGGGCGAGACGAGGGTGATCGCGAGCATGACGCGGCGGCTATTGGAGGAAGCCGTCCGCGTCAACCTTGGAAGCGCCCGCGCCGGTCGATCACGACGCTGGGGCGGCCACCTGCATGCAGCGGCTGAACATCGCCATGGCCTCTTCCTTGCCGCCGCCATTGGCGAACTTGGACGACAGCTCGGCCACGCCGCGGCGGTAGAGGACGGTCGGCGTCTGGCCCTGAGCCGCGCCTTCGGCATAGGCCTTGTCCAGCAGGATCCCGCCGCTGGCCCCCAGCACCCGGAACAGCGGCATCATCGCGGCGCTGCTCTTGTCGCCCTGCGAGAACTTGGCCGCCAGCTGCGGATTGCGCTGCAGCACCTCGTCGATGGTCACCAGCATGACGCCGCAGCCCAGGCGCTCGTCGAGGTCGGCCGGCGCGACCGCCGCGGCCGACGGCGCCGCCGCTTCGGGCGCGGGCGCGATCTTCTGGCCGGTGGCGGCGAAGGCGGACGTAGAGACGACGGTCAAGGCGGCGGTTAGGATGACGCCGGCAGCGATTTTCATGATTTTCCCCGAACAACGCTAAATGGTGGCGGCGCACACGCCTACGAGGCCATAGGATCGACCTGAGATTGCCCGACACGCCGATCACCCTTATCGCCGGCCCCACCGCCAGCGGCAAGTCCGCCCTGGCGCTCAGGCTGGCCCGCGCCCTCGACGGCGAGATCGTCAACGCCGACTCCATGCAGCTCTATGCCGGCCTGCGGGTGCTGACCGCCGGTCCGTCGCCCGAGGAGCTGGCCCAGGCCCCGCATCACCTGTTCGCCGTCGCCGACGCGGCCGACGGCTGGTCGGTCGGCCGCTGGCTTTCGGCCGCCGCTGCGGCGCTGGCCGAGATCGCCGCGCGCGGCCGCCACGCCATCGTGGTCGGCGGCACCGGCCTTTATTTCCGCGCCCTGACCCACGGCCTGGCCGAGGTGCCGCCGGTGCCCGAGACCCAGCGCGAGGTCTCCGGCCTGCTCTACGCCGCCCAGGGCGAGCCGGCCTTCCGCGACCTGCTGGCCGCCCTCGATCCTGCCGCCGAGGTCCGCATCGAGGTCGGCGACCGCCAGCGCCTGGTCCGCGCCCACGCCGTGGCCGTGGCCACCGGCAAGCCGCTGACCGCCTGGCAGACCGACACCAAGCCGACCCTGGCCGCCGGGACCTGGCGCGGCCTCGTGCTCGACCCGCCCCGCCCCGAACTCTACGCCCGCTGCGACGCCCGCCTGGGCCTGATGGTCGAGCACGGGGCCTTGGACGAGGTGGCGGCGATGGAGGCCCGGGACCTGGACCCGTCCCTCCCCGCCCTGAAGGCGGTCGGCTACCGCGAACTGGCGGCGCACCTGCGAGGCGAGACGTCGCTGGACGAAGCGCTGGACGCGGCGCGGCAGGAGACGCGGCGGTATGCGAAGCGGCAGATGACGTGGTTCAGGAATCAGACGCCGGACTGGGAGAGGGTCACGGCGCTGGAGCACGAGGAACAGTTGACGCAGCTTGGCGACCAGCTCACCTGACCCTTCTTCAACCGTTCATCCGCAAAGCTGGGCGGTGTTATTTCGCCAAGCCGATGACCAGGATGACCTCCCCATGACCGAACTCGCCCGCCTCGCCGCCGCCGTCGCCGCCCGCCTGACCGAGCGCGGCGAGACGCTGGCCGTGGCCGAATCCTCGACCGGCGGCTTGATCTCCTCGGCCCTGCTGGCCGTGCCGGGGGCGTCGAAGTTCTATGTCGGCGGGGCGGTGGTCTATACGGCCCGCGCCCGCCTGACCCTGCTGGACATTCCGCAGAAGGCCATGGACGGCCTGCGCTCGGCCAGCGAGCCCTACGCCGTGCTGCTGGCCCGGGTGGTCGGCAAGAACCTCAAGGCCAACTGGGGACTGGCCGAGACCGGGGCGGCCGGGCCGGACGGCAACCGCTATGGCGACGCGCCCGGCCACAGCTGCCTGGCCGTGGTCGGGAACGGCCAGGAGGTCAGTCTTACCGTCGAGACCGGGATCGACGAGCGCGAGGCCAATATGCGGAGCTTCGCCGAGCAAGCCCTTGCCCTGCTGCTGCGGACTCTCGGCTGAATTTCGCCTGGCGATCGCCGTGGCGCCGACGCCACGGGTCGTTTCTTGCGTCAAAGCGCGCCTTGACGCCTTGGGGCGAGCATGGCATTCCCCGATCATCCATTTGGAGCAACACTCGTGCGCAACACCATGATCGTACTTATGGAGCGGCCGTTCACGGCGTGACCTAGAAGTCACGCTGATAGATCGGTCGCGCGTACAAAGGTCCTTCGGGACCTTTTTTCTTTTCCGCCCTACCCCAACCCCAAAGTCCATCCGGGACCCCGCCATGACCGCCCACCAGACCATCGAGAGCCAAACTCCCGCCGACACCGCCTCCCGCGCCATGACCGGCGCCGAGATCGTGGTCCGCGGCCTCGTGGACCAGGGCGTCGAGGTGCTGTTCGGCTATCCGGGCGGGGCGGTCCTGCCGATCTATGACGCGCTGTTCCACGAGCCGCGGCTGCAGCACATCCTGGTCCGCCACGAGCAGGGCGCGACCCACGCCGCCGAGGGCTACGCCCGCAGCTCGGGCAAGCCGGGCGTCGTCCTGGTCACCTCGGGCCCGGGCGCGACCAACGCCATCACCGGCATCATGGACGCCCTGATGGACTCCATCCCGATGGTCGTCATCACCGGCCAGGTCCCCACCCACCTGATCGGCACCGACGCCTTCCAGGAAGCCGACACGGTCGGCATGACCCGCTCGTGCACGAAGCACAACTACCTGGTCAAGGACGTCCGCGACCTGCCGCAGATCATCCATGAGGCCTTCAAGATCGCCACCACCGGCCGTCCCGGCCCGGTGCTGATCGACATCCCCAAGGACGTCCAGTTCGCCCAGGGCGAATATTACGGCCCGGGCGAGGTGCGCTCGACCCACGCCTATGCGCCGCGGATCAAGGGCGACGCGGCCCGGATCGCCGAGGCCGCGGCCCTGATCGCCCGCGCCCGCCGGCCGGTCTTCTACACCGGCGGCGGCGTGGTCAACGCCGGCCCCAAGGCCAGCGCGGCCCTGCGCGAGTTCGCCGCCCTGACCGGCGCGCCGGTCACCTCGACCCTGATGGGCCTGGGCGCCTTCCCGGCCGCCGATCCGGCCTGGCTGGGCATGCTGGGCATGCACGGCACCTTCGAAGCCAACAACGCCATGCACGACTGCGACGTGATGATCTGCGTCGGGGCCCGCTTCGACGACCGTGTCACGGGGCGTCTGGACGCCTTCTCGCCGGGCAGCAAGAAGATCCACATCGACATCGACGCCTCGTCGATCAACAAGAACGTCCGCGTCGACCTGCCGATCGTCGGCGACGCCGGCAGCGTGCTGGAGGACCTGATCGCGGCCTGGAAGGCGGCCGGCCACCAGCCCAACAAGGCCGCCCTGACCGAGTGGTGGGCCCAGATCGACGCCTGGCGGGCCCGGCAATGCCTGAACTACCGGCGCTCGGAGAGCGTGATCAAGCCGCAGTACGCCATCGAGCGCCTGTACGCCCTGACCCGCGACAAGGACGTCTACATCACCACCGAGGTCGGCCAGCACCAGATGTGGGCCGCGCAGTTCTTCCGCTTCGAGGAGCCCAACCGCTGGATGACCTCCGGCGGCCTGGGCACCATGGGCTACGGCCTGCCCGCCGCCCTGGGCGTGCAGCTGGCCCATCCGGGCGCCCTGGTCGTCGACATCGCCGGCGAGGCCTCGATCCAGATGTGCATCCAGGAACTGTCGACGGCGATCCAGTTCAACCTGCCGGTCAAGATCTTCATCCTGAACAACGAATGGATGGGCATGGTCCGCCAGTGGCAGCAGCTGCTGCACGGCGAGCGCTACAGCCACTCCTATTCCGACAGCCTGCCCGACTTCGTGAAGCTGGCCGAGGCCTATGGCGCCGTCGGCATCCGCTGCTCGGACCCGGCCGAGCTGGACGGCAAGATCCTGGAGATGATCAACAGCGACAAGGTCGTGGTCTTCGACTGCCGTGTCGAGAAGCACGAGAACTGCCTGCCGATGATCCCCTCGGGCAAGGCCCACAACGAGATGATCATGGGCGACGTCGAGGACATCGGCAACGTGATCGGGGCGGCTGGGGCGGGGCTGGTCTAACGCACTGCGTCCTTCGAGGCCCTCCTTCGGAGGGCGCCTCAGGATGAGGAAGTCAGTAGAGGCGAGGAATTGAGTAAAGCCTCGATTTTTCTGCTTTCGTGTCGTCCGCTTCATTCCTCATCCTGAGGTGCGAACCTGAAGGGTTCGCCTCGAAGGACGCAGGGCCGATGTACGATCTCCACAGCGCGTGGGTTTACATGCTCCAGTGCCGCGACGGTTCATACTATGTCGGATCTCACAGGGGATCAGACCTAGAGGTGCGCGTCGCCCAGCATCAGGAGGGTCGCGGCGGCGAATACACAGCGTCTCGCCTCCCCGTGAAGCTCGTGTGGTGTCAGCCCTTCCAGTACATCATCGACGCCATCGATACTGAGCGTCGGATCAAGGGTTGGTCCCGCGCCAAGAAAGAAGCGATGATGCGCGGCGATTGGGATGCACTGCCGTCTCTCTCGCGTCGCCGTGGCGGCAACCGAAGCCTCAGCCTGCCCCCAAACCGGGGGAAACACTATGATTGAACATGAGTCCAAACGACCGCTCACGCCTGAACAACTGGAGCAGCTCGCTCGCCTCGCCGCCATGCGGGACGAAGATATCGACTTCAGCGATATTCCGGAGATAACCGAGGCGCGGTGGGCTACTGCTCGCCGAGGGACCAGTCGTCCAATCAAGCAGCCCGTAACGATCCGTCTCGACGTTGAAGTGGTCGACTGGTTCAAGCAACACGCGGGCGACAAGCCCTATCAGACCGAGATCAATCGCGTGCTGCGCCAGCACGTGGCCAAACACGAAAAGAAGCGCGCCTGATGACCGACGACCAACCCGCCTCCGCCTATGACATGGCCCCCAACGCCCAGGTCGAGCAGACCGCGACCTTCGCCCTGCTGGTCGACAACGAGCCGGGGGTGCTGCACCGGGTGGTCGGGCTGTTCGCCGCCCGCGGCTACAACATCGAGAGCCTGACGGTGGCCGAGACCGACCGCAAGGCCCACACCAGCCGCATCACGGTGGTCACTCGCGGCACCCGCCATGTGCTCGACCAGATCGAGGCCCAGCTGCA
Organism: Caulobacter sp. LARHSG274; assembly: GCF_052871235.1. Taxonomy (NCBI): domain Bacteria; kingdom Pseudomonadati; phylum Pseudomonadota; class Alphaproteobacteria; order Caulobacterales; family Caulobacteraceae; genus Caulobacter; species Caulobacter sp. LARHSG274. The sequence goes on along the minus strand of NZ_JBIXJO010000030.1, from coordinate 8,801 downwards.
CAAGGTGGTCAATGTCCGCCGCGTCCACGACGTGACCCGCGACCCCAATGGCGTCGAGCGCGAATTGGCCCTGGTCAAGGTGCGCGGCTCGGGCGCCGACCGGGTCGAGGCCCTGCGTATCGCCGAGATCTTCCGCGCCAAGCCGGTGGACACCACCCTGGAAAGCTTCGTGTTCGAGATCTCGGGCGCGCCGTCGAAGATCGACAAGTTCCTCGACCTGATGCGGCCGCTGGGCCTGGTGGAACTGTCGCGCACCGGCGTGCTTTCCATCGAGCGGGGCGTTGAAGGAATGTAGCGATGACGGGCGCGTCCAGCCTGGCCGGTCTTTTCGCGGGGCTGGCCCTGGTCGCCCAGCAGCCGACGCCGCCTGCGGGCGTGTCCGCTCCGCCCGATCCGGCCGTCTGGTGGGCGCCGGAGGTTCCCCGGCCGCCGCCCGAGCAGGACCCCCTGCAGGGCCGCCGGCTGGCGCGCGGCGAGACCCTGACGCCGATCGACAACGGCGTCGATCCCCTGCTCTACCGCCTGTGGGGCCTGCAGCCGCTGCAGAGCCAGCTGATCAAGCGCGGCGAATTGATCCTCGAGGTCTGGGCCCGGCCGGCCCGCGGCGTGCGCCAGGCGGTGGTGCGGGTCACGGTGCGCCGCGACGGCCGCGCCTTCGTCCAGGCCCGGGCCGGCCTGGGCTGCTGCGCGCCCGAGATCGCCCGCAGGGTCGACATCGACGCCGAACTGGCGACGCAGCAAATCGCGCCGCTGAAGGCCCTGGCCGGCCATCCGCTGTGGAGCCAGCCGCGTTCGGTGGTGGTCGACTATGGCGGCGGGGCCCTGGCCCCGGTCTGCCTGGACGGGATCTCCTGGGACGTCACCCTGCTGGTTCCCGGCCAGGCTCGTCACCTGCGCCGGGCCTGCGACGACGCCGAGGTCGGCTCGATCGCCCCCGCCCTGGCCGCGGCCCTGTCGGCGGCGAGCGGCCGCGACGCCCGGTTCGACGCCCTGTTCGCCCACGGCGGCGACTTCTCGCGCCAGCAGCAGGCCTATGATTCGCTGCTCGCCTCGGGCGGCCGGCTGAAGCCGGGCGACAACAATCGCGCCCAGCCCGCCGCCGTTCCCTTGCCGCCCGACGCGGGGGAGGAGGACGCCCGCGAACCGGATCCGGCGCCGCCGGCCGGGTCCGCGAACGCCCCGCCTCCCGTCATCGCGCCGCCGGTCAGGCCGCCTGCAACACCTTGAAGCGGAACGGCAGCGCGCCCAGCACCGCTCCGACGGCTGGAGCCACGAAGAACAGCCACAGCTGGGCCAGGGCCTGGCCTTGCACCAGCACCGCCGGACCGAAGCTGCGGGCCGGATTGACCGAGACGCCGGTCACCTGGATGCCGACGATGTGGATCACCGCCAAGGTGATGCCGATCGCCAGGCCGGCGAAGCCCGGGGCCGCGCCGGGGCCGGTCGAGCCCAGGATGACGATGACGAACAGGGCGGTCATCACCACCTCGAACACCAGGGCCGCCTGGAGCGGATAGCCGCCGCCATAGCCCGGTCCCCAGCCGTTCTGGCCCAGGCCGTGCTGGGTTCCGCCGGCGATGCAGGCCAGGACCGCGGCCGCCGCCAGCGCCCCGACGAACTGGGCGATCCAATACAGCGCCATGTCCTTGGCGCTCATCCGGCCGGCGACGAACACCGCCAGGCTGACCGCAGGATTGACGTGGCATCCAGAAATCGGGCCGATGCCATAGGCCATGGCGACGATCGCGAACCCGAACGCCAAGGCTATGCCCAGTTGTCCGACGTGGTCGCCGCCGAGAACCGCCGCTCCGCAACCGAATAGCACCAGAGTGAACGTGCCGATCAGCTCGGCAACAATCTTTGACATTTGAACCTCTCCCTCTGCGACTTGTTCTCGATTGGACGAGAAAGCCGCGGGAGCTTGTCGGTATTCGTCGAGTCTTGAAATGGCAAAAACACCCAGGCGTTGCTCAAAGGCCGGAAACAGCTGAAAGTTGGAGCCCTCAGGTGTCGATCAGCATGTCCGGCCGCGACCGCAGCCGGGCCGCGTCGCGCAGCGGCGGCGCCCCGAACAGCCGGGCGTATTCGCGGCTGAACTGCGAGGCGCTGTCATAGCCGACCGCGTGGCCGGCCGAACCGGCGTCCAGTCGCTGGGCCAGGATCAGCTTGCGCGCCTCCTGCAGGCGGATCTGCTTCTGGTACTGCAACGGGCTCAGCGCCGTGACCGCCTTGAAGTGGCGATGCAGGGCCGAGGGGCTCATCCGCGCCTCGGCGGCCAGGTCCTCCATGCGGAACGGCTGGTCGAAGTGGCGCTTGATCCAGCCGATCGCTCGCCGGACCTGGCGCATGCGGCCGTCGGCCCGGGCGATCTGGGCCAGGCGCGGCCCCTGGTCGCCCAGCAGCATGCGGTAGAGGATCTCGCGCTCGATCAGCGGGGCCAGGACGGCGGCGTCGCGCGGCGTCTCCATCAGCCGCACCATCCGGATCACCGCGTCCAGCAGCGGCGGATTGACCTGGCTGACCGCCATGGCCCCAACCAGCGGCCCGGCGTCCCCCGCCAGGGCCGGCTCGCCGCCGGTCTGCAGCAGAAGGTCGCCGATCATTTCCGGATCGAGCGACAGGCGGAAGCACAGGTAGGGGACCTCCGGCGAGGCCTCGACCACCTGGCCGATCACCGGCAGGTCCACCGAGGCCACCAGATAGCGCATCGGATCGTAGATCAGGGTGGCGCCGCCGCTCATCACCTGCTTGCGCCCCTGAGCCACCACGCAGACCGCCGGGCCGAACACGCCGTGGGTGGGCTCGGTGGGATGGCTGTAGCGCGTCACCGCCGCACGTTCGCCGCAGATCTCATAGCTCCCGTCCGCCGGGGCGTATCGTTCAATCAGCGCAGCTAGTTCGCTCTGCCCGTCCATGACCAATTCCCTTGAGTGACGGCCATTTCCCTAGCCAAACCGAAGGCCGGCGTCACGCGCCTTGGGGCCAATGTGCAGGATCGTGCAATCAAGACGGAGCATCGGTCTATCGCCTCCGCGCCCGGACGAGTCACATTGGCGAGGTCTGCTTCGTCACGTCTGCTGTCTGGTCGCGACGAGGCCGCCCGCCCCGAGGTTCCCCATGAAGTATTACCCCAAGATCGCTCGCCGCGTGTCCGGCGTGTGGGCCAGCGCCGACGGCGTCGCCCTCGAACTGCGGATGGATGGCCGGTTCGAAGAACGCCATGACGGCGAGGTCGTCTTCACCGGCCACTATGAGATGGAGGGCGACGACGTGCGCCTGTTCGAGGACGGCGGCGGCCTGCTGATCGGGCGGCTGACCGAGGGCCGGCTGAGCCTGACGCCGCCGCCCAAGCCCCGCGAAACCGGCCGGTTTTCCCGCCGCGGCCATCGCCGCCCTTCCCTCGGCGCGTCTCACCCCCTATATTGAGTTCGTCCGGGTTCGCCCGGTCTATGGGGATAAACGCGCACGTAATAAGCGGACTGGACCCGGGTGCGATTCCCGGCGGCTCCACCAAAGCCTCCCGAGTTATCACGGGAATCCATGGGGCCGATCAGCATCGACAGACGTGTAAAGGTGACTGCTTTCTCTCGGCGTGGCTCACCGTATCGGGCCGCTAAACTAACTGCGAACGATAACTTCGCTGAAGAGTTCGCCATCGCCGCGTAATGCGGTGCGGGTGATCTCGCCTCTTAAGTCCTAGGGGTTCAGATCCTTAGGCGGGGCCCGGAGGGAGCCTGCCAACAGAATCCCTCCACTTTCCACGACATTTAAGACGCCCTTTCCCTCCCCCTCGTGGGGAGGGTGGCCCTGGCAGCGCCAGGGTCGGGTGGGGCCTGCTGGGCCCGCCGATGATCCACCGCCCTGCACCGGCCCCCACCCGACCCCTTCGGGGCCACCCTCCCCGCGAGGGGGAGGGAAACGAGACTCAGGCGACCTTCAAAATCACCCGGCGCCACCTTTGCCGCGCCGCCGCGACGCGCTAGTCTAGGCGCTTCGTTTCAGTCCCCGCTTTTCGATGGACCGCATGGCCCAGACCAATCCGCCTGAAGACCTGATGCAATATGAGGCCATGGCCCAGGACGCGCTGCGCGGCGTGGTCAAGGCGGCGCTGAAAAAGGCCGCCGCGCCCGGCGGCCTGCCCGAGCCGCACCACCTCTACATCACCTTCAAGACCCAGGCGGCGGGCGTCTCCGGGCCGCAGGACCTGCTGGGCAAGTATCCCGACGAGATGACCATCATCCTGCAGCACCAGTACTGGGACCTGGCGCCGGGCGAGACCTTCTTCTCGGTGACCCTGAAGTTCGGCGGCCAACCCAAGCGCCTGTCGGTGCCCTATGCGGCGGTGACCCGGTTCTACGACCCCTCGGTGCAGTTCGCCCTGCAGTTCGAGGCCCCCGAGATCGCGCCCCCGGCCCCCGAACCGGAGCCGGAACCCGAAGCCGCCGCCCCGGCCGAAGGCGGCGAGGACGCCCCGAAGATCATTTCCCTCGACCAGTTCCGCAAGAAGTAGCGCGTGAGCGACGTCGCCGCGGACACGCCTTCGGCCCTGACCGACGAGGCCATCCTCGAGCGGTTCACCGTCTCCAAGAACGTACCGGGCAGCGCCCGCACCCTGGGCTTTCGCCTGCTCGCCGTCAGCCAGGCCGACCGCCGGGTCGAGGTCGCCTTCGAGCCCCGCCTTGAGCAGGTCGGCAACCCGATGGGCCACGTGCAGGGCGGCTATGTCTGCGCCATGCTCGACGAATGCATGTCGGTGGCCGGCCTGATCACCTCGGGCATGACCTGCGTCGTGCCGACCCTGGAGATGAAGACCAGCTTCCTGCGGCCGACCCTGCCCGGCCCGCTGCGCGCCGTCGGCTGGGTGGTCAAGTGGGGCCGCACGGTGTGCTTCAGCGAGGGCGAGCTCTATGATCCGCAAGGCCGCCTGCTGGCCAAGGCCAGCGCCACGGCCATCCCCACGCCCTTCGCGAAATTCAAGACATAGGGCCGCCATGCCGCGCGCGACGAGCCTGCTGGTCCTGCTGGCGCTGCTGCTGGCGCCGGCCGCGGCCCGGGCCGAGGGGCCGTTCTCCCGATGGGCCGCCGTGGTGGTGGCCGGCGACTGGCACGCCCACGAGGGCGGCCCGACCGAGGCCTTCGACAACGCCCGCCGCGACGTCAGCCAGACCCTGGTCGACCTGGGCTTCTCGCCCCAGGCCGTCCGGCAATATTCGGTTCGCCCGCAACGCTATCCGATCGTGAAGCCCGAAAAGACCGAGCTGGGCCGCATCCATGCCGGACTGCGGGCCGTGGCGGCCAAGAACACCGCCGGGTGCCTGGTCTATATCAGCAGCCACGGCGCGCCCGAGGGGGTGCAGATCGACGACGACATCCTGCCGCCGCAGCTGCTGGCCGCGGTGATCAACGACGCCTGCCCGGCCCGTCCGGCGATCGTGGTGATTTCGGCCTGTTTCTCCGGCGTGTTCGTGTCGCCGCTGCAGAAGGACGATCGGATGATCCTGACCGCGGCAAGGTCCGACCGCGCCTCGTTCGGCTGCGGCGAGGGGAACAAATATCCCTATTTCGACGACTGTTTCCTGTCGTCGGCCCGCACCGCCCCGGACTTCATCGCCCTGGGCAAGGCCGCCCAGGCCTGCGTGGCCCGCAAGGAGCACGACACCAAGGCCGAGCCGGCCTCGCAGCCGCAGCTGTGGATCGGCCCCAACCTGCGGCCCGTGCTGCCGCTCTACGCCTTCGCCCGTCCCGCCCCGAAGCCCGATCGCCCCGTCAAGCGGCGCTGAAGGCGGTGTCCACGGGAAAGACGCGGCGGCGGCGTCACGGACCCTTGATCCGCGGCGGGGGCGCCCTAGAAGTGCCATCTGTCTTTCCGCCATGATCATCGGGGGTGTTGGTTCGTGACGCTGCGTCTTTCGTTCAGGGCCGTCCTTTCGGCGGCGATCATCGGCGGCTGCCTGCTGGGCGCGCCGATGGCTGAAGCCCAAGACCCCGCGCCGTCCCGGTCGAGCTCGGCCGTCGCCACCCCGACCGCGCCGATCCCCTACACCAAGATCAATCCCCGCGCCGCTCGTCGGGCCCGCGCCTCTGCCGCGAAGCCGGCCGCCAAGCCGACCGCCAAGCCGCCGGCCCGCCCCGCCGCCTTGGCCGCCGCCGCTTCGACCGCCGCCGCTCCCGTCCGGACCGTCGCCAAGCCGACGCCGCCACCCGTCGCGCCTGCGCCGCGTCCCATCCCGCCGCCGTCCCCGAGTCCGGTGGCCAGCACGCCGCCGAGCGCCGCCATCGTGCCCGCCCCCGCGGCCAATGTCGCGCCGCTGCCGGGCGCCGACCTGGAGGCCTTCGTCGACGGCGTCGTGCGCCGCAGCATGGCCCGCGACCACATCGCCGGCGTCACCGTCGCCGTCGTCCAGAACGGCCAGGTGGTGCTGAAAAAGGGCTATGGCGCCGCCAGCCTGACCGGCGGCCGCCGGGTCGATCCCGATCGCACCCTTTTCCGGGTCGGCGCGATCTCCAAGACCTTCACCTGGATCGCCCTGATGAACGAGGTCGAGGCCGGGCGGATGCGCCTGGACACCCCGGTCAACATCTACCTGCCCGAGAAGCTGCAGCTGAAGGACCAGGGCAAGAAGAGCCCCGTGCGGCTGCGCGACCTGGTCACCCACTCGGCCGGGTTCGAGGACCGGGCCCTGGGCCAGCTGTTCGAGCGCGACCCGCGCCGGGAGCGCCCGCTGGAGCTCTATCTGCGCCAGGAGCGGCCCAACCGCGTGCGCGAGCCCGGCGTGCTGCCGGCCTATTCCGACTATGGCGCGGCCCTGGCCGGCGCGGCCCTGGCCAATGTCACCGGCCAGCCGTTCGAGACCCTGATCGCCGACCAGGTGATCTTCCCGGCCGGCCTGACCCACACCACCTTCCGCGAGGACCGGCCCTGGCGCGGCGACCTGCCCGCGCCCATGGCCCCCGCCCTGGCCGCCGACCGCTCGGACGGCTTCCGCTGGACGCCCCTGGGTTTCCAGACCGAAGCGCCGGAGCTGATCGGCCACATCGCCCCGGCCGCCTCGGCCTCGAGCACGGCCGGCGACATGGCCCGCTACATGACCCTGCTGCTGAACGGCGGGACGATCGACGGCCGCACCGTGTTCTCGCCGCGGACCAGCCAGGCCTTCCGCACGCCGATGTACCGGCCCGCGCCCGACGCCCCTGGCTGGAACGCCGGCTTCCAGGACATCCCCCTGCCCGGCGGCCATCGCGGCTTTGGCCAGGCCGGCTCCACCCTGTGGTTCCGCTCCAACCTGGTCATGGCTCCCGACCTGGGGCTGGGCGTGTTCGTGGCGGTCAACACCGACACCGGCGGCGACCTGTCCGCCGCCTTGCCGGCTGCCCTAATCGAGCGCTTCTATGCGCCGCGGCCCGAGGTCCCCGCCCCCAGCCAACTGACCCTAGAGCAGGCGCGGGCCTATGAGGGCCAGTTCCTGACCACCCGCCGCGCCTATGGCGGGCTGGAAGGCTTCATCGACCGGCTGATCGGCGAGGCCACGGTGCGCGCCGCCCCGGACGGCCGCCTGACCCTGACCCTCGACGGCCAGTCCAGCCAGTGGACCGCGACCGAAAAGCCCGACGTCTTCGCGCCGCTGGCCGGCTCGGGCCTGCTGGTCTTCCAGCGCGAGGACGGCCGGGTGGCGCGGTTCTTCTCGCCGGCCGGCTTGGCCGCCTACGAGCGCATCAGCTTTCCCTACGGGCCGGACCTGTTGAAGGGGCTCGCGGCCCTGACCGCCCTGGCGGCGCTGGCCACCCTGATCGGTGTGGCGACCCGCGACCGCCGCGAGTCGCGGCAGACCTCGACCCAGGCCCGGGCCAGCCTGCTGCAGACCACCGAGGCGGTGCTGTGGCTGATCGCCCTGCTGGGCCTGGCCGTATTCGCCCGCGGCGCCGCGGACGAGGCGCGGGTGTTCTTCGGCTGGCCCAGCGGTTGGCTGCTGACGGCCTCGGCCTGCGCCTTCGTCGCCACCCTGCTGACCGTCGCCACCCTGGCCATGACCCCGATGGTGTGGCGCGGCGGCCGGCGGGTCGACAGCTGGACCGCGCTGCGCAAGCTGGCCTTCACCTGCACCACCTTCATCTTCCTGGCCTTCGCCCTGTTGCTGGCGGCCTGGGGCTTCCTGGAGTTCTGGAACGCCTAGAGGGTCTAGCTGAACACGTCCGCCAGCTTTTCCTTGGGGACGACGCCCTTGGGCGAGGGTCCATATTCGTTCGGTCCCTGGGTCCCGTCCATGAAGCCGAACTCGACCAGGAACCACAGGCCGATCATGCCGGTGCTGATGTCGAGAAACACCTTCAGGCCGCCAAGCCCGAACGCCGGGATGAAGCCCAGGCCGGTCGAGACCAGCGACGGGATCCAGTAGATCAGCGCCATCCGGCCGGTCTTGTCGCGGTCGTGGATCCGCTTGACCAGCAGGGCCATGGACGGCCAGGTCAAGACCAGGCCCAGCAGCGACAGCCGCGCGTCCTCGGCTTGCAGGCCGAGCGCCAGGATCACCGGGACCAGCACGGCCAGCGCGCCCGCCACCAGCAGGATGCTGTAGAGCCAGTAGTCGCGCCGGCGCAGGCGGCCCTGGAACGAGAACAGTTTCTGCACGAACGTCATGGCGCCCCCCGATCCAGGCGGATGGATACAAGTTCTAGGCGAACTCCACCAGGACCTCGTCGGCGGCGACGGGGTCTCCGGCCTTGGCGTTGACGGCCTTGACGGTGCCGTCGCGCTCGGCGCGGATGATGTTCTGCATCTTCATGGCCTCCAGCACGCAGACCAC
>NZ_JBIXJO010000029.1:0-34711 GCF_052871235.1 Caulobacter sp. LARHSG274 | reverse complement strand
CGTCACCGATCTCCAAGCCGACATCTCAGACTTCATCAACCGCCACAACGCCGACCCAAAGCCGTTCCGCTGGACCAAGTCCGCCGACGACATCCTCGCATCCATCGAGCGGTTCTGCGTCTACAACGCGCCCGTCGAGCAATCCTGAGTTGGCGAACTTTTGAACCGGGACACTAGACCCGCACCGCCACCAGTACCGCCCCCGTCGCGATCAGGGCCACGCCCAGCCAGTTCAGCCGCGACAGCTTCTCGCCCAGGAACACGGCGGCGATGATCGCCACGAACACCACCGACAGCTTGTCGATCGGCGCGACCTTGGCCGCCTCGCCCAGCTTCAGGGCTCGGAAGTAGCACAGCCACGAAGCCCCCGTGGCCAGGCCCGACAGCACCAGGAACAGCCACGAGCGCGGGGCGATCGAGCCCGGCGCGCGCCACTCGCCGGCCACGGTGAGGATCAGGCCCGCGAAGCCCAGGATCACCACGGTGCGGATGAACGTGGCCAGGTTGGAGCCGACGCCGTCGATCCCGACCTTGGCCAGGATGGCGGTCAGGGCCGCGAACACCGCCGAGGCCAGCGCCCAGAAGGGCCAGCTCGCCAGGGCCGCGCGGCCCATCAGGCGAACGCCGCGAAATAGCGGCCGATCAGGGCCTGGTAGATTTTGGCCAGGTCGCGGACCTCCTGGACCGGGACCCGTTCATCGACCGCGTGCATGGTCGCTCCCACGAGGCCGAACTCGACCACCGGGCAGAGGGCGCGGATGAAGCGGGCGTCGCTGGTGCCGCCGGTGGTCGATAGCTCCGGCGTGCGGCCGGTGGCGTCGCCGACCGCGGCGACGATGACGTCGGTGAAGGCCCCGGGCTGGGTCAGGAAGGCCTCGCCGCTGATCTTGCACAGGGCCTCGACCCGGCCCGAGAAACCCTCGGCGGCCTCGCGGCACTCGTGTTCGATCCAGGCGGCCAGGTCCTTGCCCTGGTGGGCGGGGTTGAAGCGGATGTTGATCCGGGCCTTGGCGCTGGCCGGGATGACGTTGGTGGCGGTGTTGCCGACATCGACCGTGGTGATCTCCAGGTTCGACGGCTGGAAGCCCTCATAGCCCTCGTCCAGCACCCGCGACTGCAGGCGCGAGAGGATGTCGACCAGCACCGGGATCGGATTGGCGGCGCGATGCGGATAAGCCACGTGGCCCTGGCGGCCGTCGACGGCGATCCAGGCGTTGATGCTGCCGCGCCGGCCGATCTTGACCATGTCGCCCAGCAGGGCGGCGCTGGTCGGCTCGCCGACGATGCAGTGGTCGATGACCTCGCCCTCGGCGGCCAGTGCCTGGACGACCTTGACGGTGCCGTGCTCGGCCACGCCCTCCTCGTCGCCGGTGATCAGGAAGCTCAGCGAGCCCGGCAGCTCGGCGGGCAGGTTGGAGACGGCGGCGACGAAGGCGGCGATGGCGCTCTTCATGTCGACCGCGCCGCGGCCGTAGAGCACGCCGTCACGGATCTCGGCCTCGAACGGCTGCAGGGTCCACGCCTCGGCGTCGCCGACCGGCACCACGTCGGTATGGCCGGCGAAGCACAGGTTCGGCCGCGCCGTCCCGCGCCGGGCGTAGAGGTTCTCGATGTCGCCGAACCTCATCCGGCGACAGGTGAAGCCCAGGGCCTCCAGCTGCCGCTGCAGCACGTCCATCGCCCCTTCGTCGGCCGGGGTCACCGACGGACGGCGGATCAGCGCCTGGGCCAGGGCGACGGGATCGAGGGCCAGGGCGGCGAGGGAGGGACTGGTGTCGGTCATCGCCCTGGCTTTAGGCTCCCCCGTGCGCTGACGCAAACCCGAGAAGGCCGCCATGCCCAAGATCGACATCGACGCCGCCCCGCTCCGCGTCGGGAGCAACTATCCGCCGCCCTTCGACGAGCCCTGCCGCGGCCGCCGCCGCCGGGCCCTGGGCGACGCGGCCGGGCTCGACCAGTTCGGGGTCAACCTGATGCGCCTGCCGCCCGGCCAGTGGAGCAGCCAGCGCCATTGGCACAGCGCCGAGGACGAGTTCGTCTTCGTGGTCGAGGGCGAGGTGGTGCTGGTCGAGAACGACGGCGAGACGGTCCTGCGGGCCGGCGACTGCGCCGGTTTCAAGGCCGGAGTCGCCAATGGCCACCATCTGCAGAACCGCTCCGACCGAGAGGCGGTGCTGCTGGAAATCGGCTCGCGCCGACCGGACCAGGACAACTGCGCGTATCCCGACATCGATATGGTCGCGCGGGCGGGGGAGGACTTCTACCGGCGGCGGGGCGGGACGCCCTATCGTGTCTCCCCCTAGGCTCAGGCCGTGGCCAGCCAGGCCCGGTTGGAGGCGGGCGGCGGGCCGAATCGGTTCGGGCCGCTGGTGCCGCGGCGAAAGCCCAGCTCGATCCACGACCAGACCGCCAGGGCCACCCCGCCCAGCGACAGCGGCAGGCCCGCCAGCACGCCGAGCGATCCCAGGTCGCCGAACAGGTGGGCGGTCCCCAACAGCAGATAGGGGCCGATGCTGAACGGCAATATCCACCAGCCGGATCGGTTGCGGTCGTGCAGCCGCCTTATGCCCACATAGATCGCCGCCGCCACGATGGGAACGATCAGCAGCAGCGGCGCCAGGCCCAGCCACCCTCCGGCCATGGTCGCGAACATGGTCAGGCACCAGATCACGGCCGCGGCCAGGGCCTGGACCACCTGAAACCGCCAAAAGCCCAGCCGCGACACACGGCCGGAAACATCGAACACGCGTCGCAAGCGTTCCATCATGCCCTCGCCCCTACCCAGCACAGCTTAAGGTGGGGGTTGCGAGCTGACTAGTCCCGCAGCAGGTCGTTGATCGAGGTCTTCGACCGGGTCTTGGCGTCGACCGTCTTGACGATCACCGCGCAGTAGAGGCTCGGGCCGCCCTTGGGGTCGGGCAGGTTGCCGGGGACGACGACGCTGTAGGGCGGCACCTTGCCGATGTGGACCGTCCCGGTGGCGCGGTCGATGATCTTGGTCGAGGCCGAGAGGAACACCCCCATCGACAGGACCGAACCCTCGCCGACCACCACGCCCTCGACCACTTCGGAGCGGGCGCCGATGAAGCAGTCGTCCTCGATGATGGTCGGATTGGCCTGCAGGGGCTCAAGCACGCCGCCGATGCCGACGCCGCCCGACAGGTGGACCCGCTTGCCGATCTGGGCGCAGGAGCCGACCGTCACCCAGGTGTCGACCATGGTGGCCTCGTCGACATAGGCGCCGATATTGACGAAGGACGGCATCAGGATGACGTTCCTGCCGACGAAGGCCCCGCGGCGGACGATCGAGCCGGGCACGGCGCGGAAGCCGGCGGCCTCGAACTGCGGCGCTTCCCAGCCGTCGAACTTGTTGGGAACCTTGTCCCACCACGGGCCGACCGCCCCGCCCAGCGAGCCGGCGCGCATGATGCTGTTGGGGTTGAGGCGGAACGACAGCAGCACGGCCTTCTTCAGCCACTGGTGGGTGGTCCATTCGCCGTCGATCTTTTCCGAGACCCGGGCCTTGCCGGCGTCGATCAGCAGCAGGGTCTCCTCGACCGCGGTGCGCACCGGGCCGGTGGTGGCGGTGGAGACGCCGTCGCGGGCTTCCCAGGCGGCTTCGATCTCGGTCTGCAGGTCGGCGAGCGGCAGGCTGGTCATTGGAGGCTATCCTTCAGGCGCGCCGAGCTGAGGAAGCCGGCGAGGTCGTTCGTGCGGTGGTGGACGAAGTCGGCGGTCGAGGCGGCCGCGTCGGCGCCGACCAGGACGGTGGTCATGCCCAGCAGGGCGGCGGGGGCGAGGTTCTTCTCGCTGTCCTCGAAGAAGGCCGTGGCCGGCGGGGCGAAGCCGTGGCGGGCGACCACCTTCTGGAAGGTGGCCATGGCCGGCTTGGGCAGGTAGTCGGCGGTCTCGATGGCGAAGACGTCCTCGAACAGCTGGGCCAGGCCCAGATGGCCCAGCACCCGCTCGGCATGACCGAGCGAGCCGTTGGTGAAGATCAGCCGCCGCCCGGGCAGGGCCGCGATCGCCGCCTGCAAGGCCGGATCGGGCGTCAGGCAGTCCATCGAGACGTCGTGCACCTCGTCCAGGAAGGCCTTGGGCGCGATGCCGTGATGAGCCATCAGTCCGGCCAGTGTGGTGCCGTGCTCGTGGTAGTAGCGCTTCTGGATCGCCCGCGCCTCGTCGCGCGGCAGGCCGGTGGCCTTCTCCATGAAGTCGGTCATCTTGCCCTCGATCAGGGCCATGAACTCGCATTCGGCCGGATAGAGGGTGTTGTCGAGATCGAACAGCCAGGTCTCGACATGGGCGAGGTCGGCGTTCATTTCGAGATCAGCGTGCCCGCGCCGTGCTCGCTGAACAGTTCGACCAGCATGGCGTGGGGACGGCGGCCGTCGAGGATGACCACGGCCTCGACGCCGGACTCCACCGCATGGATGGCGTTTTCCAGCTTGGGGATCATGCCGCCGCTGGCCACGCCGGTGGCGATCAGCTCGCGGGCCTCGGCCAGGCTCATCTGGCGGATCAGCTCGCCATTGGCGTCGAGCACGCCGGCGATGTCGGTCAGCATCAGCATGCGCTTGGCCTTCAGCGCCCCGGCCAGGGCGCCGGCCACGGTGTCGGCGTTGATGTTGAAGGTCTGGCCCTCGACCGACACGCCGATCGGCGCAATCACGGGAATGTAGTCGGTCTCCGAGGTCAGCAGCGCCTGGATGATGTGCGGGTCGATCTTGGTCGGCTCGCCCACGAAGCCCAGGTCGACGGCCTGCTCGATGTTGCTGTCCGGATCCTTGCGGGTGCGGGTCACCTTCTCGGCGGTGATCATCCGGGCGTCCTTGCCCGACAGGCCCACGCCGCGGACATCGGCCTCGGCCCCGGCCAGGGTGATCCAGTTGGCGATTTCCTTGTTGATGGCGCCCGACAGCACCATCTCGGCGACCTCCATGGTCGCTTCGTCGGTGACCCGCAGGCCGTCGACGAAGGTCGACTTGACGCCGGCCTTGTCGAGCATGCGGCTGATCTGCGGGCCGCCGCCATGCACCACCACCGGGTGGACGCCCAAGAGCTTGAGCAGCACGGCGTCGGCCGCGAACAGCTTGGCCACCTGCTCCTGGCCCATGGCGTGGCCGCCATATTTGATCACCACCGTCTCGCGGTCGTAGATCTGGATATAGGGCAGGGCTTCGGCCAGGGTCTTGGCGGTGGCCCAGCCCGCTTCCTCGGCGACGTCGTTCAAGGCGGCGGTCCTGTAAGGCGAAAGGCGCGCTTCGATAGCGGACCCCGCCCCCCCTGTCACGCGTCGCCTGAACTCAGCGGTCGTCGCGGTCGAACCGTCGCTTGAGGATCAGCACCGCGCCGGACATCAGCAGGCAGGCCAGATTGGACGCGATCACCGGCCAGGCCCCGATCAGGACCCCATAGGCGATCCAGCAGCAGAAGCCCGTCACCGTGACGACATAGGTGCGCAGCGACACCGACGAGGCGTCCTTCTCGCGCCAGATCTTGACGATCTGCGGCGCGAAGCTGGTGATCGACAGCAGGGCGGCGGCCGTCCCGACCGCGACGGCCAGGGCGCGGATGTCCACCTCAGGCGGCGGGGTGCAGCTGGTTCAGCCCCCAGCGACGGGCATAGGCGGGGGCCAGCTCCAGCCCGATCGGCGGCGGTCCCGGAGCCCGGCCGTCGCGCAGGCAGACGGTCAGGTAGGACAGGGCTGTCCGCACGCCGTGCTGCGAATAGGGCTTGCCGATCACCCCGCAGGCGCCGGCGAAGTCGGCGGGCAGGCGCTTGACGTTGGCGGTCATGAACAGGGCGACGCCGCCGCAGTCGTCGTGAATCCGCCGGGCGACATCGACCCCAGTCGGGCCGTCGCGCAGGTGCACGTCGACCAGAGCTAGGTCGGGATGCAGGTCGGCGGCCATGGCCACGGCCTCGTCCAAACTCATGGCGTGGCCGACCGGATGGCAGCCGACCTCGTCGAGCAGGAACTCCAGCTCGGTGGCCAGCAGGACCTCGTCCTCCACGATCAGCACGTCGAGCGGGCGCTCGGTCATCACCAGATCCAACCTTCCCTCAGGTCTGCGCGCCATTGACGGGCAGATGCACCACGACGCGGGTCCCGGATTCCGTGGAGCTGGTCTCGGCGCGCGCCTTCAACTGCTGGCAAAGCAGCTGAATGATCGTCAGGCCGAATCCCGCTCCCGAGTCGCCAGGCTTTGCGGCGTTTTCTATCCCAACGCCGTCATCGGCGATTTCGATCCGTAGATCGCCGTCGGCGCGGGCGACGCCGACGAAGATTTCGCCGCCTCGTCCGGTCGGAAAGGCGTGGCGCAGGGCGTTGGAGAACAGTTCGCTGATCACCAGGGCCAGGGGCGCGGCCTTGGAGGCGGCGATGTCGACCCGCTGCAGGTCGAGCTTGACCTGGATGTCGTCGCGCCGGGCCCCGCCGACCATGTCGCTGACCAGGTCGCGGACGAAGGCCGAGACGTCGAAGCGCTCGACATCCTCGCTCTGGAACAGGCGGCGATGGACGGTGGCGATGGCGCTGACCCGCTCCAGCATGCCGCGCAGCGAGGCCTTGACCGCCGGATCGGTGACGCGGCGGTTCTGCAGCAGCAGCAGCGAGGAGATGAGCTGGAGGTTGTTCTTGACCCGATGATCGACCTCGTGAAGCAGGGCGGTCTTCTGCTCCAGGGCCTGGGTCAGTTCGCGGGTGCGCTCTTCAACGGCCGCCTCCAGGCGCTGGCGGGTGTCGCCCAACTCGAACTCGACCCGCCTGCGGTCGCTGACGTCCAGCTGCGAGCCGACGAAATAGGCGACCTGGCCGGTCCGGTCGCGCACCGGGCACAGGTGCAGGGCGTTCCAGAAGCTGGAGCCGTCCCTGCGGTAGTTGAGGATCTCGGTCTCGACCTCGTCGCCGCCGGCGATGGCGCGCCGCAGCCGGTCCACCTCGTCCGGATCGCTGTCCTGGCCCTGCAGGAAGCGGCAGTTGCGGCCGATCACCTCGTCGCGGTCATAGCCGGTCAGGGCCAGGAAGGCGTCGTTGACGAAGATGATCGGGTGGTCGCTCTGCTTGGCGTCGGCGATGGTGATGGCCGTGCGGGTCGCACGCACGGCCGCGGCGAAGGGATCGCCCACGCCGTGCTCAGCGGCCAACAGATCCGCGGCCCGCTCCGCCTGCATGAAGTCTGACATCCTCGAAGCGCCGGCCCGGCCTATCCCCATGGTTCCCGGAACGCGGGTTCGGGGGGCGGGTTCCCGACATTGGCCCAAACCGAGGACGGCGGAAACCCTTGTCGGGTTTCCGCCGCCTGGCCGATGGGTTGGCGCGCGGGCGCTATTTCGGGCGATAGATCCGGTCGAAGACGCCGCCGTCGGCGAAATGGGTCGCCTGGGCCTTCTTCCAGCCGCCGAAGGTGTCGTCGATGGTCACCAGCGGGATCTTCTTGAAGCGGCCCGCGTACTTGGCCGCCGCGGCCGGGTTGCGCGGGCGGTAGTAGTTCTTGCCGATCAGATCCTGGGCGATCGGGCTGTAGAGGAAGTTCAGATAGCCCTCGGCCGCCGTGCGGGTCTTGCGGCGGTCGACATTGCGGTCGACCAGGGCCACCGGCGGCTCGGCCAGGATCGACAGCGACGGATAGACGATGTCGAACTTCCCCGGCAGTTCTTCCTGCGCCAGGTAGGCCTCGTTCTCCCAGGACAGCAGCGCATCGCCCAGGCCGCGCTGGGTGAAGCTGGTGGTCGCGCCGCGCGCCCCGGTGTCGAGCACCGGCACGTGCTTGAACAGCTCGGTGACATAGGCCTCGGCCTTGGCGGGGCTGCCGCCCGGCTGCTTCAGCGCCCAGGCCCAGGCGGCCAGATAGTTCCAGCGCGCCCCGCCCGAGGTCTTCGGATTGGGGGTGATGACGTCGATACCCGGCTTGATCAGGTCGCCCCAGTCCTTGATCTTCCAGGGATTGCCCTTGCGGACCAGGAAGACGATCGTCGAGGTGTAGGGGGTCGAGTTGTCGGGCAGGCGCGACTGCCAGTTGGCGGGCAGCAGCTTGGCCTTGGCGGCGATCTCGTCGATGTCGTAGGCCAGGGCCAGGGTGACCACGTCGGCCTGCAGACCGTCGATCACCGAGCGGGCCTGCTTGCCCGAGCCGCCGTGGCTCTGGTTGATGATCAGGTCCTGGCCGACCTTGTCCTTCCAGTACTTGGCGTAGGCGGCGTTGACGTCCTTGTAGAGTTCGCGGGTCGGGTCATAGCTGACGTTCAGCAGGGTCAGCGGCTTGGTCCCCTGGGCCTGGGCGGCGCCGGCCAGGGCGGCGGGGACGGCCAGGGCCGCGGCCCCGGCGGCGGCCGTACCGAGCAGGCCGCGGCGCGTCGGGATCTTCAGATCGTGGGTCATGGCATGTCGCTCTGATGAGGTGTGGGTCTTGAACGGCGGAACGATCGAAGGGCGTCGTGACTAGAACGCATACTGGCTGCGCAGGTTGATGGCCTTGTAGCTCTGGCCGGCCTGGAGGCCGGCGGCGTCGCGACGGTCGACGTCGACGTCCAGATAGTCCAGCGAGAACTTGGTCACCGAATTGGGGAACCAGTTGACGCCGGCCGAGACGATCTCCTGCAGGCCGCCGCGCACCCGGTCGGCCGCCACGGTCGAATATTCGTGGTGGTTCAGGTCGAGCACCGAATAGCGGGCGACCAGTTCCCAGGCGCCCCACTTGCCCGCCTTGGGATCGAAGGGATTGTCGATGGCGGGAGCGTCGAAGGCGAAATTGGCCGGGTTGTACTTGCGGGCCTCGCCGGTCAGCACCCAGCCGCCCTCGACATACCAGCCGGTGAACTTCGGATCGGAGACGTTGGCGGCGCGGTTGCGACGGTCGAGGGCGATGTCGAAATATTCGCCCTGGATCAGCAGGTTCTTTTTCTGGGCGGCCAGTTCGAGGCCGTAGTGGCGGGCGCCGGAGGAGTCGATCGCGCCGCTGCTGACCAGCTGGGTCCCGTCGACCCGCAGCTCGGGCCGGTCCTGGACGGTGATCGGATAGGCGCCGGCCAGCGCGGTCTGGGCGGGCTGGGCCACTAGGCTGGCGTTGGCGCCGACATGGACCAGCCAGTCATAGCCCTTGAGCGGCACGAAGGCGACGCGGCCGACATAGCCCAGCTGTTCGTCGAAGCTGGCGCCGTCGCCGGCCTTGGCCCCGGTGATCGCGCCCGACACCAGCCAACGCTCGCCCACGGCCTGGGCCTGCAGCGAGATGCGGCGGTCGGCGCCGGCCAGGGAGCGGGCCGCCTCGGCGCCGGACGGGCGCTCGGGGAACAGCGAGCCGTTGGTCGAGGCCGCGTCCTCCAGGCCCAGGTTCGGCGCGAAGGCCCCGACCTTCACCTTGAAGGGCGCGTAGTTGTATTGCAGGTAAAGCTCCTGCAGCTGGCCCGCGCCGTCCGTTCCGGCGCCGCCGAAGTCGAGCAGGACCCCGTAGTCGAAGTTCTTGAACGCCTTGCCGTCGACGCCCAGCCGGGCGCGGCGGAAATTGGTGCCGCTGTTGAGGTCGCGGCCGGTGGCGACCGAGGCCGGCAGGCCGCTGTCCTGGTTGTACCAAGCCGCATCCAGCTGCATCACCGCATGGACCGTGGCGCTGAAGGCGCCGTCGCCCGAGGCGATGGTCGGCTTGCCGCCGGCGATGCTGACGGTGGTGGCCGCCTGGGCGGTGCGGACGTCCTTGAGGCTGGCGGCGGTCGCGGCCTTGAGGTCGGCGATCTGGCTGGACAGGGCTTGGAGCTGGGCCTCCAGGGCCTCGATGCGAACCTGCTGCTGCTCGGGCGTCTGGGCGGTCTGGGCGTGGGCCGCGCCGGTCATGGCGAGCAGCGACGCGCCGCCGATCAGGGCGGCCCGCAGGGCGATCCGGGTTCTGGTCATGCTTTTGTCCCCTCAGGACGCCTTGGCGGCGCCGATGTTGACCGGGACGAAAGACGATTATTCCTACAGTTCAAATAGAGATTAGAGGGCGGGCCTTTGAGTTTTCCTTCAGGCTCGGGATCGCCTTCGGCCTAAGTCCCTGAAACCCAAACGAAAAAGCCCGCGCCGAGGCGCGGGCTTGATCGATCGGCGTTCGCTCGGATGGTCCGTCCGGGCGCCTCCGGCGCTAGAACATCGCCCGGCCGATGAGCTTGAGATTGTAGCGCTTCTGCTTCTTGGCGGCCTCGGCGTTGGCTTCCAGGGCCAGGTACGACATCGGCGTGCCGGCCCGGATCGCGAAGCCCAGGGTCACCGCGCCTTGCTTGTCGTCCATCGCCGCCAGGGTGAAGGGCGCGCCGCCGGTGAAGTTGGCCACCGTGTCGCCGATCTTGCCCGCCACCGTCTGGCGGTAGCCGACCCGGACTTCGGGACGCCACCAGAAGGCGCGGCCGAAATCGGCGCCCAGCACGACGCCGGCGTCAGCGGTCAGGCTGCTCGAGGTGCGCCGCTTGACGATCAGGTCGAAGCCGTCGCCGCCGCCGGTTTCCTTGCGCTGGCCGTCGCGCAGCCACAGATAGTCGAGCCGGCCCTCGGGACGGACGAAGTAGCGGCCGAACTTGGCCTCGTAGGCCGTGCCGGCGAAGGCGTTGAGCGTCGCGCCGTTCCACTGCGCCTGGCTGTGGCGGACCACGTCGGCGGCGCCGTCGTTGTTGAGGTCGCCGGAATTGAACACCCGGTCGCCGTCGTACCAGCCATAGCCGCCGCCGCCGCCGAGGTTCATCCGCCAGCCGCCGATCGCGCGCCGCCAATAGGCGCCCAGCTGCACGAAGCTGCCGGTGGTCTGCTCGCCGACCTTGGCGGCGATGTCATGTTCCTCGACGCTGACATAGGCCAGGGTCAGGCCCAGGGCGCCGCCGGCGTCGCCCATGGCCTCGTAGCCGCCGACGAAGCCGAAGGCCTGGGTGTCGGACCCTAACGTGTCGCCGGTGTCGCGGCGCACCAGGGTGTTGATCTCCTGCATCCAGATGCTGTCGGGGCCGTAGCGGTCGCCCGGATCGGGACGGTAGCCGGTGGCGGCCGAGATCGCCTGGTTGGCGTTCTGCAGCGCCGCGAACATCCCCTCGCCCTGATCGGGCAGCATCTGGTTGTAGAGGCCCAGCAGGCCGTCCTTGCTGTTCTGGGTCAGGAAGGCGTTGGCGAGGCTGGTGTCCTTGCCCAGGGCGCCGAACACCGCGTCATAGGCCGAGGCCTGCGAGCGGTTCATGCCGATCTCGGCCGCCGTGCGCCGGCGCACGTCGAGATAGACGTTGTTGCTGTCGGAGCGGCTCTGGGCCACGTACAGATAGGGCGCGTCGCCCAGCAGGTCCTGGCCCAGCGTGCCGACCGTCAGGCTGCCGCCGGTGATCACGGTGTAGCTGGTCGGGGCGGACAGCAGGCCGGTCAGGCGCAGGCCCAGTTGGGCCCCGGAGGCGATATTGACCGCGCCGGAAACGTTGAGCCGCGTGTTGGCCCCCGCGGCGGGATCGGCGGTGAACACCACCTTGCTCTCGGCCCCCAGGGTCAGGCTGGTGGCGTTGATGGTCTCGGCGTTGCTGATGCCCAGCGACCCCTTGCCGACATTGATGGCCAGTTGGCCGTCCGAATCGCGCAAGGCGCCGATCATCGTCGCGCCGTTGCTCAGGCTCAGCACGTCGGCGCCGGCCCCGAACGAGACCGCCCCGATGACCGCGCCGCTCTGCAGGTCGAGGGTGTCCGCCCCCGAGCCGAAGCGGATCTCGCCGAGGATCGACGGCGTACCGGTGGTCGCGGTCGCGGTCGTCGTGGTGACGGTGTCGCCGCTGGGGAAGGTGGTGGTGGCGGCGGTCGAGACCGGCGACTTCTGGGTCACGGTGACGCCGCCGGTCGAGGCGCGCAGGTCCAGGGCGACGGCCGTGCCGGCCGCGGTCGCCGTGCTGGTGGTCGTGCCGTCCGCCTTGGCGGTGGGGGCGGCCACCTGGGCGAGGATCGAGCCGGTGTTGGTGATCGTCTTCAGCGTGCCGGAGGCGTCGAGCACGGCGATGGCGTCGCCGGTCTCGCCGCTGCGCGAGGCCTGGATCGAGCCGTTGTTGGTCAGGTTGGTCAGGTTGGCGCCGGCGTTGATCACCAGGGCGCGGGCGTCGCCGGTCGATACCGAGCCAGCATAGGACCCGCTGGTGGCGTTGATCACGCCGCGGTTCCACAGCGACGGGACCGAGGCCCCGCTGGTCAGATTGACGCCGGTGGCGTTGGCCTCGCGGGCGTTGGCGGTGACGCTGCTGTCGAAGCGCGCGCCGCCCGTCAGCGTCGTGGCCTGGTTCGCCTGGCCGCCGATCTGCACGGCGGTGGCCGCGATCTTGTCGTAGACGCCGCTGGCCGAGATCGCGCCCTTGGCGACCAGGCCGTAGGCGTTGTCGGCCGTCCCGACCGCGCCGAGGGTGACGGCGCGGGTGTCGGAGCCGATCAGCAGGGCCGGCGCGCCGCCATAGGTAGTGATCGCGCCGGTGCCGGTGGTCGACGAGGTGATCGTCGTTGTGGTGGTCGTCGTGCCGTCGACCACGGTCAAGAAGGTCGGGCCGTTCAGCAGCACGCCGCCGCCGACATCGCCGCCGATCCGCACCGCCGGCCCGCCCTGCAGCAGGTCGTCGGCGTCGAGCTTGCCGATCGCCGTCTCGCTGGGGCGGCTGGTGTAGCGGTAGCCGGTGGTCGAGACCGAGCCCTGCAGGGCAAAGCCGCCGCTGACATCGGCGTCGAGGCCCACGCCCACGGCGTTCTGGCCGAGAACCGTGACCGACCCGCCCTGGGTGACCTTGCCGGTCACCGGACCGGTCACGTGCACGCCGTAGCTGTTGTCGCCGGTGACGGCGATCGCGCCGTTGGTGGTCAGGTTGCCGACCAGGCCGGTTTCCAGCGACACGCCGGCCGAATTGTTGCCCTCGATGGTGATCGAGCCGGCGGAGTCCTGGGTGATGTCGCCGGTGAACACGCCCGGACCGGTCGAGCGGATCCCATAGCGGCCGGTCCCGGTGGCGAACTTGCCGTCGATATCGCCGTCGCTGTCGGTGTCGGTAGCGGTGTAGTCCTCGGTCAGGCTGATCGCCAGCGAGTTGGTCACCGAGCCGGTATTGCCGCCCAGAATCAGGACGCCGGTCGAATTGTCGACCCCGACCGTCGCCAGGGTGCCGGCGTTGGTGACCTTGTTGTTGCTGTTGAGCGTGACGATCGCCCCAGCCGCCGTCGGCTTGATCGAGCCGGCGGCGTCGATCTTCACGTCGTCGGCCGTGTTGCCCGAGGTCGCGGTCGCCGTGGCGATCGGCGTCGTCCGGGCCGTGTTGACGACGGTCTCAGCAAAAGCGCCGAACGCCATGGCCAGGAGAGGAGCGGTTGCGACTGTCGCGACCAGGACCTTGCGCTGCATTACGAACGACACCTCGGAGAAAAACCCAGACCCCAGATTGCGGCACGTTGCGGCGAAATTGCGGTGCTTTCCGCCGCCGACGTGCTTCCGGGCGTTTGACGGTCTATCGCAAGCCTTGCCGGGGCGCCATATCTGGTTCGCCGAATCCCGCCTTCATGGAAATCGAGACTGCCGCATGCCGATGGCCTCGCCGCGACCGTCAACCCGCCTGAGCGGGGCCAGCCGCTTGCCTGTCGGGATTTGGGCCGGGGTGCTGGCCGGCCCCGCGGCCTTGCTGGCCTTGACCTTGACGGGGGACGCCCATCCGGCGGCGGCCTGGTCCGCGGCCCTGGCCAGCGGCGCGGCCGGCCTGTGGCTGGCCCGGCGCGCCCTGCGCCGGACCGCCGATCCGGCCGCCCCGCTCCCCGCCCCGGCCGTCGTCGACCGGCCGCCGCCTTTCGACCTGATTCTCGAGGCCCTGCCCGACCCGCTGATGGTCATCGCCGCCGACGAGGCCGACGACCTGACCGGCCGCCGGTTCGTGTTCGCCAACGCCGCCGCCCGCGACCTGTTCAAGCTGCAGCCGCGCGGCGGGCTGCTGGTCTCGGCCATGCGCAATCCGCAGGTGCTGGAGGCGGTGGACGAGAGCCTGTTCGGCGGCGTGCGGCGGTCGGTCGACTATGTCGGCGGCGGCGCCCAGGGGCGCGAATGGGTCGCCCATAGCGCGCCGCTCGGAGCCGACGAGCGCGGCTCGCGCCTGGCCCTGCTGGTGCTGAGCGACGAGACCGACGCCCGCCGCAGCGAGCGCACCCGGGCCGATTTCCTGGCCAACGCCAGCCACGAGCTGCGCACGCCCCTGGCCTCGCTGTCGGGCTTCATCGAGACCCTGCGCGGCCACGCCAAGGAGGATCCGGGCGCGCGCGACAAGTTCCTGGGCATCATGCAGGCCCAAGCCGAGCGAATGGCGCGGCTGATCGACGACCTGATGAGCCTGTCGCGGATCGAGCTCAACGAGCACATCGCGCCCCTGGGCCAGGTCGACTTGGCGATGGCCACCATCGACGTGCTCGACGCCCTGGCGCCGCAGGCCAAGGACAAGGCGGTGGGGTTCGATCCCGTCCTGCCGCCGCGCGGCGCGGCGGTGGTCGAGGGCGACCGCGACCAGATCGTCCAGGTGATCCAGAACCTGGTCGACAACGCCATCAAGTACACCCCCAAGGGCGGAGTGGTGCGGATCGAGGTGTTTTCCGGGCTGACGGCCGAGATGGCGGCGGGGCCGCGCGATCCGGCCGCCGCCCGAATGTCGCTGCTGACCCCCGACCATGCGGCGGACCAGCGCTACGCCTCGCTGCGGGTCAGCGACAAGGGCCCGGGCCTGGCCCGCGAGCACCTGCCGCGCCTGACCGAGCGCTTCTACCGGGTCGAGGGCCAGAAGAGCGGCGAGCGCTCGGGCACCGGCCTGGGCCTGGCCATCGTCAAGCACATCATGAACCGCCACCGCGGCGGCATGATGGTCGAGAGCGTGCAGGGCGAAGGCGCGACCTTCGCGGTCCATTTCCCGATGGCAAAGACCGCGGGCGGTTAGAGATCGGGGCGCGAGGAGGATGGCACTGGGCGCTGTGGACCGTTGACGATTCTTGGGCCGAATTCCTCGTCCTTCGACGGGCTCAGGATGAGGAATTCTGCTGACCCGCCCTGCCCTTAGCCCTCATCCTGAGCCTGTCGAAGGACGAGGGCGGCGCCTCGGTCGATCGCTCAGTCACGCCCTCTGCCGGGCGCAAGTCGAATGCACCGTCACGGTAATGCCGAGCGGACGCTCCCAAGGGGGAAAGAGTGGAAGAGCCCTTCAGGGCTGCCGAAAAGCCATCTAGTGGGCGCAAGCGAAGCAATGTCAGTCAGATCGTGGAATTACGGTGACAGTGCACTAATTGACGCCGATCTGGTCAATAGCTCAGCCGCGTCCTCTGTCGGGCGCAAGTCGAAGCACGAATTAAATGCACTGTCACCGTAATTCCCGTAATTCCCAGGTCATGGATGACATGTGCTGCCAGCTAAAACCTCCCGCGCACCAGGGTAACCGCCACTCACCGCTTTGCGATACCAAACAAGCGCGGCGCTACAATCTTTCGCGACTCCATGCCCAGCCTCGTAAGCTCGCGCGAGATTGACATAGGCTTCCATGGCGCCAGCGTCAGCGGCCTTGCGAAGCAAGACAAAGGCTTGGCCATAGTCTTGCGGTACGCCGGTTCCGTTTCCGTAGAGCGTCGCAAGATTGTTTTGCGCCGCTGTATTTCCCTGGTCAGCGGCCTTGCGATACCATCGCGCCGCCTGGGCGTCATCCTGCCGCACGCCCCAGCCCCTGAGGTAGAGAAGGCCGAGATAGGACTGTGCGGTAGCGTCGCCCTGTTCCGCCGCAGGAGTCCATAGCTTTAGCGCTGTCGCGTAGTCGCTTCGCTTGGCGGCCTCCAGGCCGTCTTCGACCGGTCCCGCGAACGCCGAGCAATGGAAGGCGGCAGCCACAACCAAGCCGACCCAGAGCGTGAAAATTCTATGCGCCATCTCTCCCCCCATAAACCCTGGGTAAGGAATGACACGCGGCGCGTTTATGCAACTAGGTTCGCCGCCCCCTAAGCCGCTTCCACGTCCAGCGAATACCCCGCCGACCTCACCGTGCGGATCGGATCCCCGTCCACATCCCCGTTCAGCGCCTTGCGCAGGCGGCCGATGTGGACGTCCACCGTCCGCGCCTCGACATAGACGTCCGAGCCCCAGACCGCGTCGAGCAGTTGCTCGCGGCTGAACACCCGGCCGGGGTGCTGCATCAGGTAGTCGAGGAGGCGGAACTCGGTGGGGCCCAGATGGACCTCCTTGCCCTGGCGCTTCACGCGGTGGGCGACGCGGTCGATGACGATGTCGCCGACCGTGATGCGGTCGTCGGCCAGGCCGGGGCGGATGCGGCGCAGCACGGCGCGGACCCGGGCGGTCAGCTCGATCATCGAGAACGGCTTGACCACATAGTCGTCGGCCCCGGTGTCGAGGCCGCGGATGCGGTCGCTCTCCTCGCCGCGCGCCGTCAGCATGATGATCGGCACGTTGCGGGTCTCGCTGCGGCCGCGCAGCCGGCGGCAGACCTCGATGCCCGAGACCTTGGGCAGCATCCAGTCGAGGATCACCAGGTCGGGGGCGCGCTCGGAGGCCATGGTCAGGGCTTCCTCGCCGTCGCCGGCCACGGCCACGACATAGCCCTCCTTGTCGAGGTTGTAGTGCAGCAGGGTGGCCAGGGCGTCTTCGTCTTCGACCACCAGAACGTAAGGAGTCACTTCGGCCGGCCCTCTACTCAGTTCGCCAGGGTGTCGAGCTTGGGCCGCTGGGAGATGATCTCCTCGCCGGTCAGCTCGAAATGGATGATCTCGGCGATGTTGGTGGCGTGGTCGCCGATCCGCTCGAGGTTCTTGGCCACGAACAGCAGGTGGGCGCACGGATTGATCGTCCGGGGGTCGCCCATCATGTAGGTCAGCAGTTCGCGGAAGATGGCGTTGTAGTGCTCGTCGACCTCCTCGTCGCGGCTCCAGACGCTGGTGGCGCGCTGCAGGTCCGAGCTGGTGTAGGCGTCGAGCACATCCTTCAGCCGGCCCTGGACCAGGCGGCCCATGCGCTCGATCGAGCGGGTCAGGGCGGTCATCGGGTCGGCCTCGGTCAGGATCAGGGCCCGCTTGCCGATGTTCTTGGCCATGTCGCCGCAGCGTTCCAGGCTCATCGAGATCTTCAGGGCGGCGACGGCGTGGCGCAGGTCCACGGCCATCGGCTGGCGCAGGGCGATCAGCCGAAAGGCCTTGCGCTCGATCTCGGCCTGCAGGATGTCGAGCCGCTCGTCGCGGGCCACCACCTGCTGGGCCAGGGGCGCGTCGCGGCGGGCGATGCATTCGACGGCGTCGGCGACCTGGGCCTCGGCCAGGCCGCCCATGCGGGTGACCTCGGCCGTGAGGTGGTTCAGCTCTTCGCCGTAGGATTTGACGGTATGTTCGGTCATGGCGTGATGATCCTACCGGTTAGCCGAAGCGGCCGGTGATATAGTCCTGGGTGCGGGTGTCGCGAGGATTGGTGAACATCTCCTCGGTCGGGCCGCTCTCGACCAGCTTGCCCAGGTGGAAGAAGGCGGTCTTCTGCGACACGCGGGCGGCCTGGGCCATCGAGTGGGTGACGATGACGATGCAGAACTGGCTGCGCAGCTCGTCGATCAGCTCCTCGATCTTGGCGGTGGCGATCGGGTCGAGGGCCGAGCACGGCTCGTCCATCAGGATCACCTCCGGCGAGACGGCGATGGCCCGGGCGATGACCAGGCGCTGCTGCTGGCCGCCGGACAGGCCGGTGCCGGCCTGGTGCAGGCGGTCGGAGACCTCGTTCCACAGGCCGGCCTTCTTCAGGCTGGCCTCGACGATGGCTTCCAGCTCGGCCTTGCCGGTGGCCAGGCCGTGGATCTTGGGACCGTAGGCGACGTTCTCGAAGATCGTCTTGGGGAACGGGTTGGGCTTCTGGAACACCATGCCGACCCGCGAGCGCAGCACCACCGGGTCGACGCTCTTAGCGTTGACGTCGTCGCCGTCGATCTCGATCGAGCCCTGGACCTTTGCCGAGGGGATGGTGTCGTTCATCCGGTTGATGCAGCGCAGGAAGGTCGACTTGCCGCAGCCGGACGGGCCGATGAAGGCGGTCACCGACTTGGCCGGCACGTCGAGGCTGACGTCGAACAGCGCCTGCTTGTCGCCATAGAAGACGTTGACGTCGCGGGCCCGGATCTTGAACTCGCTGGTCGTCACCTGGCCGTGGCCGGCCGGGATGGCGGCGGCGAGGGCCGGGGCCCCGGCTTGCGAGGGCGAGGCGGCGGCGGCGAGGGTGTCGTCGCGGTTTTCGGTCGGCATGGCGTGTCCCAGCGAAAGGGGCGAAGCGAGGGGATTGCGGGTCATATGGGGTCTACCAGCGGCGTTCGAAGCGGCGGCGCAGGATCACCGCGGCGGCGTTCATCACGATCATGAACACCAGCAGCACGATGATGGCGGCGGCGGTGCGCTCGTGGAAGGCGCGCTCCGAAGCGTTCTCCCAGATGAACACCTGCACCGGCAGCACGGTGGCCGAGCTGGTGAAGTTTTCCGGCGCGCCGGGCACGAAGGCGACCATGCCGATCATCAGCAGCGGCGCGGTCTCGCCCAGGGCGTGGGCCAGCGACAGAATGGCGCCGGTCATCACGCCCGGCAGGGCCAGGGGCAGCACGTGGTGGAAGACGGTCTGGGCCTTGGAGGCGCCGACGCCGAGGGCGGCTTCGCGGATCGAGGGCGGCACGGCCTTCAGCGAGCTGCGGGTGGCGATGATCACCGTCGGCAGCGCCATCAGGGCCAGCACCAGGCCGCCGACCAGCGGCGAGCCGCGCGGCACGTGCAGCCAGTTGATGAACAGGGCCAGGCCCAGCAGGCCGTAGACGATCGACGGCACGGCGGCCAGGTTGTTGATGTTGACCTCGATGACGTCGGTCCAGCGGTTCTTGGGGGCGAATTCCTCGAGATAGACCGCGGCCATCACCCCGACCGGAATGGCGATCAGGGCGGTGATCACCAGCATCATGGCCGAGCCGACCACCGCGCCCCACACCCCGGCCTGTTCGGGCTCGGTGGAGTCGGAGTTGGTGAAGAAGCTGGTGTTGAAGCCGGTCTTGACGGTGCCGTCGGCGCGCAGGCGGTCCAGCCAGTCCAGCTGCTGGTTGTCGAGCTTGCGGTCGAGCTCGGCGGTCGAACGCTTGATCTCGCCCTTGTAGTAGAGGTCGGCGTCGGCCTTGACCGAGCCGGTGACCTCGACGGTCTTGCCGATCAGCGACTTGTCGGCCTTGAGCTTGTTGAGCAGCTGGAAGCCGAAGTCGCGCGAGGTCAGGGCCATGACCTTGGACGACACCGTGCCCAGGTCGTCGTCCTGCACGCCCAGCTTCTTCATCAGGGCCTCGGCGACGATGTAGTCGTAATTGACCCCCTCCAGCGCCGAGGCGTCGATGCGCTCGGGGTTGAGATAGACCGGCACCGTCAGGGTGTGGGTCTCGAAGGTCGAATAGCCCTGGACCGCGACGCGGCCGACCAGCACCACCAGGAAGATCAGGGCGATGACGATGGCCGCCATGCCCTGGACGCGGAACCACGTCTCGGAGCGGTGGCGCTTTTTGAGCAGGGCTTCGCGCGCGCTCAGCGCGGCCGACTTGGGGGCGGCCTTGGGATTGGGGGCGCCGGGGGTGAGAACCGCGTCAGTCATATTGTTCCCGGTACTTCTGGACGATGCGCAGGGCGATGATGTTGAGGCCGAGGGTGACCACGAACAGGGTCAGGCCCAGGCCAAAGGCCGACAGGGTCTTGGGGCTGTCGAACTCCTGGTCGCCGGTCAGCAGGGTGACGATCTGGACGGTCACGGTGGTGACGGTGTCCAGCGGGTTGGCGGTCAGCTTGGCCTGCAGGCCGGCGGCCATGGTGACGATCATGGTCTCGCCGACCGCGCGGGACACGGCCAGCAGCATGGCGGCCATGATCCCCGGCAGGGCGGCGGGCAGCACCACCTTCTTGACGGTCTCGGACTTGGTGGCGCCCATGGCGTAGCTGCCGTCGCGCAGCGACTGCGGCACCGAGTTGATGATGTCGTCCGACAGCGAGGAGACGAAGGGGATCAGCATGATGCCCATCACCACCCCGGCCACCAGGGCCATCTGGTTCTGGACCTGCATCAGGTACTGGGCCAGGCCGTCGAGCGGACCGCCGGCCAGCTTGGCGCCGATGCCGTTGAAGAAGGCCCGGAACAGCGGCCCGACGGTCAGGGCGGCGAAGAAGCCGTAGACCACGGTCGGCACCCCGGCCAGGATCTCCAGCAGCGGCTTGACGGTCGAGCGGAAGCCGCGATTGGCGTATTCCGACAGGTAGATCGCCGAGTAGAGACCGACCGGCGCGGCCACCAGCATGGCGATCAGCATCACCAGGAAGGTGCCGGCGAACAGCGGCACGGCCCCGAAGGCGCCCGACGAGGCGACCTGATCGGCGCGCATGGCGATCTGCGGGGCCCATTCGGTGCCGAACAGGAAGCCGATCGGCGACACGCTCTGGAAGAAGCGCCAGCTTTCCCAAATCAGCGACAGCACGATGCCCAGGGTGGTCAGCACGGCGGCGACCGAGCAGGCGATCAGCACCCCGGCGATCCAGCCCTCGACCCGGTTGCGGGCCCGGAACTCGGCCCCGACCCGCGGAATGGCCAGCAGGAAGCCGCCCAGGGCGACCAGGCCGGCCAGGCCGAGGATGGCGTAGCGGACCAGGCCGTTGATGCGGCGGGCGTCGGCGACCTTGGTGTCGAAGGCGGCCTTCAGCTGGCCGTCATAGGCCACGTCGCTGGCCGACTGGCCCGAGGCCACGGCCTGGACGTCGCTGAAGAACACGTCCTGGCGGTCGGGGCTGAGGGCGGCGACGACGGGCGGGCGCTGGGCCTGCAGCGCCGCGTCCTCGACCCGGCCGCCGAACATCGCGCCCAGCAGCAGCAGCAGGGCGGCGGGCGCGCCGGCCCACAGGGCGGCGTAGGCGCCATAGTAATTGGGCAGCGAGTGGAGACGGGCGGTGGAGCCGCCGGCGGTCTTCAGGGCGCGGCCGCGGCCGGCCATGAACGCCGCGCTGGAGAACAGCGCCAGGAAGAGGAGCGAGAGCCAGGTCAGCATGCGTGAAGAGGTCTTGCGCGAGGGATGCGGTGACGGCGCACGACGCGCCGGACCGCCCGTCCCGATCTATGCCGGGCGGGCGCTGACCTTATGCGACGTTTTCACGACGGTTTTACGACAGCGTCCGGAGCGGGCGCCGGGGCCCCCTCAGATCGGCCGGCCGGTGATCTTCCAGATCAGCGGCCGCGACACGCTCATCAGCAGGATGGCGGGGGCCAGCAGCACCGCGAGCAGGTAGCGCTGGATGCTGTCGGCGCGCTTGATGAAGTAGCGCGACAGGCCCACGCCCTTGTGGAACTCGACCTTCAGCGGGTGCTCCAGGCTGGTGTGGCCCAGATGGACGACCCTGGCCTTGGGCTGGAACAGCACCTGGCCGCCGGCCTGGCGGGCCCGCCAGCACAGGTCGATGTCCTCGACATGCAGGAAGAAGCCTTCGTCGAAGCCGTTCAGCAGGTCGAAGTCGGCGCGGCGCAGGGCGAAGCAGGCGCCGGAGATGGTCGGCATCGGCACCGGGGTGTGCGGCACCGGCTCGCGCTCGCGGTGAATCTCGAACTTGGCCAGGCCGGGGAAGCGCCCGGTCAGGTGGCCGAAGCTCAGCAGGGTGGTGACCGGCGTGACCTCGCCGCGGCGGCCGCCGCGCTGCTCGCTGCCGTCGGTGTTCAGCACCCGCGCCCCGACCACGGTGGGGACCGGCTGGCCGCGGAAGGCGGTGACTAGGGCGGCGACGCAGTCCTTCTGCA
Organism: Caulobacter sp. LARHSG274; assembly: GCF_052871235.1. Lineage (NCBI taxonomy): Bacteria > Pseudomonadati > Pseudomonadota > Alphaproteobacteria > Caulobacterales > Caulobacteraceae > Caulobacter > Caulobacter sp. LARHSG274. The sequence goes on along the minus strand of NZ_JBIXJO010000029.1, from coordinate 12,904 downwards.
GGTTGGCGTCGGGATTGAGGAAGATGATGTATTCGCCCCGCGCGGTCTCGGCGCCCATATTGGCGCCGCGCGCGAAGCCGACATTGCCGTGGCCCTGCTGCAGCACGACCCGCGGCTCGGTCAGACCCAGCGACCGCAGCATCTCGGCGTCCTGCGGCGGCGAGCCGTTGTCGATGATCACGAACTCATCGACCAGAGGCTCGTCCAGCACATGCCGGATGCTGCCGGCCAGCGCCTCTCCCGTCTGGTAGACGACCATCACCACCGAGATGCGCGGCCTGGCCGGCCGCACCCCTGAAACGAAGGTCGAATGGGAAGGGAGGATACTGTTCATCAGGCCTTCGCCAACTCCGCGGGTCGGGTCGCGGGCTGGTGGCGGGCCAGGTCCGGCGGCGTCGCCTCCTGGGTCAACGCCCGAACGGCGTCCTCCAGCGACAGCACCTTCTGCCCCTCGCCGCCCAGGCGACGCAGGGCGACCTCTCCGTTCTCAGCTTCCTTACGCCCGACCACAGCAATCACCGGAACCTTCGCGAGGCTGTGCTCGCGAATCTTGTAGTTGATCTTCTCGTTTCTGAGATCGACCTCTGCGCGAATGCCCGCCGAAGTCAACCTCTCGGCCACGCTTTGCGCATAGCCGTCCGCATCCGACGTGATGGTGGCCACCACCACCTGGACCGGCGCCAGCCACAGCGGCAGGTGGCCGGCATAGTTCTCCAGCAGGATGCCGATGAAGCGCTCGAACGAGCCGAGGATCGCCCGGTGCAGCATCACCGGCCGCTGCTTGGAGCCGTCCTCGGCCACATAGTCGGCGTCGAGCCGCTCGGGCAGCACGAAGTCCAGCTGCAGGGTGCCGCATTGCCAGACCCGGCCGATGGCGTCCTTCAGCGAGAACTCCAGCTTGGGACCGTAGAAGGCGCCTTCGCCGGGCTGGTCCACCAGCCGCTCGCCGGCCGCCTCGGCCGCCGTGGCCAGGGCGTGCTCGGCCTTGTCCCAGACGTCGTCCGAGCCGGCGCGAAGCTCCGGACGCGTCGAGAACTTCACGTCGTGCAGCTCCATGCCCAGGTCGTTATAGACGCTGCGCAACAGTTCGATGAAGCGGGCGGATTCCTCCGTGACCTGCTCTTCGCGGCAGAAGATGTGGGCGTCGTCCTGGGTGAAGGCCCGCACCCGCATGATGCCGTGCATGGCCCCCGACGGCTCGTAGCGGTGGCAGGCCCCGAACTCGGCCATGCGCAGCGGCAGCTCGCGATAGGACTTCTGGCCGACATTGAAGATCTGGATGTGACCGGGGCAGTTCATCGGCTTGACCGCCAGGATCTCGCCCTCGGCGCTTTCGCACATGAACATGGCGTGGCCGAACTTCTCGGCGTGGCCCGAGCGCTCCCACAGGCTCTTGTCGAGGATCTGCGGGGTCTTGACCTCGCGATAGCCGGCCGCGTCCAGCCGGCGGCGCATATAGGCCTCCAGCGCCAGGTACAGCGTCCAGCCCTTGGGGTGCCAGAACACCATGCCCTTGCCCTCTTCCTGGATGTGGAAGAGGTCCATGGTCTTGCCCAGCTTGCGGTGGTCGCGGCGCTCGGCTTCCTCGATGCGCTTGAGATAGGCCTCGAGATCGGCTTCCGACGCCCAGGCCGTGCCGTAGATCCGCTGCAGCTGGGCGTTGTTCTGGTCGCCGCGCCAATAGGCGCCGGCCAGCTTGGTCAGCTTGAAGGCCTTGCCGACATGCTTGGTCGACGGCAGGTGGGGGCCGCGGCAGAGGTCCTTCCACCGGCCCTGGTGATAGACCGTGATCGTATCGCTGGCCGGCAGGTCGCGGATGATCTGGGCCTTGTAGCTTTCGCCCATGGCCTCGAAGTCGGCGATGGCGGCGTCGCGATCGACCTCCTCGCGCGTGATCCTCTCGTCGCGGTCGACGATCTCGCGCATCCGCTTCTCGATCGTCGCCAGGTCGTCCAGGCTGAACGGCTCGTCGCGGGCGAAGTCGTAATAGAAGCCGTCCTCGACATTGGGGCCGATCGTCACCTGGGTGCCGGGGAACAGCTCCTGCACCGCCTCGGCCAGCACGTGGGCGGTGTCGTGGCGGATAACCTCGAGCGCCTCGGGGGCCTCGCGGGTGATGATCTCGAAACGGCCGCCGCCGGCCAGCAGGTCGGCCGTCAGCGGACGATCCAGGTCCAGCAACTGGCCGTCGAGCTTGATCAGCAGAGCCTTCTTCTCCAGCGACTTGGAGATCGAGGCGGCCACCGCCCGGCCCGTCGAACCCTCAGCATACTGTCGGGCCGAGCCGTCGGGGAAAATCAGGTCGATCATTCTTCACATTTCCACTTGCGCGGCTCGCGGGGCGGAGGCGGCGGGTCGTAACCCGAACCGCCGAACGGATTGCAGCGGCAAATCCGTCCCACCGCGAGCCAGGACCCCTTCAGGGGTCCATGATTCTTGAGCGCCTGGGCCGCATATTCCGAACAGCTCGGCAGATAGCGGCACTGGCGCCCGATGAAGGGCGAGAGCGTCGTCTTGTAGGCCTTCAGGCCCAGGTCGACGGTGCGTTCGTAGAATGTCATGCCGGCGCTTTCGCGAACGGAGTCGGGATCTTATCGCACTAGCGAAAAGCCCCGATCAAGCGGCGCCGGCGCGGCGAGTTCGGGTTTGGGTCGCAGCTGTGGCCTTACGGACAGCCTCGACCGCGGCCTCGAACGCCAAAAGCGTCGAGGCGTGACGGGCGGGGTAGTCCTTGACCGGCTCCAACACGGCGAGCTCCGCAAATCGGCCCTCGGGGGGCGGGCCGCCTGATTTCAGCATAGCTCGCAAGGCGTCGCGGGCCAACTCGATCTCGGCGAGGTCCGCGCCGACCACCTGGGCGCCGAGAATCGCGGCCGAGGCCTGGCCCAGGGCGCAGGCGGCCACGTCCTGCGCGAAGTCGCTGACCTTGCCGTCTTCGACTGTCACGTCGACGACGATCCGGCTGCCGCACAGCTTGGCGGTCTTCTCGGCGCTGGCGTCGGGCGCGGCCAGGCGGCCGACCCGCGGCAGGTTGGCCACCAGTCCCAGGATCCGGGCCGAATAGAGGTCGTCGATCATGGGCTCTAGATGGGGGTGTTCTGGCGCTGGGACCAGATCGCCTCGGCGCGATCGCGCACCGCCTCGCCCATGCGGGTGTAGGCGGCCCGCAGCCGCCGGCGCTCGTCGCGGCTGACGAAGCGGACCAGCGGGCCCATGAACAGCTCGCCGTTCGAGAAGATGGCGTTCTGGTCGCCCTTCTTGTCGATCTCGATATAGCGGATGGCGGTGACGAAGCCCCGCAGGCGCTTGGTGCGCCAGTGCAACTGCTCATAGGGCACCCAGTCCTGGACCACTGGCTGGATGGTGGCGGGCGGCGCGTCGCCGATCACCACCTCGACGACCAGGGGCGTGCCGATGCGCAGCTCGCCCTCCATGCGCGGGTGGATGGGGTTCCAGTCCTTCCAGGCGGCGAAGTCGGAGATCACCTCCCAGACGATCTCGGCGGGGGCCTGGACCCCGATGCGATGTTCTACGGCGCGTTGCATGGTCGTGAGTCTGGCGCTTTCAGGAAAGGAAACCGAGGCCGCTGGCCTTCTGGAAGACCGGCAGGTCGAGGGACGGCGGGTCGAGGCCGGCCTGGCTGAGCAGGCCGTGGACCTGGCCGCGATGGTGGGTCTGGTGATTGAACAGATGGGCCAGGCCGGCCCACAGCGGCTGGACCACCTCGGCGCCGTCGGCCACCCGGGTCCAGCGGAACGGTCCGGCCAGCTGCGCGTCGGTCAGGCCGGCGACATAGGCCGACAGGGCGGCGTCCTCGTTGACCCGCGCCTCGCGCAGGGTCGCCAGGTCGTCGAAGATCACCGCGTCCAGCCCGTGCGGCGGCAGGGCCTCGCCGCGCAGCCGCGCCAGCCACATGCGGTCAGTGACCATCAGGTGGTTCAGCGTCCCGTGGATCGAGCCGAAGAACGCCCCGCGCTCGGCCTTGTAGTCGGCCGCGTCCAGCTGGGCGCAGGCCGCGTGCAGGCGATGATTGGCCCAGGCGTTGTAGCCGGCGAACATCTGGAAAAGGGCGAGCATTCTGGCCTCCGGCGCCGATCGGCGCCCAGAGGCGGTCCTTAGCATCTCCGCTTATCCTCGCGAAAGCGCTACGGCTTCGCGCCGCGCCGGGATCTAGGCCAGGGTCCGGTCGGCCTGCGCCCTGGCGGACGGCTGGCCGCCCTTGGCCAGCACCTGGACCATCACCGACAGCAGGTCGCGCAGGTCGATCGGCTTGGCGACATGGGCGTCCATGCCGGCCTGCAGACAGGTCTCGACTTGGGTGCTCATCACGTCGGCGGTCAGGGCGATGACCGGCAGCCGCGTCCAGCGCGGGTCGGCGCGCAGGCGGCGCGTGGCCTCCAGGCCGTCCATCACCGGCATGTTGACGTCCATCAGCACCAGGTCGAAGGCCCCGGCGGCGACGGCGTCCAGCGCCTCGCGGCCGTTGCCGACCTCGACCAGGTCGCAGCTGAACGGCTCCAGGAACAGCTTGATGACCCGGCGGTTGATCGGATGGTCGTCGACCACCAGCACCCGGCGGCCATGCAGCGGCGACACGCCGACCTCATCGTCCGGACCACCGGCCGCGACCGACGCCTCACCGCCGCTCGACGCCACCCGATCGGTCAGGAAGCTCAGGGTGAAGGTCGAGCCGACGCCCACGCGGCTGTCGACCACGATGTCGCCGTCCATCAACTGGGCCAGCCGGCGGGTGATGCTGAGGCCCAGGCCGGTGCCGCCATAGGTGCGGGTAGTCGAGGCGTCGGCCTGGGTGAAGGCGCTGAACAGCCGCGGCAGGGTCGCCGCGCTCATGCCGATGCCGGTGTCGGCCACCGTCAGGATCACCCCCATCCGGCCGGACGTCGGATCGAGCGCGCAGGCCAGGACCACCTCGACCCGGCCGACGCGGGTGAACTTCAGGGCGTTGGACAGCAGGTTGGCCAGGCACTGGCGCACGCGCACCGGGTCGAACAGCAGGGTCGGCGGCGGATCGCCGGCCACCGTGAACAGCAGCTCGACGCCCTTTTCGCGGGCGGTCGGCTGGTAGCCGCCCACCAGCCGGGCGCAGACGCGAACCAGGTCGCCGGCGGTCGGCGCGATCTCCAGCTTGCCGGCCTCGATCTTCGACAGGTCGAGAATGTCGTTGAGCAGGACCAGCAGGGTGTCGCCCGAATCGATCATCAGCTCGACCTGGTCGCGCTGGCGCGGCTCCAGGCTCTCGCCGCGCAGGGCCTGGGCCATGCCCAGCATGCCGTTCAGCGGCGTGCGCAGCTCGTGGCTCATCACCGCCAGGAAGGCCGACTTGGCGTCATTGGCCGCCTCGGCCCGGCGGCGGGCGTCCCTCAGCCGCTGCGAGGCCCGGCGTAGATAGACGCCCCAGGCCACCCCGCCCATAACCAGCACGCCCAGCAGCATGGCGATGATCAGCGAGGCGTGGGCCAGGCGGCGGTTGAGATCGACCTCGGCGGTCAGGCGGCGGCTCTCGTCGCGCTTGGAGCGCAGCTCGGTCTCCAGGGCCGAGGCCATCTGGGCGCCGTTGCGGGCCTCGGCCGCCTGGATGTCCTCATGGTTCTGGATCCGCCAGCGGTCGAGCATGCGGAAGGCCTCGTCGCCACGGCCCTCGGCCAAGGCGATATAGGCGCTGAGCAGCAGCTCGGCCTGCGGATCGGGAGCCAGGGTCTCGGCCGGGACGGCGCGCAGGATGGCCAGGTCGGCCTTGGCGCCGGCGGCGTCGCCCAGCTCGGCCCGGGCCTGGGCCCGCAGCCTCAGGCTGGCGCCGACCAGGCGGCTGGTCGGATGATCCAGCTGCCGGGCCCCCTCGGCGAAGCATTTGAGCACCCGAGCCGGGGCGCGGCGTTCCTTGGCGATCCGGGCGCACAGATAGCGATCCCAGGTCCGCAGGTCCGGATCTCCGGCCGCCTGGGTCATCTGGTGGTGGACGCTGGCCAGGTGCTCGGCCGCGTCCAGCTCGCCCACCTCGGCGGCGGTCAGGGCGATGTCGTACAGCCGCTCGACCTTGCGCATGTAGAAGGCCCCGCCTTCGTCGAGGCGGACGGCCTGGCTCATATGGTCCAGGGCCCCTTCCTTGTCGCCGAAATCCGACAGGCTGTAGGAATGCACCTGGTGGACCTCGGCCAGCAGCGACTGGGCGATGGGCCCCTTGGCCTCCAGCTGGCTGACCAGCTCGGCCGCCATCCGCGAGTCCTCGGCCCAGCGTCCGGCGTGGCCCAGGCTGCGCACCCGCTCCAGCCCGGCCATCATCCGGATGTTCGGCCCCGACCGGTCGAGGAACCGCGTCCAGTCGGCGTCGGTGAAGGTCTGGACGCCGCCGGTCTCTTCCCGGTAGGCGGTCTCGAGCAGGTCGACCAAGGCGATCAGCTCGCGGTCGTCCTCGACCTCGCCCAGGCTCCGCACCCGCCGGCTCCAGTCGTCGAACTGCGGCTGCACCTGGTTGCTCTTATAGGCGTAGAGCACGGCCCACAGGCCATACAGTCGCTTTTCACCGGCGTGCTTCAGCGCCCGGCGACCGGCCCGTTCGATGTCCTCGTTCTCATGGGCGGGCGGCCGCGGGTCGTGGCGGCTGATCTCGCGATACAGGGCTTCCAGCTTGGCGGACTGCGCAGAGCGGGCCCAAGCAGCGCCGCTTCCGGTCAGTAGCGTTGCGATCGCCGCGAGAAACAAGACTAAGCGCCGCAAGCCGCCGATCCCCCGATCCATCCCGCCAACCTACGGACGGCGCCTGTATTTGGGGTTAAGAAAATCGCTCGACGCGACATTCCGCCACAGGGTCGCCCGGGTTGAAAAGCGCCCGGGATCCAGGTTCCGCCGCGGCCGTCGACGAGGGCCGGGAGCACCACCTGGAACAGGCGCCGCCCGGCTCTGCGACCGATTGCTGCACCGTGCTAGTCGTCGGCCGAATGTCATGTACAGTTGAATACAGAGGACGCTGTACTCACCGCGCTCAACCGCCCTTGCGCGACCATGGTAAATGAATCGCATGCCGAGGACTTTAAATAAGCAGCTTTTATTTAATCGCCTTCAGAGCGCAGGCGTCGTGGTCTGCACGGCCTTTCTGATCCTTGAGGCGGGTATTGCATTCGGCGGGCTGCAAAAAACCTTGGACCACGGCCCCGAACTGGGGCGAGTCGGGGCGGCGGCCTCGCTGCTGGCGATCCTCGCCCTGGCCGCCTTCGCCGTCCTCAAGGCCGTCGCCCTGCGCGCCGAGTCGGATCGGCGGCTGGCGGCCGAGCGGCGCCTGGCCCAGCTGGAGATCCAGGATCCGCTGACCGGCCTGGCCAACCGCAACCGGATGCTCGACATGCTCGGCCAGGCCCTGCAGGCGCGCAAGACCGGCGGCGAGGTCACCGGCCTGCTGCTGATCGACCTGGACCGGTTCAAGCCGATCACCGACGCCCATGGCCGCGCGGTCGGCGACCGGCTGCTGCGGATGGTCGGCGAGCGCCTGCAGGCGGTGGCGCGCGAGGGCGAGACGGTCGCCCGGCTGGGCGGCGAGGAGTTCGCCGTCGTCCTGCCCCGCCTGGCCAACGCCCAGGCCGCGCGCAATCCCGCCCAGCGGCTGGTCCGGGCCCTGGAGGCGCCGTTCGAACTCGACGACCTGGCGCTGAGGATCGGCGGCGCGCGGGTCGCCGTGGCGACCAGCGCCGACACCGAGCTGCGCCCAGCCGTCCTGGTCCACCACGTCGACGCCGCCCTGCACCGCGCCCCCGGCGATCCGCTGGTCGAGCTCTGCTCCCGTCGGCGCGGCGCGAGCCGGACCTGAACCCTTGCCTCTCGGCGCCGAAAGGCGCTCCATCAAGCTTGTCCGTTCGCAGGTGAACGGCCCTGTGGCGTTGCGTCCTTCGGACCCGCCGCCCCTGCGGCGAGCCCTCCACAAAGAGAGGTGACCATCATGCTGCGTTTCCTAACCGCCGGCGCGTTCGCGCTGGCGCTCGCCTCCTCCATGGTCGCGAGTCCCGCCGCCCAGGCCCAGAGCGCCGAACGGGTCTATGACCAGGGCTCGGTCTGGCAGATCAGCTATATCGAGACCAAGCCGGGCATGTTCGACGACTACATGAAGTACCTGTCCACCAGCTGGCGCGCCCTGCAGGAAGAGCAGAAGAAGGCCGGCGACGTCCTCAGCTACAAGGTCCTGGCGGTCGACACCCCGCGCGACCACGAGCCGGACGTCATTCTGATGGTGGAATACAAGAACATGGCGGTGTTCGACCGCTCGCTGGCCGAGGGCGAGGCCATGACCGCCAAGGTGTTCGGCTCCCTGCCCAAGAGCAACGAGGCGGCGATTTCGCGGGAGTCGATCCGCACCCTGCGCGGCGGCCTCGGCGTCCGCGAGATGAAGTTCATCAAATAGCGTCCGGCGACCGGGCGGGCCGCCCGGTCGTTACTTCAACTCCCAGGGGCGACGAAATTTCGCCCGCGATGTCGGATCGTCGGTCATCCTGTCGTCCTCAGGGCGCAGAACGACGCCAGAGCCCCGCGCCTGGCCCCATGCTGGAGACACCGATGACCACCGCCGCCGCCCAAACCGCCGCCGACACCGACCGCGACCTGGTCCTGACCCGCATCATCGATGCGCCGGCCGACAAGCTGTACACGTGCTGGACGACGCCAGACCTGCTGCCCGAATGGTTCTGCCCGCCGCCCTGGAAGGTCTCGCACGCCCGGATGGACCTGCGCCCCGGCGGCGCCAACCTGGTGACGATGCAGGGCCCCAACGGCGAGTCGATCGACAATCGCGGCGTCTATCTGGAGGTGGTCGAGAACCGCCGCCTGGTGTTCACCGACGCCTATGTCGAGGCCTGGATCCCGTCGGCCAAGCCGTTCATGACCGGCGTCATCACCTTCGAGGACCTCGGCGACGGCCGCACCCGCTACACCGCCATGGCCCGCCACTGGACCATCGAGGACCGCCAGACCCACGAGCAGATGGGCTTCCACCAAGGCTGGGGGATCGCCACCGACCAGCTGGCGGCCCTGGCCAGGACGCTGTGAGCGTCCGAGTTTGAAGTCCCGTCTCTCCGGCGAAGGCCGGGGCCCAGATCATAGGGCCGTGTGTTTTCGGGTCAGCGTCCGGCGCCACGGCTGAACCTGGGCCCGGCCTTCGCCGGGGAGACGGATAAAAGCGACCCGACCTTCAACCACCCCCTACCGGCACAGCCGGTACGGGCTCTGGTCCAGGTGCAGGTGGTCGGCGTGGGCGGCGTTGTAGTCGGGGCTGAGCACGGCGCCGAACACCCGGCAGGCCCCGTCGCGGGCCGCGCGGACGAAGCGGCCGCGATCGTCCCGGCCGCGGAAATCGGCCGCCACCGTCGCCCGGCGGCCGTCGGCGAAGCGGAAGCCGGCCACGTCCAGGGCGTTGGCGCGGGCGTGCTGGCTGGGCCGCTCGCCGGGGCGGCCATAGATCGGCCGGCAGGCATAGGTTCCGTAGTGATCGACCCGGACCAGCGTCGCGCCCAGGACCTGGCGGGCCGCCGGCCGCAGCACCTGGCGGTCCCACAGCACGTAGCCCAGGGCCAGCGGGCAGGTCATCACCGGCGCGGCCGGGGCCAGGTCGCCGACCATCCGCACCGTGCCGCGGGTCGAGCAGTAGCCGCGCTCCTGCGCCTGGCCCTCGGCGAACCGCACGCCGCCTTCGCGCAACGTCGCGCGGCAGGCGGCCGGGTCGGCGGCGATCCGCGCCAGCTTGCCCGCCGTCGCCAGGCCGATCGGCTGGTCCAGCGAGAGCGGCGTCCACGGCAGGTCCTGCGGCGGCGCCAGGCGGTCGACCAGGAGCAGCAGCAGCAGTCCCGCCAGTAGCAGGTCGAGTGCGGCGCCGACCGCGCCGGCCAGGGCCAGGATCTGGGGAGAAGCGGGTTTCACGCCTGCTGCAACGGCCCGGCGGCGCGGGAAGTTCAGCGCCGCGGCTTGGCTTGGCGGGCTTCAGAGGGCATCTAGCGCCTCCCTGGAGGTTGCCGATGTCCACGCCCAACGGTTGGCGCGCCCTGTTGAACGCCGAGCTGGCGCCGCGCTTCGCCCTGCTGTGCCTGGGGATCTGGCTGAACGCCGCCGACACCCTGGTGACGGTGACGATCATGCCCAGCGTCGCCCGCGAGGTCGGCGGCTACCAGTATTTCGGCTGGTCGGTGGCCGCCTTCCTGCTGGGCTCGATCCTGGCCGGGGCCTGCGCCGGCAAGCTGTCGATCCGCCTGGGCCTGCGCAACGCCACCGCCCTGGCCGGGGCGCTCTACACGGTCGGCTGCGCCCTGGGGGCGCTGGCCCCGGAGTTCCTGACCTTCGTGGCCGGCCGCCTGGTCCAGGGCCTGGGCGCGGGGGCCATCGTCTCGCTGTGCTATGTGGCGATCAGCGCCCTGTTCCCCGAGCGCCTGTGGCCGCGGGTCTATGGCGCCGTGGCCGGGGTCTGGGGCGCAGCGACCCTGCTGGGACCGCTGTGCGGCGGCCTGTTCGCGGAGGCCGGCTTCTGGCGCGGGGCCTTCTGGCTGTTCGCGGTCCAGGGCGTCGTTTTCATCGCTGCGGTGCTGGCCATGGTCCCGGCCGCGCCGAAAGCGCCGGACGGCGGACGCATTCCCGGCCGGCAGCTGGCCCTGCTGACGCTCGGCGTGTCGCTGATCGCCGCGGCCGGAGTCACGCCAGGCCGGCTGGCCGCCGGCCTTTGCGCAGCCTTCGGCGTGCTGGCCCTGGCGGCGCTGCTGCTGGTCAACGGCCGCTCGCACGACCGCCTGCTGCCCCGCGCCGCCGGCGACCTGGCGACCGCCACGGGCCTGGGCCTGATGGTGATCTTCTTCTGCGAGGCGGCGACGGTGGGCTTTTCGGTCTATGGCCCGGTCTTCGTCCAGGCCCTGCACGGGGCCAGCCCGCTGGTCTCGGGCTATGTGATCGGCGGCATCGCCGCCGGCTGGACGGCCTGCTCGTTCGCGGTGGCGGGGCTGAAGCCGCGGCACGAGGGCCTGGCCATCCGGCTGGGGGCCAGCATCATCGTCGCCGGCGTCGCCTGGGGGGCGGTCGAGATGGTCCGCGGGGGACTGCTGGGCGTGGTGCTGTCGATGGTGCTGCTGGGCGGCGGCTTCGGGATCTGCTGGGCGTTCCTGGCCAAGCGGGTGATCGGCGGCGCGCCGGCCGACGAACAGGCCCTGGCCTCGGCCGCCGTGCCCACCACCCAGCTGATCGGCGGCGCGACCGGGGCGGCGGCGGCCGGCGCCCTGGCCAACGCCCTGGGCTTCGCCCACGGCGTGACCCCGACCGGCGGCGCGGCCCACGGCTTCTGGCTGTTCGCGGCGTTCGTGCCGCTGGCGGGGGTGGGGCTGCTGGCGGCGTGGCGGCTGGGGCGCTAAGAAGCGGCGCCATGACCGATCCAATCCTGATTTTCGATCCCGCCGGAGCGGTGTCGCCCGAACGCCGGACCCAGATCGGCCGCAAGCTCGATCAAATCGCCCGCGAGGAGGGCGTGCGCATCCTGCTGGCCGTCGAATCCGGCAGCCGCGCCTGGGGCTTCCACTCGCCCGACAGCGACTATGACGTCCGCTTCCTCTATGCGCGCCCAGTCAACGACTATCTGGCCCTGCAGCCGCCGCGCGACGTGATCGAGCGGCCGATCGACGCCGACGACCTCGACGTCGGCGGCTGGGATGTTTCCAAGGCCCTGAAGCTGGTGTCGCGCGGCAATGCCGTGGTCTCCGAATGGCTGTCGTCCCCGATCATCTATGCGGAGGATCCGGCGTTCCGACCGCTGTTCGAGCCCCTGGCCCGCGACTGGCAGAACCTTCACGGCGACGTGGCTCACTATTACGGCTTGGCGCGCCGACAGTGGGGCAGCTTCATAGAGGGCCGGACCGAGGTTCGCCTGAAGAAGTACTTCTACGTCATCCGCCCGGCGGTCACCCTGCACTGGCTGCGCGAGGGCAATACCGGCGCGCCGCCGATGAACCTGCCGCGCCTGCTGGAAGACGTGCGCCTTCCGGACGCCACCGCCGGGGCCCTTGCGGACCTGCAGGCCCGCAAGCAGGCGGCCGGCGAGATGGTCGGCATAGGGGCGCGCATCCCGGCCATCGACGACTATGTGCGCGAACAGATGACCTGGGGCCTCAGCCAGAAGGCGCTCGAACCCCGCCGCGATCCGGCATTGTGGGTCCGAACCGAGGCGGCGTTCCGGGCGCTGATCGGGGCGGCGTAACGCGGGCTCGCGACACGTCCTCTCGCCCAGCGGTCAACTGGCCTGCTGATAGTGACGACGTATATACGTTGTACTGACAATGGAGCCGGTCATGCCCAAGGACACCGTCTTCACCATGAAGCTCGAGACCCAGTTGCGCGACGCGTTCGTCGCCGAGGCGGCGGCCGCGCATCGGCCGGCCTCGCAGATCGTGCGTGACCTGATGCGCGACTTCGTTCAGCGCCAGCGCGAGGCGAGGGACTACGAAGGCTTCGTCCGTCGCAGGGTCGAGACCGCGCGGTCCGAGCGCCAGGCCGGCCTGAGTTTCTCCAACGAGGACGTCGAGGCCGAGTTCGCGGCCCGCCGCGCTGACCTGCTGAGAAAGGCGGACGAGGCCGGAAGGTGAAGGTCCGCTGGACCGCGTCGGCCCGGCTCGATCGCCTCGACATCGCCGACCACATCGCCGCCGACAGTCCAAGAGCCGCCGCCCGGATGGACGCCCTCTTCACCGAAGCCGCCGAGTCCCTAGTGTCCCGGTTCAAAAGTTCGCCAACTCAGGATTGCTCGACGGGCGCGTTGTAGACGCAGAACCGCTCGATGGATGCGAGGATGTCGTCGGCGGACTTGGTCCAGCGGAACGGCTTTGGGTCGGCGTTGTGGCGGTTGATGAAGTCTGAGATGTCGGCTTGGAGATCGGTGACG
>NZ_JBIXJO010000028.1:0-42828 GCF_052871235.1 Caulobacter sp. LARHSG274 | reverse complement strand
CCGCCAGCGCCACCCAGCGGATCGCCGACGATATGCTGACCTTGAACCGCGCCGCCGCCTGGCGGCGAGATGCGCCCGCCACGACTTCCGCCACGACCCGCTCGCGAAGACCCTTCGAATGCGCCGCGCCCATCCAAACCTCCCAAATCAGAAGGCCTCAAGGGACTCATGAGCCCACGACGAAGGGAATCCTCCCTCCGATCACAATCGATTCAACTCAACGGGCGAATGCTCTAGAACGTATTGATTTCAGATCGAAGCGCTCTCTCTTTTCCGTCTTCCCGGCGAAGGCCGGGACCCAGATTCATCCTGAGCGGCTCGTGGGTTTCACCTGGGCCTCGGCCTTCGCCGGGGAGACGGGGTTTGAGAAGCGCGATTCAACTTGAAGCAAACGTGCTCTAGGCCGCCGCGCCCTGGCGGAACTCGCGCGGCGACTGGCCGTACTGGTCGCGGAACGCCCGGCTGAAATGGGCCGAGCCGTTGAAGCCCCAGCGGAAGCAGATTTCCGAGATCGACAACCGCGCGTGCTGCGGGCTGGCCAGGTCGGTGCGGCAGCGCTCCAGGCGGCGGGTGCGCAGATAGTGGCTGAAGGTCTCGTCGGCGCTAGCGAACAGCTTCTGGACATAGCGCGGCGAGACCCCCTCCTCGTCCGCCACCCGGCGCAGCGACAGCTCCGGATCGGGCAGCAGGGTCTCGATGGTCTGGCACAGGCGCTGCAGGTGGGCGGTGGGCGCGGCGGCGCCGGCCCCCAGGGCGTCGGCCCGCGTCCCGCCCTCGACCAGGCAGATGGCCAGGAACTCGGTCAGGGCCAGCTCGACCGGGCGCAGCTGGTCGACGGTCAGGTCCTCCAGCCCGTCGGCGGTGGCCCGCAGCAGGCCCGAGAGGATGTGGGCGACGCCGGTGGCCGCCTGCAGCCGGCCGACCCGCAGGCTGAAGGGGGCGATCAGCCGGTGATCCAGCGCCACCCGCGGCGCGCGGACGAACATCAGCCGGCAGCGGGTTTCCAGCCGCAAGGCCGCCGCCTGGCCGGTGGGGCCGTAGGCGATGTCGCCGGAGGCCAGGTCTTCGGCCAGGTCGTCGGTGACCAGGGTCGCCTCGCCGGCCAGCAGCACCGCCAGCCAGACGGCCGCCGGCTGGCCGGTGCGGCGACCGGAGATCGCCTGGGCCCCGGCTTCGACCAAGGCGAACTCGATGCCCAGCGGCGAGGTCAAGCAGACCACCGAGGCGCTGGCCGGCTCGGCGTCCGACAGGCCCTCGATCGGCAGGCCCAGCCGGCTCATCGCCTCATGCCAGGCCGCCGCGCGCTCGGCGCGGGGATGGCTGTCGGTGCTGAACGACCAGGCCTTCATCGGCGACCTAGCCGCCCTTGCGCGGAAAGATGTCGCGCGGAATGCGCACATGGCAGCCCTGCTTGCCGTCGACCACCTGGGTGACGCCGAAGTCGGAGGCCACGCTCATCAGCGAATAGGCGTCGTCCCTGGACAGGCCGACATGGTCGCTGAGCAGGGTCAGCATGTTCAGCGAGGCCTCGCGCACGGCGACATTAAGATCTTCGTGGAAGCCATGGACGATCCACCACTTCGGCGTTTCCAACAAAGGCCCCGGCGCCTGGAAGTCCTTGCGCAGCACGATCTGCATCAGGACGTTGAGCGAGGACTCGATGGCCGTGCCGGAGATCTCGCCGTCGCCCTGACTGACATGCGGATCGCCGATCGAGAACAGCCCGCCCTCGACCTGGACGGGATAGTACATCGTCGCCCCCGCCCCGATCCGCCAGTTGTCGATATTGCCGCCATGAGCCCCGGGCGGGATGGTGCTGGTGCGGCCGTCGACGGCGGGCGCGACGCCGGCCGTGCCCAGGTGCGGGCGGGCGGCCACCCGCACGCCGTTCAGGGCCGGCTGGCGGTCGCATTCCGGGCAGTGGGTGATGGTCCCCGGAACCAGATACTTGCCCGGAAAGTCGTAGGCGTAGAGGGCGCTGGCGGTGTTGGCGTTGGGGTCGAGCTCATAGATCGTCACCCGCTCCTTCTCGCCGAACTCCTTGTAGAGATAGCCCCAGTTGGCGGCCAGGTTGGAGCCGTAGTTGTTGCGCGGGACCATGCGCAGGTAGCGCACCTCCAGCACGTCGCCGGGCTTGGCGTCCTCGATATGGATCGGGCCGGTCATGATGTGGACGCCGGGATTTCGGTCGGCCTCGGGGATCTCGGTGAAGATCCGCGTCACCGCCTCGTCCATCATCAGGGCGGGCGCGTCGCCGGCGTGGTGGGTGATCGCCTCGGTCGAGACCAGGTCGCCGCTCTTGATGCGCAGGCTGGGCGCGATCGACGGGTCGAAATAGCCCCAATGGACGGTCTGGGGCGTGGCGCGCAGGGTGTGCAGGGCGCCGGGCATCACGTCAGGGCGGGCCTGGCCGGGTTCGCAGATGAAGGGCATCGGAAGCTCCGGGCGCTAGGGGCTGGGGACGGCGGACAGGGTGACGCTGGTCATGCTCAGCGAGCCGTGCTCGATGTGGTCGGGGCCGAAGGTCGCCACGTCGCCGGGCAGGCGCGCGCCCAGCACATAGAGCAGCGGCCAGTAGTGGTCAGGAGTGGGGACCGAGCGGACGGCGTCCTGGCCCTGTGAGGCGAAGTCGACGGCCCGCTGCGGGGCGTCGTCGAGGATGGCCTGCTTGACGTAGTCGTTGAAGCGCGCGGCCCAGTCGTAGGGCGGGCCGTGCTGGGCGCCCCAGTCCATGGCCGACAGGTTATGGACGATGTTGCCGGTGCCGACGATCAGCACGCCCTCGTCCCGCAGCGGGGCCAGGCGTTTGGCCAGATCGAAGTGCCATTGCGGCAGCCTGGTCGCGTCCATCGACAGCTGCACCACCGGCACGTCGGCGTCGGGATAGGCCTTGCACAGCACCGACCAGGTTCCGTGGTCCAGGCCCCAGGCCTGGTGGTCCAGCGCCACCGGCTGCGGGGCCAGGAGCTCGCGCACCCGCGCGGCCAGTTCAGGCGAGCCGGGGGCCGGATACTGCACGTCGAACAAGGCCTTAGGAAAGGAAGCTCCGAAGTCGTGGATGGTGCGCGGGGCGGCCATGGCGGTCACCGCGACGCCCTGGGTCAGCCAGTGGGCGGAGATGCAGAGGATGGCCTTGGGCTTGCCGAACGCCGCGCCCATCGCCGCCCAGGCGCGGGTGGTGTCATTGGCCTGCAGGGCGATCATCGGGCTGCCGTGACCAAAGAAGACGACCGGCATGCGGCTCATGCGCCGGCTCCCTGTTTCATCATCGCCCAGGCCTTCTGGTAACGTGGGGTGAGCCAGCGGTTGAACTGCACCTGGGCCCCCTCCTGCCAGCTGTAGCGACCGCGCGCGGCGAAGCGCGAGCGCAGGCCCTGCTGGACCAAGGCGTCGACATGCATGTCCTGGGCGATGATCTTGCCCGCCGAGGTCATGATCATCTCCAGCCGCTCGTCGAAGCCGGGGATCTCGGTGGCGCCGGGGGCGACCAGCAAGCCGGTGTCCTGCTCCATGGTCTCCGGACCGGTCGGGCGCAGGATCAGGTAGATGACCATGTCGCTGGTCATCACCAGGGACAGGGTCGGCGGGATGTTGGCGAAGGTGGCGCGGTGGCGATCCTCGTCGGTCAGCTTCGGGAAGACCGGCAGCACCGCCTTCTGGGTCGGGTTGAAACTGGCGTCCGGATGGGTGGTCCCGTTGTAGCGCAGGAAGCCGGCGTCGCCCTCGGCGGCTTCTGGAAAGCTGCACAGCTCGCTGGGAATGAAGTCGTGCAGCGGTCCGCGGTGCAGCTTGTTGGCGTGGTAGCCGTCGTTGTTGTTCTCGAACATCACCTTCCAGTTCCAGGCGAACTGGCCGGTCATCGGCGGGGTCAGGCCCTCGGCGGCCGACAGGTCGAAATTGGCGATCGCCGCCTCCACCGCCGCCAGGCGGGGGGCCAGCGGCGGGGCCGCGTCGTCGAAATTGATGAAGATGAAGCCCAGCCAGACCTCGACCTTGAAGCTCGGCAGCTTCACCGCCTTCTTGTCGAAGTCGCAGGTGCGCTCCATGGCCGGGGCGTTCACCAGGTCGCCGTTCAGCGAATAGACCCAGTGGTGATAGGGGCAGACGAAGCCGCGGGCGTTGCCCCGGCCCTCGGCCACCAGCATGGCCCGGTGCTGGCAGACCGCCGACATCGCCCTGATCTCATTGGAACGGTTCCGGGTCACGATGATCGGCTCGCCGATGATCGAGGTGGTGAAGTAGTCGCCCGGCTCCTTCACCCAGTCGACGCGGCCCACGCACAGCCATTCGTGATTGAACAGCGCCTCCTGCTCGAAGGCGTAGAAGGCCGGGTCGGTGTAGCAGGCGGGCGGCAGGGTCTCGGCCGAGCCGACGTCGAGCATCGACCGCGACAGGGCGTCGAAGAAGGCGTCGTTCAGAAGAGGGGCGGCCGGCGAACTGGGGCCCATGGGTCAAGCGCTCCCTTCGAGAGATCGATACGGAAGCTAAGCCCGGCCCGCCCGACGGTCTTGCACCAGCGCGCACGATAACTTGGCCAGCGCCTCGCCCACAGGCGGGTTCGCCGGCTTCTCGGGCGGAAATGAGCAAAAGGCGCGCAAGTCGCCGCGTCGGGCGGGCTGGCCGTCGCCCACGGAAAGCGATCGGGCGCGCTGAGGCAAGACGCGCCCCCGGCGCCCGCCTAGGTTCGGGTCCAGACAGCTTCCAAAGGACCGCGCCCGTGGACATGACGCTCGCCGACGACCTGACGATCTCGGACCTGAAGCCCGGCTTCGGCGCCCGGATCCACGACATCGACCTGCCGACCGCCACCGACGCCGAGATCGACAAGGTGGTCGCCGCCTTCCACCGCCACGGCGCCGTCGTGCTGCGCGACCAGTCGATGACGCCGGACGACCTGATGCGGTTCATCAGCCGGTTCGGCGAGGCCGAAGACCACACCCAGACCCGCTTCACCCTGCCCGGCTATCCGAAAATCTTCATCCTCAGCAATCGGGTGATCGACGGCCGGCCGATCGGCGCCCACAACGACGGCGTCGGCTGGCATACCGACTACAGCTACAAGCCCGAGCCGGTGATGCTGACCATGCTCTATGCGGTCGAGGTTCCCGACGAGGGCTCCGACACCCTGCTGGCCGACGGCTGCGCGGCCTGGAACGCCCTGTCGCCCGAGAAGCAGGCGCAGCTGCTGCCGCTGAGCCTGCATCACAGCTACAAGCACTTCATGGCGACCCGCGAGTTCGGAGCTCAGGTCTTGTCGCCCGAGATGGCGGCGGCCAATCCCGACGTCGAGCATCCGCTGATCCGCACCCACCCCGCCGACGGTCGCAAGGCGCTGTGGCCCTCGACCGGCACCGTGACCGAGGTGATCGGCAAGCCCGGTCCTGAAGGCCTGGCCCTGATCGACGAGTTGGTCGCGTTCATGACCAGCGAGCCGTTCGTCTATCGCCACAAGTGGGCCAAGGGCGATCTCTTGATGTGGGACAACCGCTGCACCCTGCACACCGGCACGCTCTATGACGACAGCAAGTACTTCCGGACCATGCATCGGCTGTGGGTCAAGGGCGACAAGCCGTACTAGGCTTGCCTCGCGCACCTTTCATCAAACTATTCTCCGTCTCCCCGGCGAAGGCCGGGGCCCAGATGACACCCACGGGCCGCTCCGGATGAATCTGGATCCCGGCCTTCGCCGGGAAAGCGGATATCGGTGATGCTTCTTTGGAACACTCCATGACCCAAACCTGGCTGATCAGCGGCGTTTCCGGCGGCCTGGGGCGCGAGATCGCCCTGGCGGCCCTGGCGCGTGGCGACACGGTGGTCGGCACGGTCCGCAAGGCCAAGGACGCCGAGGCGTTCGAACGTCTGGGCGGCCACGCCCTGGTGCTCGATGTCACCGACGCCGCGGCGGTGCGCGACGGGGTCGCCGCGGCCGAGGCCGTGACCGGCCGGATCGACATCCTGGTCAACAACGCCGGCTATGGCCTGGTCGGGGCGGTGGAGGAGGCCTCGCTCGACGAGGTCCGCGCCCAGTTCGAGACCAATGTCCTGGGCCCCCTGGCCATGCTTAAGGCCGTGCTGCCGGCCATGCGCGCGCGGCGGGCCGGGCGGATCATCAACATCACTTCGGTCTCGGGCCTGGCCGTCTGGGCCGGCACCGGCGTCTACTGCGCCAGCAAATGGGCGCTGGAGGGCCTGACCCAGACCCTGGCGGCCGAGGTCGCCGAACTGGGGATCAAGGTCACCAACGTTGCGCCGGGTGGCCTGCGCACCGCCTTCGCCGGCGGCTCCAAGGTCGTGGTGGCCGACAAGATCGCCGACTATGACGGCCTGGCCCGCGACGCCGAGCGGATCATGGCCGACCATGCCGGGCACGAGCCCGGCGATCCGGCCAAGGCCGCCCAGGCGATTCTGGCGGTCGCCGACGCAGCCGCTCCGCCGATACACCTGCTGCTCGGCGAGGACGCCCTGAAATACGCCGCCTACGCCCACCAGGCGCTGCAGGCCGACATCGACGCCTGGAAAGACCTCACCCTGTCGATCGGCTTTGACGCCCCCTCCCCAACGGATCCCGCATGACCAACACCCTGATCTTCGTCGACCTGGCCTCGGACGACCCCGACGCCGCCGGCCGGTTCTATGCGCAGGTGTTCGGCTGGCAGAACGACGCCCGCCCCCAGGGCGAGTACCACCGCATGGTGCCCGGCGGCTTCTTCAAGACCAGCGACGGGACCGACAGCGAGATCGGCAACCTGCACCTGGGGATCTTCAAGGCCGCCAACGCCCGCCCCCATCCCGAGCCGGCCGGCGTCGAGCCGCGGCGCCTGTCGACTGACGGCCGCAAGCCGCGCGTCTGGGTGCTGATCGGCGACGACGACACGCCCGAACGCATCCTGGCGACGGCCGTCGAGCTGGGGGCGACCGAGCTGTGGCGCGATCATTACTGGGCCGAGTTCAACGGCTACAACCACGCCTTCCGCGACCCCTGGGGCAACGAGATCGTGCTGTGGGGCAAGGCCGGCGCGAACCCGGAGATTCCGGAAAGCTTCACGCGGGAATAGCCGACTCGCTAGAGCCGGTTCTGGGCCTTCAGCTCTCCCTTCGCCAGGACGACGGGATCAATCCAGCCCCCACCCAGGGACTGTTCCGGTGCCTTGCTCAGAAGCGCGAGGGCTTCGACGCGCGTGCGTCGGATGGTTTCGGGGTCGCCAAGCTTGACGGCCTTGTTCGCCAGGCGATTGGCTGAGACCGCCGCGCTCCAGCGATCCTCGTCGGTCTGCGCCTCGACCGAGGCCCGCCGGACGCAGATCGAACCTTCCGCAAAGCGTGCGTACGCCATCGCCGCCTCGACGCAATCGCCATAAATCCCGAGGCGTTCGGCATGGGTCTTGGCCAGAGCCAGTTCGTCGTCCAGCCGAACGAGGCCGCGGCCAAGCCTCAGATCGGTGTAGAGGACGCTCGGAGGCGGCGGTGGTCCATAGGCGCGCGCCGTCTCATTCTCGCCCACAGCGAGAAGCATGCGGCGCGTGGTGTCTATCGCTTCGTCGTCCGGAGCGAACCTCTGCGTCTTCGCGCGGGCGCGATCAGCGAGCCGTCGCCAGTGGTTGAGCAGCCGGTCGGCCCGGTCGTGACGCCCCAGGGCCAGCCAGGTTTCGAATCCCGCCCTTGCGTGCACTCCGCTCCATTGACCGCCGGGCGACCTTTCGATGATGTCCGCCCATCGCGCCGCCAGACCGGGTTGGCCGAACAGGACCAGGCGCCGCAAGGCGGAAATCGATATGTCGATGCTCGGTGGTCCGGGCCATCGATCCGGCCCGTAGAGCGCCTGAAGATTCATGACCGTCAAACGCAACGCCAGGTCCTGGTGCAGGGTGCGCAAGGCCAGGTCCGCCACGTCCTCCCGCGCCATGATCAGATCGCGATAGGCCTCCGAACGCCGCTCGGGGTCCTCGATCGTCGAAGGCTTGGCGGCAAGGGCCAGTTCCGCAGCGCGATCGATACGGCCCAGCGCGGTCTGCATCCTGATCTCCAGGGAGACCGGGTCGTCCAGGGAGGTTCGCCGCGTCAGCGCTGCGGCCGCCTCGGGATCGCCGATTGTCACGTAGCGCGCGGCGACGTCGCCGAAAAAGAAGGGGATCGTGTGACCGTCTGAGCCATCTTCCAGCTCTGCCGCCCAGGCGTCCAACATCGCTCGCGCGAGCGCGGGAGACGGCCCCCGGGGATGACCTCGCATAGCCCAGAGAACATAGTAGGCGCGGGCATGGCTTCGCGCCACATGCTCCTCGTTCCAATCCGCGGAGGCGAGCGCTCGGATCGGCGCCAGGGCCTCGGCCGGACTGGCGCCTTGCCGATCCAGCTCGACCGCCTTCAGCGCCGCCAGATCGGCCTGGAAGGCCTCGGCGAACCACTCACGGCTGGAGCTGGATGAAATATGATTGATCCGTGCGGTAGTCTGGGCGACGCTGAGGCCGAGTTGGGCGATTAAGGCGTCGTTTAGGGCGATGTCAGGGTCGGTGATCAGAAGTATTCCATCGGAGCTGGCCATGCTTACCCGAAGCAGGCAGAGCGCCACGTCCGCGTCCGCTTCGCAGGCGGCCATCTGGTAGGTGGTCGGCTCGCCAGGCGACAGCAGGTTGAGCGCCGGCGCTGCCTGGCCCTGGGCGGGCAGCACCAACCCCAACACCAAGCCCGCCAAGAAACGGCGTATCGTCACCACACCCCCCAAGTCCCGAGCGCGACAATGGCACAACCATGAAGCGTGGCCAATGCGCGTCGATCCAATTGGCAAGACTGCCATGAAGTGGCGTTCGCCGGGCCATTCCGTCAAAACGGCTTGTCCCCCGCCACCGTCACGCGGAAACCCGAGCGGGTGTCGGGGAAATAGTCCCAGATCGCCTGGTGCCAGGTGCAGCGGTTGTCCCAGAAGGCCACCGAATTGGGCCGCCAGCGGAAGCGCACCTGAAAGTCGGGATTGGCGGCGTGGTGGTAGAGATAGGCCAGCACCGCCGCGCTCTCAGCCTTGGACAGGCCGACGATGTGGGTGGTGTAGGACGGATTGACGAACAGGCTCTTGCGGCCGCTGACCGGATGGATGCGGACCACCGGGTGGGTCGAGCAATTGTACTTGCGGTCGATGTCCGGAAAGATCGCCCGGTAGACGGGATTGGCGTCGTGCACCGCCGACAGCCCCTCCAGATAGGCCTTCATCCGGTCCGAAAGGGTGTCGTAGGCCGCGTACATGCTCGCAAAGACCGTGTCGCCGCCGTCGTCGGGCACGACCGGCATATGCAGGATGCTGCCCAGCGGCGGCTCGGGATCGCAGGTCAGGTCCGAGTGCCAGCTCTCGCCGGCCACGAACTTGGAGCCGGCGTCGGCGTGGATGGCGACGATCTCCGGATGGCCGTCGATGCCCGGCACCCCCGAATGGATCGCCAGGTCGCCGAACTGGCGCCCCAGGGCCTTGTGGGCCTCGTGGGACATCTGCTGATCGCGGAAGAAGATCACCTGGTGCTGGGTCAGGGCCTGGTGCAGTTCCTCCAGCTGCCGGTTCGACAGGGGCTGGCCCAGGTCGACGCCGAAGATCTCGGCGCCGATCCGGCGCGTCATCGGCTTCACCTCAAGCACGTCATAGGCCATGCGCCGCAACTCCCACTAAACGTTGAGAAAACCGCCCCGCACATAGACGAGCGGCGGTTTGGTCTCGTCGACGACGACGCGCAGCACGCGGCCGACCAGAATCTCGTGGTCGCCGCCGTCATGGACGGCGTGCAGTTCGCACTCGACCGCGGCCGCGCAGCCGGCCAGCAGCGGCGCGCCGCAGAGCCCGGCCTCGACGACGGTCAGGGCGAAGCGGTCGTCGGCCCCGCTGCGGGCGAAGCGATGGGCGAGGTCCCCCTGCTCGGCCGACAGGATGTTGACGCAGAACACGCCGGCCTGGCCGACCGCCGCCAGGGTGCGGCTGTCGCGCTTGAGGCAGACCATGACCAGAGGCGGCTCCAGCGACACCGCGCTGAAGGCGCTGACCGTCGTGCCGACCAGCCGGCCGCCGTGGCAGGTGGTGACCACCGTCACCCCGGCCGCGAAGCTGCCCATGGCCTTGCGGAAGTCGGCGGGCGCGGGCCCGTTCCCTTGCACGGCCAGGCCCATCAGTCGGCCCCGAACGGATTGTCGGGATAGACCGCCGAGGCCGGGCGTTTGGCGCCGTCCTCGGGCTCGGCTCGGCCGCAGACCGCCAGGGCGGTCAGGGCGTAGACCAGGGCGCTGTCGACCAGGTCCTGCGGGGTCGGCCGCCAGCGCTTGAAGCCCGTGGTGATGGCCGGGATGCGGTGCATGTTGAAGACGTTGTGGTCGCGCCACATGCTGGAATAGACCGGATTGGCCAGGGCGACCGGATGGCCCAGGCTCAGCCTGGTGGCGTCGTCGACGGCGGCGACCAGCGGGGCGACCTCGCGGGCGTCGGCCTCGAAGCCGTGGCGCACCACCACCGGCTCGATGTCGATGCGGCCCAGGCCCGCCGCCCGGACCATGGCCTCCAGCGAGTGCTGGACGTCGGCCACCCGCTGTTTCGGATTGAGGCCGACCTCAAGATAGAGATTGACCAGTTCGGTGCCGGCCCCGAAGGCGAACGGGATGCCGCCGCGGATCGAGGCGATCTGCGACTTGGGCTGGGCCACGCCGCCGGGGCTGTCATAGCGGCTGGCCTTCTCCCATTCGCCGCTCCAGGCGTGGAGGGCGTCGGTCAGCCGGCCGATCCTGTAGATCGGGTTGGGATGCTGGGCCGGCGTGGCGGGATGGTCGAGCAGCGGGGTGAACACCCCCTCCCCCCAGACCTGGAAGCGGAACACGGCATAGCCGCAGCCCACCCAGGTCAGACCGAAATCGCAGCCCTCGGCGGCGATGGCGTAGTCGGGGGCGACCCCGCCGTGGTGGAACAGGTAGTGGGCCCCGATGTCCTTGCCCATGAAGGCCACGCCGCGGTGCTCCTCGATCGGCTCGGGACCGATCTCGCCAGGACAGGCGGTCAGGTACATCTTGCCGGCCAGCTCGTAGCCGGCCGTCTTCAAGGCCTTGGCGGCGATCAGGAAGCAGCTCAGCGGGCCGCGGTCGTTGGCGATCGGATAGCCGTAGAGCTTGCCGTCCTCCAGCCAGCACTTCTCCCACTCCGGATTGGCCAGGGTCTCGGGCGCGTACTTGTAGGCGTCCAGGTCGGGGTTCCAGGTCGGGGCCTCGGTGTCGAGGTGGGCGGTGAACAGCAGGTTCTTGCCGACGCCCTTTCCGCCGTGCGTGCCGATAATGTTCGGCCGCTCCGGCGTCGCCCCGACCTTGCGCGGCGAGAAGCCCTCGCGCGCCATCCAGTCGTGGACATGGTTGGCGACCTCCAGCTCCTTGCCGGACGGCGCGGGGATGTTGCCCAGGGTCAGGGCCAGCGCGACCAGCTCGTCCTGGCTGATGGCGGCGGCGATGGCGGCGCGGTCGGCCTCGGTGACATGGTAGGGCGCGGCGGCGCCCAGGGGCGGAAATCCGTCGGCCATGCTCAAGCCGCTCCCTTCCAGGCGGCGGCGACCGCCGCGGTGTCGGTCAGGATCGCGCTGTTCAGCTCCATCACCTTCAGCGAGGCGGCGTGGAGGTCGGCCTCATAGGCGGCGCAGGCGTCGGCGGCGACGAAGACGTGATAGTCGAGGTCGAAGGCGTCGCGCACCGTGCTGTCGACGCAGCATTCGGTGGT
Organism: Caulobacter sp. LARHSG274; assembly: GCF_052871235.1. Lineage (NCBI taxonomy): Bacteria > Pseudomonadati > Pseudomonadota > Alphaproteobacteria > Caulobacterales > Caulobacteraceae > Caulobacter > Caulobacter sp. LARHSG274. The sequence continues at coordinate 31,109 of NZ_JBIXJO010000028.1, read as the reverse complement.
CAGGCCGGCCACCACCAGGGTGTCGACGCCCAGGGCCCGCAGCCGCGCGTCCAGATCGGTGCCGACGAAGCCGCTGTAGCGGGTCTTGGCGATCACCGGCTCGCCCGGGGCCGGCTTGGGGCCGTAGAAGTCCGAGCCCACCTGGCCCAGCCGGCACAGGGCCGCGTCGACCTCGGGATCCCCGCCCCGGCGGCGCATCCGCTCGTTCCAGGCCGGCGAGTCGGTCTCGGGCGTCGTGAACAGGCCGACGAACAGCACCGGCACGCCGGCGGCGCGAGCGCTCTGCGCCAAGCGCTCGGCGGCGGCCAGGGCGGGCTCGACCCCGCCCATGTCCACGCCATAGCGGCCCAGCAGACCTTGCGGCGAAGCGAAGTCGACCTGCATGTCGATGATCAGCACCGCCGTGCGGCCCGGGGCGATCCAGGCGGCCAGGCCGTCGCCCACGGCGGCGTCGGAGCGGACCGTGTTCATGAATACACCGCCCGCAGGCCCGGCAGGATGTCGGCGCCGAACATGGTCAGGCCCTCGACATAGTCGGGGAAGATCAACATCAGGCCGTCGAGCTCGCAGGAGGTGACGAACTCCTCGACCTGGGCGGCGCAGGAGGCCGGCGCGCCGACCACCGTCTGGGTCATGAACGCCCCCTGCTGGGCGGCGACGCTGCTCAGCTTCTCGGCCGGCACGCCCCAGCTGGCCAGCATGGCCAGGATCGCGCCCATGTCGGCCCCGTCCCTGTAGCGCTCGACCAGGGCCTGCGCCTTGGCGTCGGTGTCGCCGTGGACGATCGTGCACATGGCGTAGGTCTTGACCTCGCGGCCGATGGCTTCGGCCGCCTGCTTGGCCCGGCGCGAGGCGTCGCGGCGCTCCTCGGGCGTGCGGCCGCCGATGAAGCAGGCGTCGGCCTCGCGCGCCGAGAACTGGAAGCCGCGGTCGCTCATCCCCGCGCAGATCAGCTCCGGACCCGGCCGCGACAGCGGCTTGGGCTTGGACTGGCAGTCCTTCATCGTGAAGAACTGACCGGCGAAGTCGACGCTGTCCTCGGCCCACAGCCGCTTGACCACCGTCGTCCATTCCTCGGTCAGGGCGTAGCGGTCGTCGTGCGACAGGCTGTCGTCCCAGGCCCCCATCTGGTCGAACTCGCCCTTGTAGGCCCCGGCGACGATGTTCAGCCCGGCCCGGCCGCCGCTGATATGGTCGAGAGTGGCGATCATCTTGGCGGCCACGGCCGGGTTCTGCAGCAGCGGGTGGACGGTGGCCCAGATGCGGACGTTCCGGGTGGCCTCGGCGATGCCGGCCATCATCGTCACCGACTCCAGGGCCGTGCCCCAGTGGTCGGTCTCGCCGCCGAAGCCGCGGAACTTGCCCATCGACATCACGAAGTCCATGCCGACCTGGTCGGCGGTCACCGCCGCCGCCCGGTTCTGCTGGTAGAGACCGTCGAGGACCGGCGTGGTCTTGGAAATGATCCAGCCGCCGTTGGCGACGGGCAGGAACACCCCGAAGTCCTTGTGCTTGGATGGGCTGTGGAACATGGCGCTTCCTCCTCAGACGGCGTCTGAAAGCATGCTGGACGCCGGTTCTGCGACCGGCTCGACGTGGGCGACCTTGCGCGGCGGCCGCATGAACAGGGCGGCGACGAAGATCACCCCGATCACCGCCGCGAACAGCTGGAAGGTCGGGGCGAAGCCGCCGAGGCGGTCGCGCATGACGCCGCCGATCACCGGCCCCAGGGCCGAGACCGCCCCCACCAGGCAGACCAGGGAGAAGATCTCCAGATTGTTCTTGCGGCCATAATAGTTGAGCAAAAGGATGCTGACCGCCAGCACCGTCATGCCGAAGCCGACCCCCACCCCGACCGCGAACAGCATCATCAGCGGCCAGGTGGCGGCATGGCCCAGGGCCAGCAGGCCGACGGCCATCATCCCCTGGGCCCCGGCCAGCAGCCAGCGCGGGTCGACGCGGTCGCCGATCAGGCCGCCGCCCAGGCGCGCGGCCACCTGCATCAGGGATTCCAGGCTGATGGCGCTGACCGCCACGGCCGAGACCACGCCCAGTTCGCTGAAATGGCTGGGGGCCAGGCTGACGGCGGTCACCCCGCCCAGCAGGTGGGCGAAATAGGCGGCCAGGATCACCCAGAACTGCGGCGTGGCCAGGGCCTCCTTCACGGTCCAGTCGGTCGTGGTGCGATAGACCCGGGCGTCGGCCGGCGCGGTCTTGGCGTCCTCGGCCACGGCCTTGTCGGTGTCGACGGCGGCGGCGGCCAGCCAGGCCCGGCCGCCGACCAGGGCCGCGCACAGGGCCCCGACCCCGATCGAGGCCGCCGCCTGCATCGCCCAGTAGGGCCGCCAGGCGCCGTGGGCCATCTGCATGCCGGTCAGGGCCATCCACGGCCCGGCCACCCCGCCCAGCGAGCCGATGGTGAAATAGATTCCGAACGGCAGGGCCCGCTTCTTGAACAGCATCGACAGCACGTGGGTCCCCGGGATCAGGGCCATCATCTGGTAGCCGACGCCCAACAGGGCGGTGCCGGCCAGATAGATCGCCAGCCCGCGGGCCGCGGCCAGGCAGGCGAAGCCCGCCACCATCACCGCCGAGCCGGCGACGATCGTCCCCCGCACCCCGACCTTGCGGATCAGGATGGCCGGCAGCCAGGACGAGGCCCCGCAGAACGCTCCCAGCAGGGTGAAGCCGAAGAAGGCCCAGCCGAAGCTCCACTTCAGCTCCTTGATCATCGCCGGCAGGACCACGCCCAGCGACGAGAAGGTCGAGGCGGTGATCGTGAACAGCACCAGGCTGAGCGCGGCCAGCAGCAGCCAGGACCGCCAGGGGATCGTCTTCGACATGGGGGTCTCCATGCTTAAGCGAAGCTTCCGCGCCGCCGTTTCCGACGGCGCGGAAACGGGAACTAGAACTTGCGCGCCAGGGTCAGGCGCCACTCGCGGCCCTTGCTGGGCAGGGCTCCGAGGTTGGCGTAGCTGTCGGCGTCGGGGGTGAAATAGAGCTTGTCGAGCAGGTTATCGACATTGAACGTCGCGGTGTACGGGCCGTACTCGTAATAAATCGAGGCGTTGGCCACGGTGTATTTCGGATAGACGATGGGATCCTGCACCAGGGTCGAGGTCTTGCTGACCATGGTCGCCCCCAGCGTACCTCCCAGCCGGCCCCAGGCATGGGGATCGCCGGTATAGGCGCCGTAGAGGCTGACCACCGAGTGGGGGATCAGGCCGTAGGCGTAGTCCCCGCCGCGTCCGGGCAGGCTGGAGAAGTCGAAGGTCACGAAGCCGCCGCCGTAGCCGTTCACGCCCGAGAAGCCGGCGGTATAGGCGGGGATGTACTGGAACGAATGGTCGGGTCCCTTGACCGTGGTGTGCTGATTGTTGCCCGCGAAGGTGAAGCTGAAGTGCTCGCTGGCCAGCCAGCGGACTTCCAGTTCCACGCCCTTGGCGCGGGTGCCCTGGACCGTGGGATTGGTCCCGCTGGTCAGTTGGGTGCGGTTCTGGCGATAGGCCGACAGGGAGCCCACCAGCGTGCCCTTCAGAAGCTGGAACTTGACGCCGGCTTCGGCCAGGTCGCTGTCCGACAGCCAGGAGTCGTTGGCCACCAGGCTGGCGGCGATATCGCCGGCCTGGCTCATCTCGAGCGCCGAGGCCTTGGCGTAGGTGATGTAGGGCAGGACGCCGATCGGCGTCTTGTAGCTGAGGCTAGCCGAATAGGTGGCCTTGCCCTTGGAGTCCTTCTGCTGGCCGGCGACCTGGAAGGTGTAGAGGCCGGTGTCCTGGGACTTTACGTCATAGTCGTCGTAGCGACCGCCCAGCATCAGGTTCAGCGCGCCCAGATAGATGTCGCTGGTGAAGAACACGCCAGACTGCGTCCAGGTGCTGGAATTGTCGTTTTCCCAGTCCATGCCGGTCACGCCGGCGGGTTCGGTGCTGAACGGGCTGTCCATGATGTCGGTGGCCGTGGCGCCGTAGCTGATGTCGCGCCGGTCCAGGGCGATCATGCCGCTGTTGTAGCTCTCGCGCCGCCGGCCGTCGAACGACCGGTAGGACGCGCCCACGAACGACTTGGTCGTCACCGGCCCCGCGTCATAGGCGAAGTTGTAGGTCAGCCGCGCCTCCCAGACCGAGCTGTCGAACCAGGCCGGGTAGCCGTAGGACACGAAGCGCTTGTTCTCCTGGTCGTCATAGAACAGCTGCGCCTTGATCGAGCTGCTCGGCGACAGTTCCTTGGCCAGGTCGAAATAGAGCGTGTTGGTGTCGGTCTTCGAGAAGTCGGCCGGGCTGATATAGACCGTGCGCGGCGACAGCTTGGTCGTGCCGATGCCGGTGTCGAGCGTGTGGCGGGCCAGATTGTCTGCGGCGTTGGGTTGGAAAAGCAGGAATCTGTTGGGCGCATCGATGTAGAGATAGCTGCTGTAGGGATAGAAACCCGTCTCGCCCGGCGTGATCTTGCCGTTGCCGTCGCTGTCGACCAGGGTGGTGTCGCGGCCGGTGGTGTAGGTGCGATTGTCGATCAGGTCCTGGGTCAGGCGGTTCCAGCCCGGGGTCTGCACGTCGCCGTCGGAGTGGTACTTCATGCCGCCGAACGCCGTGGTCCAGCCATTGCCCAGGTCGAAGTCGGCCGAGACCTCGCCGGTCTGGCGGCGCGGATAGATCCCCTTGTAGAAGCTGTGGCTGTCCTCGGCCTCGCCATAGACATAGACGCCGCCAATCACCGGCCCCAGGTTCACCGGCAGGCCGATCTGGCCGGTGAGATTCTTCTTGTTGTACGAGCCGTAGGTGGCGGTGATCTCGCCGGTCGGCTCGCTCAGATAGCCGCCTTCGTTCTTGCCGGACTTGGGAATGAAGTTGAGCATGCCGCCGACCTTGCCCGAGCCGTAGATCGGGGTCGGCGGGCCGCGGACCACCTGAATCTGGTCGGCCGCGCCGATCGGCGTCGAATAGGTGCCGCGGTTCTCGATGCGCTTGAAGCCCCGGAAGTAGTTCTCGGCCAGGGTGCCGCGGATGTTGAGCGCGCCGGGGACCCCGTAGAAGCTGGCGGTATAGGTCCCCGGCGACACTGCGGTGAGGCCGTCGATCGTCTCGATGCCGTAACGTTGCAGCGTCACGTCGCTGACGAAGCTGGCCGAGCGCGGCGTTTCCAGCAGCGGCTTGTCCAGGCCGAACACGGTGTTGCTGGGCTGCTTCTCCAGCAGGCCGGCCTTGTCGCGCGCCTTGACGACGATCTCGTCGACCGCCGTCGACGCGTCGGCGGGGACAGGATCGGCGGCGAAGGCATGGCCAGACAGCGCGAGCAGCACAGCGGCGGACACACCCGCCATCAACAGCCGTTGGTTCGACATGACGTCCTCGTTCGAGGCGGTCGCGCCCATCACCCGCGGTGATATCCCCAGGACGACGCCTCTTGAGGACGAGCATCGCCCCTTCGCGCCGTCCTGGCGTTTTCGGTCTCTGACATTTTGAAGGAAATGTCCTGGCCGCCCGCTTCTTGCTCAATCCGGGCCGCTGCGCGCTCGGCGGGGGTCAAGAAACTTGATCCACCGCGCACAAGGGGCCGTCAAAAGCGTCGCGGGGCAACCGTCCGGCGGCGGTTCAGCGCGGGCCGGTGTCGATCCAGACGACGTCGCCGCGGTCATGGTCATGGACGAACGGCGCATGCCGCAGGCCGCTCCAGGCGGCGGTGACCAGGCCGCAGACGATGACGGCCATGAACGAAAAGCTGCGCAGGGCGCAAAATACAGACATCGGCGCTTCTCCCTCGCCGACTTTCCGCCCCGAGGGTTTCCACCAAGTTGATGAATCGCGCCCGAAACCTGCGACAGAGGCGCGCGCGTCAGGCCGTCTTTCGCTCGTCGCATATTTCGATCATACTGGAAATATGGAATTAAAAGCCGCCACCGTCACCCTCTCCGCCCTGGCCCACGAGGGCCGGCTGGCGATCTTCCGGTTGCTCGTCCAGGCCGGTCCCTCGGGCGTCGCGGCCGGCGAAATCGCCCGGCGCCTTGAGATGCCGCCCAGCACCCTGTCGGCCAATCTCAACATCCTGTCGCACGCCGGCCTGATCGGCGCGCGGCGCGAGGGCCGCTCGATCCTCTACGCCGCTGACTATGGAGCGATGAGCGGCCTGCTGGGCTTCCTGATGCAGGACTGCTGCAACGGCGCGCCGGAGATCTGCGCGCCGCTCGAAGGCCTGATCGCCCGCGCCGCCTGTTGCGACGCTCAATGACCGCCGCCTTCGACCTGCCGCGCCGCCTGGTCGCCGAAGCCCTGGGCTCGGCCCTGCTGCTGGCGGTGGTCATCGGCTCGGGGATCATGGGCGAGCGGCTGGCCGGCGGCAATGTCGCCATCGCCCTGCTCGGCAACACCCTGGCCACCGGCGCCGGGCTGGTGGTGCTGATCACCGTGTTCGGACCGATCTCGGGCGCGCACTTCAATCCGGCCGTCACCCTGGTCGCCGTGCTGCGGCGGGAGATCGCCGGGCGCGACGCCCTGCTCTACCCGCTGGTCCAGGTCGCCGGCGCGATCGCCGGGGTCTGGCTGGCCCACGCCATGTTCGGCGAGCCGATCCTGCAGGTCTCGACCAAGCTGCGCGACGGTCCGGCCCAGATGCTGGCCGAGACGGTGGCCACCTTCGGCCTGGTGGCGACCATTCTCGGCGCGGTGCGCTTCCGCCCCGACTTCACGCCCATGGCGGTGGGGCTTTACATCACCGCCGCCTACTGGTTCACCGCCTCGACCTCGTTCGCCAACCCGGCGGTCACCGTCGCCCGCGCCCTGTCGGACACCTTCGCCGGCATTGCGCCCGCGTCGGCGCCCGCCTTCATCCTGGCCCAGCTCGTCGGCGCCCTGCTGGCGGCCCTGGCGTTCGGATGGCTCCTGAAGGAACAGACCCGCCCATGACCCGCGCCGACTTTCCCGTCACCATCTTCCACAACCCCAGCTGCGGCACCTCGCGCAACGTGGTGGCCATGGTCCGCGAGGCGGGCCTGGAGCCGACGGTGGTCGAGTATCTGAAGGCCGGCTGGACCCGCGAGCAGCTGCTGGACCTGCTGGCCCAGGCCGGGGCGACGCCGCGCGACTGGCTGCGCGACAAGGGAACCTCGGCCGCCGAACTGGGCCTGCTGGAACCCGGCGTCGCCGACGACGCGATTCTCGAGGCCATGGTCGCCCACCCGATCCTGGTCAACCGCCCGATCGTGGTCACGCCCAAGGGCGTCGCCCTGTGCCGGCCGTCCGAGCGGGCCCTCGACCTGCTCGACGCCGTTCCCGAAAGCTTCACCAAGGAAGACGGCGAGGTGGTGCGCCCGCGCGGCTAGAGGCGAATGCTCCGTGAACGGAATCCGTCGCAAATCTGTCGCCAAACTGTGACAAATGGCGGAGACAATCGGACGTAGAACGTTCCGGTCTCGCCTTTTCGCCCCTCGAAAGTAGGACGCCGTCATGAAAACCCTGCTCGGAGTCACCGCCGCCCTCGGCCTGCTGGCCGGCGCATCCAGCGCCCACGCCGCCCGCGACTATGTCTGGGCCGCCGGTTCGTCGACCGTATTCCCGTTCTCGACCCGCACCGCCGAGAACTTCGCCAAGAAGACCGGCAAGAAGTCGCCGAAGGTCGAGAGCCTGGGCACCGGCGGCGGCATCAAGATGTTCTGCGGCGGCATGGGCGAGAAGTTCCCCGACATCGCCAACGCCTCGCGGCCGATGAAGAAGTCCGAGTTCGAGGCCTGCAAGGCGGCCGGCGTCAACAACATCGTCGAGCTGAAGATCGGCTTCGACGGCATCGTCGTGGCCATGGACAAGGGCGCGCCGGACTACAATTTCAAGGTCGAGCACCTGTATCTGGGCCTGGCCCAGAACGTCCTGCGCGGCGGCCAGTTCGTGGCCAATCCGTACAAGACCTGGAAGGACATCGGCGCCGGCCTGCCGGCCAACCGCATCCTGGTCTACGGCCCGCCGCCGACCTCGGGCACCCGCGACGCCTTCGTCGAGCTGGCCATCGAGGGCGGAGCCAAGAAGTTCCCCACCGCCAAGGCCCTGCACGACAAGGACGAAAAGGCCTTCAAGGCCAAGGTCGACCCGCTGCGCACCGACGGCCCCTGGGTCGACGCCGGCGAGAACGACAACGCCATCGTCGGCACCATCGAGAAGACCCCCGGGGCCCTGGGCGTGTTCGGCTATTCCTTCCTGGAAGAGAACGCCAACCGCATCAAGGCCGCCAGCGTCAATGGCGTGAAGCCCTCGGCCCAGACCATCGCCGGCGGCCAGTACCCGCTGTCGCGCTCGCTCTACATCTACGTCAAGAAGGACCAGGTCGGGGTGACCCCGGGCCTGAAGGAGTTCATCGCCGAATTCGTGTCCGACGCGGCCACGGGCCGGGGCGGTTATCTCCAGGGCCGCGGCCTGATCCCCCTGCCCCCCGCCCAGCACGAGGCGATGAAGACCGCGGCGACCAAGCTGCCGACGATGGCGGCGCCGAAGTCCTAGGAAGCGCCCGGCGTCCAAAGAGGCTTGACCCCGGCCGGCGTCGCGCGCTCGATAGCGCCCTCGCCGGTTGGAGACCGTTCATGCTCGAACGCATCGAGGAACGCCTGCAAGACCTGGAACGCCTGGTGATCAAGCAGGCCGAGCGTATCGACGAGCTTGAGCAGCAGCTCAGCGTCATGCGCCGGGTGTCGCGCTACGCCGTGCCGCCCGAAAGCACGAAGGAAGACGAAGCCGCCTAGCTTAGTTGGTCGGCTGGTCCGCGCCCGCCCGCGAGGTCATGCCCGCGGCGGCCGCGTCGTCGGCCATCTGGGCGTCGACCGAGGGCGGCGGCTGGGCGGGCGGCGCCGCGACGACGGCGATGGGGGCCGGCTGGGCGGCCGGCTTGGGCGGAGCGGCCACGCGCGCAGGCCGGGCGACGGCGGCGGTCCCGGCGGCGGTGCGGACTTCGCTGGGGCCCTCGTCATAGCCGCCGTGGAGATCCAGGGTGCTGGCGATCAGCAGGACGCCGACGGTGGCGATGGCGCCGACCAGAACGCCCAGGAGGATCCATCCGAACGGGTTGCTCTTGCGTTCGGCCTTGGCCATCCGGGAATTCCTCTGATCTGCGGCCCTCTTACGAGCCGACCCAACGCCGGACGGGGCCGACGTCGACATGGACGAAATTGCTGGTGGGATAATAGCCCACCCCGCCCCGGCCAAGGTCCAGGGCCGCGGCCCGCACCCGATCCAGAGCGACGTCCTCCAGATAGATATCAATCGCCTTGCCGTCCATGTGCAGGCTGCGCTTGGCGACCTCGCCGCTGCGCTCGTGCAATAGGGCGTTGGTCTTGGGCGAGCGGTAGCCGGAGATCACCTGGAAGTGCGCCTTGGTCTCGGTCTTGCCCGCCAGGTCGGCCAGGGTGTCGAACAGGCGCGGGTTCATCGGGTGGACGTCGCCGGTGCGGTAGTCGCGCAGCACCTTGTCCAGGGCCTGGACCGCGTCGGGCACGTAGTCGCCGTTCTCGAAATAGACCGCCTCAAGCTTTTCCTCGGTGTGAATATTGTGCAGCTTCAGCCAGCGGGGCGCGGCCGAGGCCGGACGTGGCGGGGGCGCCGGCGCGGCCGCCGTGGGCGCCAAACCTTCGGGCGGGAGGCCCTCGGCCTGCTGGGATTGGCGCAGCAGCAGGTCGCCGATCGGATCGGAGTCCGAGAGTTTCGCCTGCGCCAGCGCCGCCACGGGTCCAACCACGCTGGCGCCGAGCACGCCAAGACCCATACCGAGCAGCTTGCGTCGTTCAATCATCGCTACGCTTTTCCCGACTTAATCCCGCGCGATCGCCGACGGCGGCCGCCAGGCCGGCGGCGTCCACGCGGATACTAAAACGCTAAAGTCTTTCCGAACTTGAAAGGCTTACGCGGGAAAAAAGGCCTTAGGCGGGCGCCCAGGTCAAGCGGCGCTGGAGGTGGCTGCGGCAATACGCAGCACCAGCTCGCGATCCCAGCCATAGGGATCGTCGCGGAAGTTCACCTGCCCGTCCGGGGTCACATAGGCGGTCCAGTAGAGCAGGAACACGGCGATCGGCTGGGCCAGCGGGGCCCGCACGGTCTTGCCGGCGGCGATGGTCGCGTCGACCACCTCGGGGCTCCAGGCCGGGTCGGCGGACAGCAACTGCTTGGCCAGCGGGATCGGCTTTTCCAGCCGCACGCAGCCGTGGCTGGCCAGGCGGCTGAAGCTGGCGAACTTCGAGCGGCTGGGGGTGTCGTGCAGATAGACGCCGTAGGGATTGTTGAAGTCGAACTTGACCAGGCCCAGCGCCGCCTTGGGCCCGGCCTTCTGCTGCAGCCGCGAGCCGCCGTCGCCGGTCGGGATGACGATGAAGTCGTTGCGGGCCAGATAGCCCGGGCTGGCCCGCTCCTTGGGCCACAGCTCCTTGGCGGCGATCGAGGACGGCACGTTCCAAGGCGGGTTGAGCACGATCGAATGGATGGTCGAGGCCAACATCGGCGTCTCGTCGCCAGGCCGCCCGGTCACCGCCCGCATGGTCAGGTTGGGGGCATCGTCGTGGAACACGCTCATCACGGCGGCGGCGATATTGACCTGGATACGGTCGGACGGCAGCTGCTGCGGCAGCCAGCGCCAGCGTTCCATATTGGCCAGGATCTGACCGATGCGCAGGTCGACCGGCACATTGAGGGCCGCCAGCGTCTGCGGCCCCAGGCCGCCGTCGGGATTGAGGCCGAAGCGCTTCTGGGCCCGCATCAGCGCCTGCTGCAGGGCTTCGTCGAACACCGGGGCGGCGTCGACGGCCACGGTCGGGTCCTCGACGGCCAGCCGCGCCTCCAGGGCGGCGATGCGCGGATCGCCCTTGGTCCCCAGCTTCAGCGGCGGTCCGCCCTCCAGCGGCAGCCAGCCGCCGCGCGCGGCGATGTCGCGATAGGTCGCCAGGCCCTTCCGCAGGGTCTGGTAGCCGGTATAGGGCGGCGGCAGGCTGTCCAGCCACGGACGCAGGCGATCCTGGTTCACCGCCTGGACGAAGTCGGGACCCGGATCGTAGGGGGCCGGACGCAGGCCCCAGTCCTCAAGGAAGGCCTCGGGCGGCAGCCGCCCCGAATGCACCGCCCGGGCGTAGCGCAGCGTCAGCGCGATCAGCTGCGCCTGGCCGGCTTGGCGCGTGGCCGCGTCGCGGGCGTTCAGCAGCGGCATGACCGCGTCCGGCGCGAAGGCCTCCGGCTCGAAGCCATGAGTGAAGGCCTGCGACAGCACCCGGACCAGCAGATCGGCCTGGTCGGGGCGCAGCACGACGCTGATCGGCGGCGGAATCACCGGAATCGGCTGCTGCGGCGCCCGCACGAGGGGCGGATTTTGAAGCTGGGCGCCGGTGGCCGCGACCGTCAGAAAGGAAAGCGCGCCGCCAAGCAACGCGCTACGTTTGGTCCAGGTCTTGGTCACCGTTTACAGATCTCGCGGCACATTCGCGCGCGGCCGTTCCGCGCGCCCTCAAATGCCCGTGCCGTCCCTTGTTCGTCAACGCAAGTATCACTGGAAGCCAACGGTTGAACCGGCTTCCGGTTCTTTATTTTCTGTCCGGAACCTTACGGCCACACTGGCGGTTTGATCCGGGGTCGGGCGGCAATCGCTCGCCTTTTCATCAGGACCTTATCGATGAAGATCGCCCAGGTGCCCCCTCTTTACGAAGCCGTCCCGCCCCGCCTCTACGGCGGCACCGAGCGCGTCGTGGCGCACCTCACCGACGCCCTGGTCGACCTTGGACATCAGGTCACCCTGTTCGCCAGCGGCGACGCCCGCACCCGGGCCGAACTGGTGGTCGTGCGCGACCAGGCGATCCGGCTGGATCCCGCGCCGCTGAAGTCGGACCTGGCCGCCCACATGACGATGCTGCACGAGGTGCGCCGCCAGGCCCATCGCTTCGACGTCATCCACTTCCACACCGACATGATCCACTTCCCGATGTTCACCGACATCGCCGGACGCACCCTGACCACCCTGCACGGCCGCCTCGACCTGAAGGACCTAGCAGGGGTCTATCGCCGCTGGTCGCAATATCCTCTGGTCTCGATCTCCGACGACCAGCGCCGCCCCCTGCCCTTCGCCAACTGGGCCGGCACGGTGCTGCACGGCGTCGCCGCCGAGACCTATGCGTTCCGCGCGGCGCCGGAGGGCTACCTGGCGTTCCTGGGCCGCATCTCCCCCGAAAAGGGACCCGAGCGGGCCATCGCCATCGCCAAGCGCCTGGGCAAGCCCCTGAAGATCGCCGCCAAGGTCGACAACGCCGACGTGGAATACTTCCGCGCCGTCGTCGAGCCGCTGCTGGACGATCCGCTGGTCGAGTTCATCGGCGAGATCGGCGACCACCAGAAGTCGGACTTCCTGGGCGGGGCCGAGGCCCTGCTGTTTCCGATCGCCTGGCCCGAACCCTTCGGCCTGGTGATGATCGAGGCCATGGCCTGCGGGACGCCGGTGATCGCCTATGACTGCGGCTCGGTGCGGGAAGTGGTCGAGAACGGCCTCACCGGCTTCATCGTGAAGGACGAGGACGGCGCGGTGGACGCTGTGCGGCGTCTGGGAACCCTGAAGCGCCGCCGGGTGCGCGAGCAGTTCAACGCGCGGTTCTCAGCGGTGGCCATGGCCGAGCGCTATCTTCGGCTCTACGAAAACATCGAGGAGACATCCGCGCCGCCGACGCCCCGCCTGGCGCTGGCCCAAACGGGCTGATCCGAAGCCGCCGCGTCCCTGACACGATCGGACATTAGGACGCTGGAATCCGTCCGCCAGCCTCGCTGGCGTGGTAGGGTTTCGGGGGATGCCAGCTCAAGAGGCCGAGCACATGGATGATCTCACGCCGGGTCCGACGGCGACGGTCGAACAGGGCGACACCGGGGAGCCCCGGGTCCCCTACCGCCTTTTCGCCCTCAAGGACCGCGACACCTTCCTGGTGGCCGACGCCTTCGGCGACGTGCTGGGGGCGGCCGACGGCCTGTTCCATGACGACACCCGGCTGCTGTCGCGCCTGCGGCTGCTGCTGGGCAACCGCGCCCCGGCCCTGCTGAGCGCGGCGGTGTCGCAGGACAACGTGTTCTTCACCTCGCACTCGACCAATGAGCCCCTGCCGGCCCTGGGCGGGGCGGCCGCGCCGCATGGGGCGATCCATGTCGAGCGCAAGCGCTTCCTGTGGGACCAGCGGCTGTACGAGCGCCTGCGCTTCGTCAACTACAGCCGCGACATGGTCATCCTGCCGGTCAGCCTGGAATACGACGCCGACTTCCACGACATGTTCGAGGTGCGCGGCTCCAAGCGTCCGGCCCGCGGCCGCATCCTGCCCGCCGAGACGAACGGCCGCTGCGTGGTCTATGCCTATGACGGTCTGGACGGGGTGCGGCGCACCAGCGCGGTGTCGTTCTCCGAGCCGCCCGGACGCTTGGGACCGCAGCGCGCCGACTTCATGTTCATGCTGACGCCGGAAACCCATTTCGACCTCTATGTCGAGGTCGGGGTGACGGCCGACCATCCGCCGACCCGCGAGCGCTGGCGGGCGGCGGCGGCCCGGGCGCGGCTGAACATGCGCGGACGGCGGCGGCGCGGGGCGCGGCTGCACAGCTCGGGCCGGCTGTTCAACGACTGGCTGGAAAAGTCGCGGGCGGACCTCGCCCTGCTGACCACCGAATTCGCCACCGGCCTCTATCCCTACGCCGGCATTCCGTGGTTCTCGACCCCGTTCGGCCGCGACGCCATCATCACCGCCTGGCAGGTGCTGTGGATCGAGCCCAGCCTGACCCGCGGCGTGCTGGGCTACCTGGCCGAGCACCAGGCCCGCGAGGTCTCGGCGTTCCGCGACAGCGCGCCGGGCAAGATCATGCACGAGACCCGCAAGGGCGAGATGAACGTGCTCGAGGAGCTGCCGTTCGGCCGCTACTACGGCGGGGTCGACACCACCCCGCTGTTCGTGGCCCTGGCCTGCGCCTACGCCCAGCGCACCGGCGACCTGGACTATATCGACAAGCTCTGGGAGCCGCTGACGGCCGCGATCGCCTGGATCGAGCATTTCGGCGACAGCGACGGCGACGGCCTGATCGACTATGCGCGCGGCGCCAAGAGCGGCCTGTCCAATCAGAACTGGAAAGACAGCGAGGACAGCGTCTTCCACGCCGACGGCCGGTTTCCCGACGGGCCGATCGCCGTGGTCGAGGTCCAGGGCTACGCCTTCGCGGCCTTCCAGGGCATGGCCGACCTCGCCGAGCGGCGCGGCGATCCCCTCAACGCCGCGCGCTGGCGGGCCAAGGCCGAGCACCTGCGCCAGGAGGTCGAGGACCGGTTCTGGATGGAGGACAAGGGCTTCTACGCCATGGCCATCGACGGCCACGGCCAGCCCTGCCGCGTGCGCGGCAGCAATCCCGGCCACCTGCTGTTCTGCGGCCTGCCCAGCCCCGACCGCGCGGCCAAGGTCGCCGAGGCCCTGCTGTCCAGCGCCTTCCATAACGGCTTCGGGGTGCGGACCCTGGCCACCGGCGAGCCGCGCTTCAACCCGATGAGCTATCACAACGGCTCGGTCTGGCCGCACGACACCGCCATCTGCGCCATGGGCCTGGCCCGCTACGGCCTCCGGGACGGGGTGGTGCGGATGATGTCGGGCCTGTTCGAGACCGCCGCCCATTACGAGATGCGCCTGCCCGAGCTGTTCTGCGGCTTTCCGCGCCAGGCGGGCGAGCCGCCGGTGGCCTATCCCGTCGCCTGCCTGCCCCAGGCCTGGGCGGCGGGCTCGGCCTTCATGATGCTGCAGGCCTGCCTGGGCATCACCATCGACGGTTGGCGGGGCGAGATCCAGCTGACCGACTCGCGTCTGCCGATCGGCATCGACCGGCTGTCGATCGAGGGCCTGAAGGTCGGCGACGGCCGGGCCGACATCGTCTTCGAGCACATCGGCGGCTATGTCGCCGCCCATGCCGGCCGCCAGTCCACCGTTCCGATCCTGATCCGACGCTAAGGGAGGCCCATGCCCCAGACCCTCGACCTGTTCCCGATCGGCAACTGCGCCGTCAGCGCCCTGATCGACCGCGGCGGCCGCTTCGTCTGGGCCTGCGCGCCGCGGGTCGATTCCGACCCGGCGTTCAGCGCCCTGCTCGGCGGACTGGAGCCCGGCGACCCAGACGCCAAGGGCCTCTGGGAGGTGGCCGTCGACGGGACCACCAGCATCGAACAGGCCTATCTGCGCAACACCGCGATCCTGCGCACGGTGGTCACCGACGCCGACGGAGCCAGCCTGGAGATTCTCGACTTCTCGCCGCGCTACCAGCAGTTCGGCCGCATCTTCCGGCCCACCACCTTCGTCCGCCTGGTGCGACCGATCAGCGGCGTGGCCCGGATCACCATCCGCCTGCGCCCGACCGCCGACTGGGGCGCGCGCCTGGCCGAGCACACCAGCGGCTCCAACCACATCCGCTACCTGTGCACCGGCATGACCCTGCGCCTGACCACCGACGGTCCGGTGTCGCACATCCTGGAGGAGCGCACCTTCCGGCTGGAGCGGCCGATCGCCATGTTCCTGGGGGCCGACGAGGGCTTCAACGCCGACATCGGCGCCACCGGCGCGCGGATGCTGCAGCAGACCGAGGACTACTGGCAGAACTGGGTGCGCACCCTGGCCGTGCCGCTGGACTGGCAGTCGGCGGTGATCCGCGCGGCCATCGCCCTGAAGCTCTGCGCCCATGAGGAGACCGGGGCGATCGTCGCGGCCCTGACCACCTCGATCCCCGAACACGCCAACAGCGGCCGCAACTGGGATTACCGCTACTGCTGGCTGCGCGACGCCTATTACGTGGTCCAGGCCCTGAACCGACTGGGGGCGGTCGACATCCTGGAGAACTACCTCGGCTATCTGCGCAACATCGTCGATCGAGCGGCCGGCGGCCACATCCAGCCGCTGTTCGGGGTGGGATTCGAGCCGCAGCTGACCGAGCGCTTCGCCCCCGACTTGCCCGGCTATCGTGGCATGGGCCCGGTGCGGATCGGCAACCAGGCCTTCGAGCACCAGCAGCACGACGTCTACGGCCAGATCATCCTGTCCACGGTCCAGGCCTTCTTCGACGAGCGCCTGCTGCGGCCCGGCACGATCGAGGACTTTCACAATCTGGAGCCGGTCGGCGAACGGGCCTTCCAGCTGCACGACCAGCCTGACGCCAGCCTCTGGGAGTTCCGCGGCCGGGCCAATGTCCACACCTATTCGGCGGTGATGTGCTGGGCGGCCTGCGACCGCCTGGGCAACGCCGCCGCCCAGCTGGGCCTCGACGACCGGGCCCTGTTCTGGAACGACCGCGCCGCCAAGGTGCGGGCCACCATCGACAAGCGGGCCTGGAACGAGGACCTGGGCCGCTTCGCCGCCACCTTCGAGGGCGACGAGCTGGACGCCAGCCTGCTGCAGTTGGTCGACCTGCGCTTCATCGCCGCCGACGACCCGCGCAACGCCGCCACCGTCGCGGCGATCGAGGCGGGCCTGCGCAAGGGCTCCTACCTGCTGCGCTACGCCATCCCCGACGACTTCGGCGCCCCGCAGACGGCCTTCAACATCTGCACCTTCTGGCTGATCGAGGCGCTGTACCTGGCCGGCCGCATCGAGGAGGCCCGAGCTCTGTTCGAGGAGATGCTGGCCCGCCGCACCCCCGCCGGCCTGCTGTCGGAGGACATCGGCTTCGCCGACGGCGAGCTGTGGGGCAACTATCCGCAGACCTATTCCCTGGTCGGGCTGATCAACTGCGCGGTGCTGCTCAGTCGGCCTTGGACGTCGGTGCGGTGATCTTCAGGCGCACTCATAATCGAGTTCGATGGACCGGCCGCCATTTACCGGTTCACCGCTGATTGTGAAAGAGTCGAAGAGGTCAGCTATTCCAACCTCGGCTTCCTGGGCGGCCTCAAGCAATTCGGACAGTTCCACATTGTAAGCGAGCGCGATCGTGATCTTGAACAGACCCTCGACGTCTTGCTCATCTGTCTCGCCGCTCTCGTAGGAGCAGCCTCCGTTTAGCACGCCGTCGTAGCCGCTGGTCCGTGCATCGAACACCCGACCGCCCGCACCGCAGTGCGCACATCGCAGGCTGTGCGCTGGACGCCAAATCGTTTCACCCGGCGCGATAGCGAAATAGGGTGACGGATCAGGAGCGACGATCGGAAACCCTGAAATGTGAAAATGCTCATCGCCGCAGGTCTTGCAGCGAACCTCATAGTCCACCGACACCTCGTGGTGTGGCGGCAGCAATGACGTTGAAAACCCGGCCAAACAGGTCGGCGGTTGCCGTGCCGCTGCGGCGGCGGCTTCGTTACGTTTCGAGCTCAAATGACCTTCCCCCAGCGATGCTTCCCCACCAAGCCATTCCCATGCAAGAATCAGCGCCCGCCGATGGATTTAGGGAGATCGAGATCTCTCCACGTTCAACTCGCAAGCGCAAGAAGGCGTCAGACGCAAACTAGACCGTGGATTCCGGTCGGCCTAGCGCGAGATTCGGCCTTCGGCGCCTATGCCGCCATCCCGCTGGACGGCGGCTATGAGCCGGCGCGTCAAGCATGAACGCCAGCAGGCGTGAGCGCTGGCGGCGGAAGGCGCCGCCCCTTGCATCGCCGGCCACGATCCTCAAGAACCGCTTGGTGAAACAAGATCCACAAAGGTACGCCGCCCTGGACGGCCTGCGGGCCGGGGCGGCGCTGGGGGTGCTGCTCTATCACTTCGCCGACTGGTCGGGACGGCCGGGCTGGTTCGGCCACGGCTATCTGGCGGTGGATTTCTTCTTCTGCCTCAGCGGCTTCGTCCTGGCCCACGCCTTCCAGCAGCGGCAGATCGGCTGGCTGGCCTATCTACGCATCCGCCTGGTGCGGATCTGGCCGCTGCTGGTGCTGTCGACCCTGGTCGGCGCGGCCCTGACTCCCCGCCACAGCCCGCCGTTCTGGCCCAACCTGGTCCGCGGCCTGCTGCTGGTCCCGCGCTTCGGCCATGCGGCCGAGGGGACCTTCCCGACCCTGTTCCCGTTCAACCCGCCGGCTTGGTCGCTGTGCCTGGAGGTGATCGTCAGCGCCCTGTGGTTCCCGCTGCGGCGGGCGCCGGACCTTCTCCTGGCGGCGATCGTGCTGTGCAGCGGGGCGGTGATGCTGTGGGTCGCCCTGGGCCTGGACGGGGTGGAGACCGGCTGGGACCAGGCGACCTTCTGGCTGGGCGTTGCCCGCGCGACCTTCAGCTTCAGCCTGGGCTGGGCCGCCTGGCGCTACCGGTCCCTGGCCCCGCCGCCGCGCCTGCTGCTGCCGGCCGCCCTGCTGCTGGCGGCGCTGGTCATGCCAGTCGCCCCGGCCCGGCCGTGGAACGGGCTCTACGACTTCGCCTGCGTGGCGGGGCTGTTTCCGCTGCTGGTGCTGGTCGGCGCCCACGATCCCAAGGGCGCGGTCGGCGCCCTGTGCCGGACCACGGGCGACGTCTCCTACCCGCTCTATGCGATGCACTGGGCGACCTGGGCGGTGATGCTGCGGCTCTATCCCGACGGCTGGAAGCCGCTGCTGCCCGTGGGGTTTGCGGCCCTGGCCGTGATCGTCGCTCCGGCGGTGGCCTGGGCGGCTTTGCGGTTCTACGACGCGCCAGTCCGCCGCTGGCTGGGAAAAACTTGAGGGACAGGCTGAAAACTTGAGGGACACACACTCATTTCCAATCACGGACTTTCGCCCGAAATGTGCGTTGGAGGAAATGAGTGTGTGTCCCTCAAGTCGGAGCTGTCCCTCAAGTCGTCCGAGCCGCGGGATTTTGCCCCATTCAGGCCGCCCCGCGCCCTCGCGCCATATTTCTGCAAACTGCGTGTGGTCGTAAGCCATGCGGGGGTCTGATGGAGAGATCCCCTGCCCCTTCGCCGCCCCGCAAGCCCGCTGTCGCTCGTTCTGCCGCTGGTGCTCGGCGCCTGCGCGACCGCGACCATGACCTCGCCGTCCCGGACCGCCAGCGAGCAGCTGCTCTTGTCGCATGCGGCCGAACAGGCAGCCGGGCGCTTCACCCTGCCGTTCCCGCGCGGCACGGCGGTGTTCCTCGACGCCGCCAACTTCAAGGGCGAGGGCTCCGAATACGCCCTCAGCGCGGTGCGGGCCGCCTTTTCCCGCCAGGGCATGGTCCTGGCCCCGACCCGCGACAAGGCCCAGACCGTGATCGAGCTGCGGATGGGCGCGATGTCCCTGGACCAGATGAACTGGCTGGTCGGTCTGCCGGCCATGAGCCTGCCGGTCCTGAGCTCCTGGAGCACCTTCAGCACGCCGGAGCTGTCGCTCTACAGTCGCAAGGACCGCAGCGCCGTGGCCGAGATCTCGGCCTTCGCCTATGACGCCAAGACCGGGGCGCCGGTCCCGATGCCCGACCACGCCGCCGGCTCGACCGAGATCCGCTCCCATAAGCTGCTGATGGTGTTCTCCTGGGGCAAGCAGGAGGTCCGTCCCGGCGACCAGGCCCTGCAGGGCGGCCCGTGGTGGAAGATCTGGTGAGCGTCAGGCCGCCGCCCTCTTCCGCCGCTTCAGGCTGCCGGTCGGATTGCCCCAGAACGTCGCCACCGCCAGCGTGCCCAGCAGCGCCAGGGTCAGGCCCGACGCCGTCATCACCAGCCGGTACGGCAGGCCGCCGACCTTGGCCGCGTGCAAGGGATAGTCGAGATTGGCGATCCGCGACCCCAGCGGCAGGGCCTGGGCGTCGCGCGCGGCGACCATCCTGCCGTCGGCGGGGTCGAACCAGGCCATCGTGCGGCCGTTGGGCAGCCACTCGGCGCGCTGGCGCAGGCGGATGGCGATCAGGCCGCCCGGCTTGGCCGGCAGGCTGATCACCCGCACCTCCGCCCCCGGATAGCGGGCCTGGGCCGCGCCGATCATGCCCCGCCAGTCAGGGGCCTTGGCCAGCTTGCCGCCCTTGATCTTCGGCGGGGCGCTGGCCGCTTCCATCGCCGCCGGCGGCGAGAACGGCGCGCGCAGGGCGTTGGAGACCCATTTGAGGTTCATGGCCGCGCCGGTGGTCAGGGACAGGATCAGCAGCGGCGCGACCAGGGCCCCGAGGTCGCGATGGTGGTGGACGATCGCCGCCCGCCGGGCCATGCGCGGCCAGGGCCGCAGATGGAACATCCGCCGGGTGGGCCACCACAGGATCAGGCCGGTGACCACGAAGCCCAGTCCGGCCAGGGCCGCGATCCCGCCGACCACCTCGCCGGCGTCGCCGTTGAACAGGTGATGGTGCAGGTCGAACAGCCAGACCTCCGGCCGCGCCCAGTTCGAGGTCCAGGCGACGACGATCGTTCCGTCCTGGGCGGCGTAGGCGCCGCGCTCGCCCTTGTAGTTCAGCTTGTGCAGGCCCAGGCGCGGGGTGGCCAGGACCACCGAGCGCGGCCGGTCCTGGCGGGCGAAGATCCGCGTCGTCGCCGCCGCCAGGGTCGCGGTGTCCTGGACCTGGACGTCGCGGGCGTGGGGCACGGTGGCGCGCAGGAAGGCGTCCTCATGCACCAGCAGGGCGCCGGTCAGGCCCAGCACGGCCAGCAGCAGGCCGATCAAGCCGCCGCTCCAGCGGTGAAGGAGCCGCAGGGTCTTCATCAGAACCGGGTCTCCCAGCCCAGGGTGGCCGTGCGGCCGCGCCCGGCGAAGACCTTGTCATTGGCCGGCAGGGTCGTGTCGGAGTTGTAGCTGAGATACGGCTTGTCCAGCAGGTTCTGGACCCCCAGCGACAGCGCGCCGACCGGCAGTTCGTAGCGCACGAAGGCGTCGGCCAAGGTGTAGCCGTCGAAGTCGTCCTTGACGATCGCCTGCTGCATGTCGCGCTTCAGATAGGACTGCACCTGCAGGCGCAGAGCCCACTTGCCGGCCTGGTAGTCGGCGGCCAGGTTCAGGCGGTCGGGCGAGATGTTGGCGCCGTCCAGGTCGGCGTCGACCCTGTTGTCCTTGTTGGTGTCGGTCCGGCCGCGCAGGCGGGCGTATCCGGCCGAGAGGTCCAGGCCCGGCACCGGCGTGCGCGCCTTCAGATTGACCTCAAGCCCCTCGATCTCGATACGCTGGCGCTGGACGTCGAACACCGCGCCGGCGTTCTTGACCAGCAGCTGGCCCAGCTTCGACGACGACCAGAAATAGGTCAGGCTGGCCTCGAGCGGCCCGCGCTTCAGCTCCGCGCCGATCTCGCGGTTGTTGGAGATGATCGGGGCGATGTTGACATAGGTGTCGACGTCCTTGCCTGGTTCGCTGACGCTGCGCAGGATGCGGCCGACGTCGGGCACGGTGTAGCCCTCGGCGTAGCTGCCGTAGACGCGCAGGCCCGGCGCCGGCTCGACCACCACCCCGCCATTGACCAGGGTGGCCTTGAAGTCCGGATGGCCGCCCCCGACCCGTTGCGAACCGTAGAAGGCCAGGGTGGTGAAGTCGTCGACCTTCAGTTCGACGTTCTCGAAGCGCACCCCGCCGGCCAGGTGGACCTTGTCGCCCAGCAGGGCCAGGTTGCCCTGCAGGAACGGCGCGACGCTCTGGAACCTGGTCGGCGGCACCCAGGCGCGGCCGGTGGCGATCAGCAGCTGCTCGGTGCGGTCGTTGATGGCGTCCAGGCCGACCGTTCCGGTCAGGCCCTCGATCCCCGGCACGGCGCGCTCGTAGCTGATCCGCGCCCCCAGCTTGCGCGAACGGTTCGAGGACTGGTCGAGTAGCGTGCCGTCCGGCGCCAGGCTGGCGTCCTGGAAGGTCTGGGTTCCGACGTCGCCGCCGAAGGTGTCGCGCGTGCGGTTGAAGAACAGCTGGGCGATCAGGTCGCCGCCGTAGAGGTCGCTGTTGGTCAGCGAGGCCGACACCGTCTCGGCCCGGTTGGCCGCGGGCTTGCCCAGGACGACGCCGCGGAAGCTGGTGGTCGGCAGCCTGGCGGCGCGATCGCCGTTGGTGGCGGGGCTGGGATTGGTCTTGCTGATGGCGCCCGTGACGTAGTCGCCGTCGCCCTTCAGCTCGAAGCGGTTGGCCACGACCTCCAGGCGGGTGGTCTCGCCGATCTGCCAGCCGAAGCGGCCGAACAGCGACAGGGTCCTGGAGTCCTGGACGTCGCCCTGGGTGTTGTCCATGCCGATGCGGCGGCCGTCGCCGTCGTAGAAGGCGCCGCGCGTCTCGTAGGCGACGCCCGCCGTGGCGTCGAAGACCCCGCCGCGCCAGCCGACCAGTCCGGCCAGCTTGCCGCCGACGCTGTCGCCCAGGTCGTGGCCGGCGCCGGCCTGGACCAGGGTTCGGCCGCTGACGCCGTCCTGCCTGGGCGGGCCGACCGTCACCTGGTTGACCACCCCGCCGGTGGCGCCGATGCCCTGCAGGGCGTTGGAGCCGTAGATCAACTCGACCCGGTCGATGAAGAACGGATCGATGGTGTAGCCGTCGCGCGAGCCGTCGCGGATCGGGGTCGATTGCGGGATGCCGTTGATGGCGTAGAGCGGCGAGCGGCCGCGCAGGGTCTCGCCGGCCCCCGACAGCTTCTGGCGGGTGGGCGAGAACGACGGCGACAGGGTCGAGACGGCGTCGACGATCGAGCCGCTGACCGTCACCTGCTGCGACAGGGCCTCGCTGTCGATGACGTCGACCGTCAGCGGCAGGGCGCTGGCCGGCAGGATGGTGCGGGCGGCGGTGACCACCAGTTGGTCGACATCGGTCGGGTCGGTCGGCTCGGCGGCCCGGACGGCGGTCGCCGCGGCCAGCGCCGCCAGGCTGAGGCCGGCCAGGGCCGAAGCGCGCGCGCTGCTGGCAAGAAAGGTCCGCATGAAAATCGACGCCCACTGATCGGTTACAGAAGTGGGTTGCCTATAGCTGTTATTGCGAGTGAGTAGCAATAACCTTGGCGCGCGGGCCGGCTCTGCAGTTCGAGGGTTGGGACAGCCTCTCCCCTGACGCCTCGGAATCGACAAGAATGGGGGTTGCGTGGACCGGTCATCGAAGAGGCTAGATCGAACAGCAGGAATAAACGCCCTGGCGGCCATCGGCCGCATCGTGGCGCAGCCTCTACATTCTTATGTACAAAAATAGTTTTATAAGCGAAACGTGACGGCTCAATGGCCAGCCGTTATAGAGCCGCAAGGAGGGGATCTGTCGCCATGAATCCTTCACGACGCGATCTTGTGCAATCTCACCTCGTCCTGGCGGGGGCTTCCGCGATAGGCCTGGGTGCGGCGGCCAAGGTGCGGGCCCAGCCGAGTTCGGCCGGAGCGCGCGAGGTCATCGAGCTGTGGCCGCATCCGCCGGCGGGCGCCCTGCATCCAGGCATGGCCGAGGTTGTCGAACAATCCTCGTCGGACCCGGGCTACAGCAGTCGGCGCATGAAGGGCGTTTCGAGGCCGCATATGATCGCTTTTCCAGCCGCCCAGCCCGACGGCTCGGCCATGCTGGTCATTCCGGGGGGCGGCTTCGCCTGGAACTATTTCGAGCACGAAGGCTATTACATTGCGGACGTCCTGAACCGCGCCGGCATTAGCTGTTTCGTGCTGTTCTACCGCCTGGCTCAGGACGGGTGGAGCGATCCGGCGAGCGTCGGCCCCGCCGACGCCCAGCGCGCCATGCGCGTCATCCGCGCCAATGCCGCGCGCTTCCATCTTGATGCGACGCGGGTCGGCGTCATGGGCTTCAGCGCCGGCGGCTTCCTGACGGCGAGCCTCGCCACGCGGCATTCGGCGTCGTTCTATGCTCCGGTCGACGCCACGGACCAGCTCAGCGCCCGGCCTCTGCTTACGGCGCCGATCTATCCGGTGCAAAGCGTCGATCCCGCCTATGCCTACGGAGGGGCGGCGCCGTCGCTGTTCGGCGGGCCGCCGACGGCCGCCCAGATCCGCGAGTGGTCGCCGGATCTCAATGTCACGCCAGAGGCCGCGCCCACCTTCCTGGTGCATGCCGAGGACGACGGCACGGTGCCCGTGGCCAATACCGTGCGGCTGCGCGACGCCATGGTCGCGGCCAAGATCACGGTCGAGACCCATCTGTTCGCACATGGCGGCCACGGCTTTGGCGTGCGGTCCCAACCGGGCAGTCCCGACGGTCTGTGGTTGCCGTTGTTCCTGAATTTCGCGCGCGAGCAAAAGTTATTCGGTTAGAAGACGCTGACATCAACAAGATCAACCCTTGCCCCTAGCCTGGTGCAAAAAGGTATGACGCTTGGAATCGCGGGCGGTTCAACAGAGTCTGTGGCGATCAAGAATATTTGGGAGGCGTAATGACGCGATTTACTAAGGAACTCTTCGTCCTCGCATTTTCATTATGTTGCGACAGCGGGGCTCATGCCGCGACCGACTCGCTGGCGCCGACCGGTCACTGGACCGCGGTGACAGCAGGACAGGCGGCAAAGCCGCCCATGGGGTGGAACTCGTGGAACGCCTTCCACACCGACGTCACCGAAGCCAAGGTGCTGGATTCCGCCAAGGCCATCGTTGACAGCGGTCTGGCCGCCAAGGGCTACCGCTACATCAACATCGACGACGGCTGGTGGCTGAAGCGACGGGCCGCGGACGGCCGCATGGTCGTGCGCACCTCGATCTTTCCGTCCGCCGCGGTCGGCGGCGCCGAACAGACCAGCTTCAAGCCGTTTACCGACCGCATCCACGCCATGGGCTTGAAGGCCGGTATCTATTCGGACATCGGGGCCAATAACTGTTCGCAGGCCTTCGCGCCGAACGCCCCCAACCTCCCCGAGGGCACGGTGGCCGAGCGCGAGGTCGGACTGTACGGCCACGTCGAGCAGGACATCGCGCTCTACTTCAAGGACTGGGCGTTCGACTACATCAAGGTCGACGCCTGCGGCATCCGCGCCTTCGGTCCGGACAGCGAGGGCGTCAAATCGGGCCAGTACCGCGCGCTCGGGCCCCTGGTCGACGTGAAGGAAATCCGTCGCACCGATATTCCGGCCGTCCGCGCGCTCTACCAGCAGGTCGCCGACGCTCTGCGCCGCACAAATCCCGATGGCGACTATGTCTTTTCGATCTGCGCCTGGGGCTCGGCCGACGTCCGCGCCTGGGCCAAGGATGTCGGCAATCTGTCGCGGACCAGCGACGACATCACGCCCAGCTGGACGCGGATGCTGGCCAATTTCGACAGCGCGGCCAACCGCGCGCTCTATGCCCATCCCGGCTCCTGGAATGATCCGGACATGCTGTTCGTCGGTCACGGCGACTTCGACGAGCGCCATCTGACGGAGGCGAAGTCGCACTTTGCGCTGTGGTCGATGCTGTCGGCTCCGCTTCTGATCGGCTACGACCTCAGAAACGCGCCGAAACCGCTAATGGACATCCTCGGCAACAGCGACATCATCGCCGTCGATCAGGACCCGGCGGGCAACCAGGCGGTCCTGGCCTACGACACCGACGACGTTCAGATCCTGGTCAAGACGCTGAGCAACGGCCACAAGGCGGTGGCGATCTTCAACCGCGGACTTGCGCCGGCCGACGTGACGTTGACGGCCGGCCACATGAAGTTCGCCGGGACGGCGCCGGTGACGCTCAAGGACCTGTGGACCGGCGCGACGCTGCCCGCGTTCTCCGGTGAGACGAAGCTGCATCTCGACCCGCGCCAGACGCTTGTCTTCGACGCCGCCGGCGCACCTACGCTCACCAACGGCCTCTATCTGTCGGAAATGCCCGGACGCGTAAATCCGGCCGTCGACGGCGTGGTCCTTCCCCAGCCCGATCCCACGATCCATCGGATGCGCAATCCCTGGGGCGACACGACCGACGACGGCGAGCCGCCGGCCTATACCGGATGGGGCGGCGCGCAGGCCGACGCCACGCCCTACCGGCAGACCTTGCGCGTCGACGGTAAGGCGTATGGGACGGGCCTGGGCGTGCTCGCCAACTCGCGGTTCGAGGTTCGGGCCGACGGCCAGTTCCGCCGCTTCACCGCCGAGGTCGGAGTCGATGACTCGACGTTCGACACGGACGACGCCGTGACGTTCTCCGTCTATGGCGACGGCAAGCTCCTGGCGACGTCCAAGCCGACCCGTTTCGGCCAAACGGCCCAGACCCTGAGCGCCGACGTCGCCGGCGTGAAGATCGTCGAGCTGGTGGCGCGTGGCGCATCCGCCAAGAACAAGGCGCCGACGGTCGTCACATGGGGCGACGCGGCGTTGCTCAAGGATTAGACCGCGGGGCGCGTCGGGGGACACGCACGCATTTCCCCGGCGCGCCCGTCGGCCGCGGGGCGCCGCCGCAAGGATCGGGTGTCGGGCCCGCCCTGCCCGATCCAGGATCGGGTCTCCAGATCACGGAGTCCCGCCATGTCCTTCACCGTTTCCAGCCTGCCGATCGAGCCGTTCGCGCCGCTGTTCGCCCTCGACGACGCCGCCCTGGCCGCCCGCGGCATGTTGCGGGTCGTCGCCGACGCCCGCTTCGCCTTTCCCTGCCGCGTCACCCTCGATGACGCCGAGCCCGGCGAGCGGCTGATCCTGCTGAACCACCAGCACCAGGACGCCGACACCCCGTTCCGCTCGGCCTACGCCATCTTCGTGCGCGAAGCGGCGCAAGGTCCGGTCGCGACCACCGGCGAGCTGCCGCCGGCCCTGCGCCGCCGGCTGCTGTCGCTGCGCGGCTTCGACGCGGCCGGCATGCTGCGCGACGCCGACGTGGTCGAGGGCGCGGCGGCCGAGCCGGTGATCGAGCGGATGCTGGCCGACTCGGACGTGGCCTATCTGCACGCCCACTACGCCAAGCCGGGTTGCTACGCGGCGCGGATCGACCGGCTCTAGAAGCTGAGCATGCCCAGGTCGACGATCGCCTTGAAGGCCCAGATCGTGCAGGCGACGCAGACGATCAGGGTGATGACGTCGTCGATCTCCGAGCGCTCGCGCGCGACCTTGCCGGCCTTGCCCTTCTTGGGGGCCGCCGCCGCCTTCGCCTCGCCCTTCGCCGCCGCCTTGGCCACGCCCGTATCCCCGAAAACCGCGCCCGACGCGCGGCCTGCCCCGGCCCTTTAGACACCCGTGGTGCTGAAGGACGCCCTTCCAAAGGCGGTTTATGGGTGGTGAACGCGTAACCTTCGCCCGTCCGGTGCGAACTGATGCTGCGAGGCTCAGCGGAGGACGACATGACTCGAACGACGATGCGCCGCCTGGCCTGGATCGCCCTGGCCGCCGGCGCGACCCTGGCGGCCGGCGCCGGCTGGGCCCTGTCGGCGCCCGGCGGCGCGCCGGCCCGACCCGTGGTGCTGGAGCTGTTCCAGAGCCAGGGCTGCTCGTCCTGTCCGCCCGCCAACGCCAATCTCAACGCCCTGGCCGACCGTCCCGAGGTGCTGGCCCTCAGCTTCGGGGTCACCTACTGGGACCAGCTGGGCTGGAAGGACACCTTCGCCACCCCGGCCAACACCGACCGCCAACGGGCCTATGCCCGGGCCTTGGGCGCCCAATTGGGCACGCCGCAGATGGTGATCGAGGGCCGCCAGGCCCTGGTCGGGGTCGACGCCCGCGAACTCGACGCCGCCCTGCGCCGGACCCGGCCGGCCGTGGACGCCGCGGTGAGCCTGTCGGCCGGTCGGGTCGAGATCGGGGCGGGCCAAGCCCCCAGGGCCGGGGCCGACGTCTGGCTGGCGCGCTACGACCCGCTCGTCCGCCAGGTCGCCATCCAGCGCGGCGAGAACAGCGGCAAGACCCTGCCCCACCGCGACGTGGTCGTGACCCTGACCCGCCTGGGCGCCTGGACCGGCGCCCCGGTCAGCTTCGCCGCGCCCCCGCCCGCCGATCCGGCCCTGCGCACGGCGGTGCTGGTCCAGGGCAAGAACGGCGGGCCGATCCTCGGGGCGGCGCGGCTGTAGAGCAGCTGCTGACAACTGATGTCAGCAGTCTGCCGCCACGTGCCGCCATCGCGGCGTTTGTTCGCACCTTGTTCTTGTGTTAATCGCCGGTCTGCGCCCTACATATAGCCGTCGCGCCGTGGCTCCCGCTCACGGCTCTCTGCGTTCCGGAAACCATGGCTGAACAACTGAACTTCATCCGCGTGCGCGGCGCGCGGGAGCACAATCTCAAGGACGTCAGCGTCGACATCCCGCGGGGCGAGCTCGTGGTGCTGACCGGGCTGTCGGGCTCGGGCAAGAGCTCGCTGGCTTTCGACACCATCTACGCCGAGGGCCAGCGGCGCTACGTGGAGAGCCTGTCGGCCTACGCCCGCCAGTTTCTGGAGCTGATGAGCAAGCCGGACGTCGACCTGATCGAGGGTCTGTCGCCGGCCATCTCGATCGAGCAGAAGACCACCTCGCGCAACCCGCGCTCGACGGTGGGCACCGTCACCGAGATTCACGACTACATGCGCCTGCTGTGGGCCCGGGTCGGGGTGCCCTACAGCCCCGCCACCGGCCTGCCGATCGAGAGCCAGACCATCAGCCAGATGGTCGACAAGATCACCGCCCTGCCCGAGGGCACACGCCTCTACCTGCTGGCCCCGGTCGTCCGCGACCGCAAGGGCGAGTACCGCAAGGAGATCGCCGAGTGGCAGAAGGCCGGCTTCCAGCGGCTGAAGATCGACGGCGAGTTCTACCCGATCGAGGACGCCCCGGCCCTCGACAAGAAGTTCAAGCACGACATCGACGTGGTGGTCGACCGCATCGTCACCAAGCCGGGCATGGAGCAGCGCCTGGCCGACTCGATCGAGCAGGCGCTCCGTCTCGCCGATAGTCTCGCGGTCGCCGAATGGGCCAATGTCGAGGAGGGCGAGAAGGAGCCGCGGCGGCTGCTGTTCTCCGAGCGCTTCGCCTGCCCGGTCAGCGGCTTCACCATCGCCGAGATCGAGCCGCGGCTGTTCTCGTTCAACAATCCGGCCGGCGCCTGCCCGACCTGCGACGGCCTGGGGGCCAAGCTGGCCTTCGACGCCGACCTGGTGGTGCCGGACAAGGACAAGTCGCTGCACAAGGGCGCGGTGGCCCCGTGGTCGCGCGGCCCGTCGCCGCTCTACACCCAGACCCTGCAGGCCCTGGCCCGCCACTACGGCTTCTCGATGGACGAGCCCTGGCACAAGCTGCCGGAAAGCGCCCGCCAGGTGGTGCTGCAAGGCTCCAAGGGCGAGAAGATCAAGTTCGTCTATGACGACAACGCCCGCAAGTACGAGGTCGCCAAGCCCTTCGAGGGCGTGCTGCCCAACCTGGAGCGCCGCTGGCGCGAGACCGACAGCAGCTGGGTGCGCGAGGAGCTGGGCCGCTACCAGTCCGACACCCCTTGCGAGGTCTGCCACGGCAAGCGCCTGAAGCCCGAGGCCCTGGCGGTCAAGATCGCCGGCATGGACATCGCCGCGGTCTCGATGCTGGCCATCCGCCCGGCCAAGGACTGGTTCGCCAGCCTGGAGGGCCAGTTCACCGACAAGCAGATGGAGATCGCCCGGCGGATCCTGAAGGAGATCAACGACCGTCTGCGGTTCCTGGTCGATGTCGGCCTCGACTATCTGAACCTGTCCCGCGGCTCGGGCACCCTGTCGGGCGGCGAGAGCCAGCGCATCCGCCTGGCCAGCCAGATCGGCTCGGGCCTGACCGGCGTGCTCTATGTGCTCGACGAGCCGTCGATCGGCCTGCACCAGCGCGACAACACCCGGCTGCTGCAATCGCTGCAGGGCCTGCGCGACCTGGGCAATTCGGTGCTGGTGGTCGAGCACGACGAGGAGGCCATCCTCACTGCCGACTATGTCATCGACATGGGCCCGGCGGCCGGCGTGCACGGCGGCGAGATCGTCGCCGAGGGCAAGCCGGCCGACATCATGGCCAATCCCAACAGCGTCACCGGCCAGTACCTGACCGGCGTGCGCGAGATCGCCGTGCCGGACGACCGCCGGCCGATCAACAAAAAGAAGATGCTGCGGGTCGTCGGCGCCACCGGCAACAACCTCAAGGGCGTGACCGGCGAGATCCCCGTGGGGACCTTCACCTGCATCACCGGCGTCAGCGGCGGCGGCAAGTCGACCTTCACGATCGAGACCCTGTACAAGGCCGCCGCCCGGCGGCTGAACAACGCCAGCGACGCCCCCGCCTCGCACGAGCGGATCGAGGGGCTGGAGAACTTCGACAAGGTCATCGACATCGACCAGAGCCCGATCGGCCGCACCCCGCGCTCGAACCCGGCCACCTATACCGGCGCCTTCGGGCCGATCCGCGACTGGTTCGCCCAGCTGCCGGAGAGCAAGGCCCGCGGCTACGGCCCCGGCCGCTTCAGCTTCAACGTCAAGGGCGGCCGCTGCGAGGCCTGCCAGGGCGACGGCCTGATCAAGATCGAGATGCACTTCCTGCCCGACGTCTACGTCACCTGCGACGTCTGCAAGGGCAAGCGCTACAACCGCGAGACCCTCGACATCCTGTTCAAGGGCAAGACCATCGCCGACGTGTTGGACATGACGGTCGAGGAAGCCGCCGACTTCTTCAAGGCCGTGCCGCCGATCCGCGACAAGATGGAGACCCTCAAACGCGTGGGCCTCAGCTACATCAAGGTCGGCCAGCAGGCCACCACCCTGTCGGGCGGCGAGGCCCAGCGGGTCAAGCTGTCCAAGGAGCTCAGCAAGCGGGCCACCGGCCGCACGCTGTACATCCTCGACGAGCCGACCACGGGTCTGCACTTCGAGGACACCAAGAAGCTGCTGGAGGTGCTGCACGAGCTGGTCGACCAGGGCAACACCGTGGTGGTGATCGAGCACAATCTCGACGTCGTGAAGACCGCCGACTGGCTGCTGGACTTCGGTCCCGAGGGCGGCGACGGCGGCGGCGAGATCGTCGCCGTGGGCTCGCCCCAGGACGTCGCCAAGGCCGAGGCCAGCTGGACCGGCCGCTATCTCAAGGACGTCCTGGCCCGCCACGAGGACCGGCGGCTGGACCGGGTGGCGGCGCTGAAGGCGGCCAAGCGAGCCTAGAGCGTGCTGATTTTAGATTGACGCACTCTTCTCTTCTTCCGTCTTCCCGGCGAAGGCCGGGACCCAGATTCACCCTGAGCGGCTCGTGGGTTTCACCTGGGCCCCGGCCTTCGCCGGGGAGACGGGTGGGTGAGAAGCGCGGTTCAGCTTGAAGCAAACGTGCTCTAGCAGGCTGTTGAAGAAGTCTGTAGCGGCGCGGGACTCGGCATGATTCACTCTTTTGGGCGGGAGCTCTGGAGGGGTGGATGCGCGGGTCGGACGAGCGGACGGGGTCGCTGTTCTCGTATGTGA
>NZ_JBIXJO010000027.1:17165-43083 GCF_052871235.1 Caulobacter sp. LARHSG274 | reverse complement strand
AAGGACCGGCAAACCAAGCCGGCGGACAGAAGAAGATCGAAACGACCCGCACGAACAGACCTTCGCATCCACCCACCCATTTCAAATATTGCCGTCAGGCCGCTGCGTCTTCCGGGACCACAGACAATTCCGGGATCACAGACAACAAGCCGCCCCTGCACCGCCCCTGGTTGCGCAGCTTGACCGTAGAGATGCGTTTTCCAGGGCGCAACCGTTGGGCGAAGGAATTTTTCGTTTCGCCTCGAACTGAGGCGTCCCCTGGACTCAATGGCCCGCCGTGCGCCAGGTCGATCCGCCCGCATCCTCGCCAAACCGCCAACCGCCAGACTCCACCGCGCCGGTGTTGGCCTTGGGTAAATGCAATGTCGCCCGATGTCGGGTTTACGTGCGCGATGATAGGCCGTTCGGCGGCCCTGATCCGCCGCAGCGATCGTCTACCCCTTGCGAGACCATAGCTGCGCCAAGGTGTGCGCTGTCGGAGAGCCTTGTCGAAGTTTTCCGCCCCCCCGGCGACCGGCTGCGCGTCTCCCGAACGGCGCTTTGGCCGCATCGACCGCCGGCTTGCGCACGGCCGTCATCGTCTCTGGCGGCGGAAGCTTGTGGGCCGGGGCCAGCGACACCCCCGCCGTCAGGTGGGACTGGATCGCCGCCGGCTAGGCGTAATAGTCGAGAGCGAACGCCGTCAAAGCGATCGCCGAGCGCGACCGAAAAACCCGCGTAACGCCCCCAACCCAAACGCCGGCCAAGCTTGACTGTATGGCGACAATCGAAGCGGGATTAAATCCGGGCGATAGTCCTCCGCTCAAAGCCGCCTGCTCCAGTTCGGTCACGCCCGACAGCAAACCGGTCATCTATCGGGCCGATCAGACCGTCCCAGCAGCACGATCAAGGCCGGGCCCAGGACCCCGACCAGTTGCTCGCGCAGCTTGATGGCGGCTTCCAGCATCTCGCCGGCTCGCCGCAACGCCTGCGGCAGGTCGCCGGCCGCCTCGCCGGCCGCGACGAGCGCGGCGACGAAGCCGTGGCGCGGGGCCAGGGTGCGGGCGAAGGCCGCGTCCAGCGCTTCGCCGGCGCTGATCTCCTGCAACAGTCGCCGGCAGGCGCCGGCGACGCGCGAGCCCTGGGCCCGCGACAGCAGGACATTGAGCGAGGCGCGCATGTCGGCCCCGGCGCTGAGCAGATCGGCCAGGCTGAGCAGGATCTCGGCGCTCTCGCGGTCCCTGAGCGCCCGATCGCCCGTCGCCCGTGTTCCGACCGCAACCGCCCTCAGTTTCAACGGCGACAGGCCCTGGCGGCGCAACCGCTCGAACGCGGCCTGCTCGCTGGCCTCCAGGACCTGGCCGCGCACCCGCCGGCCGTCGGTCCCGACCGCGACATAGGCGAAGCGGCGGGTCTCAGTCATGGACCGCGCCCATCACTTCCTCCAGCGTGGTCTCGCCGCGCATCGCCTTGTCCAGGCCGTCGGCCGCCATGCTGGCCAGGCCCAGCTGTCTCGCCAGCCGCCCGATCTCGGCGGCCGGCTGGCGGTCGGCGATGGCCCGCAGCAGCGCCTCGTCGGTCAGGAAGGCCTCGGCGATCGGCGCGCGGCCCTTGAACCCGCCGCCCTTGCAGGCCGGGCAGCCGTGGGCCCGGAAGGTGCGCAGCGGCGCGGCCAGGCCCTGGTCGGCGGCGAAGGCCTGTTCGGCCTCGGTCGGCGCGCCCGCCTGCCGGCAGTGCGGACACAGGCGGCGGACCAGCCGCTGGGCCACCGCCCCACGGAACGCCGCAGCCAGCTGGTCGGGGCCGCGGCTGACCCGTTCCCGCACGGCGGCCGAGGCGTCCGCCTCAAAGCCTGGCGGTTAAGCCGCAGGCGAGAAGCGCCTGTTTAGGCTTAAACCGCACGCCGAGCCCAAGCCGGGCGTCAAGCTGACGGTCAAGGGTGCGCGAAGCGCATCGCCGCAGGCGACGGCGCAGCCGCCCTTGAGGGTCAGATTGAGGTCCGGCGCATCCGCCTGCGCCTAGTGGTTACGCCCTAACAGTAAGACTCCCTGGGGGATTCCCACGGGAGGTGTGATCGTGCGAGTCTGCGCCATGCGCACAGGGATTTCCATCACGGTCACGCCGGAGGATCGGCTCCGATTGGAGGCGATCGCTCAGGATCGTAACAGCCCCCCAGAAACATGTCTTGCGGGCGCGGATCATCATGCTGAGGGCCGACGGCGTGGGCACGAACGGCGTCATGGCGGCCACCGGCAAGGACAAGACCTGCGTCTGGCGCTGGCAGGAGCGGTTCATGCTGGAGGGCGTCGAGGGCCTGGTGCGCGACAAGACCCGCCCCTCGCGCATCCCGTCCATGCCGCTGGCGACCATCGACCGGGTGGTGGCCCTGACCAACGCCACGCCGCCGCACGAGGCCGCCCATTGGACGGCGGCGGCGATGGCCAAGGCGACGGGGATTAAGCATCTCCTCGGTGCGGCGCATCTGGAAGGCCCATGGCCTGCAACCGCATCGCATGCGCGCCTTCAAGCTGTCCGACGATCCGAAGTTCGCCGAGAAGCTCAAGGACGTCGTCGGCCTGTACATCGATCCGCCGGCCCATGCCGTGGCGCTGTCGCTCGACGAGAAGAGCCAGATCCAGGCGCTGGACCGCACCCAGCCGGGCCTGCCGATGAAGAAGGGCCGGGCCGGGACCATGATCCACGATTACAAGCGCCACGGCACGACCACCCTGTTCGCCGCCCTCGACGTGCTGGAAGGCTCGGCCACCGCCATGGCCTTGGGGTCGATGGGTCCTTACAGCAGCCATATTCGCTTCTCGATAATGGCCACTGCCCACTCTGCAACGCCTACCGCATCGGGCGGAAAAGTGGATGCCGGCTTTCCACAAAAAACGGTGCGATAACAAAACCTAGCGCAAGCCGCGCGACGTTGGCATCGCCCGACCCGCCAACGCTGTCCAAAGGTGACGGCCGCCTGCGCGATTTCAAGTTGTGCTCTCGGCGCCGCGCCACTACGAAGAAGCTTGACCGAAGCTGAAACATTTCCTGACAGGGCGGGGGCCTGAGAATGAAACGGGGGCTATTGGTGACGGCCGGCGCCGCATTTGCGCTGTTGTCAGGCGAGGCCATGGCCACGCCTCTGGAGGCACCCTGGGTCAAGGTCAACTACATCTCCGGAGGTTGGGTGGCTGCGCACCTCAGGGTTCAGACGGCCGCCGCCTTCTACAATCCCGAAGCCTGTCCGGTGACCGACGGCTATATGGTGGAGGCGAGCCTGCCCGGCGCCCAGTTGTTCTCGTCGATGCTGTTGACCGCCTTTTCGACCAATCTGGAGGTCAAGCTGGTGGTGGATGGTTGCGTCCTGGATCGCCCTCGGATCATCGGCGTGACGTTGCGGGAATCCCATTGAACCTGGCGCGCGGAAACTGGTTGCAAGCCGGCCTGATCACGGCGCTCGCCGCGGCGCTGTCGCTGTCGGCCGGCGGCGCTTGGGCCACGCCGGCCCAGACGCCCTGGGTTCGGGTGACCGCCGTCATCGGAGGATGGACTTCGGCGGGGCTGAGGGTGCAGACCACCGGAGACTTCTTCAATCCCGCCGCCTGCCCGATCCCCGACGGCTATTTCGTCGATCCGACATTGTCCGGAGCCCAACTGTTCTGGTCGATGTTGCTGACGGCCCAGGCGACGAACGTCGAGATCCAACTGACGGTCGACGGATGCATCTATTCGCGTCCGAACGTCATCGGCGTGGCCTTGCGTCGTCCGTAGCGTCCGGCGCGCAGATTCGCGCTGGAAGGTCGACGTCGAACCGATGGCGGCTTGTTGGCCGAGTAGACGAGCGACGTTGCTGTGGTCATAGACAAGTTTCCTGGATTGAATAGGGTGGATTACAGAGATCCTGAGTTGTTATGAGCCGCCATGATGCCTATTTGCGAGATGCTCCTCCGCCGTGCACTTTTGCCTATGGCGCGGGGGCTCGCGGGATTGGCGAGCTGGGTGCTTTTAATGTCGAGCACGCCAGCGCATGCATTCACCGAATGCGACTACGCCGTCTCGATGCTCTATGCCGGAACGACCGGCGAAGTGTTCGCCTATTTCAAGGAAGGCGGGCAAATCTATATTGATCCGGCCAACACCTCGAAAGATCGGTTTTTTCCATGCTGCTGACCGCCAAGACATCCGGTCAGCGCGTCAAGGTCCGGTTCTCGGCAGACGGCGGATCTTGCACGGTCGCCCGCACCGACACCGTCCTGGGATTATGGGTCTATTAGAGCCGGTCGCGCGATACGAGACTCACGCGACCGGCTCTAGCTTTTTGTTTTCACATCGTTTTTGCAGAAAAACGGCGTCCGCTTTTCCGCACGATGCTCTAGAAAAGTTTGAGTTCAAATCCGGGCTCTCCGTCCGCGTCGCCGGAATCCCACGGGGCGTCGCAACCTATTGACCAACAACGAAATATAGAGTCGGATTCTTATGCGTGAACCGCTCCTGCCGGTACCGCATAGGTCTTGTCCTTGCCGGTCGCCGCCGTGATGCCGGCCGCGCCGATCCCGTCGGCTGTCAGCATGATGATCCGCACCCGCCGCGCGTGCTTCTGAGGCCGTTCCGATCCGGGGCGATCGCTCAAGGCCGAGCCTATCCTCAGCTGTGACGGTGACCGATGCGCATGCCGCAGACCTCGCACGGCCGCATCACCGGGGAATCCCCCAACAGGGTCTTGTGTTGGAGTCAAACCGCCAGATTCAGTCGGCGAGATAGAAATTGCTCACGCTCTCCATGCCGCCGAACTGATTACAGGCGCCGAGCCCAGTAATCACGATGCGCTTGTTCAAGGCGTAAGCCGACATCAGCACGGCCAGCTTTGCCTGGCCCGCCGGCGTGGAGCCGTCGAACGCCCAGCGTCCCTGGTTCGTGGCGCAGCCGGGCAGAGCCGTCCTATCCCCGTCGTGATTAAATAGCACGACGCCGCCGTCCATCACCTGGATGACGCTGATGTGGCCCGCCCCCGTCGAAGAGGCTACGGCTAGCGCCGGCGTCAATAGGGCTGCGACCAGCATCGCCGCAGCCACGCTTCCGACGAGTTTCCCGCTTCTCATTTCCGCCCCGCCCGCATCACAACCCAGACGAACAAAATACACGACGAAGCTTGTTGTCGATCAGGAAATCCCCATCCCGATCCTCTCCAGACCCGAAGCGTCTGTTTCAGTCGCTTGTCGAGCTCGACCATGGTGCGGTTCAGCGCGCCCTCGTCGTCATGCCAGGCCTGCAGAACGCCGGGCCTAAATCGCGGTCATGACGGTCAGGCGGGCTGGCGTGGCGTAGACCTCGGCCGCTTCCAGCACGACCTTCTACGCCAGCGGGCGGGCCGACGCAGGGACGAGCAGATGGGCAGTGGTTGGCGAGCACTGGATAGTCTTCGCCCCGGCCCTTCAGCGTCATGACGAAGCGGCTATGCGAACTTGCAAGGGGAGAAACGTCGAAGTCGGTTCAGCCCTATGCAGCAGTTCGAGAAGAATTTTGCCGTGTTGGCGTCGGCGGGGCGACTCCATGCCACAGTGATCGAGCCGCCCTGCAGACGACTATGAGCGTCGAATATAGACGCCGATGACCGCCGGACGTGACAGCGCGCAACCATCAATGATCAACTGGACGTCCTGATTGGTCGAATAGGCGGTGAGCAAGATCGAGTCCAGCAACTGGGCGCCCGGCAGGGTGGAGTCGACGATGTAGCCGTCTGTCAGGGCGCAGCCGGCCGGGTTGCTGAACGCCCCGCTGGTCTGCACCCTCAGGGTGGAGCTCGTCCATCCGCCGCCGAGAAAGGTCAGCTTGGCCCAGGGAACCTCAACGGGAGCCGCCATGGCCGCGCTCGCCGACAGTGAGATGGTCAAACCGAGCGTGACCGAAAGAGCCAACTTCATGAAGTTCTCCAAAGAGCGTCCGGTAGAGCGTCCGATTATGGCCAAGCTTTAGTCTGAAACCCAAGGAGCTTTCAACTTCCAGGGGAAGAAACAGCAAATCGATCGAGGTTCCGGCCACAAGCGGCTTTTCCGGCGGAGAGCGACCCACGGGTCCGAATGCGCGACCTCTCGCGCGTCCCGATCACGGGTCGCCGGCCACGCCTCGAGGTCCTCGACGCTTGCTTCCTATCGGAGTTCGCCGACAGCCCGTCGCCCAGCAACGCCCCCTCCCCCATCAACGCCTTGGTCGACCGCGCCGAACAGACGACAAGGTCGCAGCGCCAGAAACGGCGATGGCCCGTCATAAGCCCACAATGTAGGCGACCGTTTCATGATCCCCCAGGCAGGACTGACTGCCTTGAATGCTGACCTTCTTGCCGGCCGCCGTGGCCGCCAGCAGGTTGGCGAACATGGCTTGGCCCGCGGGCGTGTTGACGCTGAAAACCCAAAGTCCGTTCGCATTGGCGCAGGCCGGCAGAGCGCCGGTCCTTACGCCGTCATGGCTAAACCATACGTTCCCGTCCGCTCCGGCCGAGATCGAGGACGCCATGCCGGGGCCCTGGCTGGACGCAAGCGCGGGCGAGGCCATCGCCAAAACCGCCGCGACGATCGACGCCATTCCCGCCGACCTGAACTGTTTCCGCAAGACGCCTCTCCCCGCTGATCACGCCCAAGATTGCAACTTGGCGATGGTCAAGGTCAAGCTCGCGAACGACGGCGGGCCTTCGCGCCAGATCAAAATCGGAAACTCCGCTTGTTCCAGGACGACGCCAACGGCTCCTGGACGAATGACGGCGCCGAAGGCGTCACGCGCCTCGAATCTCCTCGTCGCTATTGCCTCGTCGCGGCGTCACGGCCAAGGTGAAGCTCCACAACCAAAGGTGACGATCATGAGATTAGTACTCGCTGCATTGATCTGCGCGGCGGCGGCAACTGGCGCAGCGCCGGCCAAGGCCTCGGACGCGGCCTTGGGCTATATCACCTATCCCTACGGCACGTCGAACGGGGCGGTCATGTTCAACACCGACGGCGCGCGGGGAGCTCCTCCATCCTGTTAGGGCCCCGGCCTGGGCGCGCGCTTTGCGATCAACGCCAGCACCCTGGTCGGGCAGTCGCAGCTGTCAGTGCTGATGACGGCCTATTCGCTGCATAAGCGCATCTCGATCCACGGGACGGGAACCTGCTCCATCTGGGGCGACACCGAAACGGTCGACTTCTTCATGGTCGAAAATTGATCGGCGCCGAAGCTGATCTGCCCCGCCCCGATCTGGAGCCCGTTGCGCGGGGTCTCGCCGGACAATGACGTTCGCTGCAAAGGACACGGCAAGCGGCCCCGATCGCTTGCCTTGATCCCGATGCACAAGGAGATGCTGGTGAAAATTGCCCTGCCCGCCGCCGCCGGAGCGCTTCTCGCGCTATCGATGATTCCAGCTGCTGCGCTCGCCCAGGCCGCGACGGTTACGCCACGCAACATCATGGCCGGGATTTCGAGCTCCGGCCCCGATCAGGTCTGGGTTCGGGCCGACGGCCAGGCGCCGGGCGTGGCCAACGAGTGCGTGTACCAAGGATGGTCTCTGTTCTACGCCGGCGCCAACGGCGACGTGGCCCCCGAAAAGGTTGAGGCGATCGCCCTGACCGCCAAGGCGAGCAACATTCCGCTCTTCATCGCCTATGTCGTCGAGACGGGCCCATCTGATTTCTGGGGCTGGGGCATAACCAAATGCCGCATCCTTCGCATTTCCCTCGGCGCCTGAGGCCCGAACGGCGCCGTGGTCTGAACGGAGTTCGTGAAACCGGGACCGGCAGCCTGGGCGGGAATTTCGCCAAAGCCAAGCCTCTAAACCAGAGCAATCCCGGGAGCCGATCTTCCAACGCCCGCAGGGACGGCCGTCGGGTGTTACGCTAAAGGCTCAGGAGGCTGTCTCTGTCGGGAGTCCCAGAGGTCAGCACGATTTTCAGGGCCTCATCTCGATATAGAAGACGCCCTCCGTGTCGCCGGTCTGCTGATCGCAAGCGCCGCTGCCCTGGACGATGATCGACTTGCGCGCGGCGGCGGCGGTCAAAAGCGTCGAAAGCATCGCTTGGCCGCTCGCCGTCGTAATGCTGAAGGCGAATCTCGTCGGAAACGCGGCTCCGCAACTGGGCGGCGTCGACCTCGAACCCTCCACGGTGAACATGACGAAACCACTAGAGGTCGACAGAACAGAGGTCACGCTGACCAGTGCGGTCGACGAGGCCTGGGCTGCTGATCCCGCGAACGCGCAGAGCAAGGCTGCGGCCATCGCGACGATTTTTCCTAAATTCCCCATGGAAACCGGCCTTCTTTGCGGGTGGATTTGTACGATGACTGGTTCCTTGGGGCGCGATGATCCCGAAGCTCTTTAGACGGGTCTAGAGCCCGCGCGAGGGGCTCTAGACTTTTGTTTTCGCATCGCTATTGCGGAAAACCGGCGTCCACTTTTCCGCGCGATGCTCTAGGTCGATCGCGACGCCGCGGGACGCTTGCAGACCCCCGGCACGACGATCGCCGCCTTTCGCGGAATTCCGGGCTAGGTCGCCGGACGGGTGGTGAGCGTGATCGACCGCAACGTCGTGCCCCAACCGGTGCAGCCCGTCGAAGCGATCTCAAGCACGACGCTGCGCCGCGCCGACAGGGCGGTGATGGCGATACTCAGCAGGCCCTGGCCCGCCGCCGAATTGAGGCCGAACTTGAAGACGGTCGTGCCGCACGCCGCCGTGGCCGCCGAAGTGACGAACACGGCCGAACCGGCGCCGGCGTCATAGACGCGGACGTCGGTGATCAGGACCGGCTGGCTCTCCGGCTCGGGGGGGGGGGGGGGGGGGGCCGCCCCCCCCCCCCCCCCCCGCCCGGGGGGGGGGGGGGGCGGGGCGGGGGGCCGAGCGGCGGCGTCATAGACGCGGACGTGGGTGATCCGCACCGGCTGGCACTCCGGCTCGGCGCGGGCCGGCGACGCGCCGGCCAGCGCCAGCAGCAGGAACAGGCAGGAGGAAAGCCCGGCGAGGACGCGCATCGTCAGGCGCTCCGGGTGGTGAGGGTGATCGACTGCAGGCGGGTCCCGTAGCCGGCGCAGCCGGTGCTGTTGCTCACCTCCAGAACGACATGCTCGCGGGCGGTGAAGGCCGAGATGGCGATGCTGAGCATGGCCGGCCCGGCCGCGCTCGTCAGATCGATGGTGAAAGTGGCGACGCCGCAGACCGTCGGCGCGGCCGTCTCCACCAGGGCGAACGGCGTCGCGCCGTTCTCGAAGACCCGGACCTGGTTGACCAGCACCGGAGGACTCGAAGGCTCGGCCCGCGCTGTCGAGACCATCGACAGGCTGGCAAACAGGACGAAGGCAATCGTTTTGAAGCTGATAGGTTGCACCGGAACCTGTCCGTCAAGCTGAGTGGGATTGCAATTCAGAGAAAAGACGCGCCTTAGATTGTCAAGGTAAGCTTTAATGCTTGCGGTCGTCTTAGTGCACTATGGCTGGGAGAGGAGAGTCAATTAAGTGCACTGTCACCGTAATCCCAGTTAGAGTAGCAGCCGCTGACCGTCAGCGACACCTGGTCGCCCCGCGCATAGGCGGTCAGCAGCATCGACGTGAACAGGTCGTGCGAGGGCGAATCCGGCGCGACGACATAGAGGCCGCCCGTGGGACAGCTGTCAGGATTGACGGCTGCGGCCGTGGTCTGCACGCCGACCATCGGAACGGTCCAGCCGCCGGTGACCAGGGTGATCTTTCTCCAGGTCACCGGGCCGGTGGCGCTTGCCGTGGTGGCGAGGCCAAGGGTGAGAGCCAGCACAGCAGCGAGGGTCCATGGACGTTTCATGCTGTTTGTTCCCTCGATCGGCCGCCGACAAACAGAGCTGTGCTTGGCGCACCGCAGTCTAGCTTAGCAGCGACCTGTCGCAACTCTTTTGGATAGTCAGATGGCGAAAAAGCAATCGTCGACCTGGCCACCATGAGCGACCACGACGCCGCCGAGCTGCTGGAGGCCGTGGAGGCGTATTACGAAGAACGCCGGCAACGCCACTTCCAACGCGCCCAGCGCGCCAAGGCTCTGATCGCCGCCCGGACGACCGCCACCGCCGCTGAGCCGCCCTACGCCTTGTAGGCGTCGAACAGCGCCAGCAGGCGCGGATCGGCGTCGAAGTCCACGGGCGCCGACCCCACGCCCGGCGGCCGGCCGCGCGTCTCCCCGAACAAGGCCTTGGCCGCATCGAGCGCCTGCTTGCGCACGGTCGCCACCCTCTCGGGCGGCAGCAACTCGTAGCCAGGGCCAGCGACACCCCCGCCGCCATGTAAGACTGGATCGCCGCTTGCTGGGCGTAATAGTCGATGTGGGTCACGCCCCGATCGTAGATCAGGTGTTCGAGATACTGGCTTTGGGTCATGCCCGGCGCGGCGGCCTCGGCCCTCACCTTGTTGGCCGCCTGCGGCGACACGCGGATGCCCAGGACGGGGTCGCGATAGCGGCGACGAGGCAGTCGCCAGGTTGGGGCGTGGGCGTGGTCTGCGAAGGCGTCATGCGAAGGCCCTTTCAGGCTCTCTGAGCGCCCATTATGGGTACCCGCTATCAGTTCTACTTTTCACCGTTATCCAGCCACACCGTGTATTTTAGCTCTTCCCGATCATCCACCGTGTCTAGGCATATCACGATATAATCATATGCTTTTTGAGCAGAGCTGTGTTGATCGACCCCATAGTCCTCTCTGGAGAATGCGAGGGTAGCATCACATCTGAGGTAACGCACGTCACCATCGACCTCATATGCTTCAACGGCATTCACCACCCCGTCGATGTCGAGAGATACTTCCAAAAGCTCCTTCAACTCCGAGTAACTCAACATCCGGCTTCCGGTTGCGGTGCTTGCCGCC
The DNA here is from genome assembly GCF_052871235.1 of Caulobacter sp. LARHSG274. Taxonomy (NCBI): domain Bacteria; kingdom Pseudomonadati; phylum Pseudomonadota; class Alphaproteobacteria; order Caulobacterales; family Caulobacteraceae; genus Caulobacter; species Caulobacter sp. LARHSG274. The sequence continues at coordinate 32,265 of NZ_JBIXJO010000027.1, read as the reverse complement.
AATATATCCGCTCTATCAATTGCCATTTTTTTCGGCTTTTTCTTTCGGAGGCCTGTCCTGTGGTGGCTTGTCGCGCGGCTCTCCACGCGTTCCGACCTGGATGACTTCTTTCGTTTTATCGTTTTGAACGACGTAGTTTCCGTCCTTGTCGACATACGAGGTCGCGGGTTCATTTCGAGGCTTGCCATCCTTCGACCCTCTATCAACTACACCGCCGGTCCGATCTGGGTTGTTGAGTACATCATCAACTTGTTCAGGCGTCCAACCCTTGCCGCCAATGTACTCGTCTCCTGTTCCCTTCGCACCGTGATCTCTCACGGGGACACCGCCCGGCGTCTTGAAAGGATCATTCGTATAGATGATCGGGACGGGAACGACGACCGGACTATTGATGTTAATAGGGCCAGCGCGAACAACTACTTGATAGAAGTCAAGGCGCAGCCCCACCCGCCACGAAAGCCCAGTCGGATCGCTCCGATTCATCGGATCATTGCCGACATAGGCGTACCAGTTGAGGCCATCGTCATACCCGATGGGGTCGGTCTGGAGAAACCGTCCCAACGAGGGCGAGTAAATTCGGGCCTTGTAATAGTACATGCCCAGCTCCGGGATGCGGATCTGACCGGTGTACGAGAACCGCCCCTGATTGGTCGCGGCCGGGATGCCGTATTCGTCGTAGGTGTTGGTGGTGATGCTGCCGCCGTTCGCATCGGCGACGGCGACGATGCTGCCCTGGCGGTCGGCGCGCAACAGCCGGCGAACGTCCAGGCTGGAACCCTCGTACCAGAACAGCGGCTCGTCGACGCCTTGACCGTGCACGTAGCGGCGAAGCATGTTGCCCGCGCCGTCATACTCGGCCACCAGGGCAGGCCCGTCGTAGAGGAATTGGGTGGTTCCCGAGTCGCCGCCGGCCGTCTGCCACAGCCGACCCAGCGGATCGTAGCTGAGCGACACGGTCACCGCGCCGGTGGTGCTAGTGATCAACCGGTTTTCGACGTCGTAGAGGTAGGCCGTAGAACCGTCAGACTTCAGATTGCCGTTGGCGTCGTTGGTAAAGCTCAGCGCACCGACTTGAGTATACTGGTTCAGACCATTTGCGACGTACTGGCGGCTGAGCTCAACAGCGCCTCGCCAGTCATAGGCTTGGTTGCTAATCGTAAATGTCCTCACCTGACTGGCGGGATTGTACGCTGGCGAGCCGAACGTCACGTCCCAAGCCGTGCCGGCCAGGTCATGCGACAGTGACGACAGCCTGCCGATCGGATCGTAGGTGTAGCCGGTCGCGACCCCTTCGGTCAGGCCATCGCGACGCCCCATGGCGTCGTAAGTCTGTCCGGCAATCTTGGTCGTCCCGCCTTCCTTGATCGCGGTCATGCGACCAAGGTCGTCATATTGGTACGTGAAGATCTTTTCGTCGGGGAACTTCAGCTGTGTGCGATTGCCGGCCGCGTCGTACTCGTACGACAGCTTCCGCGGCGCGCCGCTCAGATTGTTGCTGCTCGTCTTCACCCGGCCGAACGCGTCATAGGTGTTGGTGATGCCAGGTCCGGTCTCCGATCCGAACCGCGCGTAGAGCTGCAGCCCCAGCAGATCGTAACCGTAATAGACATCATTGCCGACCGGGACGTTCTTGAGCGTCATGCGATTCAGCGCGTCGTAGGAGTACGTGATCGTCTGGGTGTCGCGCTTTCTCAACATGGTGCGGTTGGCGTTGGCGTCGTAGCTGTATTCCTCATAGTCGTTCAGGTTGAGATCGCCAGCGCTGGCTAAGGCGGTTGTTTGGGTGGTCGGATCGTAGGCTGACGGCTGGGACGTCGACGGGAACACCCATTTGGACAGCCGGTTGAAGCCATCATACTCCCATTTGGAACGGTTGCCCCTGGCGTCGATCACGTATTCCTGCTTGCCGTCCGGCGTGTAGCTGTAGGTGGCGTCGGCCCGCTCGAGACCGGAGCCGACCGCCTGCCGCACCTGCAGCAGTTGTCCGGCGGCGTCGTACACGTTCCTGGTGACACGGTCTGGTCCCTGGTCGCCTGCCGTGAACGGCGTGCAGGCGGAGCCGAGAGGGAGGTCGCCGAAGACCGCCGGGTTCATGCGGACGGCGATGCATTCGAGGCGACTGTCGCTGTCGTAGCTGTATTGTGTCACCGTATAGGTCGCACCGCCGTAGGCCCTCTTGTCCTCGCGCGCCTTCCGTCCCGCGGCATCGTAGGCGATGACGTCTTCTTCGACCGGCGTCATCGTATCAAGCGCCGCCCGAGTGACGCCGGCCGCCGTGCCGCGCTGAACCAGGGTGGGCCGCCCGTCGCCGTTGTAGACCGTCCGTGTGGCCAAGTTGGCGGGCGCCGCCGGCCTGATCGACCCGATCAGTTGCCGCCCCGCGTCGTAGAAATAATAGGTCGTGTCGCCGGGGCCCGCCAACGGGCCGTCGACCGAGGCGAGATTGCCGACGGGGTCGTAGGTCTTGGTGATGATCGAGATCAGGGCGCCATCGCCCGAGGACATGGTTTCCTTTATGGGTAAGAGGTTGGCGTCGTATTCGTACGTGGTCTTCAGTTCGTCAGGCTCTCCCGTGCAGGACGCCTTGGTTCTGCACGTGGTGGTCTCGACTAGCTTCCAGACCGAGGTGGCCGAGGGTACGGACTGGCCGGACGCATCCTTGAACACGGCCTGGCGCGGCTCGTAGCGATAGCGGGTCTGCGGCCGGACATTGCTGGAATCGGCTGGTCCGGTCGCCGTCTTCAGCAGGCCGGTGTCCTCATAATAGGTGTAGTCAGTGCTGTTGTTGCGGGCGTCGGTCTTGCTGACGGGATCGGCGCAGAGCACCCAATCGGCGCAGGTCGGAAACGCCGCGGACGTCGAAAGGGTGTCGGCGCCGTAGTTGGGTCTCTGGGTCTCGACGGCCGACAAGGGGCGGTCTCGGTCGTCGTACGAGATCGTCGTTGTCGCCCCTCCAGGCCTCGTCACCCTGTAGATCTTGTTATTGGCCAGCCACAACGCCGATTGAGAGGTCCGCGTTTGATAGAATTCGTAGGTCGTCTTGCGGAGCTTTTCGTCGGTCAGGATGGATTTGTAAGGCTTGCTCGTCGTCCAGGTGTTGTTGCTGGCCGCAGCCAAAGCCGCGTCATCCATGCTGAAGCGCATAACGGCCCCGGACGATCTTGTCGCCGACGAACTAAGCACCTTCCAATCGGCAACGGAGTTGAATTGATTGGACCCAATGCTGAAAGCATAATCGGTGCTGCCCGTCGGATCCTCGAACCGCCGCATCAGAACCTTGGGCCCATTCGCTGTCAGCGAGACCCGCCAGATTTTCCTGGCCACACCCATCGGCGAGGTGAGCGTCACCTGTTGCTCGGTCGAGCTGGTCTCGACGGTCGAGAAGCCCGACACGCGGGTCAGCGCGTCGGTCGCCTGGTAGTTGTTATAGGTACCCGACAGCTGCAGCTTTGGCCAGTTCGCCACCTGGTTGGGACAGGTCGAGGCAAGCTTGTCGCAATATTCGTACGCCAGGTTCGTTAGTTGAAAGGACGCCACCGCCTGGCCCAGATCCTGATAGTTGATCTGATAGCCGAGGTTGGAGGTGATCGAGCGGACCGTCGTGCCCTGGTAATTGTAGGTCAGCCGCTCGCCGTTCTTCGATCGGATCTCGCGCAACCAGCCCAAGGTGCGCGGCTGGGGCGCGGGGCCGCCATCGGCCACGGGATTGTTATCAAAGATCCATTGCTTGCCGCTGTTGTCGGTCAGGACCCAAGTGTTGGACACCAGATCGAGTCGGACGTCGCAGTCGCCCCTGCAGTCGCCGCTGAAACCCACCATCAAGGCGCGGGCGCCGATCCGCACGCTGACTTCCGGTTTGAAGCCGTAGCAGTTGCCCGGACCGATCGGACAAGCCTCCTGCCGGAGGTAGCCGTAGCGCGGCACTTGGCTGCTGTCGTAGTAGGTCGCCAGGACTTTCTGCGACAAGACTGGGGCGTCCGCCGGCCCGATCGTCACCGTGCCGCCATCCGTTATGATGGTCCCATTGCTGAGATCGACACCGTTCCGATCCGCTATCGTGACCTTGGGCACGACCACGCCGCTGATCGACTGCGCGACCGCACGAGAACCAGGACAGGTCGCCACCGCGGCGACCAAACCGGCCAGAATCGCCGATCTCAGAAAATTGCCGACCACCGGACTCTCCTAGCAGGCTTTCGAGGACGACGGCTGCGCCGGCGTGGGTTTGACTTCACGGTTAGGATCGCCGCGCGGGGCGGCTTGCGCCGGTTCGCCAGAAGGCCCCTGCCCATCGGCGGTGCGATTACCGCGCTCGCGTTGAGAGCGGGCCCGAAATCGTCACGCTCCGCACGAAGGTGGCGGTCGCGTCGACCTCGGGATCGAGGGTGTGCTTCAATCTTGCTCTCCCAGGGAGAGAGCGCTCCTTGGCCGATAGCTTGACCTTAGCCACGCCGATTGCAGCGCGCAATCTGATGGCGAGATTTATCAGCTATTTCGTCAGGACCAATTTGCCATCATGGCCGACCCTCTCGTCGTGGATGGAAGCCCGTCCTCAAGCAGCATTCGGGCGCCTGTCGTGGCTGAGGATTCCAACGCCGCCTTGAACGCCGAGGTCACCGCGCTTCGCCGGCAGATGGTGCAACTGTGCGCCGCCTTGGTGGTGATCGGCACGGTCGGTGCGCCGGAGGTGGTGCCCGCCCGCCGGATCGTGCTCGAGGACGCGCAAGGCCGTGAGCGCATTGTCTTGGCCGCCTGCGACCACCGACAAAAAGCCGCCTTGCGCCGCCCCGATTGCGCAACTTGCGCCGTAGAGCTGTGCCTTCCGGAGTGCAACCGACGGGTGAAGAAATTTTTCAGCTTCGCCTTGAACGGAGGCGCCGCATCAACTCGGCGCCTCAGCTCAACGCCGCCTGCCCCAGCTCCGTCACGCCCGACAGCAGGCCCGCCATCATCAGGCCGATCAGGCCGCCGAGCAGCACGATCAGGGCCGGGCCCAGCAGGCGCGCGGCGGCCTCGATGTCGCGCACGGCGGCGTCCTCCTCCAGCTTGCCCGAGCGTTGCAGCATCCGCCCCAGGGCGCCGGTGGACTCCCCGACCGAGACCAGGCGCACGACGGTCGCCGGAAACCCTTTCACGGCCTGCAGGGCCTCGGACAGCGCCACGCCCTGGCGCACCTGCCGCAGCACCGGCTGCAACCGGGTCTTGGCCAGCTCCGAGCGCACCCCGCCGATGGCCAGTCTCAGGGCGTCGCTCATCGGCGCGCCGGCCGTCAGCATCACCCCCAGCGAGATCGCGAAGCCGCCGTAGAACAGGGCTCCCGTGGTTCGCCGCCAGGGGCCGGCCAGCAGCAGGCGGTCGAGCGGCCCGGCCAGCAGGCCGGCGCGGCCCAGGACCGCGACCAGCGCCGCCGCCGCCGCCAGGGCGCCGCCCAGCGCCAGGCCGTGGTCGCGCAGCAGCCGGCTGGCGGCCAGCAGGCCCGACAGGATCGGCGTCCCCTCCCCGCCCCCCTCGCTGACCAGCGGTTCGAGCGAGGGCACCACGGCCAGCAGGATCACTCCCGCCGCCGCCACGGTGCTGACCAACACGAACAGCGGATAGGCCAGGGCCCCGACCAGTTGCTCGCGCAGCTTGATGGCGGCTTCCAGCATCTCGCCGGCTCGCCGCAACGCCTGCGGCAGGTCGCCGGCCGCCTCGCCGGCCGCGACGAGCGCGGCGACGAAGCCGTGGCGCGGGGCCAGGGTGCGGGCGAAGGCCGCGTCCAGCGCCTCGCCGGCGCTGATCTCCTGCAGCAGCCGCCGGCAGGCGCCGGCCACCCGCGAGCCCTGGGCCCGCGACAGCAGGACATTGAGCGACGCGCGCATGTCGGCCCCGGCGCTGAGCAGATCGGCCAGGCTGAGCAGGATCTCGGCGCTCTCGCGGTCCCTGAGCGCCCGATCGCCCGTCGCCCGTGTTCCGACCGCAACCGCCCTCAGTTTCAACGGCGACAGGCCCTGGCGGCGCAACCGCTCGAACGCGGCCTGCTCGCTGGCCTCCAGGACCTGGCCGCGCACCCGCCGGCCGTCGGTCCCCACCGCGACATAGGCGAAGCGGCGGATCTCAGTCATGGACCGCGCCCATCACTTCCTCCAGCGTGGTCTCGCCGCGCATCGCCTTGTCGAGACCGTCCGCCGCCATGCTGGCCAGGCCCAGCTGCCGCGCCAGCCGCCCGATCTCGGCGGCCGGCTGGCGGTCGGCGATGGCCCGCAGCAGCGCCTCGTCGGTCAGGAAGGCCTCGGCGATCGGCGCGCGGCCCTTGAACCCGCCGCCCTTGCAGGCCGGGCAGCCGTGGGCCCGGAAGGTGCGCAACGGCGCGGCCAGGCCGTGGCCGGCGGCGAAGGCCTGTTCGGCCTCGGTCGGCGCGCCCGCCTGCCGGCAGTGCGGGCACAGGCGGCGGACCAGCCGCTGGGCCACCGCCCCACGGAAGGCGGCGGCCAGTTGGTAGGGCTCCACGCCCATGTCGAGCAGGCGCGGCAGCACCGAAAGGGCGTCGTTGGCGTGGATCGAGGCCAGCACCAGGTGGCCGGTCATCGCCGCCTGGATGGCCACCGCCGCCGTCTCCGGATCGCGGATCTCACCGACCAGGATAATGTCGGGGTCCTGGCGCAGGAACGAGCGCAGGGCCGCGGCGAAGGTCAGGCCCAGTTGCGGAGCCACCTGGGTCTGGGAGACATGCTCGAAATGATATTCGACCGGGTCCTCGACGCTGAGCACCTTCTTGGGCGAGCCGGTGAAGGTCTCCAAGAGGGCATAGAGCGTGGTGGTCTTGCCGCTGCCGGTCGGGCCGGTGACCAGGAAGATGCCGTGCGGGGCCCGGCCGGCCTTGCGCAGCACGTCGGTCACCTCGTCGGCCAAGCCTAGCCCGCCAAGCTCCAGCGGCACGGCGCTGCGGTCAAGGATGCGCAGCACGGCCGCTTCACCGAACACCGTCGGAGCGGTGGCCACGCGCACGTCGACTGACTTGCCCCGGATGACGAAGGACGTGCGGCCGTCCTGCGGCAGGCGGCGTTCGCCCAGGTTCAGGTTGGCGATCACCTTGATGCGCGACACCGCCGGCGCGGCCAGGTCGGCGGGAACCACGCGATAGTCGATCATCCGGCCATCGACCCGCAATCTCACCCGCAGATCGTGGCGGCGCGGCTCGAAGTGGATGTCGGAGGCGCCCAGGGCGATCGCCTCCTCGAAGGCTTCGGCGACCAGGCGCGCGCCGCCGCCCTCGACCGCGCCGTCGGCCACCTGGTCGATCTCGCGCGCCAGGCGCCGCTCGTCGACGGCCTCGGATGAGACTGCCGCTTCGGCGCCATAGCGCGCCTCGAAGGCGGTCCGCCACTCGCCGGCCCGGGCGGCCAACACGCTGACCGGCCGATTGGCCGCAAACACCAGCCCGGCCAGAGCCTCGTCGTCGAGCGGATCGCAGGCCGCGCACAGCAGGGCGGGTCCGCCCGCGGCCAGCGGCAGCAGGCGCGTTCGCCGCAGGAAGTCGACGGTGACGCCCAGATCAGCGATGTCGACCGCCGCCGGCCGCAGACGCGGTTCCCAGATTTCGCAGCCTGCCGCCTGGGCGTAGGCGCGAGTCAGGTCCTCGTCCGACAGCGCGCCCAGTTGATTGAGCACCTGCTCGACCGGCTGGCCGGTGCGCATGGCCACCAGCTCAGCGCGCGCGATGGCGGCCAGTTCAACCAGGCCCTGCTCGATCAAGGCCTCTACGAGCTTGGCGCGGGCCTGAGAGCGGGGCCGGCTGGCGAGGGTCGTCATGGAATCAGGTCTCCAAACACGCCCGCCTGCAGCGCCAGCCCTACGGACCAGCCGGCCGCGGCGAGGGCCGGACCAAAGGCGATCCTGCCGTCGGCGGTCTTGCTCATGCGCAGCTGGACCAGACCGGCCAGGCCGGCGATGACGAACATCCAAGGGGTCGCCGCACCGGTCCAAAGGGCGAGCGCCATGGCCAGCTTGACGTCGCCCAGGCCCATTTTCGGATCCCCGGTCCGGGCCGCGAAAATCCCGCGCAGAACCAGGAGCAGAGCCCCTGTCGTGACCGCGGCGACGAAGCCGACCAGCAGGGCCGCAGGCCCGCGCTGCAGCGCCAGGGCTGCGCCGAGCACCGCCGCGACAATGCTGAGCAGGTCCGGCAGGCGCCGGCTGACGGCGTCGGCGACGGCGGCGGCGACCAGGACCATCCCCAACATCGCCGCCAGAATGGCCGGACCGATCGGCAGGAGCAGGACGCTCGCCATGGCCAGTCCCACCCCGGCCGCCTCGCCGGCCAGATGGCCGGGGTGGATCGGCGCGCGGCAACCGGCGCAGGCCCCGCCCAGGTGGAGATAGGAAAGGATCGGCACCGTGGCGGCGTACCCCAGCCGAACGTCACAGGCGTCGCAGCGCGAGCGACCCACGATCGCCTGCCGCCCCTGCGTCCAGCGCAAACCCGCCGTGGCCGCAAAGCTGCCGACGACGGCTCCGACCGGCAGAGCGATCCAGGCGGCCAGCAGGTTCATTTGGGCGCAGCCAGGTCGCGCTTGGTTCCCGAACCGCCGGCCTTGCGGTCGGACCCGAGACTGACGACCTCGAATCCGTTGTCCTCGACCTGGCGGTAGAGGATGTCGCCGGTCCAGGGATCCTTCAGGGTGGCGGCCGATTTGACGTAGGGGCCGGTCCAGCCTTCCGCGTCGGCCGGCTCCTCGACCAAGGCCCTTAGCCCTTCGCTCGCGGTCGGATAGCGGCCAGTGTCGGAATGGAACATCTCGACGGCGGCGGCCACGGACTCCAACTGAAGCTGGGCCGACTTGACGCGCGCGCGACCCAATTGTCCCATCAGGCTGGGGGTCAGCACCGCGGCGATCAGGCCGATGATCGCGATGACCACCAGCATCTCGGTCAGGGTGTAGCCGGCGTCCCCGCCAGACCGGACGCCCGGCTGTTGATGGTCCTGTCGCATGTTACGCCCCCGTCCGCCGTGCGCCCGAAGCGCCGCCATATCACCGCGCCGGGCTTCTCCACCCGGCCGATCAACCTTACAATCCGCTCGTCCGTCCAGCCATCCACGGTGGTCGCCCGCACGCGCCAGACCTGTCCGGCCCGGGGGCCGTCCAGGTCCTGGTCGGGCGCCTGGGCCGCGGCCAGGCTCAAGGCTTCGGCCACGCCCCAGGGCGAGATCGCGCTCCTGGCGCAGGCCCGCCAGCTCGCACCGACGTCGGCCGCCGCAATGGCGTCGGGCGTCGCGGTCCTGGCGTCGAGGACAGCCAGATGCGCACGCGCGCCAGCCGGATCGTCAGCCCCGAGCAGGGCCAAGACCTTGTCGTCGAGCCTCGCCGCCTCGGTCAGCCGCAGCTTGGGGGCCTCGGCTTCGGCCAGGACGGAGACGCCGCGGTCGTCCAGGCCCCCGATGCTCCAGGCCAGGCGTGCGGATCGCGCGCCGTTCACCAGGCGGGTCGCGGCCAGGACCTGCGCGCCGGACAAGGCGTACGCGGCCTGGCTGCGCCGCAGGTCGGCCCGGGCCAGCTTGAGCGCGCTGACGCCGCGCAGCACCAGGGCGGCGGCGAGAATGGCCACCGCCAGGCTGACGGCCAAAGCCGCCGCGCTGGCGTAGCCGCCGTCGCGCGGCGCTTCAGTGCGGCAGCAAACCACGGCTCTCGATCTCGCGCATGTCGGCCAGCATGTCGCTGGTGACCAGATTGGAGCTGGCCGGATCGCGCATGATGCGCACGCTCAGCAGCACCACCAGCTCGGTTCGGGCCGCCTCCTTGCTCTTGGACTTGAAGAGATTGCCCAGGAGCTTGACGTCCTTGAGACCGGGCACTCCGCTGTCGGAATCACTGCTCCGATGACTGATCAGACCGCCCAGGGCGACGACCCCGCCGTCCTGCAGCACCAGGGTGCTGGCCAGCTTGCGCTGCTGGATCGTCGGTGAATCGATGCCCGAGGTCACGGTCTTGGCGACGCCGCTGACCTCCTGAGCGATGTCGACGACGACCTTGTCGTCGCCGCTGATGCGCGGGGTGACCTCGAGAATCACGCCGGTGTCGCGATACTCCACCGTACTGACGATGGCCGGGGTCGCGGTGGTGGTGTTGGTCGCCGTCTGGGTGATGACAGGCACCTGGTCGCCGATCTGCAGCCGGGCCTTGTGATTGTCGAGGGTGATCAGCTTGGGAGCCGAGACGACGTCGATCGTGGTGCGCGAACCCAGGGCGTTGACGGCCGCATCGATGTCGCCGCCCAGATAGGTGATCGAAAAGCCTGGGAACTTCGGCGCGATCGCGCCGCCTTCGTTGTAGATCGAACTTCCAGTCAGCTTGCCGCTGTCGCCGACCGCCGACCAGTCGACGCCGAATCGGAAATCGTTGGTCAGGCTGACCTCGATGATCGAGGCCTCGATCATCACCTGGGCGGGCGGCCGGTCGATTTCCGCCAGGGTCTGCTGCAGGCCCATCCAGCGCGCGGCCGGGGCGCGGACGATCAGGGTGTTGCTGTCCTTGTCGACGCCGATGCGCACGCCGTCCTCGAGCGCTTGCTGACCGCCGGCGTCGGTTTCACCGCGCCCGCTCCCGGCGCTGTCGCCCTGGTCGGAAGCGGCAGGCGTTTCCGCCGAACTTGAAGTCGTTTGGCGAGTGTTTTGAAGGCCGCTGCCTCCATTGTCGCTGCTTGCGCCCAAGACCTGCCTCAGGGTCTGGGCCAGGGACGCGGCCGAGGCGCTGCGCGGCCGATAGACATAGAGTTGGGTGGACAGGTCGCGCGAGGGCGTGTCCAGCCGGGTGATCCAGCCGGCGACCTCGTTCATCGCCGTTTCGGTGCGGGCCGAGACGATCAGACCATTGAGCCGGCTGAGCGGCGAGACCGAGACGCCCTGGACGCCGGCCGTGGCCAGAATCTTGGCCAGATCGGTCGCCACCGTGCCGGCCGCGGCCTGGCGCAGGTCGAACCAGCGGATGCGCGCGCCTTCGAAAACGTTGCGGTCCAGGACCTTGATGGTCTCAAGGGTCGCCTGCAGCTCGCTCCCCGATCCGCCCAGCACGATCAAGCCCAGCTTGTCGTTGGAATAGAGCACGGCCTTGGAGCCGGTCATCGCCTCCAGCGCCTTGGCCACCTCGCTGGGCGTGGAGAACGACAGCGGCACGGCCACGACGTCATAGCCGCCCCGACGCATGCCGCTGACCGCGCTGGGATCGCGAAGCCCCGCGGCGGCCCGGGCCTTGTCCCGCGGCGCCAGCACCAGGCTGTCGCCCTGGCGCAGCACGGCCACGTCGTTGACCTCAAGCGCGGCCTCGAAGGCTTCGAGCAACTGAGCCCGGGTCAGCCGCCGGTCGATGCGGAACGACACCTTGCCGGTGACCCCGGGATCGATGCTGTAGGGCACGCCCAAGGCGGTTCCGAGGATTTCCTCGGCCACCTGGGCGATGTCGGCGTCCCGAAAGGCGAAGGTGAAGGACTCCGGCCGGTCCGTGGCCGCCGCGGCGCGGGCGGGCGCGGTCGCCAGCGGCGCCGTGGCCAGGCAGACGCCGGCCATGGCCAGTCGGAGCGCACGCTTGAATGTCATGGAATGCTTCACGAAAGACGACTTCATCCGCCAAGGCCGGCGGGGGCGCTGGCCGGCGGCGGCGGTGAACGATAGCCGGGGGGCGGCGTATCGCCTGCGCCCCCGCCTGGCATGGCGGGATTGGGCATCGCGGCCCCCGAAGCCGGCGTCGCCTCGCCGATTTTCAAGTCCTGCACGCCCAAAGGCAGGTCCAGGGTGGCGCGGCCGGAGGCGACTTCGCGCAAAACCACGCCGTCGCGGCTTTCACCGCGCGCCAGCCAGGCCGCCGGCTTGCCGTCGATGGTCAGCAGGGCGGCGGCGCGCCCGGGCATGCGTGAGAGGCCAAGAACGGCCACGGCCGGGTCCTTGACGGCGTTTGGGCCGATCGACAGCGCAAACAGCGGCGGCCCCGCCAGCATCGGCGTTCCACCCGCCGGCGTCTCCTCGGCTCGCCTTGACTGCAGGGCGTTCAGACGCCCCTGGGCTGGGCTGTACACGTCCTGGCGCCCGGCCGCCAACCAGGCGACGGCGCCCAGAGCCAGGCCGGCAAGCACCGACGACGGGATCAAAGGCGCGCGGAGGTCGAGCAATAGAAACGTCCTGAAAACCGAAGGGAGACAGCCGAGGTCCTGGAGGTGAGGTCGACGGAGTCAGCGAAGATCGCAGGCTTGGCGGCGTCGAGGCCGCGCAACAGCCCCATGGCGTCCTCATAGGACCCCAAGGTCTCGAATCGGAAACCGATCACCACCAACCCCGACCCGTCGACCGAGACCGAAGGCTCGAAGGCCAGCCGCACCATTTGGGCCTGGCCAAGCCCGGCCCGCAGCTTTTGCGCGACGAGGTCCGAGCCGCGCGCGATCCCTTCGCGGCAGACGGCGCCGCGCGGATAGGTCAGGCCGCCGGCCGTAGCGCGCTGCAGTTGCGCGATCCGTTCGACCTTTTGATCCAGCTGCGCCAGGCGCTCGGCCCGGTGAACGGGCCGCGCCAAGGCCGACAGGCCCATGGCCGCCACCACCGCAGCCAGCCCCCCGGCCAAGGCCGCCGCGACCGCCAGGCCGGGCCCGCCGATGGAACGCGCGCTCATCGCCCGGCCCCTTCGGGCTGGATCCGCCAGGACCAGACGCCTGGCCGCGCGACGCCTTCGCGGCTGGCGCCGCGCTGCGGATCGGCGAACGGCGAGGTCTCGCCCCGGGCTTCGACACGGCTGACGCCATGCGCCCAGTTCCAGGATTCGATCCGCGCGTCGGGTGCGCGCGCGGCCATGGCCCAGGCCAGATCCGTCAGCGGCGCGGCGATCCGATCGCCCGGCTGGGCCATCGTCAAGGCAGCCGACTCCCGACGGACTCTCTGGGCCGTCTCGGCTCGCCGCAGCTTGGCGGCCGCGTCGCGTTCCATCGCCGCCAGTTGCGTCTCGCCCTCGGACCGCGCCAGCAGGGCTCCGGCGATCGACATGAACACCAGCGCCGCAATCCCCGCGGCGGCGACGCCGGCGACCAATGAGCGCCGCGCCCGCCGGGCCATGGCCTCCGGCGGCTCGAAAGTCACCGACACCGCCTGGTCATCGACCTCGACCCGCGCCTCGAACCGGGTCTCGATCTCACTGGTGCGGACATAGCAGGCCGCGAACCGCCCGCCTTGCCTCAGGCGCCACGGGGTCAGGCGCTTGAGCCGCACCAGCATCTGGTCGATCGGCAGGGGCGCGCCGTGGCGGGCCTCCAAAAGGGCGCCGCGCGCCTGCTCCCATGGCCATCCTGGCGGCGTCGACACCGCCCGCGCGAAAACATTCGGCGCAGCGGCGACGGTGGAGGGTTCGTCGCGCGGTTCGTTGTCCGCATCGACCAGACGCAAATCCAGGGGGTTCCTCATGGGGTCACAATCCGGCAGCCGCCGATGATGGCGTCGAACTGGCAATCGCGAGGCTCGCGCGGCGAAATCGGAACCACCGCCAGCGGCGCGACCGCGCCAGGCTTGGCGAGCAACACCGCGCGCGGCGTCTGGTCCCCGGGATGGGACGGCGACGTTTCGGCGGGAGGCCAGGCGTCGACCAGGCTTCGAGCGTCGCGGTAGCTGAAGCGCACGGCCGGATCGCTCAGCCGCAGACGCCGGGCCCGGCCCGAACCGTTTCGCAAGACCAGCAGCATCCGGCGGCCCTCGACCTGCAGACTCGCCGCGCAGGTTGCGGCTGCGCAGGCGAAGGACAGTCCCCTTGCGTCGCCGTGCAGGGTCTCCGCCCCGTCCTGCGCCAGCCACCGCGTCAGGGTCTGGTCGACAGTGCGGTCGGCGGCCAGGCGCGCCTGAATTCTATTGGAGGTCAGTTGCTGGCGCGAGATCAGGCCGACCACCAGCCCAAGCCCGCCCATGGCCAACCCAAGGATGGTCAGGGCCGCGAGCATCTCAGCCAGGGTGTAGCCGTCGTCGCTCATGCGCCGCCCTCGGGCAGGCAGGCGTCCATCGTCGTCATTCGATAGGTCCGGCCGCTGCCTGTCGCCTTGGCGGAGGCGGTGCGCGCGCAGGGACCGCCGCGACGGAGAAAGGCTGCGTCGGTGAAATGGGCCTCGACGCGCCAGGCCATGCCCAGGGCCCGCCCGCTCCAGGCGCCGGCCTGTCCGGCCGTGCTTTCCAACCCGCCCCGCAGGATCATCTCGGCGTCGCGGGTCTCGGCGGCGGTCCGGCTGGCGCGCAGGCCGATTTCGGCGGCGGTCAAGGACAGGGCCAGGCTGGAGGACAGGATGGTGACGGCCACCAGCGCGTCCACGGCCGCAAAGCCGCCCTGGTCCTGACTCGGACCTGGTTTCTGACGCATGATCGCCCCACTTCGCGCCCCGACGCGCGTACCCCGAAGCCGCAGCTTCCGGACAATTGGATATCACATCGGACGGGCGGCTGAACAGCCGCAATTCAACCTTCAGACGCGAAGTGGACGAATACCGCGCCGACCGCTACCGTTCATGCTCTTCTCATTCCCGCCAGCCGCCGAACGTTCGACCACCGATGCCAGAACCCTCATCGCCTGCTGACGACAGCCGGATCAGCGGCCTGGCGGCGATCACCGCCCTGGGCGGGCACGCCGCGATCATCCTGGCCTTGCTGCTGCTGGCGGGGCGGGCGCCCGAAATGTTGATCACGCCCACGGTGGTCGGCGTGACCCTGGTCAACAGCCAGCCCGGCGAGCCGGCCAAATCGGCAGCGAACGGGCCGCCCTCCCCTGCGCCGACCGAGGCCGCTCTTTCCGAGGCGCGGCGCGAGCCCGTGGATGCATCGGGCGATCGCCTCGACAGCCTGACCGCAATACCGGATTCCCTCGCCGCGCGTCCGGCGCTCGCTGCTGCGGACGCGGGCGGGGCTTCGCGGCCGACAACGGCGTCGGCCGCCTCCGCCGCTTCGGGCTCGAGCCGCGCTGACCAAGGACTGGGCCAGGGTGAAGCGGCCGAGGGCGTCGATCTCTACGCCGCCGCCTCCCTGCCCAGCGTCGGAGCTCGCCCCGCGGCTCCGTCAGGCGATCTCTGGCAGAGGGTGGCGCCCTGCTGGCGGTCGGCCGCGCCGCGCGAGGCG
>NZ_JBIXJO010000027.1:0-17155 GCF_052871235.1 Caulobacter sp. LARHSG274 | reverse complement strand
CGGCGGCCTGGCGGCGACGCCCCCGGCGATCCGGCGGCGCGGGGCCCCCGCGGACGCCCTGGCGTTGCTGGCCGAGCGGGCCGCCGTCAGGGCCGTGCAGGCCTGCGCGCCCTATGCCGGCCTCGACGGCGGACCCTGGCGCGTGGTCTTTCCGGAACGGCGCCTCTAGGAACCCGACGAACGGCGAGTCGCAGGATCTCGACGCAGCCTCATCGGAGCGGCTTCGATTTTGCCGCGACCAGTGAGGTTCGCAAACGCGAGGCGTTAGGGCAAGGGCAGGACGAGACCGCCCAGCAGCGGCAGGACGACAACCCTGCCCGATGATCCGCCCGTCGAGGTGACCTGGGTGCGGTTGTTGGCGGCGTCGTAAGTATATTGGGTGATCCGTCCGCCGCTCGTTTCCACCTTCGTCAGGCGGCCGAGCGCATCGTAGGTGTAGGTCTGGGTTTCGGCCGCCGTGGCTAAAACCGGCGATGCTAGCGCGCTAAGCACGGCCAGGGCGATGAGAAGTCTGCTGCGCGCCATCATACGTTTCCAACTGCTGTCCCTAGCCACGAAGCTTAAGTGCAAGCCGTTCGCGGCGCCACCATTTTCCACCCTGCCGTGTAGATTCTTCGATCGGCGCCGCGATCGCCGACGCCATCGTCGGGATCCGACACGGCGAACGCCGCCGCCCCCGGATCAGGGCGCCTTCGCCTTCCGATATTTCAGTCGTCGATCTCCAAATAGTCCACGGTTTCAGTATCGCCCCAGATCGAGCAAGTCCCCGTCCCATGAATGGAGATGCGCTTCTTGAGCGTATAGGCGGTCATGAACGCCGACAGCTGCGATTGGCCGACCAGCGTGCTGGCGTTGATCGCCCAACGGGCGTCCAGGCCGGGGCCCGAGCAGGCGGGACGAGGGCCTCTCGAACCGTCGGTGAAGAACAGCACGGCCCCGTTCGACATCGCAAAAATGTGTGTGATATGGCCGAGCTGGGCGTCCGACGCATGGGCGGGAACCGCAGCCGCCGTCATCACCGCGATCGACGCGGCCAGAGCAACAAACCTATTCTTCATGACTTGCAACCCCCCGTTGAAAAACTCCGGCGCCGTCGGCTCCTTGAAGCTGTACCTTAAAGTTCCACACCACGCCGGGAAGCGCAACTTAAGAACGTAGTCAGGGACCGCGCTGAAAGGGGCAAGGCGCAGCGACTTATGGCTAAGCGGGCTTTTCGCGTCGAGTTGCGATCGCCGACCACACCATTTAAGGTGAAGCTTCCATCGCGACGAGGGAATAGTCTTCGCATGAACATCATTGGAAAGGCCGTCTTGGCGGCGACGGTCGGCGCTGCGGCTTTCGCGGCAACGCCAAGCCAAGCCTATGATTGGGGCCTTGCGGTCAAGATCGCCAGCGTTGAAGCGACCTACATGCCCAATGTGGTGGCCTTCACGGCCGACCGCGCGGTCGGGACCTGCGCCGCCGGCCATCAACTGCTCTACATACCCACCGGCGACACGGCCGACCTGAAGGCCCACAACGCCAACGCCGTCTTCTCGATGCTGATCAGCGCCAGGCTCGCGCAGCAGTGGGTGGTGATCACGGGCAACAATGCCAACTGCACCGTGCTGTTCGTGAACATGCAGTAAGCCCAGGGGCTGAGTCGAGCCGCCAGCGCAGCGTCAGGTTAATCCTACCTAGCCGCCAACGAACTCTGCAACCGTCTCCGCGTCATAGCATCGGCGGCTCTTGCCTGCCGCTGGATACAATTTCGCAGAGCAGAAAAGCGTATGTGCTCAACACCACCAGCGACATGGACCTGAAAGGTCGCCGACAGCTAAATCGACTTCATACTCGTCGCTTCGGCTAGACTGCATATCAGGCACTTCGCCAACAGAACCTGGGATCCAGACAGTTAATAACCGCTCCGTCAGGGCTTGATCACCCAGCCAATACACGCGTACAACGCACGCGTATCAACCTCTGGGAGCTAGAACACTAGATGAACGTCAAGAAATTGGGCATTGGAGTCCTTGCCGTGGCATCGGCCTGGGCTATCCCCGCTTACGCTGCTCCTGGCATGACAACTCCCGCGCTTTTGACGGCCATCAACGCCCGCGACCTCGGCTTCCAATTTTATATACCCAACACATCCAATCCCATGGGCTGCAGCAACCCAACCACCTTTCGGATTGCCCCATCCATGAGCAACTATAACGCCATGGTCTCGACAATCTTGACTGCATTCACGGCCCAAAAGACCATTAGTGTATACGTTTACACCTGCGATACCGACGGCGTCTCACTTATCGCCGCCGCTCAAATGCAGTGATCGAGACTTTCGCCGAAATGGCGAAATCACGGTGCGGTGCCGAACTGACGACGATCGCCGCCGCACCGATCAGGGATAGAGCGCCGCCCAGCTCGTCAGCGTCTGCTGTCCCGGCGCAGCGACGCGGGAGATCGGTCGGGTGAAGAAGGCGTAGGGATCGCCGCCGCCATTGGCCGCCAGCCGCAGATTGACTCGCCGCCAAGCGGTTCCGGCCGGCGCCGTGGCGAAGCCGCCGATCTGGTTGAAATTGGCCAGGTCGCCATGCGACCCGCCGCCCTCGCGCGCCGCGCCGGCCATCTTGGCCGTGCTGATGGTGTTCTTGCCGGCGTCGTAGAACTCGACCCAGACCTCGATGGTCCCCCGATGCTGGGCCGCCTGGACCGAGGTCTCGTAGGCGACGCCGGCCGACGACGCCATCCAGTCGGAGCGGATGTCGAGCAGGGCGCCGACGGCCGGGGTCCCGGCCATGGTCGAATACAGCACGTCGTTGCCGCTGCCCGACCAGTCGGCGTTGAGATTGTCGCCCCAGTTGACCGCCCCGGTATGGCTGGTGGCCATCTGCCAGCCCGATTGGCCGCTGAGGAAGCGGGGGTTGAAGATATTCTGGACGCTGCTGGACACTGACCGCGAGGTCGGACGGGTGAAGAAGCCGTAGGGGTCGTTGCCTCCCGTGGCCGCCAGGCGCAGGTTGATCCGGCGGAAGGCGGCGCCGGGCGGGGCCAGGGCGTAGCCCGAAATCGCGTCGAAATTGGCCAGATCGCCATGATAGGCTCCGCCTTCGCGAGCCGCGCCGGCCATCTTGAAGGCGTTGATCGTGCTCTTGTTGGCGTCGTAGAACTCGACCCACACCTCGGCCTGGCCGCGATGCTGGGCGGCCGGCACGGCGGTCTGGTAGGTGACGCCGGCCTGGGCCGCCATCCAGTCGGTGCGCACGTCGACCAGGGCCCCGACCGGCGGCGTCCCCCCCATGGTCGAGAACAGCACGTCGTTGCCGCTGCCCGACCAGTCGGCGTTGAGGTTGTCGCCCCAGTTGACCGGCCCGGCATAGCTGGTGGCCATCTGCCAGCCGGCCTGGCCGTTCTGGAAGTTGGGATTGGGAATGGTGTCACCGACCCGCACGACCTGGGTGCGGTTGCCGGCCAGGTCATAGCTGTAGGTCGAGGTCTCGCCGGTGTTCGAACTGACGGCCGACAGCCGCCCGAGCGGGTCGTAGCTGTAGCGGGTGACGCTCTGGGCCGTGGCGGCCGACGACGACAGCGCGAGAGCGGTCGCGGCGAGCGCGACGCGCGCGATGTGAGTGATCATGGACGCCCCCAAGCTTGGCTGTAATTCTTGCGAGTCTCGCGCGCAGATTGCAAGTCTGCGGTTTTTGAAAAGCACCAGCTTTGCGCCGGATGGTTGGGGCGTCGCTGAATGCCGTCGCCGAGGGAGGCTCTGCTCAGTGCTGAACATACCTGTCCAGGGGTTTCACCTCAGCCGCGCTCAGCAAATCCCCATATCCCACCTTGTACTGCAGACTCGAGGCGGTGGTGATCACATCCGGCACCCTGGCGTTCTGGGCCAGGAACGCCTCGCCTCGGCCAGGATCTTGGCCGGATCGACTGCGGCGACCAGCTGCGGCGGGGGCGAGGCCTCCTGGGCCAGGGCCGGAGTCGACAGCAGGAAAAGGCCAAGGGCCAGGCCGGCGATACGGTTCACCGGAAACTCACGCGAGATTGAGGGGAAGAACGGCCGGCCCGCGGGCCGGATCGGAAGAACGGCTTGTTTTCCACGGAACCGAGGCGTCGGTGATGGCCTCAACACGGGCGGCCATCCACCCTCCTCAAACCTTGCGAGGGTCTGCTTGTGGGGGATACGTACGGGACCCTTGGAGAGGCTCGCAATCTTCACCGCAGGTGAGCATAACGTGCCCTTCCTTTCTACCCTCATTTGCGGGGGTCGTTTTCGGAGGGCTTGGCGGGGTTTCAGATCACCGCCCAAGGCGGTCTTCCGGCACGCCTCCCCTCGGGTCGCGGCGATGGGCGCCGTGTTCGGCTACCTGAAGGACGGCGTCAGCCGGCCTTCACCACAACCACGAACGCCGTCGTGGCCACCGACATGATCACCGTCAGGCCGACGATCTGGTCCAGAACGCCTTCAGCATCGCTCGCTCGATCGCCACCGTCTGCGCCTCGATGGTCGCGACGAGGCGGTCGCCAGGTTGGGGCGTGGGCGCGGTCTGCGAAGGCGTCATGTGAGGGTCTTTCAGATTGCAGATGGGGACCGCGTCAAAAGAGTGCGAGTGTCCCTGTTTCCTGTTTTCAGCACCCTGGCGTGGTTTGCGGAGAAGGTCAGCGGGGCCGCTGTTTGCGAAGATCGCTAATGATTCTGTTCCAGTAGCGCACAGCTTCGATATGTTGAGCGCGGGTCAAGATCGTCTTATTGGCAGAGTCGGTTGGGCTTCCGCCCAGGATCACGGGCTGGATTTCAAAAATCTCGTTGCCGGCATCCTGCGGGTGCTCCCTTCGAAGGTTGATTGGCGTTGACATCGTCAGACCTTCGACAGCTCTTCGAGGAAGTCCTCAAAGGTTGGCGCCATGACGTTGGCCAAGTTCAACTCCATACCGACGAAGGGAACCGAGACAATCGGCTTCGTCGAAGTTCGAGTGTCAAAAGCAAAAGCTTCACCTCCACCGTCAGACCCGAAGATGAATAAGCCGGGAGCGTATTCCTCGACCTGATAGGCCTTGTTCATTTCGACCAGCTCCCCCAGCCGCCAGAATATGGCGTATGCGTTTGGCCCGATGAAGCCTTCACCTCCGTCCGACCGTTCCAGGAACCTCGCATAGCCCTTGGGAAGCTCAAAGCCGGTCACTTCTTCGAATCGCTCAATCTCGGTAGCGCTCACAGGCGCATTGCCGTGGAACTTCGAGAGCAGATGGTCTCGATCAAATGAAGTCATACTTACCTACCCGCAATATAGCTCTGTAAATTTCGCCACCATGTTGTTACCGGTGAGTGCTCCGCCTGCGTCAGTGGGATTTTATTTGCCGCATTAGTTGGACTTCCTCCGAATTTTACCGGCTTGATTTCGTGAATTTGCAAGCCATTCAGCGCCGGGTCTGCTTTGTGCGCCGCTCGGTTTGCCTGGTTGGCGGCATTTCTGGCGGCTGTGTACTCTTCGCCTTGGAGTAGCCGGACCGGACCTTGAGGTTTGGGAAGTCCCGCCGGATAGCCTGACCAATCGGTAATCGAGAAGCTTCCCTGAGGAAAGTCGCCGCCGTGGGCTGCGCTAGCCGCCGCGACCCCAGCACCTACGCCAGCGCCAGGAGCCGCGATTTCCGCGCCGATTGCAGTGGCCTCAGTGAGGACGGCCGCATTCCCGAGAATTGCAGCCCCAGCGGCGGCACAGCCACCCGCTACACAGCCAATCGCTGCGCCACCTATGACGGCGCTTGCTCCGACAATCTTTCCTTGCCGAATCTCGTCTTCGCTATTCGTCGTTAAAGGGCCGACGTATTGAGTCCCGGTCGGATCCCCTCGATTCAGCGGGTCATTGCCAACGTAGGCGTACCAATTCAGGCCATCGCCGTAGCCGATGGGGTCGGTTTGGAGAAACCGTCCCAGAGTCGGGGAATAGGCTCGGGCCTTGTAGTGGTACAGCCCCAGCTCCGGCAGCCAAATCTGGCCCGTGTACTGGAAGCGCCCCATATTGCCAGCCGCCGGGATGCCGTACTCGTCATAGGTGTTGGTGGCGATCGTCGTCCCGGCGCTGTTGGTCACCGCAACGATCGAGCCTTGAGCGTCGGCCAGCAGGGAGCGCCGATCGCCCGTCCCCGAACCTTCGTACCAGATCACCGGCGCGTCGATCCCAAGTCCAGGCACGTAGCGCCGCAGGATGGAGCCCGTCGCGCCATCGAGTTCGGCGACGAGGTCGGACCCGGAATAGACGAAGGCCGTAGAGCCGGCGCCCGCCGAGACCTGCCACAGCCGGCCGGCCGGCTCGTAGGCCAGGCTCGCGCCGCCCGAGGTGCCGGTCAGGTTGTTGAGCAGGTCGTAGCCGTAGGTCGTGGTCCCGTCATTCGACAGGTTACCGCGGGCGTCGTAGGCGATCGCCGTCCCCGCCGCGGTGGCGTACTGGTTCAGGCCGTTGACCGTGTAGCTTCGGGTCGCCTGCGCATAACCCCACTCGTAGAGTCCGTTGCTGGCGGTGCGGGTCTTGACCTGGCTGGCGGCGTTGTAGGCGAAAGTCCAGGTCTGGTCCTGGGCCGTGCCGGCCAGGTCATGCGACAGGCTCGAAAGCCGCGAGGCGGCGTCATAGCCGTAATTGGTCTGGGTCGCGGCGCTTCCGGGACCGGACCAGCCGTAGGTCCTGCGGCCCAGATCGTCATAGGCGATCGCCCACACCCGGGTTCCGTCGCTTTGCCAAATGTTCTGCATCTGGCCGGCGGCATTGTAGTCGTAGGTGACATAGAAGCCATCCCACCAAGTGATGCGGGTGCGGTTGCCGGCGAGATCGTACTGATAGCTCAGCAGGTGGTCGTAAGTGTCTTCGCCTGTCACCCGGCCCAGGGCGTCGTAGGTCGCCTTGGCCACGCCGCCGCCATCGGTCGCCGAGGTCCGGCGGCCAAGGTTGTCGTAGGCGTAGGTCTCGCCGCGCAGGCCATTCTGGACCCGGTTCAGCGCGTCGTAGGTGAAGGTGACGACTGAGCAGTCGAGAGCGGCGGTGGCGTGGCGTTGCCGCCAAGTCTTGCGATTGCCGACCGCATCATAGCAGTAGCCGTCGTAATCCGTGAGCGAACTGCCGCCGCCTGAGGCGTTGGGGTAGCGCACCTTCGAAAGTCGGTCGAAGCCGTCATACTCGTAGGTCGTCCGGTTTCCATTACCGTCGGCGACGATCTGCTCTCGACCATTGTCGGTGTAGGCGATCACCTCCTTTTCGACTTGCGGCAAAGCGCCATAACCGCGGATCACCTTCTTAAGACGGTTGGCGTCATCATACTCGGTATAGGTAACCCGATCTGGGCCGTCCGAACCCTGTGTTCCCACCGCACACGCGTCTGGCTGGGTCCCAAATGCATTCGAATTCATCCGCACCGCCGTGCAGATGAGTCTGTCGGCCGCGTCATAACCGTACTGTGTCAGGGCAAGGGTTGCGCCGTTGACCGCCAGACTCGTCGACGTCCTGCGGCCTCCGCCATCATAGGTAGTGTTAGCCGCCTGCAGCGCATGGAAACTGGCCATACCAGTGTCCGACTGGTTGGTCGCCGTGCCACTCTCGACCGAAGCCACCTGACCGTCGGGCGTATAGGTGGTGCTCGACGCGCGGTAGAGCAGTGATCCAGTCGCATCTGGATCCGGTCCGATCACGCCGACGACCTGGCGTACGCCATTATAATAGGTCCGCGTGACGTCGCCATCGCCCGGTAAGGGTCCATCCCGCACGATCGCGTTGCCGACCGGATCGTAGGTGGTGGTGGTCGTGGCGCTGAGCGAACCGTCGCCCGCCGCCACGGTCACTGAGGTCGGCAGGAGGTTGTTCGCCCCGGTCGCTCCGTCATAGGCGATAGTGGTCCTTACCTCATCGGCCGTTCCCAGGCAGGCGGCGGCCACCTTCGGCGCGGTCGCGGTCGCGGGGATCTCCCCGGCCAGGGTCTGGCAGATCGAGATTCCGGTCAGCCTGTAGATCGGAGCCGCGAACGCGGTCAGCACGCCTGACGCGTTCTTGTACCTGGCGTAGAGCGGCGTGTAACTATAGCGGGTTTGCGGACGCACCCCGTTCGGACCCGCGGGCTTCGTTTCGCTCAGCAAGCCGCCATGAGCCGCGTCGTAGATGAAGTCAGTGCGATTGCCGTTGGCGTCGATCGTGTAGTTTGGCTTGTTGCAGGTCTTAGGATTGGAACAGGTTGCGTCATACGAGGCTTGCACCACCCGATCGGCGACCTGGATTCCCGGCTTGGCGACGGAGGTTACCTTGATGAGGTTCAGACGAGCATCGTACTCATATTTTTCATAGTTCCCTTCGGGATAGATAACCTTGGTCGGTGCATTGAGAGGCCCCTCATAGCTGGTCTTTTTACCCAACGCGTCGGTGACTGAAACGATCGATGCAATGTTGTCGGGAGCGCCCGCAGTAGGCGCGCCGGCGATAACTATGATTGTCTGGTGACCAAGCGGATCGGTGATTGTGACCGTTCGATTCGGGTTGGCGCAGGCGTCATTCTTGTCGGAGTAGTCATAGGACCAAGTCCTGCCGTCCAGGACGACAGAGACGACACGCACCTCATAGGCTTGCCCGTTATAACAACCGGGAAAATAAATTGAGCTGGTGGCCGAGACCGAACTCCCGGACGGCTGCGTAATTGTTTCGGTCCGTCCGCCAAGTCCGGAAATTGTATAGGTCCGCAGCTTGTTCAGGCTGTCGGTCGCAGAAAGGGTCGTTGTTCCTCCGGACGAGGCGCTACTCAACGTCGCGGTCGGCCAAGTGCGGCTAAGGGCGCAACTGGAGGTTTGCAGGTCGCAATAGTCCACAGAGGTATTGATTAGATCGAGAGTGGAGCTTGCAGTAGCGCTCTGCGTACACGCGCTCGATACTGTTGCCGTCCTGAGCATGTAACCTGCGTTGCTCGAAATATTTCCCGAGTTTCCGGAGGTGTCCGTCGTGTAGACTAAAGTCTCGCCGTCTGGCCGAATGACCTTGGAGAGTTTTGCGCAAACGGTACTGCCAGAGTAGAAAGCGACAGTTCCGTCTTTAAGAGTATATTTTAGCTGAGCATTGCCTAGATTTTCCAGGCTCGCGCCAGAACCCGATAAGTTAGTATACATATATCCCACCGGCGCGCTGCCGCTGGGTGTCCCCTGAAATCGGGTAGTACCTTCGGTGAAGCTAGCGACCGGCTTGAAACAACAGGGGAGTTGATAGCCGCCTGAGGTGTAATGGTCATTCGCGGCCAGCTTTCCCGTCGGATAGCCCTTGTGGGCCGCTTCGGAAGTATCCAGGACACTCGTTGATAGGCCAACGCCGCCAACCTCGCCTATGGACAAGCTATCCACGGAGGCGGTGAATGATCCCGATACCAAATCCACCCCACGCTCATCGACGGTCTTGATAACCGGAGCGTCCAACTGCACGGGTCGCGGCGTTTGTGTCTGCGCGTACGACATCGGCACTGCCGCCAGGCTAGCGAACGTCGCTCCGATTACAAATCGCCTGACGTGGCGGAAAAACTGCCGATATGTCGGGAGCGCCGCGTCTGCATTGACACGCGCTGACGCTCGTTCGATCTTGAGTGCCTTTTGAGTTAAACTTCCCCAGTTGTTAGGCCATTCGGCGGATATCTCGAGATCACCCGCTATCAAACTCGTGAGGCGTGCCAGAGGCCAAGGCAACTGAGTGATCAAAACATCCCCCGAAGGTTCGGAGCATTCAACAGGGCTCCGTTTCCCGCGCCCAACGGCACCGACGCTGAAGCTTGGCAAAGAGCGTTGCTGATGGTCAATGACTAAATCAATCTGGAGCTGTGACGGGTCCGCCAAGGCCGATCCGCTTTCCCCTCGTCGCTCCAGCATTTGAGGGACTCTGGCAAGGGAATGCCGCAACAGGGCCATTCACCGCCGGTGGACCAGATCTCCGACGCCTGACTGCAAAGCGGTCTGCAGCATCTAGATCGCGACAGAGAGCTTGTGTCGATTCAAGGAGGTGTCGGACCCGTGATGGGGCTCCGCGTCAGGCCCTTAACCAGACCTCTCGGATGGTCCTCTCAGATCAAAGCACGTTAACATCGGCACCATGCTCAAGCCGCTCCCTACGGCACTGCGTTATCTCGTCTTCGCAGGGAGCCTGTTCCTGCTGACCGACTGCGCCCCCCGCGAACGGCTCCCGCCGCCGTTCGTCCTGTGGGCCTGGGAGCGGCCCGAGGACCTTCGCTTTCTCGGCGATCAGGCTGAGGTCGCGGTTCAAACTGGCTTCGTCGAGCTGGCGGGCGACAGCCTGGAGGCGCGTGGGCGGCGGTTCCCGCTGCGCGTTTCGCGTCCGCCGACCACCACTCTCGTCCACGTGCAGATCGACCGAGCGCAGACGCTGGTCTGGACGCCGCGCCTGCGGGCCCGGACGGCGCAGGCCGTCCTGCACTATGCTAACGCCGCGCCGACCAAGCGCGTGCAGATCGATTTCGAGGTACGAGCTTCTGAACGCCAGGTGCTGCTCGACCTGCTGAGTGACGTCCGCCGAGGATTGCCGCGTGGCACCCTGCTGTCGATGACCGCCCTGGCTTCGTGGTGCGACACCGAGATCTGGCTAGACGCGGCGCCGGTCGATGAAATCACTCCGATGCTGTTTCGGATGCAGGGCGGTCAAGCCTTGGTGAGACGCTTGGCGAAGGGTGGCGATTTTCGCAACCCGAGGTGTCGCACGGCCCTGGCGATCTCTACCGACACACCTATAGTTCGGGTGCCGCCCGGCCGCCGAATCTACCTGTTCAATCCGCACAGCTGGACTTCGAAGGACTTCGAGAAGACGCGGCGCGAGGTGGGGGCATGGCGGGCGCGCGACGGGTTCGGACGTTTCTGGCGGCGGTGATCGCCGGAGCCCTAGGCGTGGGCCATGCCAACGCCTCCGGCGGCTATGAAGACCTCCCCTGGTACATCTCCGCCGACGGCGGAAATAGCCGTGAGTTGCAGCGCCTCTACGCCGGCCACCTGGGCGTCGTCATGGCCGGCTCGGACTCGCCGCTGCTGTATCTAGAATGGCGCGTGCTTCACGGGCTGAAGGTCGGTCAGGTCGCCGGGCCCGCGCTTTCCACCGACTGCTGTACGCCGGCGCCGCCTACCGAAGGCATGGAGGGCGGCGTCTATGGCTGGTTGGAGGCGCGCAAGCTGGTGGCCGGCGCGCCGGAACCGATGCCGTTTCTCAGCACCGAGCGCACGATCGACGACTACGTGGTCGTTCCTAACTGCTTCCGCGACGCCTTCGACACCGCGATCGTGACCCTGAAGGTCCGGGTGACGCGCTATGGCGCCAGTTCGCCCGCCGTCCAGGCCTGGCTGGCCGGCCAGGACGCGGTGTTCAAGGCCTGCCACGACGAGGGCGTGGAAATGCCGGCGATGATGCCGAACCAGCCGGGCTGGCTGCGCGCCGACCGCGCCTATCAGTCGGCCGCGCTGGCGCTCTATAACGGCTTCAACGACGCCGCCGCCGAGCGCTTCGCTGACATCGCCCAGGATCGCAACTCGCCCTGGCGGCCCATGGGCCTGTATCTGCAAGCCCGGGCGATCCAGCGCGAGGCTCTCGCCAAGCCCAGCCCCGCCACCTTCGCCAGGTCGCGGACCGCCATCGACGCGCTTGTGGCGGCGCCGGACGGCACCTACGCCAAGGACCAGGCCCGGGGTATGCTGCGCGCCCTGGCCTATCGCGACCAGCCCGACCGCCTGTTGGCCGAGCTGACGCGCGAACTAGTCCAGACCGAGCCGACGCCTGACATCGCCTTCGCGTTCCGCGACTACTTCTCCTTGGCGCGGAAGGCAGCCGACAAGCCGGAGATCGCCGACTGGATCGACACGCTGGGCGGGCGAGGCGTCGATACCGACGTCGACGCGGAGGCCAACGCCGGTATCGACAACGCCCTGGCCCACGCCCGAGAACGCTGGGCTCGGACCCACGACGTCGCCTGGCTGATCGCCGCACTGGCCCTGATCCAGCCCGACAATCCCGCCGCTAAGTCCCTGGCCGGCGACGCGGCCCGCGTGCCGGCCGATCATCCGGGTTGGCTAACCGCTCAGTATCACCTGATCCGTCTGACCATCGCGGCCGGCGAACCGGCCGTGACCCGCGCTCGGCTCGACCGCATCCTGGCCCGCAAGACCCTCGCCAGCAGCGATCGCTACCTGTTCGCCTCGGCGCGCCTGCAGGTGGCCACCGGCCTGGCGGACTTCACCCGCCTTTCGGTGCGCCGCTTTCATTGCAGTCAGGCCAACGGGTGCGAGGAGGCGGTCAAGGGCGATCTCATGCCCCTACGCAAGGACTTCGGAGAGGACGCCCGCGCGGTCATTGACCGGATGCCCTTGTCGCAGCGGATCGCGGTGTCGCGCAGTGCGAACCTGCCCGCTGACCTGCGCCTGGACGTCGCCCTGACCAGCTACGCGCGCGCGGTCCACCTGCAGGACGACACCGCCATCGACGGGCTGGCGCGCGCTTTAGCGAAACTGCTCCCGCAGATGAAGGCCGACTGGGCGACGATCGCCGCGACGCCGCCCGGTCCTGCCAAGCGCTATGCCGAGTTCTTCGCGATGGCCAAGATTCCTGGCCTGCGCGTCGATCTGAACGGGTACACCCGGCCGGAAGGCGGGATCCGCGACTTCCAGGGCTATTGGACCGATTGGATCATCCTTCCGCGCGGTCGGACGGTGGACTCGCTCGTGCCGCCGACGCTCGGCAGCTACGAGCATTCTTGGTCGAATGAGGAGCTGGGCAATGACCTCACCTGCATGGGCGAATGCGGCTTTGGCGCCTTTCCCCTGCGCCTGCCCGACTTCGTCGCTGCGATCCAGACGCGGGCCGCCGTCGAGCGAGCGGCCTTCATCGACGGCTACGAAGATCGCGGCACGGGCGTGGCTCGCAAACTGCCCAAGGGGTCGCTTGGCGTCTGGGAGGAGCTGTACGCCTACGCCCGCGCCCATCCCAAGGATCCGCGATCGCCCGAGACCCTGTACTGGCTGATCCACGTCACCCGCTGGGGACCCAGCCGCGACCACCTTGGACACCGCGCGTTCAGCCTGCTGCGCGCTCGATATCCGAAATCGAGCTGGGCCAAGCGTTCGCCCTACTACTATGACTAGCCGACGGTTCGACATCACCCCAAGCCGGCCTTTGGATCAGCCTCTACCCATGGCTTAGATCGCCACCGAAAGCTTGTGTCGGTTCAAGACCGCACCGGACCGCCTGGAGAGGCTCGTCAGATGCAATCTTCACCGCAGGTGTGCATGACGCGCCCTTCCTTTCTGCCCCTATTTCGCGGGGTCGTTTCGGAGGGCTTGGCGGGTTCTGAGATCACCGCCCAAGGCGGTCTTCCGGCACGCTTGGTTAAGCTGACAACACCGTCGTGTGGGTAGTCCTGGATGTCGCGAAAGTCCGTTCACCAATAGCTATAGAATGCCACTATTTCATTGTTACGCACATACAAGTCCGATCCACTATAATTCTTCTTAACAATATTCAAACATACGTCACCATGAAGACCGTATCGAGATACTATCTTGGCATATCCTCGCAAGTCCTTGTCTATATCGCCGGCTAAGCAAGGCGCATCTTTTTCTTTTTTATACCTATATAGCAACAGGCGCTCCCCATCACCTTTTGATTCATAAATCAATGCCTCTCGTTTTCCGACCGTATCCTCAAAGTCGGCTATAGCGGGGCCGTGTGGACTGAATGCGCCGGCAAAAATTAGAACACCACCCACGAGGACAAAAATGCCCCCAATTACGATCAGTATTTTCATGGATGTTTTCCATAATATATATTGAATGATCGCGCACCAGACGTAGCGCCGAGAGCACCTGCCGCTCGTGTCGCGAATTCTTGCTTCAAACTTCTCGACCCAAGAGGTTTACCATCGAAGTTATAGTTATCAACCAGACCAACCGCTTTACCATTTTGAAAGAACACCGTTGCCGTTCCGAGGGCTCGATCGAATTCTTTCGAGCTATAGAAGCCCACAACTTGGCTCTTGGCGGTTGTTCCATCTGGCAATTTGACATCTGTAGCCTGCTTCGGGTCAAATTGAGCGTCAGCAACACTCGCAGCCCTACCAAACGTGGCAGCATCGAGCGTGTAATCGCCTCCATGAAGAGAGTAATTTTCATATAAATCTTTTTCGATTGGAGAGTCCAACGTGGTGTCTCGCACCTTAGTTTCGACGGGAGGGAGATCGTCTCGTTTATTCTGTTGCGGATTTACTCCACAGGCACTCTGAATCCTGGCCGGGCAATCGCCAGCGGCGACGGTCCCGGTAGGGTCCGCCTTATTGAGCGGATCGTTCCCAACGTAAGCGTACCAGTTGAGCCCATCATCATACCCGATGGGATCCGTCTGCAGAAACCGCCCCAGGGTCGGCGAGTAGATGCGGGCCTTGTAATAATACATCCCCAGCTCGGACAACCACGCCTGGCCGGTATATTGGAACCGCCCGGCGTTGCCCGCGCCGGGAACGCCGTACTCGTCATAGCTGTTAATGCCCAGCGATCCGCCCGCCGCGTCGGCGCGGGCGACGATGCTGCCCTGCCAGTCGGTGAACAGATGGCGGCGGTCGCTCAGCGACGCGCCCTCGTACCAGACGATCGGATCGTCGACCGCGCCGCCATGGACGTAGCGGCGCAGCAGGGCGCCGGCGCCGTCATATTCGGCGACCAGTTCGTCGCCGTCATACAGGAACCGGGTGGTCCCGGCCCCGCCCGCGCCGGCCGTCTGGTACAGCCGCCCCAGCGGGTCGTAGCTGAGCGTCGCGGTCGTCGCCCCGCTGGCGCTCGTCAGCCGGTTCTCGACATCATAGATGAAGCTGGTCGAGCCGTCCGAGGTCAGATTGCCGTTGGCGTCGTAGCCGAAGCTGGCCGGGCCGACGATGCTGTACTGGTTCAGGCCGTTCGTCGTGTAGCTGCGATTGACCGCCCCCGCCCCGTACCAGGCATAGGCGTCATTGTTGCGGCCGTTGGTGATCAGCTGCGAGGCCGGATTATAGACGAAGCTCCAGGCCACGTCCGCGCCGGTCCAGGCCAGGTCATGGCCCAGCGACGTCAGGCGGCCTATCTCGTCAAAGCCATAGCTGGAGACGGCCGCGCCATTCGTGCGCGATTCCGGCAGCGCCCGCGCATTATAGGTGTAGGTCGCCAGCGTGGTCGCATCCGATTCCTTGACCTTGGACATCCGGTCGAGCCCGTCATATTCGAACGTCACAAATTGCGCGTCCGGCCAGGTCAGGCGTTTGCGGTTGCCATAGTCGTCGTAGAGATAGTTCAGGGTCCGCGTCACGCCCCCCATGTCATTGGTGCTCGAGGTCAGCTGGCCCAGCGCATTATAGGCGTTGGTGATCCCCTTGCCGCCGGTCGAATAGGTCGCGGTCAACTGATGGCCCATCAGGTCGTAGGTGTAGTCAACGCCGGCCACCGCCGCGCCGCTCTTCTGGGTCACGCGGTTCAGAGCATCGTAGGTGTAGTTGATGACGTTGGTGTCGCGCTTGCGCAGGCTCGTGCGGTTACCGGCGAGATCATACCCATATTGTTCATAATCGCCGGTGTTAACGGCGCCGGAGCTGGCCAGCGCCGTGTCGGGCGTGCTGGCGTCGAACGCGGACGGCCGGGCCGTGCTCGGAAACTGCCACTGGTACAGCCGGTCATATTTGTCATAGACGAACTTGGCGTGATTGCCGTTGCCGTCGATCACGTCAACCTTCCCCCCAGCGCGCGTGTAGGTCCAGGTCGCGTCCGCGGTCTCGATCGGCGTGCCGACTCCTTTGCGAACCTGCAGCAGGTGGCCCGCAGGGTCATAGACATTCTTCGTGATCCGGTCAGGCCCGTTGCTCCCTTCCACGCCCAGCGTGCAGGCGGAGGCGGGAAGCGACCCGAAGGCGGCCGGATTCATGCGCAGGGCGACGCACTCCAGGCGCCGCCGAACGTCATAGCTCATCTGCTTGACGCCGACCGGGCTGGCCCCGGTCGCATAGTGGCGCTCGACCATCGGCAGGCCGGTGGCGGTGCTATATTCGGTATCGACCCTTTCGGCCGGCGTCATCGCCTGCAACGCCGCAAGGGTGATGTCGGTGACCGTGCCTTTGGCGACGGATTCGACCTGGCCGTCCGCGCCATACACCGTCCGGACCGCCGCCCGGGGCAGCGGGCCCGAACCGTCGGGATCTCCGCCGATCGACCCGATCTTACGCCTTTTCAGATCGTAGAAGCTGTAGACGGCGTCGTCGGCGCCCGGCCGAGGTCCGTCCTCGACAATGACATTGCCATAGCGGTCATAGGTAAAATTGACGGTCGTCGCGAGCGAGCCGTCGCCGCGGCTGACCGTCTTCGACAACGGCAGGAGATTGCGAGCGCCGTAGGCGCTGCTCGACGGATCATAGGTAAGGGTCGTCTTCAGCTCGTCGGTCGTCCCGGCGCAGGTCGCCAGGGTCATGGTCCGGCAGGTGGCGGTCGACACCAGCCTCCACACCACAGGCTGGGCCTGCGTGCCGCCCGCGCTCGTCTTCAGATAAGGCGTGAACGGCTGATAATCGTAGCGGGTCTGGGCCTGAACATTGTTCACCGCCGGCTTGGTCACCGTCCGCACGCCGCCGTGATCGGGGTCATAGGTGTAGGATGTGGTGTTGTTGCGCGCGTCGGTGACGCTCGTCGGCTTGTTGCAGGTTTTGGGGTTGGTGCAGGTCGCCGGATAGATCGCCGTCGCGACGACGATGTCCTCGCTTCCGTTGGTGGCTCCGTTTTTCGGCCTGATCGTCGCCGAAGTGATGTTGTTGCGGCTGTCGCGCGCGTAGGTGGTGGTGATTCCGCTCAGCGCTGTGACCGAATTGACCTGATCGTTGAGATAGGTCTGGGTCGTCCCATGTCCCAATTCGTTGACTCGCAGATTTACCTGCGACCAGTTGGGGTTGAATTCAAACAGCTGGATCCTGCCGCCTGGAGGG
The DNA here is from genome assembly GCF_052871235.1 of Caulobacter sp. LARHSG274. Lineage (NCBI taxonomy): Bacteria > Pseudomonadati > Pseudomonadota > Alphaproteobacteria > Caulobacterales > Caulobacteraceae > Caulobacter > Caulobacter sp. LARHSG274. The sequence goes on along the minus strand of NZ_JBIXJO010000027.1, from coordinate 187 downwards.
ATGGCCAGCACGCGCCACGCATAGAGGGGCGCCATCCAGTCGCAGCAATTCGGTTCCAGATAGCTTGTCGTGTAGGTCCAGGTCTGCCCGTTCCGTGTGACGCTCTGGACCCGGTCCGCCAAACGCGCCGGCGGCTTGTTACTTCCACCCTGCCTCCACACCGTCTCGACCCCTCGCGGGTCGACGA
>NZ_JBIXJO010000026.1:0-50295 GCF_052871235.1 Caulobacter sp. LARHSG274 | reverse complement strand
GCCATGCAACCCGTCTACTCAAACAATGGCGGCACGCCCGTCAGCGTCCTCTCACGCCGAAAATCTCAAGACCCGAGTCAAATCAGCAACATCCCGACCGCTCCACAGCCCCAACCGGACAGCCGTGCCACAAGGGCGGGAATGACGGATCAATTTGAGAAGGCGGCGGATGGGGACGAAGCGTCGCCTCACCCCCGGCAATCGGCGCAGAGGCCGTGCGCTTCGATGGTCACCGCGGTCAGCGCATAGCCGGCCGAAGCCCCGGCGGCGATGATCTCGGCGCTGGCCTTGGGCTCGATCTCGCGGGTGGCGCCGCAGCAGTCGCAGATTAGGAAGGCGGCGGCGTGGCCGTCGGCCTCCTTGCGGCAGGCGACATAGGCGTTGAGGCTCTCGATGCGGTGGGCGAAGCCCTGCTTTTCGAGGAAGTCCAGCGCCCGGTAGATGGTCGGCGGCTTGGCCGGCGGGCCCTCGACCGCGAAGCTGGCGATCAGGTCATAGGCCTTGACCGGCTGGCCGGCCTTGAGCAGCAGCTCCAGCACTCGGCGGCGCGGCGGGGTCAGGCGCTGCTCGGCCGAGGCGCAGCGGGCCTCGGCCGCCGCCAGCTCGGCGGCCAGAAGGTCGCCGGCCACGCCGTGGTGGTCATGATCGTGGTCGCAGGCGGCGGAATGAGCCATGCTCAAGAGGTAGAGGGGCGGGCGGCCCGGCGCAAGCTTCGGGTCAGTAGGGCGTCCGGGCGACCAGGGCGGCCTCGGCGTCGCACTGGGCCCGCGGACCGGCGGCCTGGCCGGCGCGCGCGGCGGCGATCTCGGCGCGGACGGCGTCCAGGTCGTCGCGGAAGGTCTTGGAGCCGTGCAGGGCCGCCACCACCGCCGAGGCGTTAGTGCGGCCGGCCTCGACGGCGCTGGCGTTGTGGACGCCGCAGACCACCCGGCTTTCGCCATAGGCGCGGGCCCGGACCAGGATGGCGGTGGCGTCCTGGGGATCGACCTCGGCCAGGATCAGGCCCACGGTCCAGCCCCAGGTGGTGTGGCCGGACGGATAGTCGGGGCTCATCGCCAGGCTGACGCTCTTGTCGACGCAGATGGGGCCGTCGTCGACCAGATAGGGCCGCTTGCGCTGGTAGAGGTCCTTGGGGGCGTTGACCGCGTCGCGGACGTCATGGCGGACCTTCTGCAGCAGGGCGGTCAGCCGCGGCGTGGTCTCCGGCGTCGGCGTGAAGCCCAGGGCGCAGGCGAAGTCGGCCAGGATCTTCTTCTCGTCGACGTCGTTCTGGGCCAGGGCCCAGCGCGGCGTGTCCTTCAGCGCCCGGCTGGCCAGGAAGGTCTTGCGGTCGGCCTCGTCGCGCGGCTCGCCGGGACGCGGGGCCGGGGAGAGGATCTTGGCGGTGTCGAGCGCGCCGGGCGGCAGATAGCCCTTGGGCGCCTCGTCCCGGGCCAGGCTCGTTCCGCAGATCAGCAAGGCCGCGCAGGCGGCGAGGGCGAGCTTGGCGCGCATGAAAAAGGTCCCCGAAATCGCTTTCGGGGACCCTGCATTTTCATGGTGTTCGCCGCAAGCCTACTTGCCGAACAGCTTGTTCCAGCGCGGCTTCTCGCGGCCCTTCCAGTGTTCGCGGTGATAGGCGTCCGAGGCGATCAGCGGCACCACCGTGGTGGCTTCGGCGAACACCATCTGCTCGTAGGTGGTGTTGACCTTGCCCCAGCTGGCGGCTTCCTTCAGCGTCGAGGACGAGCAGGCGCCGTCGCGCACGTCCGCCACGGTGATCTGCACGGCGTACTTGTGCATGTCGGCTTCGACGCCGAGGATCTCGGCGCAGACGACGGTGTCCTGGGCGAAGTTCTTGGGCACGCCGCCGCCGACCATGAACAGGCCGGTGGTGCCGGCCGCGATCTTGATGTCGGTCAGTTCACGGAAGTCCGCCACCGCGTCGATCATCAGATAGGGCTGCTTGGCGGCGATCCGCTCCTTCTGGTGCTTGACCAGGCCAAAGCCCGCCGAGCTGTCGACGAAGGCCGGGCAGAAGATCGGCACGCCCTCCTCATAGGCGGTCTGGATCAGCGAGCCTTGCTTCTTGGCGTTGCCCTCGCTGAGCCATTTGCCCATCTCCCAGATGAACTCGCGCGAGGAATAGGCGCGCGGCTCGAGGGCGTTACAGATCTCCAGGATCGTGTGGTCGCAGTTCTGGAGCTCTTCCTCGTCGATATAGGTGTCGTAGATGCGGTCGATATAGTTGTCGCGCAGCACGTTGTCGTCGACCGGGCCGGCGGCCTGATAGTGCTTGAAGCCCAGGGCTTCGAAGAAATCCATGTCGACGATCGAGGCGCCGGTGGCGACCACGGCGTCGATCATGCCGTTCTTCACCATGTCGCGGTAGACGTGCATGCAGCCGCCGGCCGAGGTGGAGCCGGCCAGGATCAGCCACGGCGAGCAGGACTTGTCTTCCAGCGCCATGTTGAGGATGTCGGCGGCGCGGGCGGTGTCGCGGCTGGAGAAGCTCATCTTGCGCATGGCGTCGATGATCGGCCGCGCGTCGAAGCTCTTGATGTCGATGTGCTCGACGATGTTCTGCAGCAGTTCGGCTTTTTGGTTGTTCGGAACGGGAGCGTTCATCGCTTCGGTTTCCCTGACTTTGGACGCCCGTCGTTGAGAGGTGACCCTTCGCCGGGACGGAGCGACCGGCGGGGGAATGGGGAATCCGGCTCGCGCCCGACGTCTGTAACGTCGGGCGCGGCGCGCGGTTTAACTCAGAAACGATCTAGTGGCGAACGACGTCTGTTTAACGACGACGGCGCTTCTTCCCCGCCGCGCCCTTGGGACGCGAGAAGCGGACGATCTTGCGCTCCTCGGCTTCGGGCCGCGGGGTCGGGATCGAGCGCTTGGCCAGGCCGTACATCGAGGCCATCGGCGCGTCCTGCACCTCGATGGTGTCGGTCTCGCCAAAGCCGTTGAAGCGGGTCGACATCGCCACGCCATAGGCGCCCAGCATGCCGATCTCGATATAGTCGCCCTCGTCGACGCTTTCCGGCAGATAGAAGGGGCCGGGCATGTGGTCGACGCTGTCGCAGGTCGGGCCGTAGAAGCGGAAGGGCTTGAGGCCTTCTTCCACCGGCTTGTCGCCATCGGGGCCGTTCTTGCGCAGCAGCTTGACCGGGAACGGCCACTTCATGTGCGCCGCGTCGAACAGCGAGCCGTACGACCCGTCGTTCAGATAGAGCGCGTCGCCCTTCTTCAGCTCGACCTTGACCAGCAGGGACGAGGCCTCGGCCACCAGGGCCCGGCCGGGTTCGCACCACAGCTCGGTGGTCTCGTGGACCATCATGTCGGCGAAGCCGCGGTCGATGGCGGCCAGATATTCCGACAGCTCCGGCGGGGCCATGCCCGGATAGATCGACGGGAAGCCGCCGCCGACGTCGACGACGTCGGCCAGCACGCCGGCCCGCACCAGGGCCCGCGAGGCCTGGGCCATGGCGGCCTGGTAGGCCGTGGGCCGCATGCACTGGCTGCCGACATGGAAGCTGACGCCCATCAGGTCCTGGGTGGCGCGGCGGGCGGCCAGCAGCAGGGCCGGGGCGTTGTGCGACTCGACCCCGAACTTGCCCGACAGCGAATAGGCCGCGCCCTCGGCCTGCACGCCCATGCGGACGATCAGGTTGAGGTCCTTGGCCTGGCCGGTGGCGTCGAGAATCTTGGCCAGCTCTTCATGGGTGTCGAACGAGAAGGTCCGCACGCCGTGATCGAAATAGGCGGCCGAGATCGCCACGCGGCTCTTCACCGGGTGCATGAAGGCCATGCGCGAACCGGGGGCGTGCTCGCCGACCAGCTCGATTTCGTTGAGAGAGGCGACGTCGAACGACCGCACGCCGGCCTGGGCCAACTCGCGGATCACCCACGGCGAAGGATTGGCCTTCACCGCGTAAAAGACATCGCCCTTGAATTCAGCCTGGAACCAGCGCGCCGCTACGGAAACCGCGTCTGGCCGCACGAGTGCGACAGGACGTTCCGGTGACCGCTCACGGACCAGGTCCAGGGGTTCATGGTACGTGTGCAATTCACGTAACCCCCTGCAAGACGTTAAACCCAGGCCGGCGTTAGCAGCGCTTATGAGGACTTCGGGTCCGCCGGAGCGAGCGAAATAGGGGCAATGGACGGGGATGTAAAGAGCCTAATCCGGTGCGCGACAAACCGCCGACGCCTCAAGCGCTGTCACAATTGCTTTGCGTCCCCGCGCCAAACCGACGAACGCGTTTACACGGCGGCAAAGCACGTTAAGGATTCGTCCCGGCCATGAAGTCGGACCCCGTTCTCTCGATCCGCGCCGCCTCCAAGACCTTCGGGTCGCGCAGGGCGCTGGACGCCGTTTCGCTCGACGTGGGTCGCGGCGAGATGATCGCGCTCATCGGTCCTTCGGGCTCGGGCAAATCCACTCTGTTGCGGTCGATCGACGGCCTGCAGACCATCGATGAGACCGGCAAGGCCGACGAGGGGGTGATCACCGCCTTTGGCGGACCGGTGCAGGCCCGCGGGCGGGTCAGCGACCAGGTGCGCCAGGCGCGCATCCGCATCGGCTTCATCGCCCAGCAGTTCAACCTGGTCGGCCGGCTGAGCCTGTTCACCAATGTCGCCCTGGGCTCGCTGGGCCGGATCAGCCAGTGGCGCGGCCTGCTGGGCGCCTGGCCGGCCGAGACCCGGGCCGCGACCATGGCCGCCCTGCACCGGGTCGGGGTCGCCGACTATGCGGCCCAGCGCGCCAACACCCTGTCGGGCGGCCAGCAGCAGCGCGGGGCCATCGCCCGGGCCCTGGTCCAGAAGGCCAAGATCGTCCTCGCCGACGAGCCGGTCGCCTCGCTCGATCCGGTCTCGGCCCGCAAGGTCATGGAGATTCTCCGTGACCTGAACACCTCCGACGGCCTGACCGTCGTCGTCACCCTGCACCAGGTGGACTACGCGCTGCGCTATTGCGACCGGGTGGTGGCGCTGAAGGCCGGGCGCAAGGTCTATGACGGCCCGACCAGCGGCCTGGACCGCGACCAACTCATCGACATCTACGGCCCGGAATTCGAAGACGTGTTCTGGGAAGGAGCCCCGCAATGATCCGCCGCACCCTCATCGCCGGCCTGGGCCTGGCGGCCCTGGTCCTCGCCGCCTGCGGCGAGAAGCCGGCTGCCCCGGGCGCGGCCAGGGACACGGTGACCTTCTCGATCCTCTCGACCGAGTCGGCCCAGAACATGGAGGGCTACTGGAAGCCGATCCTGGCCGACATGGAGAAGTCCACCGGCCTGAAGGTGAAGCCGTTCTTCTCGTCGAACTATTCGGCCCTGATCGTGGCCATGGGCGCCAAGCAGACCGACCTGGGCTGGTTCTCCAACCAGTCGGGCCTGGAGGCGGTGCGCCGCTCGGGCGGCGAGGTCTTCGCCCGCACCTTCGATCCGACCGGCCACGACGGCTACAAGTCGGTGATCATCGTCCCGGCCGACAGCAAGTTGACGCTGCAGGATCTGCTCAAGTGCGACAGGACGCTGAACTTCGGGATCGGCGACAAGAAGTCGACCTCGGGCACCCTGGCGCCGATGACCTATGTGTTCATCCCGGCCGGCAAGAAGCCCGAGACCTGCTTCAAGACCGTGCTGAGCGGCAACCACCAGGCCAACCTGTTCGCGGTGGCCAACGGCAAGCTGGACGCGGCCACCAACAACACCACCTCCCTGCGCCTGAACGCCATCAACGGCCATGGCGAGGCCAAGAGGATCAAGGTGATCTGGGAATCGCCGACCCTGCCTGAGGATCCGATCATCTGGCGCAAGGACCTCGACCCGGTGACCAAGGAAAAGCTGCGCCAGTTCTTCCTGACCTACGCCCAGGGCGACTCGCCCGAGGCGGTGCGCCAGCGGGCCGACCTGGCCAGGCTCAGCATCGGCGGCTTCAAGCCCGCCGACGACAGCCATCTGCTGGTGGTGCGCGAGATGGAGGCTCTGGAGACCCTCGGCCTGGCGCGCGAGACCGGCGATCAGGCCAAGATCGCGGCCGCCCAGACGGCGCTGGACGGCATCCGGGCCCAACGGGTGGCCGCCGAGGCCAAGGCCGGCCTCGTTCCGTCCGCCAACTGAGCGCGGCGATGACCGGCGAGATCATCCCCCCGCCGCCCAGGCGCTCGACCTCGGCCCTGGCCTTCGACGTGCTGCTGTGGGGCGGCGTGGTCGTGCTGCTGGTGATCAGCTTCTATCCGGCCGAGATCGACAAGTTCCCGCAGCTGTTTCGCGACACCTCGCGCACGACCGCCTTCGCCAAGCTGTTCTTCGCCCCGTTCGGCGACCTGAAGCTGTTCCTGTCGATGGACTGGCCGACGTTCATCGGCAAGATGTGGCAGACCATCCAGATGGCGCTGTGGGGCACGGCCCTGGCCATCGTGCTGGCGGTGCCGTTGGGCCTGCTGGGGGCGCGCAACATCAGCCCTTGGTGGATCCAGCAGCCGGTCCGCCGGCTGCTCGACGTCATTCGCTCGATCCCCGACCTGGTGGTGGCGTTGATCTTCATCACCGCCGTCGGCCTGGGACCGTTCGCCGGGGTGATGTCGATCATGTTCAACACCGGCGGCGTGCTGGCCAAGCTGTTCGCCGAGGCGGTGGAGTCGATCGACAAGGGTCCGGTCGAGGGCGTGCGGGCCACCGGCGCGGTCAAGCTGCAGGAGGTGGTCTGGGGGGTGATCCCGCAGGTCGCGCCGCTGTGGACCAGCTACGCCCTCTACCGCTTCGAATCCAGCGCCCGGGCCGCGACCGTGCTGGGCATCATCGGGGCCGGCGGCATCGGCCAGGTCCTCTATGACTCGATCAACGCCTTCCAGTTCGACCAGACCGGCTGCATCGTCCTGGTCATCATCGTAGCCGTGTCGATGATCGATCTACTATCTCAGATCATCCGCACACGTCTGCTCTAGGACGTGTTCTGTGGCCTTGGGGCCACATTTAAGATCTTGAAAAGACTTGTCATCGGTCTGTCATCAAAGGGTGGCGGAACCGTCACGCGACCCCCGTAAAGCGCTCCTACCTGATCCGGACGAACGGGCAGGGGGCAAAGCCTAAGGGGAATTCTCACATGCGGAACAAGACCTCGCTGGTCGGCGGCGCGGCGCTGGGCGTCATGCTCGCCTGCGGCCTCGGCGTCGCGGCTCACGCGCAAGACACCACGGTCGCCTGGAAGGGCGCGCCGCAATGGACCAATGACGACGTCTATTTCAAGGTCCGCGGCCGGATCCTGCTCGATGCGGTGTTCCAGGACGTCGATCGCGACGCCCCCAACACCGACTACAAGACCAGCAACATCCGCGGTCGCCAGGCCTTCATCGGCATCGAAGGCAAGCTGAACAACTACATCGCCTACAAGGCCGAAGGCGGCGCCGTGAACGGCGGGGCCTGGGGCTGGGACGACGTGGTCATGGAGATCAAGCCGACCGAGACCACCTCGATCCTGTTCGGCAACGTCAAGGCCACCGGCCTTGAGAACCTGACCTCGACCCGCTTCACCACCTTCATGGACCGCGGTCCGTACGGCGACATGGGCGTCGACAGCTATCTGCTCAGCGTCGTCGGCAAGGTCAACGGTCCGAACTGGAGCGTCACCGGCGCCGTCCAGGGCGACAGCATCAACAGCACCGACGTCAACAACACCTCGAGCTCGGCGACCACGAACCAGAACTCCAAGGAGCGTCTGGGCTTCACGGGCCGCTTCCACTACGCCCCGCTGCTGACCGACACCGACAAGGTCCACCTCGCCGTCTCGGCCCGCTATCGCAACCACGGCAACGACGGCGCCTTCAACTACCAGGGCCGCCCGGACACCAACTACGGGACCAACGGCCTGTACTACAAGACCGGCGCCATCTCCGACTCCGACAAGACCTTCGCCGCTGAAGGCGCCTGGTTCCACAACAGCTTCTCGGTCCAGGGCGAATATTCCGACATCAAGGTCACCCGCCTGGCCACGACCGCGCCGGGCTCCGATCCGGACATCAAGGTCGGCTACGCCTTCGTCAGCTTCTGGCCGACCGGCGAAACCCGCAACTACGATCCGGTGGCGGGTGAGGTGAAGCGTCCCAAGATCCTCAACCCGATCACCGCCGGCGGCTTCGGCGGCGTCGAACTGGCGCTGCGCTACGACTACGCCGACCTGACTGACGCCTACAAGACGGCCTCGACCGCGGCGGCCAAGACCCTGTCGCAGGACGCCGGCAAGTACACCGCCTGGACCCTGGGCGTGAACTATTATCCGACCTCCTATGTGCGCTTCATGGCCAACTACACCGACGGCTCGGTCGATCCGGTCGTCGTCGGCCGCGGCATGGACATCAAGCAATTCCAGCTGCGCGCGCAACTGGACTTCTAAGACCCACGGGCCGGCCCCCGCGTCGCTGTAAGGGCCCGGCCGGCCCGTTTCCTCTTCAAAGCTCTCGAGACTCCAGGAGTCCTCAATGAAAAAGCTGCTTTCCTGCGCGGCCGCCGCCGTCGCCCTGTCGGGCCTGGCCGCTGCGCCCGCCTTCGCCGCCCGCGACTATGTCTGGGCCGCCGGTTCGTCGACCGTATTCCCGTTCGCCACCCGCACCGCCGAGAACTTCGCCAAGAAGACCGGCAAGAAGGCCCCGAAGGTTGAAAGCCTCGGCACCGGCGGCGGCATCAAGCTGTTCTGCTCGGGCACCGGCGAAGGCTTCCCCGACATCGCCGACGCCTCGCGTCCGATGAAGAAGTCGGAATTCGACGCCTGCGCCGCCAAGGGCATCAAGGACATCGTCGCCATCAAGATCGGCTTCGACGGCATCGTCGTGGCCACCGACAAGGACGGCGCCGACTACAACTTCAAGACCGAGCACCTGTACATGGGCCTGGCCAAGCAGGTCCTGAAGGGCGGCCAGTTCGTCGCCAACCCCTACCACAACTGGGATGAAGTCGGTTCGGGCCTGCCGGGCAACCGCATCCAGGTCTACGGCCCGCCGCCCACCTCGGGCACCCGCGACGCCTTCGTCGAGCTGGCCATCGAGGCCGGGGCCCGCAAGTTCCCGACCGCCGACGCCCTGCGCTCGGACAACGAGAAGAAGTTCAAGGCCCTGGTCGACCCGCTGCGCAACGACGGCTGGATCGACGCCGGCGAGAACGACAACGCCATCGTCGGCACCCTGACCAAGACCCCCGGCTCGCTGGGCGTCTTCGGCTGGTCCTACCTCGAAGAGAATATGGACAAGATCAAGGGCGCCTCGGTCAACGGCGTGCGTCCCTCGCCGCAGACCATCGCCGACGGCTCCTACCCGCTGTCGCGTTCGCTCTACATCTACGTCAAGAAGGCCAATATCGGCGTGACGCCGGGCCTGGCCGAGTTCATCCAGGAGTTCACCTCGGATGCGGCCACCGGTCGTGGCGGCTATCTGCAAGGCCGCGGCCTGATCCCGCTGCCCCCCGGCCAGCACGACGCCCAGAAGCAGGTCGCCGCCAACAAGACGGTGATGCCGCGTCCGGCCCAGTAAGCCTCATCCGTCGCGAAGACGGATGACCGGTGCGGCTCGGAGCGTCTCTTCGGAGGCGTTTCGGCCGTAAGCAAGACAGCGCCGCGGTCCCCAGTGGGCCGCGGCGTTTTCTTTTGTATAGTGGCCGCTCGGACGGCCCGTGGGGCCTGCTCCGTTTGACCGCGGCCGCTCCGGCGCCGCGCGGACCCTCGAAGGACCATGATCCTCCTCGCCCTCGCCGTCGTCCTGCTCCTCGTTCTTTTGAACGGGGTGTTTTCCATGTCGGAACTGGCGGTGGTCTCGGCCCGCCGCGCCCGGCTGCAGACCTTCGCCGATCGCGGCGACAAGGGGGCCAAACTGGCCCTGGCCATGGCCGAGCACCCGACCCGCTTCCTGTCGGCCGTGCAGGTCGGCATCACCCTGATCGGCATCCTGGCCGGCGCCTACGGCCAGGCGACGATCGCCGGGGCGCTGGACGCCTGGTTGAAGGACAAGCCGGTGGTCGGTCCCCATTCCGAGGCGATCGCCACCACCATCGTCGTCATCGGCCTGACCTACGTCTCGGTGATCCTCGGCGAGCTGGTGCCCAAGCGCCTGGCCCTGTTGTTCCCCGACGTCATCGCCCGCCGGATGTCGCCGTTCCTGGCCCTGGTGGCCACGGTGCTGCGCCCGTTCGTCACCCTGCTGACCGCCTCGACCGCCGGCATCCTCAAGCTGATGGGGGTGCGCGACGAGCGGACCAACGACATCACCGCCGAGGAGGTCGAGACCGTGCTGGCCGAGGGGGCCGACGCCGGCCTGATCGAGCCTGAGGAGCGCTCGATGATCCAGGAGGTGCTGCGCCTGGGCGACCGCCCGGTGCGCGTGGCCATGACCCCGCGCCGCGACCTGTTCTGGATCTCGCTGGCCGACAGCCAGGAGGCGATCCTGGCCGAGATCCGCGCCTGCCCCTATTCGCGCATCGTCGTGGCCAGCGAGGACGATCTCGACGGCGAGATCGGGGTGATCCTCAAGAAGGACCTGCTCGACGCCTGCCTGGGCGGCGATGTCATCGACATCCGCAGCCACGTGCAGCAGCCGATCGCCATTCCCGAGACCATGTCGCTGCTGCGGGCCATGGCGGTGTTCAAGCAGACGCCGCTGCACATGGCCCTGGTGGTCGACGAGTTCGGCTCGATCCAGGGGGCGATCACCCCGCTGGACCTGCTGGAGATGATCGCCGGCGACTTCCCCGAAGGCCATGACGAGAGCGACAGCCGCATCCTGCGCCGGGAGGACGGCTCCTGGCTGGTCGACGCCCGCCTCGACATCCAGGAGCTCAACGACGCCCTGGGCGAGAGCTTCGAGGCCGAGGGCGGCTATCACACCGTGGCGGGGTTGATCCTCGACCGCCTGGGGCGGATCCCGCGCGAAGGCGAGGTCGTGGCGCTGGGCGCCTTCGATGCGGAGGTCGTCGACATGGACGGCTCGCGGATCGACAAGTTGATCCTGCGCTGCGCGCCGAGGGGCGAGTAGCGACCGCTCAGCCCTACTTCTTGACCTTGGCCGGCGTGGTCTGGGACACCTTGACCGGCGCGCCCTCGCCGCGGGCCTCGGCGACCAGGCTGGCGCAGTCGGCGTCCTTGGCCTCGCCGCCGGTGACGAAGGGCAGGATGGCGGCCAGGGGCGACAGCAGCGTGCTCAGCGCCGCGGCCACCCCGCCCTGGGCCACGGCCGCGCCGGCGTCGAGCCCGACCTTGGGGGCCATCAGCGGCCCGCGGATGGTGATCGGGATGAACAGCCGCACCAGGCGCGGCTTCTTGCTGTCGCCCTCGATGCGCAGGTCCAGCCGCTCGTTCCGCAGGTCGACCGTCCCCTTGCCGCGGGCCAGCACCACCCCGGTGTCGGCGACGATGCGGTCGCTGCGCATCACCCCGTCGCGAACGTCGAAATCGGCCACCGCGCAGCGCACGCTGGTCTGGCGGTTGTTCTTGCTCAGCAGCAGGATCAGGCCCTTGGAGGCGTTGACGCCCAGCAGTTCGGCGAAGGCCTGGCGCATCTGGCCGCGCGGCGCGACCACGGTCACCTGGCCGTTGGCGCTGGACGCGGCCCGATGCACCGAGTCGCCGTAGCCGGTCAGCCTGGCCCGGGCCATCACCCCGCCCTCGATGGCCGGCTGGCCGCCGCTGCGGATCGGAATGAAGTCCTCCAGCTTGGCGTTGCTCAGCCGCATGTCGAGGTCGGTGCGCGGGACCTTGGGATTGGCGTCCAGCCGCACCTTTCCGGCTAGGTCGCCGCGCGAGAAGGTGAAGGCCAGGGGATCCAGGGACAGGACCCCGCTGTCCAGGGTCGCGGTCACCCGCACCTTGCGCAGCGGCAGGTTCGGCGCGTTGACGGCCAGGGCCTGGTACCTGACCTTGGCGTCCATGGCCTTGACGCGGTCGACCTGCAGGGTGGCGTCGGGCAGCAGGCGCTTGGTCACGTCGCGCTGCACGGCCTCGACCTTCTGGCCGGCCGAGGCGGTCTCGCCACGGCCGGTGGCGGGCGCCGCCCCGACTAGGCTGCCCAGGTCGTCGAAGTCCAGCCGCCGCGACTTCAGGTCGGCCTCCAGATAGGGCCGCTTGCGTCCCATCAGCACGAACAGGTCGCCCGAGACGTCGCTGTCGCCGACCCGGCCGGTCAGCTTGTTGAAGTCGAAGCGCTCGCCGTTGCGGGTCAGGCGGCCGTTGACCCGGTAGGGCGGGGTGTTGGGCAGGGTCAGGCCGGTCAGGGCGTAGAGCCGGTTGAGGTCGGTTCCCGACACCGCCAGCTGGGTCTCGAAGCGGCCGAGGTTGAAGGGCTTGGTCACCTCGCCCTTGGCCAGGATGCGGGTCGAGCCGGCCTCGACCCTGGCGTCGAACGGATAGGGTCGGCGCGGCGAGATGTTGAGCAGCGGCCCGCCGGTGACCAGGGCGGTGAACGGCGCGCCGTTCAGCCGGCCCTCGCCCTCCAGCGCGAACCGGCCGCGCCCCTGGCCGGTGGCGTGCTCGTTGGAGCTGACCTGGCCCAGGAAGAAGATATCGCGCTGCTTGTCCTCATAGCGCAGCTTGCCGTCATTGATCACGAAGTGCTGGATGGCCGGCAGCTTCAGCGGCTTTTGCGGCGCGTTGGGATCGCCGAACGTCCAATTGGCGCGACCGGAGGCGTCGCGCAGCAGCTTCAGGTCGGGCCGGTCGACCGCCAGCAGCGGCAGGACCACGTCGCCCCGGAGCAGGGCCGGCAGGCGGATCTGCACGGCGATGCGGTCGATGCGGGCCATGGTCCCGGCCTGGGGTCCGGTCTTCGGGGCCCAGGCGGGCTGGGCGATGCGCACGTCCAGCGCCTCGGCCTTGGGCGACAGCGACCAGGGGTGGACCCGCAGGTCGCCGGCGATCACCACCTGGCGGTTCAGCCGCGCCGAGGCCAGGCGGCTCACCGGACCGCGCAGCCAGTTCCAGTCGAAGACCAGCAGGAAGAGGATGATCGCCGCGAACAGGACCGTGGCGACGATCATCCCCCAGCGGGCGCCCGGCGGCAGGCCGCCCAGGCGCGCGCCCAGGCGCGCGCCCAGGCGCCGGGGCCAGGGCGGTCCGGCGGCGGGCGGGTCGGCGGTCTGGGACGGGAAAGACAGGACGGAAACCTCCAGGCGTCCGTCTACAACGCGCGGGCGGGGGTCCTATGTTCCGAATACGGCTCGTGGCGCCGGGCTTTGGGAGCTAGGGCCGCTTGCCCGGCCAGATCAGGAAGCCGTCGGCGTCGCGGCCGGCGACGCGGTAGGTCGGATAGGGCTCATAGCCCCAATCGTCGCCCCAATCGTCATCGTCCCGCGGGTCGTAGCGCCAGCTGTAGCGATCGCTGCGCGGCGGCGGCCCTTCCTCGACGTCGAGGCGCCGGCGGCCATAGCCCCAGCGATCGAAGTCGCTCCAGCCGCTCGGTTCGGCGCACTCCACCCGGTCCCAGCGATAGGCGCCGCCCGGGCCGGTGATCCGGCGGGTGACGCATTCGCCCGGCCGGGTGTCCGGCGGCAGGAGCTCGGGGTCCAGGAACAGCCCCGGACGATCCTGCGCCCGCGCGACGCCGCCCACGCCGAGGCCGGCCACCAAGCTGACTGCGAGAACGAGCGAAGAAAGGGGGCGGATCATGGCGGAAACTCCGGAAGATCAACAAACCAGAGCGCGCGCCGGCTTTCGCCCAGTTTCACCTCTGACGGGAGCGTCACCATGCGGATCGCCGGGAAGACGGCAGGAACACCCAGATCGTTCCGGCCCTCGAACTGCACGCTAAAGCGGCGCCGAGCGGAACTAATCGCTTGGGGCATGACCGTGCTCTGGCGCCTCGGCCGGCGGCGGCTTACTGATTTTTCGCCGTCCCTGCATGAGAGGATCGCCGCATGCGCTTGAGCTTTGTCGTCGCCGCCCTGGCCGCAAGCCTGATCTGGACCGCGGCGAGCAAGGCCCAGTCGATACCGGCGGCCGTGATCGCCGATCCGCCACGCGACGCGGCCTATCCGGCCCGCATGGAAGTCATCCACGTGCCGACTGGCGGCGTGATCATCAACGGCGTGGTCTACGTGGCGTCCGGGCCGGGACCGCATCCCACCGTCGTCTTTTTTCACGGACTTCCCGGCACGGAGAAGAACCTCGATCTGGCCCAGGCGGTTCGTCGCGCCGGGTGGAACGCCGTGACGGTCAACTACCGGGGCTCATGGGGCAGCGGCGGGTCCTTCGCTTTCGCCCATACGTTGGAGGACGCCAAGGCCGTACTCGCTTTCGTCCGCGATCCCGCCAACGCCAAGACGCTGGGCGTCGACACTGGCCGCATCGCCCTGGTCGGACACAGCATGGGCGGCTGGGTGGCCGCCCAGACCCTGGCTGATGACCCCGGGGTCCTGGGCGCGGCGATCATCTCGGCCGGCGACTTCGGCGCGGTGGGCCTGCAAGCGCGCGCCAACCGCGCCGCGGTGGTGACCCGCATGAACGAGGTCCGCGAAACCCTCGTCGGCGTGACCGGCGACACCATGGCCGACGAACTGGCCGCCCACGCCGACGCCTGGTCGTTCCTGACCCTAGCCCCGCGCCTGGCCGGCCGGCGGCTGCTGGTGCTCTACAGCGAGGACTTCGCGAAGAAATATTCGCTGCCCCTGATCTCGGCGATGGAGTCCGTGCCCGGCTCGAAGACGCGGTCGGCCTATACGCCCACCGACCACAGCTGGTCGGACGCCCGCATCTCGCTCCAAGCCCAGATCGTCGATTGGCTCGCCACGCTGCCGGCCGAGAGCTAGCCCCTTAGCGGATCTAGGATCTTGCGACGGCGGTCGGTTTGGGTTCTGAGGAGGACGAGAAGTCTCGTCGCAGGAGCCGCCATGTCCCGCCCCGCCAAGATCGGCGCCGCCGCCGCCCTGTCCCAGCTGCCCGGCTGGACCGCCGTCCCCGACAAGGACGCCATCGCCAGGACCTTCAAGTTCGCCGACTTCAACGCCGCCTTCGGCTTCATGACCCGCGTAGCCCTGAAGGCCGACCAGCTCGACCACCATCCCGAATGGTTCAATGTCTACAACCGGGTCGAGGTGGTGCTGACCACCCACGACGCCGACGGCGTCAGCGAACTGGACCTGACCATGGCGCGGTTCATGGATTCGATCGCGGCCTGACGCCTCCTCCGTCCGCCCGCTTTCTCCTCACCCGCGTCGCGGGGGAGGTGGCGCGCTGCGAATACGCAGCGTGACGGAGGGGGCGTCCCGCGCCAGCCGTTTCCCCCTTTCGCTCCCCTTGCATCCAGTTCAAACTATCGTTTGAATGATAATCGGGAGGACGCCGAAATGGCGCAGAGCACGGGCCGGGTCGCCGGCAAGAAGGCCTTCGTCACCGGCGGGGCCCAGGGGCTGGGCGCGGCCGCCGGGCGGCGGCTGGCCGAGGAAGGCGCCAGGGTCTGCCTGGCCGACATCAACCTGGCCGGGGCACAGGCGGTGGCGGCCGAGATCAACGCCGCCCACGGGGCCGGAACCGCCTTCGCCTTCGCGCTGGACGTCACCCAGGAGGACCAGTGGATCGCGGTGCTGGAGCAGGCCTCGGCCGCGATGGGCGGGCTGTCGGTGCTGGTCAACAACGCCGGAATCGGCGGCGACGGGCCGCTGGAGACCCTCGACTTCGCCCTGTGGAAGAAGGTGATGTCGGTCAATGTCGACTCGGTGTTCCTGGGCGCCAAGCACGCTCTGGGCCACATGCGGGCCAACCAGCCGGGCTCGATCATCAATTTCAGCTCGATCGCCGGCCTGATCGCCAACGGCAATTCGCCGGCCTACAACGCCTCCAAGGCGGCGGTCTGGCTGCTGAGCAAGAACATCGCCCTCTACTGCGCCAAGCAGGGGCTGGACATCCGCTCCAACTCGATCCACCCGACCTTCATCGACACGCCGATCCTCGACCCGTTCAGCGAACGGTTCGGCAAGGAGGCCGCCCACGCCAAGCTGGGCCGCCAGATCCCGCTGGGCCATATCGGCGAGCCGGCCGACATCGCCAACGCCGTGCTCTACCTGGCCAGCGACGAGAGCAAGTTCATGACCGGCGCCGAGCTGAAGCTGGACGGCGGCATTTCGGCGATGTGACCAGGGCCAAGGGACACGCGCGGGCGCGTGTCCCTGCCGCTTCGTTAGCGCGGCGCCCGCTTGGCCAGGATCCGCTGCAGCGTACGGCGGTGCATGTTCAACCGGCGGGCCGTCTCGGAAACATTGTGGCCGCACATCTCGTAGACCCGCTGGATGTGCTCCCAGCGGACGCGGTCGGCGCTCATCGGGTTTTCCGGCGGCGTCGGGGCGGCGTCCTTGGCGGCCAGCAGGGCCCGGGCCACGTCGTCGGCGTCGGCCGGCTTGGAGAGGTAGTCGACCACCCCGGCCTTCACCGCTTGCACGGCGGTGGCGATATTGCCGTAGCCGGTCAGCATGATGATCTTGGCGTCGGCGCGGGCGTCGCGCACCGCCTCGACCACCTTCAGCCCGGTGCCGTCCTCCAGGCGCATGTCGAGCACCGCGTGGGCCGGGGCATGACTTCGCAGAGAACTCATCGCCTCGGCGACCGAGGCGCACAGCGTCACGGAAAATCCTCGCTGTTCCAATGCGCGTCCCAGGCGCGTCCTCAGGGGCGCGTCGTCGTCGAGCAGGAGCAGGCTCTTGTCGGGCAATGCCGAAACCAGTTCACCGATATCCGCCATGAACTCAGCGCCTCCCTGCGCCAATACTCAACCGGGTGTCGAGCCGCCATCTTGTCGCCCGATTCCGCAATGCCGCAAGTGTTTCATGTCACACCCCGACGAAACCCGGCGCTTCGAGCGCCGATCTTGACCAGCGGGCGGCCACCACCGCGCCGCCGCGCCGTCCGTTCTTGAAATCCACCGTCGCCCCGGTTCGTTCCAGCAGCGTCTTGGCGATGAAGAAGCCCAGGCCCATGCCGATGTGGCCGGTGCGCGATCCCTCCGCCCCCGGACGCGAGGTGACATAGGGCTCGCCCAGCTTGGCCAGCACCTCGGGCGAGAAGCCGGGCCCGTCGTCGCGGACCTCGATGACCACCGCCCGGGCGTCGAAGCGGGCGATGACGATCACCTCGGCGCGGGCGAAGTCGACGGCGTTCTCGACGATCGAGGTCAGGGCGTGGATGATCTCGGCCCGGCGCCAGATGTCGGGCGCGGCCTCGCCGGGCGGTCCGTTGACCACCGCCTCGACGCGGATGCCGTGGATCATGTGCGGCTCGATCACCTCGTGGACCAGCTGCACCAGGCTCATGCGCTCGTGGACGGCGTCCTTGGCCTCGGGCATTTCGGTCAGGCGCTGGAGGATCTCGCGGCAGCGGGCGGCCTGGCCGATCATCAGCTCGGCGTCCTCGCGGGTCTGCTCGTCGGGGGCGTTGCGGACCATTTCGCGGGCGACCACCGAGATCGTCGCCAGGGGCGTGCCCAGCTCGTGGGCGGCGGCGGCGGCCAGGGCCCCCAGGGCCGAAAGCCGCTGCTCGCGGGCCAGCACCGTCTCGGTGACGTTGAGGGCCAGTTCCATGCGCGCCGATTCCGTCGCCGCCTGCCAGGCATAGGCGCCGGTCAGGGCTATGCCCAGCACCCGCGACAGCACGATGGTCATCAGGATCAGCCCGCCGGGCGTGCCGCCGGCGCCCTCGGAGGGGCGGTACGGCAGCGGCAGGTGCACGAAGGCCAGGGCCACGCAGGCCGCTACCGCCAGGGCCCCGATCGCGGCGGCGAAGCGGGCCGGCAGGGTGGCCGCCGCCAGGGTCACCGGCGCGATCAGCAGCAGGGAGAACGGGTTGGTGATCCCTCCGGTCAGGTAGAGCATGCCCGACAGCTGCAGGATGTCGAAGGCGATCTGGGCGGTGGCCTCGCCCTCGCGGGCCATGCGCTGGCCGCCGAACGCCAGGCCGATCAGCACGTTCAGCCAGGCCGACAGGGCGATCAGGCTGAAGCACAGCGCATAGGGCACCTTCAGCCCCAGCAGCCCGCCGACGACGAGGATGGCGATGGCCTGGCCGCCGACCATCAGCCAGCGCTGGGCGATCAGGGTGCGGACCCGCAGACGGCCGCGTCGAAGCCCCGGTCCCGCCCAGGACCAGTCCTCGTCTTGCGCCGTCTCCCGGTCGGGCTTATCGAGCCCCGTCCGAGGCGAAGTCTGCGGCGCATTCTTGAAAGACGCGTCTGCCATGTCGCACCATAGGGCCAGATTTTCCCGTCTGGCGAGAGCGAAAGGTTCTTGAGCATGCCGCGTCATCGCCTGATCGCGATCTTGGCCGGGGTGGCCGCCGTGCTGCTGGCCGGCGTCCTGGTCTTCAGGGCGGGGGTTTTCGACGCCGCCCCGCCGCCCGCGGCGGTGGGCGGACCCTTCCAGCTGATCGACCAGAACGGCCGCCCGACCACCGAGCAGGCGCTGAAGGGCCAGTGGAACGCGGTGTTCTTCGGCTTCACCTACTGCCCGGACGTCTGCCCCGGCACTCTGCAGGCGCTGGCCGTGGCCAGCGACCAGCTGGGTCCCAAGGCCAAGGACCTGAAGATCGTGTTCATTTCGGTGGACCCGGCCCGCGACACCCCCGCCCAGCTGAAAAGCTACCTGTCGGCCGACTATCTGCCCAAGACCACTCTCGGCCTGACCGGCACGACCGAGCAGGTGGCGGCCGCGGCCAAGGCCTATCGAGTCTATTACAAGCAGGTGGGCGAGGGGCCCGGCTACAGCGTCGACCATTCGACGGCCATCTATCTGGTCGATCCCAAGGGCCGCTTCGACCGGGTGATCGCCTACAATCTGCCGCCCGAGGAGATCGCCCGCCAGATCAAGGACGCGATGGCGGGTCGCTAGGCGCACAAGGACGGCCACGCTCTACCGGAAGGCGGTACTCCCCCGCGCTGCGGCATGTTATGTTGCGCCGCAACATACTGGATGAGCCATGCTGTACGCTCTGCACGAGGCGAGTTTCTACGCGTCCACCCCCCTGCGCCTGGCGGCCCGCGCCGCCCGCGACTTCTGGGGCTCGCCGGTGAATCCGGCCTCGACCTCGGACCTCGGTCGCCGCCTGCACGCCGGCGCCGACCTGTTCTCGAACATGACCCGCCGCTACGGCAAGCCGGCCTGGAACATCGACACCGTCAAGGTCGGCCAGGTCGACGTGCGGGTGCGGCCGACCGTGGTCTGGGAGAGCCCGTGGGCGCGCCTGATCCAGTTCGACCGCGACATGTCCGACATGCGCCGGGCCGGCAAGTTCAGCCTCGACCCCGCCGTGCTGATCGTCGCGCCCCTCTCAGGTCACTACGCGACGCTGTTGCGTGGTACGGTCGAGGCCTTCCTGCCCGACCACGCGGTGTTCATCGTCGACTGGGCCAACGCCCGCGAGGTCTCGGTCCTGGAGGGCCGCTTCGACTTCCACGACTATATCGACCACATCCGGGCCATGCTGACGGTGCTGGGCCCGCGGCCCAACGTGGTGGCCGTCTGCCAGCCCGGCCCGCCGGTCCTGGCCGCCGCGGCCCTGATGGCCGAGGACAACGACCCCTCGCGTCCGGCGAGCATGACCTTCATGGGCTCGCCGATCGACGCGCGCCTGTCGCCGACCGTCACCAACCAGCTGGCCGAGGAAAAGCCGTTCACCTGGTTCCAGAGCAACATGATCTACACCGTGCCGCCGCCCTATCCGGGCATGGGCCGGCGCGTCTATCCCGGCTTCGTGCAGCTGGCCAGCTTCATGAGCATGAACGCCGAGAAGCACCAGGAAGCCCACCGCCGCTACTTCAACGACCTGGTCAAGGGCGACGGGGACAGCGCCGACAAGCACCTGGAATTCTACGATGAATACCTGTCGGTGCTCGACCTGACCGAGGAATTCTACCTGCAGACCATCGACATCGTCTTCCAGCAGCACCTGCTGCCCAAGGGCGAGCTTTCCCATCGCGGCCGGCCGGTGCGGCCCGACCGCATCACCGACGTCGCCCTGATGACGGTGGAGGGCGAGAACGACGACATCTCCGGCATCGGCCAGACCCAGGCGGCGCATACCCTGTGCTCGGCCCTGCCCGAGGCGATGAAGGAAGACTACGTCCAGCCCAGCGTCGGCCACTACGGCGTGTTCAACGGCCGTCGCTTCCGGGAAGAGATCTATCCGCGCGTCCGCGACTTCATTCGCAAGAACGATCCGAACTTTCAGAGCTGACCACGACTTGCGCCGGATCGGGCGCGGCGCGATGTAGGGACATGAATCTTTTCCGCCCGCAGCGCTACGCCGATGGTGACCGGGTGGAGGTGCGCGGCTGCGCGGTGCGGCTGAAGGTCGACGGGCGCGCCCGGCGGATCTCGCTGCGGGTCGACCGCGGCAAGTCCGAGGTGGTGGCCCTGGCCCCGACCCCGCGCCGGCTGGCCGAGGCCGTGGCCTTCGCCCATGAGAAGGCCGAGTGGATCGCCGGCCAGCTGGCCGCCCTGCCGGACCGCCAGGTCATCGCCCCCGGCGGGACCTTGCGGCTGCTGGGCCAGCCTTACCGGCTGGAGGTCGGGCCCGGCCGGCCGCGCAAGACGAACGAGGCCCTGATCGCCCCCGACGATGCGGCCTGGAGCCTGCGCATCCTGCGCCTGGCCAAGCGCGAGGCCCTGGCCCGCCTGACCGAGCGCACCGCCCACCACGCCGCCGCCCTGGGCCGGCCCATGCCCTCGGTGGCGATCGCCGACCCCAAGGCCCGCTGGGGCTCCTGCCGCCCGGCCCGCCCCGGCCATCCGGCCGCCATCCGCTACAGCTGGCGCCTGGTCATGGCCCCGTTCGCGGTGGCCGACTATGTCGTCGCCCACGAGTGCGCCCACCTGATCGAGGCCAATCACGGGCCAAGGTTCTGGGCCCTGTGCGAGCAGCTGGCCGGCGACCCCGCACCGCACCGCGCTTGGCTGCGAGCCCACGCGGCGGAGCTGCACGCGATCTCGGGGTGAGGGGGACCGCCGTTGGGCGGGCCCAATGCGGCGGTTGGAACGTCAACTGGGGGTGATATCGGACATCGAGATCCTGGGGACCAAGAACGCTCAGGTCGAGCACGAGCCGCGCATCGTCTCTATCACGTCAAGAATCCGCTGAATGCGTCCGGGCAAATCCGGAACGTTTGATGCAGCTAGATCCGTCCCCCAGATGTACTGTTCGTCCGGGGATACGATGGCGCAGCTTAGACGATCGTAACCTTGACCATAGTCGCGGCATTGGCTGAAGAAGCGTTCGTCGGTGTAGTGGTTTTGACCGCCCGGTCCCGCAAAGGCCAAAAAGCCAAGGGTGTTGCCAGGCCATAGGGCGATGGGCTTGAAGATTCCGGACCGGATATTCTCCTTCGCGACCCGGGGTGTTGGGCCGCGCCAGCCGAAATCCTCGCTTGGCGGCTGGGACCATCCGGTAATCCAGACCTGCAGCGGTCTGGTCTTCAGTCGTTTGTCGTCGCCAAGCGTCCAGGCGGGTTCAACTTCGATCTTGTCGCGCGGCGCGGCGATGATCAGCCGCAGGGGCCGATCGTCGCGCACCGCCGTCCAAGGGGGCGGAAGCCGAGAGACATCCAGGCAGCTTCCATCGCGCAGACGCAAGGCGGTCGGACTAATCCGGGCGCCGTTAGCCTTTTCCCAAGCTTCGATTTCGGGGGTGATATCCCGAATGGCCGAACCCTGATCAGATGGCTGGGGTTTCGAGCAACCGACGAGCCCGACGAAGATGAGCGCCAGCGCACGGGTCCACGACATGCCAGCCATCCGAACATTCCCCATCGACGGCGCAGATTGGGACGGTTCGGGACCGGCCACAACTTTCTAGTGGGGGCGAACTTCGCGTCGCAAGGCCGTCGAGCGCGCCTCGCCCGCCACTCGAAAACGGAGCGCGGCTCCAGGCACTGGACACCGCCGCCCCTCCAGCGCCATATCCGGCCATGCGCGACCACGACGCCGACGTCATCATCGCCGGAGCCGGCATGGCCGGAACCACCCTGGCGCTCGCCCTGGCCTCGGCCGGGGTCCGGCCGCTGCTGGTCGATCCGCAGCCGTTCGACGCCCAGCTGGCCGAAAGCTTCGATGGGCGATCCTCGGCCATCGCCTATTCGTCGTTCCGCCAGTGGCGGGCGATCGGGGCCGGCGAGGCCCTGGCCCCTCACGCCCAGCGGATCGAGCAGATCCTGGTCACCGACGGCAAGACGCCCGGACCGAGCACCGGCGGCCCCTCGCCGTTCTTCCTGCGCTTCGACAGCGGCGAGATCGCCGACCGGTCGGAGGGCGAGCCCCTCGGCTACCTGATCGAGAACCGCCGCATCCGCGCCGGCCTCGCCCAAACCGTGCTCGACAAGGCCATCCCGGTGCTGGCCCCGGCCGGCGCGCGGGGCCTGGAGGTCGCCGCCGCCGGCGCGGTCCTGACCCTGACCGACGGCCGCCGGCTCTCGGCCCCGCTGGTGGTCAGCGCCGAGGGCCGCAACGGCGTGCTGCGCAAGGCCGCTGGCATCGGCGACATCGGCTGGAGCTACGGCCAGAGCGGGGTCGTGGCCACGGTCCGCATGCAGCATCCGCACCAGGGCGTGGCCCACGAATATTTCCTGCCCGGCGGCCCGTTCGCCATCCTGCCGCTGACCGACAATCGCGCCAGCCTGGTCTGGACCGAGAGCACGGCCCGGGCCGAGGCTCTGCGCCAGGCCTCGCCCGAGGCCTTCCACGCCCACCTGATGCGGCGGTTCGGCGACTTTCTAGGGACGGTCGAGATGGCCGGCCCGGTGTTCGTCTATCCGCTGTCGCTGTCGCTGGCCGAGCGGCTGGTCGCCCCGCGCCTGGCCCTGATCGGCGACGCCGCCCACGGGGTGCATCCGATCGCCGGCCAGGGCCTGAACCTGGGCCTGAAGGACGCCGCGGCCCTGGCCGAGGTCGTCGCCGAGGCCCTGCGCAACGGCGAGGACATCGGGGCCGAGGCGACCCTGGAGCGCTACGCCCGCTGGCGGCGGTTCGACAATGTCACCAACGCCCTGGCCTTCGACGGCTTCGTGCGGCTGTTCTCCAATGACAATCCGCTGCTGCGCCTGGCCCGCGGGGTCGGCATGGCGGCGGTCAACCGCATCGCCCCGGCCCGGCGGTTCTTCATGCACGAGGCCGGCGGCGGTATCGGCGATCTGCCCAGGCTGCTGCGCGGCCAGGCGATCTGAGGGCTATTCCCCGCCTTCCAGGCTGCGGGCCTCCTCGGGCAGCATGATCGGCACGCCGTCGCGGATCGGATAGGCCAGCTTGGCCGCATGGCTGACCAGCTCGCCCCGGGCCCGGTCATAGAACAGCGGCGCGCGGGTGACGGGACAGACCAGCACCTCCAGCAGGCGCGGGTCGAGATCGGCGGGCGGAAGCGGCGGAGCGGCGGTCATGGGGCGGTTGTAGGCGGTTTTTCGACGGGGGCCAACGCGCTACTGCAGCATCGTCGGGTCCTCGTCGTCGCCGGCGGCGTCGATCTCCAGCAGGGCCACCAGGGTCTGGCGACGGTCGACCAGGGTCGGGGCCTCGAGCAGGGCCTGCTTCTCGACCGGCTCGAACGGCAAGGCCATGGCCAGGCTGTTGATCAGGGCGTCGGAGGGGGCGGCCTCGGCGCTGCTCCAGTCGATGGCCAGGCCGCGGTGGTCGAGATAGCGGCGCAGGGCGTCGAGCAGCGGGTCCGGATCGCCGCCGCTGGGCGCGGATCCGATCTCGTCGCGCAGGTCGGCCTCGAAGGCCTCGAAGTCGGCGCGCACCTGGCGGTAGGGCGAGCGGCCGGGCAGTTCCTCGCCGACCCGGAACCGGCAGACCCCGGTCAGGGTGACCAGGTAGCGGCCGTCGCTGGTCTCGGCGAAGCTGGTCACCCGGCCCGCGCAGCCGACCGGCGCCAGGTTGGGCCGCTGGACGTCGCCGCCGTTGCGGGTCTGGACCATGCCGATGATCCGCTCGCCCGACATGGCGTCGTCGAACATGTTGAGGTAGCGCGGCTCGAAGATGTTCAGCGGCAGCTGGCCGCCGGGCAGCAGCAGGGCCCCGTCCAGCGGGAACACCGGGATCACCAGCGGCAGATCGTCCGCCCTTCGATAAACGCCCGGCATGGCGGACTCCCTGACTGACTGGCCCCCGGGGCCCCTAGCTGAACAGGATCGACGACAATCGCTTGCGGCCCGCCTTGGCCACCTCGGAGGCGTAGCCCGCCGCCTCGAACACCGTCAGCAGCTGCTTGCGCGCCGCCTCGTCGTTCCAGGCGCGGTCGCGTTCGATGATGGTCAGCAGGTGGTCGCTGGCCTCCTGCAGGCGGCCGGCCCCGGCCAGGGCCTTGGCCAACTCGAAGCGGGCCTCGTGGTCGGCGGGATCGGCGGCCAGCCGCGCCTCGAACGGCGCGGTCTCGGACGGGGCGGCCTGGGCCAGGACCAGGGCGGCGCGGACGCTGTCCAGGTCGGGGTCCTTGGCGTCGGCCGGGGCGGTGGCGGCGACCTCGGCCGCGCCCTCGGCGTCGCCGGCCGCCAGGTAGCAGCGGGCCAGGCCGCCGATGGCCTTGAGGTTGGCCGGGTCCATCTGCAGGACCTGGGCGAAGGCCTGGGCCGCACCGCCGAGGTCGCCCAGGTCGAGCGACTCCTTGGCCATGGCCAGCAGGGCGTCAACGTCGCTCTCGGGCGGCGGGCCGGCCAGGCGGTCGATGAATTGCTTGATCTGGCTCTCGGGCACCGCGCCCTGGAAGCCGTCGACCGGCTGGCCGTTGACGAAGGCGTAGACGGTGGGGATCGACTGCACGCGCAGCTGGCCCGAATAGCCGGGGTTCTTGTCGACGTCGATCTTGACCAGCTTGACCGCCCCGCCGGCCGCCTTGACCGCCTTTTCCAGGGCCGGGGTCAGTTGGCGACAGGGGCCGCACCAGGTGGCCCAGAAGTCGACGATGACCGGCTGGACCTTGGAGGCCTCGATGACGTCGGCCAGGAAGCTGGCGTCGGTGCCGTCCTTGATGTGCTCGCTCTTGCCGGCCGCGCCGCCTGCGGGAATGGGAGCGGGTTTTTCGCCGATCAGGGTCATCTGGTCTCTCGTCACGTGGGGTCTTCAACGCATGGGGCGGCGATTGGATCGGATCGAGCGCCCGTCTTGTGCGTCCGTCTCAAGCGGCCAAGATGGTCCCTCGCGGCCGGCTTCGCAATCGGCGGACGCGGTTATTGGACCACGGCCATGGCCGCGAAATCGACGATCATCGGCGCGACCCCCAGCGCCGCCAGGAACCGACGGAAGCCGTCCTGCGACACCGCCGTGGTCGCGTCGTTGCCCAGCGGGTGGAAGTTGACCGGGTCGGCGGCGGCCAGGGCGGCGTCGAGCACGAAGCGCACGCGGTGTTCGACATCGTTGATCAGGCCGAAGGCGGTGACCGACCCGGGCGTCACGCCTAGGGTCTCTTCCATCAGCGCGGCGCTGCCGAACGACAGCCGCCCCGAGCCGATCACCGTGTGCAGGCGCTTGAGGTCGATCGCCGTCTCGCCCAGGGCCGAGATCAGCCACAGCTGGCCCCTGGCGTCCTTCAGGAACAGGTTCTTGGTATGGCCGCCGGGCAGGGCCGCCTTGATCTCCAGCCCCTCCTCGACCCGGAACACCGGCGGGTGCTCCAGGGTCGCATGGGCGACGCCGTGGGCGTCGAGGAAGGCGAAGAGGTCGGCGCGGGTCTTCATGCGGTCTTCCTAGCCGAGCTCGCGCCCGCTAGACCAGAGCCAGGGACCGCAGGAAAAGAGACCGGCATGGAACTGGAGTGCTACCCCACCGAGAACCGCCCGCCCGAGATCGTGCCGGGCCGGCCGCAGCGGGCGTGGATGGACCATTTCGCCGACCGCCACCCCTATCGCTGCCTGCCCCTGACCATGGCCAACACCACCGGCTGGGAGATCCTCTGCCCGGTCGGCTTTTCCGCCACCTGGGACGGCGGGGCGCACCAGAACTGCATCACCTTCAAGGCCGACCATCCGCATCCGGGCTTCGACGACTTCGTCAAGTCGCACTTCTCGCGCGGCACCATCACCTTCCACACCGGCTACCTGTTCCGCACCCCGCCGGGCTGGTCGATCTGGACCATGGGTCCGCCCAATCACATCAAGGACGGCGTCCAGCCGCTGGCCGGGCTGGTCGAGACCGACTGGCTGCCCTTCCCCTTCACGATGAACTGGATCTTCACCCGCCCGGGCACGGTCCGCTTCGAGAAGGGCGAGCCGTTCTGCTTCTTCATGATGATTCAGGACAAGCCGCTGGAGCAGGTGCAGCCGGTGATCCGCTCGATGAATTCAAACGCCGACCTGCGCAAGCAGTACGACACCTGGGCCGCCAAGCGCGGCGAGTTCAACGCCCGGATCTTCAAGCGCGAGCCCGAGGCGATGAAGGAGGCCTGGCAGCGCTTCTACTTCAAGGGCGAATATCCCGAAGAGGTCGAGGCCCCCGCCCCGGCCGCCCACGTCAACAAGCGCCGGCTGAAGGCGCCGAAGGTCGGGTAGCTGAAGCATGAGAGTTGCCCTGGCGCTGATGTTGATCGGTTCGGCGGCGCTCGCCGGCTGCGCGCCGAAGGTCGTGACCCGCTCCGAGATGCGGCGCCTGCGTCCCGGCATGACCTATGCCGAGGCCGTCGATGTGATCGGCGCGCCCGGCCGTCTGCGTCGGTCGGGCGAAACCGTGATCGGCGCGCTGATTCCGTCCACGGGCGAGGACGTCTATGTCTGGACCAATCAGGACGGCTCCCTGGTCAGCGCGGTCTTCGTCGAGGGGCGTCTCGGAGGTCTCAGCGAGCGCGGCCTCTAACCCTTTCATCCCATTTCAGCGCGTAGGCGATCCCCCAATCGCCGACCGGGGTCTCCACGACGGGTGGCCGCCGGCCATGGGATGGAATGGCGCGTCCACAGAACACTCTGCTTGACAGAGCACCGATCTCATATACTCTGCATAACAGAGCGCTCTGGGCGCGAACTTTCATGGAGGGTGCGATGGGCATTTCCCGAACCGAGGCGGCGTCGGCGCTGACCGATATCGAACAGACCACCGGCCGCAGCTACGAGCTGCGCGGCTACCGGATCGCCGGACCGATCTTCATCGCCTGGGGCGTGATCTGGGTGATCGGCTACCTGGCCACGGGTCTGTATCCACAAAGCGGCGGCCTGGTCTGGATTCCGCTCGACCTGGTCGGCTTCGTGCTGAGCGCGCTGCTGGCCCGGCGGGGCAAGGCGGCCCATCCGGCCGCGGCGGACCGCGGGACAGGTTGGCGCTCGATCGCCCTGGCCCTGGCGGTGACGGCCTTCCTGGGCGTGACCTTCACCCTGTTCAAGGCGTCCTCGCCCGCGGTCTACCTGGTCTATCCGGGCCTGATCTGCGGGCTGATCTATTCGGCGATCGGCATCTGGCGGATGACCCGCTACGTCTGGATCGGCGCGGGCATGTTCGCCGCCAGCCTGGTCGGGTTCTACTTCCTCCAGCCCTGGCTGGCCTTCTGGATGGCCGGCGTCGGCGGCGTCGGCCTGATCCTCGGCGGCCTGTGGATGCGGAGGGCTTGAGCATGGCGCAGCTGGACGAGCTGATTCACCAGCCGCTGCGGCTGAAGATCATGGCCGCGCTCTATGCCGAGCGCGACGGCGAGCCGCTGGAGTTCGCGCGCCTGAAGGCGATCGCCCAGGCCACCGACGGCAACCTGGGCAGCCACCTGACCACCCTGGAAAAGGCCGGCTATGTCGAGATCGCCAAGGACTTCGTCGGCAAGAAGCCCCGCACCCGCGTGGCCATGACCCCCGCCGGCCGTCGCGCCTTCCGCCGCCACGTCGACTACCTGCGCGAGGTGGTCGAGGGGGTCGGCGGGGAGTGAGGCTTTCCTTCTCCCGCAAGGGGAGAAGGGAAATCGCGCTCCATCCCCGCGGTTTGCGGGGATGGAGCGCGGTCGGACTGAGCAAAATCAACGCCCTGCGATTTTCTCACTTTTTTCCGTCCTCACCCTCCCAGGCCGGCTCGATAATGTCCTCACCCAAGAGCACGGGGAGGGCGCACGTACGGCGACCGCTGCGGCTTTTGGGGGTGGACGAGCGGGAAGCGCTCTTCGGTGGTCTTTGGTGACGCCTCGCGGCGGTCCTGGGCAGGTTCCCTGAAACATCGGGACGAAGCCCCGGCGGCGAGGGACCGGCAGCGCAGCAGGCGCGGGCTGAAATCGCCCGCGCGGTCCGGAAGGGGTTAGCCGCCCCTCCGCCCGTCGGGGGCCTCCATCGGAGCGGGTTAAAAATCCGCGACCCGAAGGCTTCCGGATAACGATTCCACGCGAAGCGCCTGCACTTCGTCGAAACGGTACACATACTGCTAATCATCCGGGCGAGGCCCGGGCGCTTCGCACCCTCCCCATCGACTCAGCGGTTCCCGCGTGAGGCGGGAAAGCCGTGTCTACGCCGGCGATCCGCCGCGGGCCACGAACCAGCCGTTGCGGAAGCCCTGGTCGGCCTTGCCATAGAGGAACGGCGCACCGTCGGGGGCGGTGAACCGGCCGCCGGCGGCGGTGAGGATGGCGTGGCCGGCGGCGGTGTCCCATTCCATGGTCGGGCCGTGGCGCGGATAGAGGTCGGCCGCGCCCTCGGCGATGCGGACCAGCTTGATCGAGCTGTCCATCGGGGCCCGCAGGTCGAAGCCGTATTCCGCCGCCAGCTCGGCCGCCCGCTCCTCCTTCATGGTGTGGCTGACCAGGGCAAGGGCCCGGCCCGGCGGCCAGGGCCGGACCCGCACCGCCATCTCCGCCCCGCCCGGGGTCTCGCGCTTGAGCACCCCCTGGGCCGTCGTGAACCATACCTCGCCGGTGGCCGGGGCGCAGACCGCGCCGGCGACCGGGACGCCGCGGTCGACCAGGCCGATATTGACCGTGAAATTGGGGTCGCCGCGCACGAAGGCCTTGGTGCCGTCGACCGGGTCGACCAGGAAGAAGCGCGGGCCGATGGCCTCGGGGGCGCCGAACTCGCTGGCGTGCTCCTCGGAGACGACGGGAATGTCGGCAAAGCGCTCGGCCAGCAGGGCCAGGATCAGCCGCTCGCCGGCCCGATCGGCCTCGGTCACCGGGCTTTCGTCGGCCTTGCGGACCACGTCCAGCTCGGTGCGCCAGAACGGCAGGATCACCGCCGCGGCCGCCTCGACGATCGCCGCCAGGTCGCGGCCGCAATCGGCGAGATCTTCGGCCAGGGTCTCGTCGGTCATCAGCTCTGGCCCCTGGGATCGTCGCCGACGAAGACCAGGGCGACGCGGGTGGCGTCGAGCGTCTGCTTGCCGGCGTCCTCGAAATTGACGGTCACGCGGTGGCCGATCACCGACTGCACCTGGCCCAGGCCCCAGTCGGGCTGGTCGGGATGGCGCACCAGGGCGCCCGGCTCGATGAACGGATCCATGACCCGTGATAGGCCGCCGCTCCCGGCTCGGCCAGTCCCGATCACCGGCCCCGTTTGCCAAAGTTCCAAATCACGCCAAAGATCGCCGCATGACCGACGCCCGACCTTCCGCCGCCGCCAGCGCCCCCGAACTGGACGTCAACGGCCCCGACTTCGCCGCCCTGCTGGCGGCGCGGCTCTGCCACGACTTCATCAGCCCAGCCAGCGCCATCGTCTCGGGCCTGGACCTGCTGGAGGACCCCAGCGCCCAGGACATGCGCGAGGACGCCATGAGCCTGATCGCGTCCAGCGCCCGCAAACTGGCCGATCTCCTGCAGTTCACGAGGGTCGCTTTCGGCGCCTCGGCCTCGGCCGAAAATTTCGACTCCCGCGAGCTGGAAAAGCTGGCCCAGGGCGTCTTCGCCCATGTCCGCCCGACCATGGTCTGGGACATTCCCCCCTCGGTGCTGAACAAGGCCAGCGCCCGCGCCATCCTCAACATCGCCCAGATCGCCGCCAGCGCCCTGCCGGCCGGCGGTACGGCGACCCTGAAGGCCGTGGTCGCCGACGGCCGCATGGCCATCACCGCCGATTCGGTCGGGGCCCGCGCCCGCCTCCGCCCCGAGGTCCTGGCCGGGCTGAAGGGCGAGGCCCTCAGCGAAGGCCTGGGCGGGCCCTGGGTGCAGGCGGCCTATCTGCACGCCCTGGTCCGGGCGGCCGGCGGCCAGGTGGCCGTCAGCCTCGGCGACGACCAGGTCAGCCTGGCGGCCTGGGTGCCGGCCTGAGGGCGCGCCGCGACGAAACGACCGTCGCCGTCGTCACCGGTCCTTAACTCCCGCCCGTCAAGCTGGGGGCCTGGAATTGGAGCGCGCCGTGAAGACCTGTCTCGTCGTCGACGACAGCCGGGTGATCCGCAAGGTCGCCCGGCGGGTCCTGGAGGACATAGGCTTCGACATCGCCGAGGCCGCCGACGGCCTGGAAGCCCTGGCCTGGTGCCGCGCGGCCATGCCCGACGCGGTGCTGCTGGACTGGAACATGCCGGTGATGAACGGCATCGAGTTCCTGCGCCAGCTGCGCGGCGAGCCGGGCGGGCAAGCGCCGGTCGTGGTGTTCTGCACCGTCGAGAACGACATCGAGCACATCCGCACGGCCCTCGACGCCGGGGCCGACGAATACATCATGAAGCCCTTCGACGGCGAGATCATCGCGGCGAAGTTCGCCGAGGCGGGCCTGCTGTGAGCCCCGAGGACATGGACCTGCTGGCCGCCCTGGCCCGCAACCGCGCCGGCCTGCGGATCGAGAGCGACAAGGCCTATCTGGTCGAGAGCCGCCTGAACCCGCTGGTCCGCCGCGAGGGCTACGACTCGATCGAGACGATGATCGCCAGCCTGCGCTCGCAGCGCGACGAGCGGCTGATCTGGGCGGTGGTCGAGGCCCTGGCCGTGACCGAGACCGCCTTCTTCCGCGACCGCGAGATGTTCGCCCATCTGCGCGACGAGGTGCTGCCAAGCCTGTCCCGCCAGGCTTCGAGCGGGGGTCGCGAGCGGCCGATCCGGGTCTGGAGCGCCGCCTGCTCGACCGGCCAGGAGGTCTATTCCCTGGCCATGACCGCCGCCGAGGCCCGCGACATCGAGCCTGGCGTCCGGTTCGAATTCTTCGGCTCCGACCTGTCCGAACGCTGCCTGGAAAAGGCCCAGAGCGGCCTCTATACGCAGTTCGAGGTCCAGCGCGGCCTGCCGATCCGCCTGCTGGTCAAGCATTTCGAGAACCAGGACGACATGTGGGCGATCACCCCGCGCATTCGCCAGGCGGTGCGCTGGCGGCGGATCAATCTGCTGGCCGACCTGTCGCCGATGGGCCGGTTCGACGCCATCCTGCTGCGCAACGTGCTGCCGGGCCTGGAGCCGGCGGTGCGCGGCCGCGTTGTCGAGGCCCTGGCCGCCCGCCTCGAAGACGACGGGGTGCTGCTGCTCGGGGCCGGCGAGGACCTGACCGAGATCACCGGCGCCGTGCGGCCGCTCGACGGCCGGCCCGGCCTGTTCGCCCGCGATCCCAACTTCCGCGTCGCCGCCTGATCGGGCCGAGACCTCAAGCCTCCACCCCGCCGGTCCGCAGCCGCAGGACCCCGAACACCGCCCGCCACGGCGACGGCCTTGGCGCGGGCTCGGCCAGCGCCAAGGCCAGCTTTTCATAGAGAATCCGGGCCGGGCCCGCCGCCAGCGCCGAGCTCAGGCCGAGCGCCTCGACCATGGCCATGGCTTCCCGGCGATAGGCGACGCGGGCACGATCCGGATGCGGCGCGGGGGTCCGGCAGCCGCTGAAATCGACCGCCACGCCGGTCAGGGCGGCGATCCTGCTGGCCATGACTTGGGCGTAGTTCGGGTCCGCGCCCAGACGGTCGACGTCGATGACCAGGTCGGCGTGCGGCAGGGCGGCCAGGTAGGACAGCAGGTAGACGGCCAGGAAGGCGGCGAAGGAGGTCCGGGCCGGGGCCCGCTTCAGCCGCCGGCGCACGGCCTGGACCCGCTCGGCCAGGTCGCCCTCGCCGCGCGGCAGGCCCAGGCCCAGGCGCCGCGCGGCGACTGCGCCCTGCGCCGCCTCCGCCAGGATCACGTACTGGCAGAGCTCGAAATAGGTCGGTCGCGGACGCTTGCGCAGCGAGTGGAACGAGCGCCACTGCTGCACCGGGTCGCGGATCAGCACGATGTGGGTCCCGCCGAACCGGCGGCGCAGCCAGCCGACCCGGCCCAGGGTGCGGCAGCAGGCCAGGACCGGGGTGCGACCCTTGGCCTGGGCAGCGGCGATCAGCCCGCCGACATAGGCCGCCTGGTCGGGATCCTCGGTCTCCGGATCCAGAAAGAAGGTGTCGAGGGCGAAGCGGCGGCGATAGCCGGCCACGCCGCCCTCGGGCCGCAGCAGGCCGGCGAACTCGCCCAGGTAGGCCTCGCCCTGGTCCGGATGGCGCAGGCCGCTGGTGGCCGGCCGCTCGCGCTCGATGCCGGCCGGCGTCAGCTGGGCCAACTGCTCGTGCCAGGGCTCGTAATAGGCCCGGACATCGGCGGCGGCGCGAAACCGGCTCCAGACATAGGTGCTGGAACAACGCCAGCCGCTGTGGACGAAGACGGGCGGAAGGTCGGGAGAAGGCAATGCATTACAACCTGTGGGCGGGACCACAGGCTGGTTCGGGAATGGGGTGGTCCGATAACCGCTCTGTAAGCACGCGAGCCGAAATTGTTGCATCGCCGCCATGCAGGCCGCGGAGCCGCCACGAAACGCGCCTTGCTGTTCAGCGGCGTTGCCAGCGTTTCAGGACGGCGATCTTGGCCCAGCCCGGGACATGAAAAAGCCCGCTGATCGAGGATCGGCGGGCTTGATCGAAACTTGGGGTGCAGCGAGCCTACTTCTTGCTGTCCTGGGCGGTGTCGCTGACCGCCTTGCCCGCCGACGAAACGTCCTTGCCGGCGCCTTCGACGGTATTGCAGGCGGCGACGGTGAGACTGGCGGCGAGGGCGGCCAGGATTATGAGCTTACGCATCGGTGTTCTCCGCTGATCGCCCGGTCGGGCGTCTGAAAGGTCGCCCCTTCAGAACGTGGGCCGCCTGGCTATGTTCCGGTCGCCGGGGTTTCGGCCGGGGGCACGAGCGGCGTCGGAAACACCAGCCGCACCAGCAGGCCGCCGGCCGGCGACGGGTCGAACAGCAGCTTGCCGCGCAACTGACGGGCGAAGGCGGTCATCAGGGTGCGCCCGACTCCCTCGGCCGGGCCCATCGGCGAGCCGGGGCCGTCGTCGCCGATCGCCAGCTCGGCCTCCTCGCCGCGGACGAAGAACTCGACCGTCAGCACGCCGCCCCGTTCGCCCAGGGCATGTTTCTGGGCGTTGGTGATGGCCTCGACGGCGAACAGGGCCAGGGGCGCCAGCCGATCGGGGTCGATGACCAGCGGGTCGGCATGGACCTCGGTGCGGATCGCCCCGCCGCCCGACATGTCGCCGGCCAGCAGCAGGGCGGTCAGCTCCTCCAGGAACGGCCGCAGGTCGACGCGCTTGAGGTCCGGGCCCTGGTAGAGGGCGCGGTAGATCTGGGCCAGGGCGGTGATCCGCTGGCGGGTGTCGTTCAGGGCCGTGCGGGCGGCGGGATCGGTCAGGGCCCGCTGCTGCATGTTGAGCAGCGAGCTGATGATCTGCAGATTGTTTTTGACCCGGTGGTGGATCTCGCGCATCAGCGCGTCCTTCTCCCCCAGGCTGTCGCGCAGCGAGGCGTCGCGGGTGACGATGGCGGCGGCCATGTCGTCGAGGGTCGCCGCCAGTTCGCGGATCTCCGGCGGCGCGCGCTCGGCCTGCAGCGGCCGCACCGTGAAGCGGCCGCGGGCGTAGATGGCTGCGACCCGGCGCAGATAGACGATCCAGCGGATCACCGCCTGCTCGGTGGCGTAGAGCACCGCCGCCAGGGCCAGGATGAAGGCCAGCAGCGGCGCCAGCAGGCGCAGGATCGGGTTGAGCCAGGCCCAGGAGGCCAGGCCCGGGGCCTGGGCCGACAGGATGACGAACACCTGGTCGCCGACCAGGGGGGCGGCCGAGAAGTCGCGGTGGCGGCGATCGGCGTCAGGACCGGACCACAGGGCCGAGCCCGCCTTGGCCGCCCGTTCGCGCCAGGCGGCCGGGGGCGAGCCGAACGCCCGCACGTCGGTCGCGGCGAACACGTGGCCCTCCGAATCGGCCAGGGCCACCTCGGCTCCGCCGGGCAGATAACGATTGGCGGTCTCCGGCTTGAGGCTCGACAGGGTCAGCACCGCTGCCATGGCGCCGTCGAACCGTCCGCTCCGGCTCTCGGACCGCACCGCGGTCAGAACCGAGGGTTCACTGGCGTAGGCCACGCCGGGCGCGCTGGCCACCACCATATGCGAGCCGCCGGCCAGGTCCAGGAACCACCGCCGGCTGGCGCGGGCGGCGTCCGGCGGCGTGGTCGCCGCGGCGCAGGACACCCGGCCGTAGGCGTCGAAGCGGATCAGGTTGGCGTAGCCCGGCAGCCGGCTTTTGACGGTGTCGAGGCGCTGGGTGCATTCCAGCCCCACCGAGCCCGGCCCCAGGGTCTGGAGCAGGACGCCGGCCGCCTCGATCCGGGCCCGGGCGATGGCGGCGCTGCGGCCGGCCGCCAGCTCTAGGCTCTGGCGGCGCGAATCCGCCTCCGCCTTGAAGGCGAAGACCGATTGCAGGACGCCCATGATCAGGACGGGCAGGAGCGCGATGAGCAACGCGCCGGCCAACCGGACCCGGATGGATCCAGCCCCGCCGGCCCCTCGCCCGAGGAGCGGCTTCACCGCAGGGTGCTCAGTCTCTCCGCGTCGGCCAGGATGGCGTACATGGCGTCGCCGGCCGCGGCGCCGTCGCGGTCATAGGCGCCGGCTTCGAGGATCGCCTGCAGGGCCCGCCGCGCCCGGCTGACCCGGCTCTTGACCGTGCCGACCGCGCAGCCGCAGATTTCGGCGGCCTCTTCATAGGCGAAGCCGCCGGCCCCCACCAGGATCAGGGCTTCGCGCTGCTCCGGCGGCAGCATGGCCAGGCTGAGCCGCAGCTCGTCCAGGGCCACCGGCGATTCAGGATCGTCCACGGCCACCAGGGTGCGCTCGGCCGCTTCCTGATCGAGTTGGCTCTGGCGCCAGGACCGGCGCTTTTCGGAATAGAACTGGTTGCGCAGGATCATGAAGGTCCAGGCCTTCATGTTGGTGCCCAACTGGAAGCTGGCCCGGGCGTCCCAGGCCTTCATCATGGCGTCCTGCGCCAGGTCGTCGGCGGCGGTGGGGTCGCCGGTCAGGGTGCGGGCGAAGGCGCGAAGATGCGGGATGAGCGTGACGAGCTCTTTCTTGAAAGCCTCGTCACGGACCGGATCGATGGGCGACCGGCCGACTTGCGCTTCCGTCATGCTCAGCGCTCTCCCGTAGGCTTCTCGGCCTTACGCAGGATGTCTAGAAACTCGTCCGGCACCGGTTCGTTCACAACCTCGTCGAACATCTGGCGAAGCTTGACGCCGATAGCCTGTTGCCGGAGCCGCGCCTCGTCGAGCGCGGCCGCCCCTTTACGGTGATCTTCCATGGGTACGTGTTCGATCATGTCCTCGACGCCGACAAACCGCGGCGCCCGCCCCCTTTGGCCGAATGAGTGTACGCCGGATGACAACGTCGGATTTCCCATGGGGTTCCACAAGCTTGGGCGTATGATGGCAAAATTCTTCGCACTTCGGAACAGGGAAGAAGCCGGCGCGTTTATCCATCCGGTGGTCACGGCGCAGCTTTCGCCGCACGGGCCGCCTTTTGTTCCGAAGACACTCAAACGGGAGCGGTCATGAGTCTTCTTGCCCGGCTGGCGCCGCACTTGCCTTATGTTCGTCGCTACGCCCGCGCGCTGACCGGCGATCAGACCACCGGCGACCACTATGTGCGCGTCGCGCTCGAAGCCCTGGCGGCCGGCGAGCGGTCGCTGGACGCCAGCCTGTCGCCGCGCGTGGCGCTGTATCGTGTCTTCCACGCCATCTGGCTGTCGTCCGGCGCCCAGCTGGAGACGCGCCGCGACGACACGTCCGGTCTGGCCGACGACGCCTCCCAGCGACTGATGCGGATCGCCCCGCGCTCGCGCCAGGCCTTCCTGCTGACGGCGCTCGAGGGGTTCACGCCGACCGAGGCCGCGCAGATTCTCGACTGTGACTTCAGCGAGGTGGAACGGCTGATCGCCGAGGCCCAGGCCGAGATCGACGCCGAACTGGCCACCGACGTCCTGATCATCGAGGACGAGCCGGTGATCGCCGCCGACATCGAGGCGCTGGTGCGCGAGCTCGGCCATGACGTCATCGACATCGCCGCCACCCGCGGCGAAGCGGTGGAGGCCGTGAGCCGCCGGACGCCCGGCCTGGTCCTGGCCGACATCCAGCTGGCCGACGGGTCCTCGGGCATCGACGCCGTCAAGGACATCCTTGCGCGCCTCGACGTGCCGGTGATCTTCATCACC
The DNA here is from genome assembly GCF_052871235.1 of Caulobacter sp. LARHSG274. Classification (NCBI taxonomy): domain Bacteria; kingdom Pseudomonadati; phylum Pseudomonadota; class Alphaproteobacteria; order Caulobacterales; family Caulobacteraceae; genus Caulobacter; species Caulobacter sp. LARHSG274. Next base: position 13,960 of record NZ_JBIXJO010000026.1, on the reverse strand, counting down.
GCCTTCCCCGAACGCCTGCTGACCGGCGAGCGGCCGGAGCCGACCTTCCTGATCACCAAGCCCTTCCAGCCCGAAACCGTGAAGGCGGCGATCGGCCAGGCGCTGTTCTTCCATCCCCGCCGGACCCGCCGCGCGGCCTAATCCGGCCCACGGGCCCAAACAAACAAAGGCCCCGGTTCGTGCCGGGGCCTTTTTTTACGCGGACTTGCGCGTGGCGCTTACTGTGAGGGGGCCTGCTTCACCGGAGCTTGCGGCGTGGAGCCTTGCTGCGCCTCCTGGGTGGTGGTCGCGCCGCGGGTGTTCTCCACCCGGGCCAGGTCGCCCGAGCGCATGCCCCAGGCGCCGAACAGCGCCGCGGCCGCCAGCACCGTCGAGATGATCAGCACCCAAAAGACATGGCGGCCCCACCGTCCCTGGCGGGCGCGGGTGGCGTTCAGGATGGGTCCGTGATGTTCAAGATCAGCAGGCATGAAGGCCTCCTTGTCAGGCGGCGAACCAGACCCCGAGCTCGGCGCCGCTGGACGGCTCGGAGCGGGACGAGGACCGAACGTCGCGTCCCTTCGCGCGGTCCCGACCCTTCGCGGAATCAACGTTCCGCTCCCGTTCGCCGTTCCGTTCGGGGGGCTGCGAAGGGGCCCGGAAAAATAATCGTCGAAACACGGGAAAAATAATCGCCCGGCGGGAACCACCCTCAGGCATCGACGTTTTCGATTTGCGGAGGCGGCGACGCCCCCCCGACTTGAGGCTGACGAAAGTCAGCCTGCTGCCTCCGCACCCCCCTCTAAAGCCTTTCGAGGCGGACCCTTTGGGCCCGCCTTTTTGTGATGCGCGACTGGCTGCGCGCCGGCCGGCTAGCGCAGCGGTCCGTCGAAATCGAAGCGGACGTCAGCCCGCCGCCGCAGGGGCCGCGCCTCGCCGGCGCCGTTGAGGGCCCCGGCGTCGCCGGCCGCCGCCACGTCGAACTCCACATGGCGGAAGCCGACCTTGGCCAGGGCCTTTGTCACCGCCGCGGCCCGCTGCTCGGACAGCGCCAGATTGACGTCCGGCGAGCCCACCGCATCGGCCAGGCCGACGACATGGACCGACGCCACCTTGCAGCCCTTGGCCAAGGCGCCTGCATTGGCGAGCACGGAACGCGCCTCCTGGGTGAGCACGGCGGAATCCCGGTCGAAATAGATCTGCACCGCGAAATCCTCGCAGGCCGGAGTCGCGACCTCGATCTGGGATCGTGACTTGGGCGCGGTCGCGCAGCCCGCCGCTAGGCCCGCCGCGACCACGACGCCGATGATCGTCAGCTCGACTCTTCTCATGACATGCCCTCTCCGACGCCGCGGCCACGAAAAAAGGCGGCCGACCCCTGCCGACCGCCTCCTTCTGGAGCCCCGGTTGCGCCCGCCTTAACGGGGGCTGCCGTCTTCCCAGTAGTAACGACCGCTACGCGAGTCATAGTAGTAGTACCGTCCGGCCCGCTCATCATAATATTGACGGCGATTGACATTGGTGGCGCCGCAGCCGCCGTCCTCGCGGCAGCCCTTGACGGCGCCGGCCGTACCGCCGATCGCGGCGCCGACCAGCGCCCCGGTGCTGGCGCTGCCCCCGCCCACATTGTTGCCGATCACAGCCCCCGCCAGGGCGCCCAGCGCCGCGCCGCCGGCGGCGTTGCGCTCGGTGTTGCCGGTCGTGGTGCAGGCGCTCGCCAGTGCGCCCACGCCCAGCAAGGCGATCAAGGTCCTTCTCATCGTGGCTCTCCGTTCGAGCTTGTCCCTGATCGCAAACGGCCACGTCATGCCAACGGTTCCGGGAACCCTCGTCGAGCTCCGCCGTTGGCTGCACGAACCCGGTCCCGCGCGTCGGCGCTCCTGGATGTCTCGCATGCGTGTGGAAGTGGTCGTCAACATCGCCTCGGGCTCGGTGGGCAGGGACGCGCCGGTCGAGGCCGAGGCGATCCTCGCCGCGCACGGGGCCGACGGGCGGGTCCATGCGCCGGGCGAGGGCGAGCTCGACGCCTGCCTGCGCGACGTGATCGACGCCCGCCCCGACCTCGTGCTGATCCTGGCCGGCGACGGCACGGCCCGCGCCGCCGCCGAACTGGCCGGTCCCGAGGGCCCGCCGATCGCCCCCTTGCCCGGCGGCACCATGAACATGCTGCCCCATGCCCTCTACGGCGTCGTCCCCTGGCCGGAGGCCATGGCCCGCTGCCTGGCGGGCGGCCAGGCCCGGATGATCTCCGGCGGCGAGATCAACGGCCGGCTGTTCTTCGTCGCCGCCATCCTCGGCAGCCCCGCCCTGTGGGCCGGCGCGCGGGAGGCGGCGCGGGCCGGGCGCTTCGACCTGACCCTGCTTCACGCCCGCCGAGCCCTGCGCCGGGCGTTCTCCGGACGGCTTCGCTACGTGCTGGACGGACGCCCCAAGGGCAAGGCCGAGGCGCTCAGCCTGCTGTGCCCGCTGGTCTCGGCCGCCCTAGACGCCGACGACCAGGCCCTGGAGGCGGCGGCGCTCGACCCGGCCAGCGCCCTGGACATCTTCCGCCTGGGGGTCAACACCGTGACCGGCAACTGGCGCGACGACCCCTCGGTCGTCGTCGGCCGCTGCCGAACCGGCAAGGCCTGGGCCGGCGGCCGGATCCCGGCCCTGCTGGACGGGGAGATGGTCCGCTTCGAGGACATGGTCAGCATACGCTTCCGCCCCAAGGCCTTTCGCGCCTGGGTCCCCCCTGAAGGGCCCGCCGCGTGAGCGCTCCGACGTTCAAGCTCGTCCAGGTCTCCGACGTCCATTTCGGCGGCGAGCACCGCGAGGCGGTCGAGGCGGCCGTCGAACGGATCCAGGCCGAGCAGCCCGACCTGGTGATCGGGGCCGGCGACCTCACCAAGGACGGGGCCCTGACCGAATTCGCCTCGGCCCAGGCCTGGTTCGCCCGCCTGCCGCAGCCGCAACTGATCACGCCCGGCAATCATGACCTGCCCTACAAAGGCCCCGCCGAGATTCTGGAGCGGGTGACGACGCCCTGGCGACGCTACCAGGCTCGGCTCGGCCCGGCCCGCAGCGTCAGCTGGCGGGATCCGCGCGCCACGGTCGTGACGCTGAACTCGGCCCGGGCCGTGCAGATCCGGCTCAACTGGTCGAAGGGCGCGGTGTCGCGGCGGCAGGTGCGCGAGGTCTGCGCCGTGCTCGGCCAGGCAGAACCGCAAGGCCTGAAGATCGTCGCCTGCCACCACCCGCTGATCGAGATGATCGGCGGACCGATGACCGCCAGGGTGCGGGGCGGGACGGCGGCGGCCCAGGCCTTCGCCCAGGCCGGCGTCGACCTGGTCCTGACCGGCCACATCCACGTGCCGTTCGTCCATCCCTATCCGTTCCTGGACGGCTGCACCCAGGCGGTCGGCTCGGGGACCCTGTCAGTGCGGACGCGCGGCGCGCCGCCCAGCTTCAACCTGATCGAGGCCGACGCGGTCGACATCCGCATCACGGCCCTGGCCTTCGAAAGAACCCAGTTCGTGGTCTGGCGGACCTGGTCGGTGCCACGGCGCTGCGTGCCCAAGGGCGCAAACGAAAACGGCGCGACCGAGGTCGCGCCGTTGAAAGTCTAACCCGTTATCCCCGGACCGGATCAGGCCGGTTCGGGATAGGCCCAGACCGCGCCCTGGCCCTTGGCCGCGGCGAACTGGCGATCGGCCAGCGACCAGTTGGGCAGGGCGTCGAACCAGGCTTCCAGGAAGCCTTTGCGGTTGTTCTGATAGTCCAGATAGTAGGCGTGCTCCCACAGATCGCAGACCAGCAGCGGGGTGACGCCCGGCTTGGTCAGGGTGTCGTCGGCGTCGTGGGTGGAGAGCACCTTCAGCGCCCCGCCCTCGACGGCCAGCCAGACCCAGCCCGAACCGAAATGACCGACGCCCTCGGCGACGAACTTGTCCTTCAGCCCGGCCAGGTCGCCGAAGGCCTCGGCGATGGCGGCGGACAGCTCGGCGCCGGGGGCCGGCTTGTCCGGGGTCATGGCGTCCCAGAAGAAGGCGTGGTTCCAGGCCTGGGCGGCGTTGTTGAACACCTTGCCGGGACCGGCCTCGCGGATCACGGCCTCCAGCGGCCGCTTGTCGCCCTCCGGCAGCAGGCCGTTCAGTGCGTTGACATAGGCCGCATGGTGCTTGTCGTGGTGGAAATGCAGGGTGTCGGCCGAGACGGTCGGCTCCAGGGCCTCATAGGCGTAGGGCAGGTCGGGGAGTTTGAACATGGGTCGCTCCAAAGCAAAACGCCCCCGGAAGATGGGACCGGAGGCCCGGAAAACCAGGGGAAGGGAAAACAGCGATTTTCAGAATGGCGGCCGCAGGTCGCTCAGCGCGACGGCGGCCTTTGCGAGTCCGCCAGGGCCTTGGCGACGATCGCCGCCAGGGCGGGGTTGCGGAAGGCGATGACCCCGGCCGCCAGGGCGGCGCCGATGGTCAGGATCGGCCGCTCCTTGACCATTTCGATCGCTCGCTCGGCCAGGGCGAAGCCGTCGGGCGCGGCCGGGCGGGCCTTCTCCTCGGCCTTGCGCGCCGCCAGCAGGCCGGCGACGCCGACGATCACGGCGGCGACCGCCGCGACGACCGCGGCCGAACCCGCCGGACCCAGGTGGGGCGACAGCAGGGCGAACAAGGCGAAGGCGGCGGCGACCACGCTCACAGCAGCGGCCGCGGCGATCGCCGCGGCCGCTGCCAGGGTCGTCAGGGTCTTTTCGAAGATCACTTGTGGCGGCCGCCGCGGTTTCCGGCCAGCAGCAGGCCCAGCAGGACGCCGACCCCGAGGCCGGCCAGGGTGGCGGTAATAGGCCGCTCGCGAACCCGCTCGGCGACATAGCGCTGGGCGTCGTCCACCTGCTGGCCGGCGGTGTCGGTGTAGGTGCGGGTCTGGGCGCGCAGCGTCTCCAGGCCCTGGGCGATCGACTGTTCGATGCGCTTGGCCGCTTCGGCCAGATTGACCTTTGCGGCGGCGGCCGCTTCTCCGAAGCTGCGTTCGGTGTGGTCCAGGGCGGCGCTGGCGTTCGACGACGCCTTGTTGGCTTCCTGGGCGGCGGGGTTCAGGGCGTTGTCGGGCATGGTGATCTCCGGTTCGCGGCTCGGGCTTCTGGGGGCGAGCAGCTGCGAAGCTGCGCCCGGTCAACGCGAACCCGAGGCGACAAGTTCCATTCTAGCGCCAAGGTTGGAGCTTCACCACAGGCGACGACGAACCTCAAGGATTTATCGATCTCGCGCGTCACGCGAACCCGGTCTATGATTCGGACATGGACGATGCGGGCGCAACGCTGGCGGACGAACACGAGGCGCGGCGCCTGCGCGCGCTCGACGCCCTTCGCGCCATGGACGGCGATCCGGCCGACCCGCGCTTCGACCGGATCGTCCGCCTGGCCTCGCGCCTGTTCGCCGCCCCGCGGGCGGCGATCCGCCTGATCGGCGACGGCCGCGTCTGGCTCAAGGCCAAGGTCGGAATCGCCGAGATCGAATATCCGCTCACCGCCTCGGTCGCCGACCTGATGGGCTGCTGCGGCGGGGCGGTGGTGCATGGCGACATCCGCGAAGCGGCCATTCCGATCGCGGCGCCGCTGGCCGGCGAGGCCCGGTTCTTCGCGTGCGCGCCGTTGAAAGACCCCGACGGCCAGGTGATGGGCCTGCTGACGGTCGAGGACGACGCGCCGCGCGAGACGGTGGACGCCGGCCTGACCGGGGCCCTGGCCGACCTGGCCGCCCTGGCCATGGAAGAGCTGCTGCACGACGCCGAGACGGCCCGCAACGCCGCCGAGCGCGCCCTCGACAGCGAGCGGATCACCCTGGCCCTGCGCGCCGCCAACCTGGGCGAGTTCGACTGGGACATCCCCGCCGACGTCGTGCGGGTCAGCCCGCGGATGGCGCGGATCACCGAGATCCCCGCTGGCGACGAACCGGCCGAGGGCGGCGAGGCGCTGTATTCCGTCGTCCATCCCGACGACCGCGAGGCCGTGCGCGCTTCGATCGACGAGCAGCTCAAAACCCAGGGTCGCTACGAGGTCGAATTCCGCCGCGTGACCTCCGAGCCCGACCGGGTGGTCTGGAACCGGGTCGCCGGCCTGCTGGTCCGCGACGCCGAGCAGAAGCCGCTGCGGCTGATCGGCGTGGTGCAGGACGTCACCGCCCGCCGCGACGCCGATGACCAGCGCGAGAACCTGCTCACCGAGCTGGACCACCGGGTCAAGAACATCCTGGCCGCCGTGCAATCGGTGGCGGGCCAGTCGGCGCGCAAGGCCTCGTCGCTGGACGGTTTCCTGAAGGCGTTCAACGGCCGGCTCAAGTCGATGAGCTCGGCCCACGACCTGCTCAGCGCCGCCCGCTGGCGGGGCGCCACCCTGGCCCGGATCGCCGCCGCCGAGCTGGGCGGCCTGGCCCCCAACCAGACCCGCTGGGACGGTCCGGAGCTGTTTCTGACCCCGCGGGCCGCCGCGGCCCTGTCGCTGACCTTGCACGAGCTGGCCGTCAATGCGGTGAAGTTCGGCGCCCTGTCGCTGGAAAGCGGCCGGGTGGAGGTGGTCTGGCGGCGAGCGCCCGACGGCGGCTTCAATCTCGAATGGCTGGAGACCGGCGGTCCCCTGACCTCGCCGCCAACCGCCCGCGGGTTCGGCGCCACCCTGATCGAGGACGTGGTCGGGCGTGAACTCGGCGGCCGGGCCCAGATCGAATACCGCCGCAGCGGCGTGGCGGCGATGATCCACGCCGCGGCCCACGCCCTGGTCGACCTGCCCGAGCCCGAGCCGGACGTCCAGCCCGACGAGCGCATCGTCGAGACCCTGGGCGGCGGCGACGACACCTTCAAGGCCGGCGACATCGCGGGCCTGAAGGTGCTGATCGTCGAGGATTCGCTGCTGCTGGCCATGGAGCTGGAGGCCGGGCTGGAGGATTCCGGCGTCGAGGTGGTCGGCTGCGCGGCCGAACTGGCCGAGGCCCTGCAGATGCTGGAGCTGACCTTCGACGCCGCGGTGCTGGACGCCGACCTCAACGGCCAGTCCGTGGCCCCCGTCGCCGAGGTCCTGCGGCGCGAGGGCCGGCCGTTCGTCTTCGCCACCGGCTATGCCGACAAGGCCGCGCCGATGGGCTTCGACGCCCCGATCGTCCGCAAGCCCTACAACGTCCACCAGATCGCCCGGGCCCTGGCCTCGGTCACGGGACGCGGCTGACGGTCAGGCGCTTCTGGTCCTTTCGGCCTTGATGAAATCGACGAAGGCCCGCAGCGGCGCGGGCATGTGGCGGCGACTGGGATAGTAGAGATAGGGGCCGGTGAACGGCGGCAGCCAGTCGTCGAGCACGGTCTCTAGCCGGCCGGCGGCGATGGCGGCCGCGGCGAAGCCTTCGAAACTGGCGAACAGGCCCAGGCCCGCTTCCGCGGCCGCCAGTTCCAGCTCCACACTGGTGGTGATCAACGGTCCTTCGGGCTGGATGCGGATCACCTCGCCGTCCTTCTCGAACTCCCAGGCGTAGCTGCTGCCGCTGGCGAAGCGATGGCGGATGCAGGGATGGCCCAGCAGCTCGCGCGGATGGACCGGCCGGCCATGGGCCGCGAAATAGGCCGGCGCGCCGACCACCACGAAGCGCTGCGGTCCCGACAGGGGCACGGCGATCATGTCCTTCTCCAGCCGCTCGTCATAGCGGACCCCGGCGTCGAAGCCGGCGGCCAGCACGTCGACGAAGCTGTCCTCGGCGGTGATCTCCAGCCGCACGCCGGGATAGGCCTTCAGGAACCGGGGGATCAGGTCCGGAAAGATGATGCGGGCCACCGCGCCGGGCACGTTCAGCTTCAGCACCCCGGTCGGGCTGTCGCGAAAGGCGTTGACCTCGTCCAGGGCCAGGGTGACGTCGGCCAGGGCCGGGGTCAGGCGCGCCAGCAGCCGCTCGCCCGCCTCGGTCGGCGTGACGCTGCGGGTGGTGCGGTTGAGCAGCCGCACCCCGAGGTCGGCCTCCAGCCGGCGCAGAGCCTCAGACAGGGACGAGGCCGACACCCCGCGCAGGGCCGCCGCGCCGCGGAAGCTGCGGGCCCGAGCCACGGCGGTGAAGGCGTCGAGATCGGCAAGGTCGGGCTGGGCCATTGTGCGGATTTCCAAACGGCTCGTGCAGGATTGGATGGATTATCGCACGTCGCGCGGGACGGCATAGTCCGCGCCATCGAACACCGACGCCAAGCGCGTCCACCCCGGAGAGATCCCAATGCAACAGCGTCAACTCGGAACCGCCGGCCCCACCGTCTCCGCCCTGGGCCTGGGCGCCATGGGCATGTCGGGCCTGTACGGCCCCTCGGATCGGGCCGAAAGCCTGGCCACGATCGACGCCGCCCTGGAGGCGGGAGTCACTCTGATCGACACCGGCGACTTCTACGGCATGGGCCACAACGAGATGCTGATCGGCGAGGCCCTGAAGGGCCGCAAGCGCGAGCAGGCGATCCTCAGCGTCAAGTTCGGCGCCCAACGCGACCCGGCCGGCGGCTGGATCGGCTTCGACGGTCGCCCGGCCGCGGTCAAGACCTCGCTGGCCTATACGCTGCAGCGGCTGGGCGTCGACCATATCGACATCTACCGTCCCGCGCGCCTCGACCCGGACGTGCCGATCGAGGAGACGGTCGGGGCCATCGCCGACCTCGTCAAGGCCGGCTTCGTGCGCCACATCGGCCTGTCGGAGGTCGGCGCCGAAACGATCCGCCGGGCCGCCGCCATCCACCCGATCGCCGACCTGCAGATCGAATATTCGCTGATCTCGCGCGGCGTCGAGGACAAGATCCTGCCGGTGCTGCGCGAGCTGGGCATCGGCATGACCGCCTATGGCGTGCTGTCGCGCGGGCTGATCGGCGGCCACTTCGCCAAAGGCGACGCCAAGGCCGAGGCCGGCGATTTCCGCGCCTTCTCGCCGCGGTTCCAGGGTGAAAACCTCGACCGCAACCTGGCCCTCGTCGAGGCCCTGCGGACGATCGCGCAGGCCAAGGGCGTCACCGTCGCCCAGGTCGCCATCGCCTGGGTCGCCGCCCAGGGCGACGACATCGTGCCGCTGGTCGGGGCCCGCACCCGGACCCGCCTGGCCGAGTCGCTGGGCGCGCTGGACGTGGCGCTGTCGACCGAGGACCTGGCCGGCATCGAACGGGCCGTGCCCAAGGGCGCGGCGGCCGGCGACCGCTACGCCGCGGCCCAGATGGCCCATCTCGACAGCGAGCGGTGAACGGAAGCCGGGCGTCGAAAGACAAGGGGCACGGACGGAAAATTTCCGTCTGTTCCTCCCGGCGAGGCTCGCGCTAGGGTCGCGTCATGATCGAAGCTCTGCTGAACAAGATGGTCAAGGTCGGGAACCTGACCCTCCACCTCCCGGGCGGCGCGGTGAAGACCGCCGGCGACGGCTCGGGGCCGCCGGTGACGATGCGCCTGACCGCCAAGGGCCTGCGCCGTCTGGTCGCCAATCCCAGCCTTGGCCTGGGCGAGGCCTATATGGACGGCGACCTGGTCCTCGAGCAGGGAGCCCTGTGGGACCTGCTGGAGATGGTCGGCAAGAGCGGCGGCCGCGCCCCCAAGCGCGGCACGCGGCTGACCCGGGCCCGCAAGGCCCTGAAGCGGACCCTGCAGTCGCTCAACGACCGCATCGCCTCGCGCCGCAACGTCGCTCACCATTACGACGTCTCGAACGCCTTCTACCGGCGGTTCCTCGACGCCGACATGCAGTACAGCTGCGCCTATTTCGCCCGTCCGGACATGACGCTGGAGGAGGCGCAGGCGGCCAAGAAGGCCCATATCGCCGCCAAGCTGAACCTGTCGCCGGGCATGAAGGTGCTCGACATCGGCTCGGGCTGGGGCGGCATGGCCCTGACCCTGGCGGCCGACCACGGGGCCGAGGTCACCGGCGTCACCCTGTCGACCGAGCAGCTGGCCCTGGCCCAAGAGCGGGCCCAGGCGGCGGGCCTCGCCGACCGGGCCAGATTCCAGCTAACCGACTATCGCGACCTCGACCAGACCTTCGACCGCATCGTCTCGGTCGGCATGCTCGAGCATGTCGGGGCGCCGAACTTCCGCACCTATTTCGAAACGGTCAGCCGGCTGCTGGCCGACGACGGCAGCGCGGTGATCCATTCGATCGGCCGGATGTCGGGCCCGGGCGCCACCAACGCCTTCACCCAGAAATACATCTTCCCCGGCGGCTACATCCCGGGCCTGTCGGAGATCGTCAGGGCGGTCGAAGCGGCCGGCCTGTGGATCACCGATATCGAGATCCTGCGCCTGCACTATGCCGAGACCTGCAGGCACTGGCGGATGCGGTTCCTGGCCGATCCGGAAATCCCGGCGATGTTCGACGCCCGCTTCCGGCGGATGTGGGAGTTCTATCTGTGCGGCGCCGAGCTCGGCTTCCGCTACGGCGGCCACATGGTCTTCCAGATCCAGGTCGCCAAAAGGGTCGGCGCCCTGCCGATGACCCGGGACTATATGTTCGAGGGGGAGCGAGCGCGCTAAAGCCGCCCGCTACTCCACCGTCACCGACTTCGCCAGGTTCCGCGGCTGGTCGACGTCCGCGCCCTTCAGAACGGCGACGTGGTAGGCCAGGAGCTGGATCGGAGCTGACATCACCAGGGCCGAGACCAGGGGGTCGCAGGCCGGGGCGGTGACCACCACCTTGGCGCCGGCCGGGGCGTGCCGGGCGCCCTGCGGGTCGGTGATGAACACCACCTGGCCGCCGCGGGCCATGACCTCGCTCATGTTCGAGGCCGACTTCTCGAACCAGGAGTCGTAGGGCGCGAGAATGATGATCGGGGTCTGGTCGTCGACCAGGGCGATCGGGCCGTGCTTCAACTCGCCGGCGGCGTAGCCCTCGGCGTGGATGTAGCTGATCTCCTTGAGCTTCAGCGCCCCTTCCAGCGCCAGGGCCGACATCGGGCCGCGGCCCAGATAGAGCACGTCGCGGGCCTTGGCGATCTCGGCGGCGATGTCCTTGAGGCTGTCCTCCAGGCCGATGGCCTCGGCGATGAGCCGCGGGGCCTCCAGCATCACCCGGACCAGGCGGCGCTCCTCGGCCTCGTCGATGCGGCCGCGGGCCTTGGCGGCGGCCACGGCCAGGGCGATCATCACGCTGACCTGGGCGGTGAAGGCCTTGGTCGAGGCCACGCCGATCTCGGGCCCGCAATGGATCGGCCAGACCACGTCGACCTCGCGGGCCATGGTCGATTCGGCGGCGTTGACGACCACGGCGCTCTTCATGCCCTTGGCCTTGCAGTAGCGCAGCGCCGCCAGGGTGTCGGCGGTCTCGCCCGACTGCGACATGGCGATGACCAGCGAGCCCGGGCGCAGGGCCGGCTGGCGGTAGCGGAACTCCGAGGCGATCTCGACGTCGACCGGCAGGTCGGCCAGCTGCTCGATCAGGTACTTGCCGATGACGCCGGCGATGTAGGAGGTGCCGCAGGCCACGACCTGGATGCGCTCCAGCCCGGCCAGGTCGAGGCCGCCGGGCATGGCCGCCTTGGCGGTCAGGGCGTCGACATAGGCGGCGATGGTCCGCTGGCAGCCCTCCGGCTGGTCATGGATCTCCTTTTCCATGAAGTGCCGGTAGTTGCCCTTCTCCATCATCACCGCCGAGGCGGGGACCACCTTGACCGGCCGCGTCACCGGCCGCCCGGCGACGTCGAAGATCCGGGCGCTGTCGTGGTCGAGGGCCACATAGTCGCCCTCCTCCAGATAGATCACCCGGTTGGTGAACGGGCCGACGGCCAGGGCGTCCGAGCCCAGGAACATCTCGCCCTCGCCCTCGCCGACCACCAGCGGGCTGCCGCGGCGGGCGCCCAGCACCAGGTTGTCGGCCCCCTCGACCAGCACCGCCAGGGCGTAGGCCCCAGTCAGCCGGTCGAGCGTGGCCTTGAAGGCCTCCAGCGGGGCCAGGCGCGTGGCCAGTTCGGCGTCGATCAGCTGGGCGATGACCTCGGTGTCGGTGTCGCTCTCGAACAGGCGGCCGGCGGCGATCAGCTCGGCTTTCAGCTCGGCGAAGTTCTCGATGATGCCGTTGTGCACCAGGGTGACGCGGCCGGCGGTGTGGGGATGGGCGTTGGCGACATTGGGCGCGCCGTGGGTGGCCCAGCGCACATGGCCGATGCCGTTCTGGGCGACCAGCGGCTGCTCGGCCAGCACCGCCTCGAGGTTCTTGATCTTGCCCTGGGCCCGCCGCCGCTCGACCTTGCCGCCGACCACGGCTGCGACCCCGGCCGAGTCGTAGCCGCGATATTCCAGCCGCTTGAGGCTGTCGATCAGGCGTTCGGCGACGGGCTTAGTTCCGACGATGCCGATGATGCCGCACATGGGCCATGATCCTTTGTAGAACCCGTCGGCCAGGACTAAAGCTACCGACGCGGGAATATCGAGGCTGGGCTTTAGCATTCGCTCAAGCCTCGCCGCTATAAATCTGCATTTCGGATCGTTTCGCGGTCCGGCGACGATCAAGATCGAGATCCGACCCCCATGAGCAAGCGCGCCTATTTCGGCACCGACGGCATCCGCGGCCAGGCCAACCAGCATCCGATGACCGCCGAGGTCGCCCTGCGCGTCGGCCTGGCGGCCGGCAAGCTGTTCCGCTCGCAGGACGATCGCCGCCACCTGGTGGTGATCGGCAAGGACACCCGGCTGTCGGGCTACATGATCGAGCCGGCCCTGGTCGCCGGCTTCGCCAGCGTCGGCATGGACGTGCGGCTGTTCGGCCCGCTGCCGACCCCGGCCGTGGCGATGATGACCCGCTCGATGCGCGCCGACCTCGGGGTGATGATCAGCGCCAGCCACAACGACTTCGCCGACAACGGCATCAAGCTGTTCGGCCCCGACGGCTACAAGCTGTCGGACGAGCAGGAGCTGAAGATCGAGGCCTTGATGGACGAGGGCCTGCAGGAGGGCCTGGCCCCGCCGCGCGGCCTGGGCCGGGTCAAGCGCATCGACGACGCCCAGGCCCGCTATGTCGAAATCGTCAAGGCCACCTTCCCGCGCCAGATGAGCCTGTCGGGCCTGCGGGTGGTGATCGATTGCGCCCACGGCGCGGCCTACAAGGTCGCCCCCACCGCCCTCTACGAGCTGGGGGCCGAGGTCATCGAGGTCGGGGTCACGCCGGACGGCACCAATATCAACGAGGAATGCGGCTCGACCCATCCGGAAGCCATGGCCAAGCTGGTGCGCGAATACCGCGCCGACATCGGCATCGCCCTGGACGGCGACGCCGACCGCCTGGTGATCTGCGACGAGAAGGGCGTGGTGGTCGACGGCGACCAGATCATGGCCATCATCGCCGTCGCCCTGGCCGAGGCCGGCAAGCTGAAGGCCGGCGGGGTGGTAGCCACGGTGATGTCCAATCTCGGCCTCGAACGCTTCCTGGGCGGCCGCGGCCTGACGCTGGAGCGCACGGCGGTCGGCGACCGCTATGTGATGGCCCGGATGCGCGAGGGCGGCTTCAACATCGGCGGCGAGCAGTCGGGCCATGTGATCCTGTCGGACTTCTCGACCACCGGCGACGGCCTGATCGCCGCGCTGCAGGTGCTGGCGGTGATGGTTCGCACCGGCCGACCGATGAGCGCTCTCGGCCGTCAGTTCGAACCCCTGCCGCAGCTCTTGGAAAACGTCCGCTTCGCCGGCGGCAAGCCGCTGGAGCACAAGACCGTCAAGGAGGCCATCGCCGACGGCGAGGCCCAGCTGAACGGCGCCGGCCGCATCGTCGTCCGCCCCTCGGGCACCGAGCCGCTGATCCGCATCATGGCCGAGGGCGACGACCCGGTCCTGGTCCGCAAGGTGGTCAAGTCGATCGTCTCGGCGGTGAAGGCGGTCTGAACATCCGGATCTTCGAGGCGCGCGTCGGCGCCGACCGCCGGCGAAGGCCGGCGGGGCTGGGGAGGCGGCGGAGCGCCCGGGCCATGCCCGGAATTGTATTTGGAGAGTACCGTTTCGACACGTCACGGGCGCTCCGCGCGGCCGGTGGAC
>NZ_JBIXJO010000025.1:0-53232 GCF_052871235.1 Caulobacter sp. LARHSG274 | reverse complement strand
GCCATGCAACCCGTCTACTCAAACAATGGCGGCACGCCCGTCAGCGTCCTCTCACGCCGAAAATCTCAAGACCCGAGTCAAATCAGCAACATCCCGACCGCTCCACAGCCCCAACCGGACAGCCGTGGACTTGTTCCGAGGATCCCTGCTTCCGCCGCGAAGAAGGCGGACGGAAGTACGGCGAGGCCGCGGTCCATCCCGACCGACAGCGCGGCTGGCATAGGGGTCCTCGGAACAAGTCCGAGGATGACGGTGGGAGGGAGATATGGGGCGAGCCTAGAACCTTTGCGCCACCAGGTGGCCGTCCTTCAGAGCGAAGACCCGGTCCATGTAGCGGGCCAGTTCCATGTTGTGGGTGGCGATCAGGGCCGCCACGCCGCGTTGCCGGGCCTGCTCGTAGAGCGCCTGGAACACCCCCGCCGAATTGGCCGGGTCGAGATTGCCGGTCGGCTCGTCGGCCAGCAGCAGCTTGGGCTTGTTGGCCAGGGCCCGGGCGATGGCCACCCGCTGCTGCTCGCCGCCCGACATCTGGCCCGGCTGGTGGTCGAGGCGCGCGGCCAAGCCCAGTTGGTTCAGCATCTCGGTCGCCGAGGCCCGCGCCTCGGCCTTGCTCTTGCCGGCGATCATCGAGGGCATGGCGACGTTGTCCAGCGCGCTGAACTCGGGCAGCAGGTGGTGGAACTGGTAGATGAAGCCGACGGTCGACAGCCGCACCTTGGTGCGTTGCCGTTCCGACAACTTGGAGCAGTCGCGGCCGTCCAGGGCGATCACCCCGGCGTTGGGCTTTTCCAGCAGGCCGGCGGCGTGCAGCAGCGACGACTTGCCCGAGCCGGACGGTCCGATCAGCCCGACCACCTCGCCGGGATAGACGTCCAGGTCGACGCCGCGCAGCACGTTCAGCGCCCCGGCCTCGGTGACATAGGTGCGCTCGACGCCGCGCAGAGCCAGGACCGGGCTACTCATAGCGAAGGGCCTCGACCGGATCGAGATGCGAGGCGCGGATGGCCGGCGGCAGGGTGGCCAGGATGCTCATCGCCGTCGAGATCCCGACAATGCCGGCCACCTCGGCCCAGTCGATCTTGGCCGGGATATGGGCGAGGAAATAGATGTCGGCGCTAAACACCGCCGTGCCGGTCACCCATTCGACGAAGTTCTGGATGGCGGCGATATTGGCGCAGAACAGCACCCCCAGCAGCAGGCCCGTCAGGGTGCCGGCCAGGCCGATCGAGGCGCCGGCCATGATGAAGATCCGCAGGATCGAACTTTGGCTGGCCCCCATGGTCCGCAGGATGGCGATGTCGCGGCCCTTGTTCTTCACCAGCATGACCAGGGCCGAGATGATGTTGAGGGTGGCGATGGCGACGATGAAGAACAGGATCAGCCGCATGACCTTGCGCTCGACCTGCAGGGCGTTGAAATAGCTGGCGTTCTTGTCCATCCAATCCTGGACGAAGGCCCCCGGTCCGCTGGCCTGCTCGATGATCGGCTTGATCTGCTTGGCCTTGTCGGGATCGGCGATCTTGATCTCGACATAGTCAATTGACGTGTCGCGGCCGAAGAACAGCTGGGCCTGGGGCAGCGCCATATAGACGAAGCTTTCGTCGAACTGGCTCATGCCGACGCTGAAGATGCCGCCGACCGTATAGTCCTTCTCATTGGTCGAGGACCCGAAGGCGGTGGCCGGGCCGGCGGGCGAGATCAGGGTGATGGCGTCGCCGACCGACAGGCCGAGGTTGCGGGCCATGCGGTCGCCGATCAGCACCATGTCGCCGCCGTATTCGCCCTCGCCGAAGCCGGCCAGCGAGCCGCGCTTGATGTTGGAGGCGATCATCTTCATGCCGCGCAGGTCGGCGGGGGTGACGCCGCGGACGATGGCGCCCGACACCTGGCTGGGCCCGATGACCATGGCCTGGGCCTCGACCATCGGCGCAGCCTGGGTCACGCCGCGCACGGCCTTGATGCGGGTGATGACGCCGTCGCGGTCGGGGCCGTTGAGCAGCGGCCCCTGGGCGTAGACATGGCCGTTGAAGCCCAGCAGCCGGCCCAGCAGCTCGGCCCGGAAGCCGTTCATCACGCTCATCACGGTGATCAGGGCGAAGACCGCCAG
The DNA here is from genome assembly GCF_052871235.1 of Caulobacter sp. LARHSG274. Classification (NCBI taxonomy): domain Bacteria; kingdom Pseudomonadati; phylum Pseudomonadota; class Alphaproteobacteria; order Caulobacterales; family Caulobacteraceae; genus Caulobacter; species Caulobacter sp. LARHSG274. The sequence goes on along the minus strand of NZ_JBIXJO010000025.1, from coordinate 51,125 downwards.
CATCACCGCGGCGAAGGAGATGATGGCGATCAGCGCCACGCCGCCGTTCTTGCGCTTGTTGCGCAGGTACCGCCAGGCGACGGTGCGCTCCCAGGTTCCGAACGGGCCGGCGGCGCCGAGGGCCATCAGCCGGCCGCCTTGCCGGTCAGTTGCGCCAGCACCTCGGCCAGGGGCGCGGTGTGGCGCTCGCCGGTCCGGCGGTTCTTGATCTCGACCACGCCGTCGGCGATCCCCTTGGGGCCGACGATCACCTGCCAGGGCACGCCGATCAGGTCCATGGTGGCGAACTTGCCGCCGCCGCGGGCGTCGGTGTCGTCATAGAGCACCGCCTTGCCGGCCGCGGTCAGGGCCTTGTAGGCGCTCTCGCAGGCCGCGTCGCAGGCGGCGTCGCCGACCCGCAGGCTGATGATCCCGACGTCGAACGGGGCCACCGCCTCAGGCCAGATGATCCCGGCCTCGTCATGGCTGGCCTCGATGATCGCGCCCAGCAGGCGCGAGACGCCGACGCCGTAGCTGCCCATCTGCACCGGAGTGTCCTTGCCGTCGGGGCCGGCGACCACGGCCTTCATCGGCTCGGAATACTTGGTCCCGAACGAGAAGATGTGGCCGACCTCGATGCCGCGGGCCGACAGGCGGTCGCCTTCGGGAATCCTGGCGAAGGCCTCGGCGTCGTGCATTTCCTCGGTGGCCGCGTACATCGCCGTGCGCTGGTCGACCAGCGGCTGCAGGTCGCCGTACCAGTCAACGTCGGGACCGGGCGCGCCCATCTCGACCAGGTCCTTGTGGCAGAACACCTCGCTCTCGCCGGTGTCGGCCAGGACGATGAACTCGTGGCTCAGGTCGCCGCCGATCGGACCGGTGTCGGCGCGCATCGGCACAGCCTTCAGGCCCATGCGGGCGAACAGGTTCAGATAGGCCACGAACATGCGGTTGTACGACTTGCGCGCGCCCTCGACGTCGAGGTCGAAGCTGTAGGCGTCCTTCATCAGGAACTCGCGGCCGCGCATCACGCCGAAGCGCGGGCGGGTCTCGTCGCGGAACTTCCACTGCACATGGTAGAGGTTCTTGGGCAGGTCCTTGTAGCTGCGCACCGAGCCGCGGAAGATCTCGGTGATCATCTCCTCGTTGGTCGGTCCGTACAGCAGCTCGCGGTCGTGGCGGTCGACGATGCGCAGCATCTCGGGGCCGTAGGCGTCGTAGCGGCCGCTCTCGCGCCACAGGTCGGCCAGCTGCAGGGTCGGCATCAACAGCTCGATGGCCCCGGCCCGGTCCATCTCCTCGCGGACGATCTGCTCGATCTTCTTGAGCACCCGCAGGCCCAGCGGCAGCCAGGCATAGATGCCGGCGGCCTCCTGGCGGATCATCCCGGCCCGCAGCATCAGCTGGTGCGAGGCGATCTGGGCGTCGGCGGGGGATTCTTTCAGAACGGGCAGGAAATAGCGCGACAGGCGCATGGAACGGACGTCTCCGGGAAATTCAAGGCGTTGAGATAGCCGCTTGGGCGTCAGCTTGGCAACGCGCGCGGCGAAAAGATGACGGGGAAGCGTTTTCGAGCGAAGGGACCGCCGGTTCGCGTGAAGAAAACGCGCCGACAAAAGAGCGCCTTCAAGAACGAAAAGAGGGCCGCGCGGTTCACGCGCGGCCCGTCAAGTCATCGTCGGGGAAGACGCCACAGAGCAAGGTCGGAAAAGCCGGCCTCGTGATTCTGAGTCTAGGCCTCGAACGGTTGTTCGGGGCGCCGGATTGCGTCTGGTCTGACCACTGGGTGAAGTTCGCCCACGGATTGGGCGCATGACAGTAAATTCGCCGCCGATCGCTCAAGGCTTGGGCGCCATTGATGCTATTAATAGGTGGCCGGCAGGGTCGGCAGGCTGATCAGGTGGAAGTGGATCACCAGCAGCAGCCCGGCCATCACCAGGGCCGACACCCAGGTGGTGGTGAAGAACTTGCGCTTGAGGTTCGGATTGACCGGCGCGCCGGGATCCGCGCCGGGCGGCGGCTCGATGCCCATCTCGCGGAAGGTGCGGTTGCCCAGCGGCAGAACCGCGAACAGCGTGGTCCACCAGATGGTCAGATAGACGGCGATGCAGGTGACGGGCCCCATCAGTGCGCCTCTTTCGGAGTTTCCATGAGTTCGACCAGCAGGCCGCCCATGTTCTTGGGGTGGACGAAGATGATCAGCGTGCCATGGGCGCCGATCCGCGGCTCGCCCAGCACGGTGGCGCCCTTGGCGACCAGGCTGTCGCGGGCCTCGTAGATGTTCTCGACCTCGAAACAGATGTGGTGCTGGCCGCCCTTGGGGTTCTTGGCCAGGAAGCCGTGGATCGGCGAGGCCTCGCCATAGGGCTCGATCAGCTCGATCTGGCTGTTGGGCAGGTTGACGAAACAGACCCACACCCCCTGCTCGGGCATGGCCCACTTGTCGGTGTGCGAGGTCGCGCCCAGCAGGTCGCGGTACATCTTCAGCGACTCGTCGATCGAGGGGGTGGCGACGCCGACGTGGTTGAGCTTGCCGATCATGGTGGGTTTCCGCACATTTCTTATGATTTGCGGTTGGCCTAGCACCTATGCCGCACTGCGAAAAGAGCGGCGACTCAGCGCGGCGCGGCCAGCCAATAGAAGCGGGCCGGCAGGAGCTGGATCAACAGCAGACCGGCCACGAAGCCGCCGAGATGAGCCTGCCAGGCGATGCCGATGATCCCCACGCCCGAAGCCAGGCCGTAGGCTGCGCCGAGGCCGACGACCAGCAGGTTGGAGACCACGGCCGAGCCGACCTGTCGCAGGACCGAGTCGGAAAACAGCGGGGCCAGCTTAATCTCGCCGGGCCCAGACAGCCGCGCCACCGCGCCCCAGAGGCCGAAGATCGCGCCCGACGCCCCGACCGCCGCGCCTTGGCCGGGCGCCAGCAGCAGGAAGGCGCCGGCGCCGGCCAGACCGCAGACCAGGAAGAAGGCGAGGAACAGCAATCCGCCCAGGGCGTCGCGCCCCAGTCGCTGGGCGATCGCGGGGCCCAAGGCGACCAGCGCGGCGCTGTTCATGGCGATATGCAGCCAACCCGCATGCAGGAACATGTGGGTCAGGGTCGTCCACCAGAAGCCGTGCGCAACGCCAGGCGCGGACAGGGCGCCGTACACGAAGATCGCCTCGTCATAGCCCAGGGCGTCGCCGATCAGCTGACCGGCGAAGACCAGCCAGATCACCGCGGTCAACACCAGAACCGGCCAGGCCTCGTACCACAGCAGCGCCGGCCCCCTGCCCCACAGCGCTTGGCGCGGTGGGGGTTCGGAGACGGTCAGCTGGTCTTCGTCCATCGCGGCCTAGACCCGCAGCACCGTGGTCTCGACCACGGGCTTGCGCTCCCAGATCCGGAAGGCCGCCTTCTTGACGGCGCGCGACAGGGCGCTCTCGATGGCCTCGTCGATCTCGCGCTGGTCGCCGCCCAGGCGCTTGAAGGCGTTCTCGGCCTCCTCCGCCAGGTCGTCGAGGGCGTCGTCGAGCGGATACTCGGCGTCGCCGGCCAGGCCCAGGCCGCGGACCTGCGGGCCCGAGACGATGCGGCTCTTGCCGTCCAGCACGACCGAGACCGCCAGCATGCCGTTGAACGCCGCGTGACGGCGCTCGCGCAGGGCGTCGCCGTTCTCGGGCGTCACCACGCCGCCGTCGACATAGAGCCGGCCGGACGGTACCTCGTCGATGATCTGCGGATGGCCGGGGGCCAGCAGCACCATGTCGCCGTTGCGCGGGCTGACCGCGTGCGGCACCTGCAGGTCCTTGGCGAAGGCGGCGTGCTCGATCAGGTGGCGGCGCTCGCCGTGGGTCGGCACGGCGATGGTCGGCCGGGCCCACTGGTACATCTGCTTGAGCTCGTCGCGGCAGGGGTGGCCGCTGACGTGGATGCCGGGGGTGTCGCGCTCGGTGTGCAGGCGCACGCCGCGGTCGGCCAGCTTGTTCTGCAGGTTGCGGATCGGGATCTCGTTGCCCGGGATCACCCGCGAGCTGAAGATCACGTGGTCGCCCTGCGAGAGCTTGACGTGCGGGTGGGTGCCTTCGGCGATCCGGGCCAGGGCCGCGCGGGCCTCGCCCTGGCTGCCGGTGCATAGGAACAGGACCTCGTTCTCGGGCAGGTACTTGGCCTGGTCGTCGGTGATGAACGGCTCCAGGCCCTCCAGCAGGCCGACGTGGCGGGCGGCGGCGCTCATCCGGTGCATCGAGCGGCCGGCCAGGCAGACCTTGCGGCCGGCGGCCTGGGCGGCGCGGATCACCGTGTCCATCCGGGCCACGTTGGACGCGAAGCAGGCCACGGCGATCTTGCCGGTCAGGCCCTTGATCAGCCGGTTCATCGCCACGCGGACGTCGGCTTCGGACCCGGCCTCGCCGTCGACGAAGACGTTGGTGCTGTCGCAGACCATGGCCAGCACGCCCTCGTCGCCGAGGCGCTTGATGGCCGCGATGTCGGTGGGACCGCCCAGCTGGGGATCGGGATCGATCTTCCAGTCACCGGTGTGCAGGATCGTGCCCAACGGCGTCTTGATCGCCAGGCCGTTCGGCTCGGGGATCGAGTGGGTCAGGGTGATCATTTCCAGGTGGAACGGACCCAGGTCGAAGCTGCCGCTCAGCGGGATCTCGGTGATCGGCACCTCGTCCAGCAGCCGCGCGTCGCGCAGCTTCTCGCGCAGCAGGAAGGCGGTGAAGGGCGTGGCGTAGACCGGCGCCTTCAGGCGCGGCCACAGCCAGTGCACGGCGCCCAGGTGGTCTTCGTGGGCGTGGGTCAGGACGATGCCGATGATGTCGTCGGCATAGGCCTCGATGAATTCGGGGTCGGGCAGGATGATCTCGACGCCGGGCGTGGTCTGGTCGCCGAACGTCACGCCCAGGTCGACGACGATCCATTTGCGATCGTCGGCCGGGCCGTAGCCGTACAGATTGAAGTTCATGCCGATCTCGTTCGACCCGCCGAGCGGCAGGAAGACGAGTTCGTCCTTGGGGGAAGGCTTGTCGGTATATTTGGTCATTAGGTCTCTAAATGGGTGTTGCGGCGATGAATTTCGAGGAGGCCACGGATGGTCAGGTCTGAATCGAAGTGGTCGATGCTGTCGGTGGCGCCCTCGAACAGCGAGGCGACGCCGCCGGTGGCGACGACAGTCATGGGTTCGGCCCGCTCGGCCTTGATCCGGGCCACCAGGCCTTCGATCAACGAGATATAGCCCCAGAATACGCCCGATTGCATGGCGCTGACAGTGTCGGTGCCGACCACGCGATTGCCGGCCGGCCGCTGGATGGCGATGCGCGGCAGCTTGGCGGCGGCTTCGTGCAGGGCCTGCATGGAGAGGTTGATGCCTGGGGCGATGATGCCGCCCTCGAAGGCCCCGTCGGCGCCGACGATGTCGAAGGTGGTGGCCGTGCCGCTGTCGATGACGATCAGCGGCCCCGGATAGACCATGTGCGCGCCCACGGCGTTGACCAGGCGGTCGGCCCCGGCCTCGGACGGCTTGTCGATCCGCACGTCGACGCCCAACCGGGCGTTCTCGCCGATCACCAGCGGCTCGACGTTGAAATAGCGCCGCGACAGGTTGCGCAGGTTGAAGATCGACTGCGGCACGACGCTGGAGATGATGCAGGCGTCGATGGCCCGAAAGCCCAGGCCGCGCATCGACAGCAGCTGCGACAGCCAGACCACGTATTCGTCAGCCGTACGCGTGCTCTCGGTGGCGGCGCGCCACTGGGCGATCCAGGCTTCGCCGTCGTGGATGGCGAACATGGTGTTGGTGTTGCCCTGTTCGATGGCCAGCAACATCAGGAGGCCCCCCCGAAAAAGACGTCGCCGGCGGTGATCCGGCGCACACGGCCGTCGGCCAGACGAAGACGCAGGGCGCCGTCGGCGTCCAGACCTTCGGCGACGCCCTCGACGGTTTCCTGGCCCAGCCGCGCCAGGCAGGGCTCGCCCAGGCCGTGGGCGCGCGCGGTCCAGGCGTCGGCGATGGCGGGAAAGCCCAGCCGCAGCCAGACGTCGTTCCAGCGGGCGAAGGCGGCGGCCAGGACCTCGATCGCCTCGATCGGCTTGGGCGGCGGCGCCACCCTGTAGGTGGGCAAGGCGGTGGCGGGGCGTTCGCTGTCGATCGGCTTGCGGGCCAGATTGACCCCCACCCCGACGGCGACCCAAAGGCCCCCAGCCGGCCGCGCCCCGGACTCCACCAGGATGCCGCTGACCTTCAGTCCGCCCAGCAGCGGGTCGTTGGGCCATTTGAGGCTAACGAGGCTGGCGGGGACATAGGCGCCCAGCAGGTCGGCCACCGCCAGGGCGGCGACGAACGACACCTGGGCGGCCTCGGCCGGCGGCTTGTCGGTGCAAAACAGCAGGGTGGCGGCCAGGTTGCCCTCGCCGGTCTCCCAGGCCCGGCCGCGTCGGCCGCGCCCGGCGGTCTGGCGCAGGCCCAGCAGCCAGACGGGGCCCGCCTCCCCCGCCTCGGCCCGGCGACGGGCCTCGGCGTTGGTCGAGTCGATCACGTCCAGAACGACGATGGCCGGACCTTGGGAAGGCGGGACTGCGCCCGTCACGTCACGCGTGGCCGAAGGCCGCCGCGGCCGCTCTGGCCGCGGGGTCGAGCCAGACCAGCGCCACCAGCACGACCGGGAACGAGAACAGCGCCGCGGCGAAGCCGATCGCGCGGGCGGTCGGCTGCGGCTTGTCGACGGCGCCGGCCGGGGCGTCGAACCACATGGTCTTGATCAGGCGCAGGTAGTAGAAGGCCGCGACCACGCTGCCGACCAGGCCCAGCACCGCCGCCCATTGCAGCAGCACGTCGCCCGAGCCCATGGCCGCCTTGAACACGTAGAACTTGGCCCAGAAGCCCGAGAACGGCGGCAGGCCCAGGGCCGACAGCGAGAACGCGGTCATGGCCAGGGCCACGCCCGGACGTTCCTTCACCAGGCCGGCCATGTCCTCGATGGTCTCCATCGGCTTGCCGTCGCGGGACAGGGCCTGAAGGCAGGCGAAGAAGCCGGTGACGTCGACCATGTAGAGGGTCATGAACATCAGCATCGACTGCAGGCCGACCTCGCCGCCGGTCGCCACGCCCAGCAGGGCGTAGCCGACATTGGCGATCGAGCTGTAGGCCCACAGGCGCTTGAGGTTGCTCTGGGCCAGGCCCGCGAAGGCGCCGACGAACACCGAGGCCAGGGCGGTGATCACCAGGATCTGCCGCCATTGGCCGACCGCGTCCGGGAAGGCGTCGCCCAGCACCCGGGCGAACATCATCATCGCCGCCAGCTTGGGAGCCGCCGCGAAGAAGCCGACCACCGGGGTCGGGGCGCCTTCATAGACGTCGGGCGTCCACATGTGGAACGGCGCGGCCGAGACCTTGAAGGCCAGGCCGCAGACCAGGAACACCAGGCCGAACAGCAGGCCCATGCCGTGGGCGCCATGGGCGACGGCGGCGATGTCGGCGAAGCGGGTCGAGCCGGCGAAGCCGTAGATCAGCGAGGCGCCGTACAGCAGCAGGCCCGACGACAGGGCGCCGAGCACGAAATACTTCAGGCCCGCCTCCGACGACTTGGCGTCGTCGCGGCGGAAGGCGGCCAGCACGTAGAGCGCCAGGGATTGCAGCTCGACGCCGATATAGAGGCTGATCAGGTCGCCGGCCGAGGCGGTGACGCCCATGCCCACGGCGGCCAGGATCACCAGCACGGCGTATTCGAACTTCTGGTCGCCGCGCACGGCCAGCCAGCGGTCGCCCAGCACGATGGCGATGGCGCTGAACAGGTAGATGGCGACCTTGGCGTAGCTGGCGGCGGCGTCGGCGGCGTAGACGCCGTTGAAGGCGTGGCCGTGCGGACCACAGACGGCGGCGACGGCGGCGGCCAGCAGGGCCAGGACGGCCGCGCCGGTGAACAGCGGCGAGGTCTTGCCCTGGAACGCGCCCCAGACCAGCAGCACCAGGGCCGAGGCCCCGAGGATGACTTCGGGAAGAACGAGGGAGAAGTTGGCGGCGAACGTCATGGGGTCCCTCACCCGCCCACGGCGGCGCGCCAGGCGCCGACGAGCCCGTCGACGGACGACGCGGTCAGGTTGAAGATGAGATTGGGATAAACGCCGAGCACCAGGGTGGCGATGATCAGCGGGGCGAAGATCACGATCTCGCGGAGGTCCAGATCGGTGATGGCCTTAAGCTCGGGATTGACGATCTCGCCGAACATCACCCGACGGTAGAGGTTCAGCGCATAGACCGCCGACAGGATCACCCCCGTGGTGGCCACCAGGGCCGTCCAGGTCGAGGCCTTGTACGCGCCGGTCATGGTCAGGATTTCACCGACGAAGCCCGAGGTGCCCGGCAGGCCGACATTGCCCATGGTGAACAGCATGAAGGTCGCGGCGTACCACGGCATGCGGTTGGTCAGGCCGCCGTAGAAGGCGATCTCGCGGGTGTGCATGCGGTCATAGACGACGCCGACACAGAGGAAGAGCGCGCCGGAGATCACCCCGTGGCTCAGCATCTGGAAGATCGCGCCCTGCTCGCCCTGGGCGTTGCCCGAGAAGATGCCCATGGTCACAAAGCCCATGTGGGCCACCGAGGAATAGGCGATCAGCTTCTTGATGTCGGTCTGCCGGAAGGCGACCAGCGAGGTGTAGACGATGGCGATCACCGACATCGCGAACACCAGCGGCTGAAACAGCTCCGACGCGTTGGGGAACATCGGCAGGGAAAAGCGCAGGAAGCCGTAGCCGCCCATCTTCAGCAGGATCCCGGCCAGGATCACCGAACCGGCGGTCGGGGCCTCGACGTGAGCGTCGGGCAGCCAGGTGTGGACCGGCCACATTGGCATCTTGACCGCGAAGCTGGCGAAGAAGGCCAGCCACAGCCAGGTCTGCAGCCACGGCGCGAACTTATAGGTCATCAGCGCCGGGATCGACGAGGTGTGGGCGATGGCGATCATCGACAGGATGGCCGCCAGCATCAGCACCGAGCCGAGCAGGGTGTAGAGGAAGAATTTGTAGGCCGCATAGACCCGGCGCTTGCCGCCCCAGATGCCGATGATCAGGAACATCGGAACCAGGCCGCCCTCGAAGAAGAGGTAGAACAGGATCAGGTCCAGGGCGCAGAACACGCCGATCACCAGGGTCTCGAGGACCAGGAAGCAGATCATGTATTCGACGATCCGCTTGTCGATCGACTTCCAGCTGGCGACGATGCAGAGCGGCAGCAGGAAGGCGGTCAGCAGCACGAACAGGATCGAGATCCCGTCCACGCCCATGCGGTAGTGCAGGCCGGCGAACCAGGCCGCGTCCTCCACGAACTGGAAGCCGGGGTTCTTGGGATCGAACTGGGCGACCAGCAGGATCGACAGGGCGAAGGTCACCAGGGTGGTCGCCAGGGTGATCCACTTCGCCAGGCCGTCGGTCTTGGCGTTGTCGCCCTGCAGGGCGCGGACCGCCAGCAGGACCGCCACGCCGGCGAGCGGGAAGAAGGTGGTGAGGCTAAGCAGGCCGGTCATCGATCCGTCCTCAACGGAATGCATAGAGGGCGAACGTCAGCAGGCCGGCGACGCCGAGCAGCATGACGAAGGCGTAGTGATAGACGTAGCCGCTCTGCAGCTTGCCGGTCCGCCGACCGACCTCGTAGCTGACGGCGCTGACGCCGTCGGGTCCGAGGCCGTCGATCAGCTTCTGGTCGCCGCCCTTCCAGAACAGGTCGCCGAGGAACTTGGCCAGGCGCACGAAGGTCGCCTGATAGAGTTCGTCGAAGAACCACTTGTTGTAGAAGAACACGTAGAGCGGGCCGTTGCGGGCGGCGAGCTTGGCCCCCAGCCGTTCGTCGCCCTTCACCAGATAGACCCAGACGGCGATCGCCAGGCCGAGGATCGAAGCGAACAGCGGGCTCCACTTCACCAGTTCCGGAACCTCGTGCGCCTCGTGCAGCACGTGGTTGGTCGGGGCGTTGAAGATCGCGCCGCGCCAGAACTCGGCCTGGCCGTGGCCGACGAAATAGTCGGTGAACACGAAGCCGGCGAACACCGCGCCGATCGACAGTACGACCAGCGGAACCAGCATCACCCATGGGCTCTCGTGCGGCTTGTGGTCGTGGCCATGATCGTCGTGCCCATCGTCGGGCAGCGGCTCGTCATGGGTCTCGATCTGGGCCGACGAGGCGTGGTCGTCGTGGCCGTGCGCGTCGTGAGCGTGGTGGTCGTCATGCCCCCAGCGGGCCTTGCCGTTGAAGGTGAAGAAGGCCAGGCGCCAGGAGTAGAACGAGGTCAGGCCGGCCACCAGCACGCCGATCGTCCAGGCGAACATGGCGACGCCGTTGTGCGTGCCGGCGGCGTAGGCCGCCTCGATGATGGTGTCCTTCGAATAGAAGCCCGCGAAGCCCAGGTGCAGCGGCGGCAGGCCCAGGCCGGTGATGGCGATGGTGCCGATGGTCATGGCGATGAAGGTCACCGGCAGCAGCTTGGCCAGGGCCCCGTACTTCCGCATGTCCTGCTCGTGGTGCATGCCGTTGATCACCGAGCCTGCGCCCAGGAACAGCAGCGCCTTGAAGAAGGCGTGGGTGAACAGGTGGAACATCGCCGCCTGGTAGGCGCCGACCCCGGCCGCGAAGAACATGTATCCCAGCTGCGAACAGGTCGAATAGGCGATGACCCGCTTGATGTCGTTCTGGGTCAGGCCGACCGTGGCCGCGAACAGGGCGGTGATCGCGCCGATCACCGTGACGATGTTCTTGGCGACGGGCGCGTATTCGAACATCGGCGACAGCAGGCACAGCATGTAGACGCCGGCGGTCACCATGGTCGCCGCGTGGATCAGGGCCGAGACCGGGGTCGGGCCCTCCATGGCGTCGGGCAGCCAGGTGTGCAGGAAGAACTGCGCCGACTTGCCCATCGCGCCGATGAACAGCAGGAAGCAGGCGATGTCGACCAGCGGGAAGCTGTGGCCGGCGAACGTCCAGCTGCGCGCCGCGCCGGCGGCGATCTGCGGGAAGATCTCGTGGAACTGGATCGAGCCGAACGCCCAGAAGGTGGTCATGATGCCGAGGGCGAAGCCGAAATCGCCGACCCGGTTGACGACGAAGGCCTTGATTGCGGCGGCGCTGGCGCTCGGCTTCTTGAACCAGAAGCCGATCAGCAGGTACGAGGCCAGACCCACCCCTTCCCAGCCGAAGAACAGCTGCATGAAGTCGGCGGCGGTGACCAGGGCCAGCATGGCGAAGGTGAACAGCGACAGATAGGCGAAGAACCGCGGCTTGTCCGGGTCGTGGGCCATGTAGCCCCAGCTGTAGACGTGGACGAGGGCCGAGACGGTGGTGACCACGATCAGCATCACCGCCGACAGGGCGTCGATGCGGATCGACCAGTTGGAGACGAAGTTCCCGACATGGATGAAGGGCAGCAGGTCGACCGTGAAGGCCTGCAGATGGCCCCAGGTCCACTGGCTGAAGGTGTACCAGGACAGGGCGCAGGCCAGCAGCAGCGCGCCGGTGGTAACCGCCTGGGAGGCGACGTCGCCGATGCGGCGGCCGAAAAGGCCGGCGATGATCGCGGCGAGCAGCGGCGCGAAGACGATGAGGGTGACGAGAGTCTGCACTGCGATCAGCCCTTCATCACGCTGGCGTCGTCGACGGCGATGTCGCCGCGGTTCCGGAAGAACGTCACCAGAATGGCCAGGCCGACGGCGGCCTCGGCCGCCGCGACGGTCAGCACGAACATGGCGAAGACCTGCCCCACCACGTCGTGCAGATAGACCGAGAAGGCCACCAGGTTGATGTTCACCGCCAGCAGGATCAGCTCGATCGACATCAGGATGACGATGATGTTCTTGCGGTTCACGAAGATGCCGAACACGCCGATCGTGAACAGGATGGCGGCGACGACGAGATAGTGCGACAGGCTGATCATTCGCTGATCCCCTCGCCCGGCTTGATCTGCACGAGTTCCATCCCGGTCTTTGGCGTGCGGGCGTTCTGCTGGCCGATGTTCTGGCGCTTGACGCCCGGCTTGTGGCGTAGGGTCAGGACGATGGCGCCGATCATGGCCACCAGCAGCACCAGGCCCGCCAGTTGGAAGAAGAAGATGTAGTCGGTGTAGAGCACCCGGCCGATCGTCTCGGTGTTCGACACCCCGACCGGCGAGGCCAGCGGGTCGGCGTTCTTGCCGGCCGCGCCGTTGGCGGCCACCGTCGCGGCGACGAAGATCATCTCCAGCGTCAGGAAGCCCGCCACCAGCCCGCCGATCGGCAGGTACTGGGCGAAGCCCTGGCGCAACTCGGCGAAGTCCACGTCGAGCATCATCACGACGAACAGGAACAGCACCGCGACCGCGCCCACATAGACGACGATCAGCAGCATCGCCAGGAACTCCGCGCCCATCAGGACGAACAGGCCGGCGGCCGAGAAGAAGGCGGTGATCAGGAAGAGCACCGAGTGCACGGGATTGCGTGCCGAGACGACGAGAAGACCCGCCGCCACGGTCGCCACCGCGAGCAAATAGAAAGCTATCGCCTGCAAGGCCATCGGCCCAGGTGCTCCCTTGAAAACTGCAAAACAACGACGCGCCGGGCGGCTCGCCGTCTACCCTCGGAATCGCGCCCCGTCCTTTAGCGGTAGGGCGCGTCCAACTCCAGATTCTTCGCGATCAGCCGCTCCCAACGATCTCCGTTATCGAGCAGCTTCTCCTTGTCGTAGTAGAGTTCCTCGCGCGTCTCGACGGCGAACTCGATGTTCGGCCCCTCGACGATGGCGTCCACCGGGCAGGCCTCCTGGCACAGACCGCAATAGATGCACTTGACCATGTCGATGTCGTAGCGGGTCGTGCGGCGGCTGCCGTCCTCGCGCGGTTCGGCCTCAATGGTGATCGCCTGGGCCGGGCAGATGGCCTCGCACAGCTTGCAGGCGATGCAGCGCTCTTCGCCCGACGGATAGCGGCGCAGGGCGTGCTCGCCCCGGAAACGGGGCGACTGCGGATTGCGCTCGTTCGGATAGATCACGGTCTTCTTGGGGGCGATCATGTACTTCATCGCCAGGCCGAAGGCCCCGGCGAAGTCGAGCAGGGCCACGCCCTTGACCGCTTGAGTGACGCGCTGGAACACCAGAGCTCTCCTAACACTTTTCCTTGGGGAAAGGACGCGCGCCCCTACCCGCTTCGATCTTTTCCCGCCGGACAGCCTGCCGGAGGACGCATTCCTTGGTCGCGGCGTCGGCCTTCTGGCGCGCCTCGACCTGTTCGTCCAAGGAGCGAGCCGGCGGCGATCCCATGCTGCGCGGATGCTCCCATGCCACGCAGCCGGACAGAGCAGTCAGCAGGACTAATCCAGCCAGCGGCGCGGCTCTTATCATCTTGCACCCCTCGGAATGACGCAGGTGTAGTTCGAAAGCTGGGCGGGGTCGCCCCCGTCCTGCTTGACCTCGATCTTGCCGCCGTCGGCCGCGCACTGGTCGTTCGCCCGGCGAAGCTCGTCATAGCTGACCACGCCGCGCCCGAGGGAATAGGACGTCCGGGCCGCGGCCGCGTCGTCGGTCGCGCAGCCCGCGGTCGCGAAGCCGAGGCCGGCGAGGGCCAGGATGGCGGTCCGCCCAATCACGCCGCCGGCCCGAACACGCGCCAGGCCGACACCAGCACTACCAGCACCAGCGACATCGGCAGGAAGACCTTCCAGCCCAGCCGCATCAGCTGGTCGTAGCGATAGCGAGGCACGATGGCCTTGGCCATGGCGATCATGAAGAACCAGAAGCAGATCTTGGCGAAGAACACGACCGACAGCAGCAGCTTGCCCCACCAGCCCAGGCCGGACAGATCGACCGGGAACGGCAGGTTCCAGCCGCCGAAGAACAGCACGCTGATCATCGCGCACATCAGGACGATGTTGGAATATTCGGCGACCATGAACAGCAGGTACGGGGTCGAGCTGTACTCGACCTGATAGCCGGCCACGAGCTCGGACTCGGCCTCGGGCAGGTCGAAGGGCGGGCGGTTGGTCTCGGCCAGGGCCGAGATGAAGAACATGCCCATGGCGACGACCATCACCGGCAGCAGGATGATGTTCTTCAGGCCGTGGCCGCCGAACACGTTCCAGTTCCAGATCCAGCCGGCTTGCTGCTCGACGATCGAGGTCAGGTTCATGGTGCCGGCCAGGATGATCACCGTGATGATGATCAGGCCGATCGACACTTCGTACGACACCATCTGCGCCGCCGAGCGCAACGCGCCGAGGAACGGATACTTCGAGTTCGAAGCCCAGCCGCCCATGATGATGCCGTAGACGCCCAGCGAGCTCATCGCCAGCAGGTAGAGGATGCCGACATTGAGGTTGGAAACCACCCAGCCCGGCGCGAACGGCACCACGGCCCAGCCGACGAAGGCCAGGACCAGGCTCAGCAGCGGGGCCAGGATGAAGACGACCTTGTCGGCGCCGGCCGGGATGATGATTTCCTTCAGCACGAACTTGAGGAAGTCGGCGAAGGACTGCAGCAGGCCGAAGGGACCCACGACGTTGGGGCCCTTGCGCATCTGGACCCCGGCCCAGATCTTGCGGTCGGCCAGCAGCAGGAAGGCCAGGCTGAGCAGGACCCAGACCACGACCAGCAGGATGCCGCCGAGCGTCAGGCCGAACCACAGAAGCGGAGAGGTTTGAGACACGGTCTACTCCGCGGCGATCTTGGCGGCGCCGGACGCCGTGGCCGCGCACTCGGCCATGGTCACGCTGGCGCGCGCGATGGGATTGGTCAGGTGGAAGGCCTTGATCGGGCTTTCGAACGGGGCGTCGGAGAGTTCGCCCTCCCCGCCCAGGCCCGACAGGTCGAACACGGTCGGGATCGAGCCTGGCGCGAAGTCGATCTGGCCGAAGGTCGGGTGCTCGGCGAACAGCCGGGCCCGCAGCTGGTCCAGGCTGTCATAGGGCAGCTTGGCGCCCAGGTGCTCGGACAGGGCCCGCAGGATCGACCAATCCTCCTTGGCCTCGCCCTTGGGGAACACCGCCCGCTCGCCCATCTGGACGCGGCCTTCGGTGTTCACATAGAGGCCGTTCTTCTCGGTATAGGCCGCGCCCGGCAGGATGACGTCGGCCTTGTGGGCGCCGGCGTCGCCGTGGGTGCCCAGATAGATCTTGAAGGCGTCGCTGGCCGAGGCGTCGATCTCGTCGGCCCCCAGCAGGAACAGCACGTCGAGCGCGCCCTTCTGCACCATCTGGCCGGCGGTCAGACCGCCCTCGCCCGGCACGAAGCCCAGGTCCAGGCCGGCGACGCGGGCGGCGGCGGCGTGCAGCACGTTCCAGCCGTTCCAGCCTTCGCGAACCACCTTGAAGGTCTTGGCCACGGCTGCGGCGGCCTTCAGCACGGCGGCGCCGTCGGCCCGGGTCAGGGCGCCCTGGCCGACGATGATCGCCGGACGCTGCGCATCCTTCAGGGCCGCGACGAAGTCGTTCTTGCTCTTGGCCAGACCCGACAGGGTCTTGGTCCCGGCGCCGAGATAGTCGTAGTCGTAGGTCAGGTCGCCTTGCTCGCCGATCACCCCGATGCGGACCTTGCCGGCCAGCCACTGCTTGCGCAGGCGGGCGTTGAGCACCGGCGCCTCGAGGCGCGGATTGGTCCCGACCAGCAGGATGACGTCGGCGTTCTCGATGCCGGCGATCGTCGAATTGAACAGCCAGCTCTCGCGCGGAGCGTAGCCCAGCACCGTTCCGTCCTGGCGGGCGTCGAGGTTCTTGACGCCCAGGGCGGCGAACAGGTCCTTGGCCGCCTTCAGGCTCTCGGCGTCCTGCAGGTCGCCGGCGATGACGCCGACCCGCTCGGGCTTGGCGGCCTTGATCTTCTCGGCCACGGCCGCGAAGGCCTGGGCCCAGCTGGCCGGGGCCAGCTTGCCGCCGACGCGGACATAGGGGCGGTCGAGGCGCTGGCGCTGCAGGCCGTCGACGGCGTAGCGGGTCTTGTCGCTGATCCACTCCTCGTTGACGTCCTCATTGACCCGCGGCAGCACCCGCAGCACCGCGGCGGCGCGGCTGTCGACCCGGATGGCCGAACCCAGGGCGTCCATGACGTCGACGCTCTCGGTCTTCTTCAGCTCCCAGGGCCGCGCCTCGAAGGCGTAAGGCTTGGAGGTCAGGGCGCCGACCGGGCACAGGTCGATGACATTGGCGCTGAGCTCCGACGTCACCGCCGCGCCCAGATAGGTTGTGATTTCAACGTCTTCGCCGCGCGAGATCAGGCCGATCTCCGGCGAGCCGGCGACCTCGGTGATGAAGCGCACGCAGCGGGTGCACTGGATGCAGCGGGTCATCACGGTCTTGATGAGCGGGCCCATGGCCTTCTCTTCGACCGCGCGCTTGTTCTCGTGATAGCGGCTGTCGTCGCGGCCATAGCCCATGGCCTGGTCCTGCAGGTCGCACTCGCCGCCCTGGTCGCAGATCGGGCAATCCAGCGGGTGGTTGATGAGCAGGAACTCCATCACCCCTTCGCGGGCCTTCTTGACCATCGGGGTCTTGGTGAAGATCTCCTGGCCTTCGGCGGCCGGCAGGGCGCAGGACGCCTGCGGCTTGGGCGGGCCGGGCTTCACCTCGACCAGGCACATGCGGCAGTTGCCGGCGATGCTCAGTCGCTCGTGATAGCAGAAGCGCGGGATCTCCTCCCCGGCCAGTTCCGCCACCTGCAGAACCGTCATGCCGGGCTCGAACTCGACCTCGACGCCGTTGACCTTGGCGATTGCCATAGACTTACTCCGCCGCGATCAGGCTGGCGCCCTGCACGTGCAGGCGACCGCTACGATAGGATGCGATCCGCTCCTCCACCTCGTGGCGGAAGTGGCGGAACAGGCCTTGGATCGGCCAGGCGGCCGCGTCGCCCAGGGCGCAGATGGTGTGACCCTCGACCTGGGTGGTGACGTCCAGCAGGGTGTCGATCTCCTTCGGATCGGCCTGGCCGGTGGCCATCCGTTCCATGACCCGCCACATCCAGCCGGTGCCTTCGCGGCACGGCGTGCACTGGCCGCAGCTCTCGTGCTTGTAGAAGTAGCTGAGGCGGGCGATGGCGCGGACTAGGTCGGTGTCCTTGTCCATGACCATGACCGCCGCGGTGCCCAGGCCCGACTTCAGATTGCGCAGGGCGTCGAAGTCCATCGGCAGGTCTTCGCACTGCTCGGCCGGGATCATCGGCACCGAGGCGCCGCCCGGGATCACGGCCTTCAGATTGCCCCAGCCGCCGCGCACGCCGCCGCAGTGATCCTCGATCAGCTGGCGGAACGGAATGCTCATCGCCTCTTCGACGTTGCAGGGCAGGTTCACGTGGCCCGAGACGCAGAACAGCTTGGTGCCGGCGTTGTTGGGTCGGCCGAAGCTGGTGAACCAGGCCGCGCCGCGGCGCAGGATCGTGCCGGCGACGGCGATGCTCTCGACGTTGTTGACCGTGGTCGGCATGCCGTAGAGGCCCGCCCCGGCCGGGAACGGCGGCTTCAGGCGCGGCTGGCCCTTCTTGCCTTCCAGGCTTTCCAGCAGGGCCGTCTCTTCGCCGCAAATATAGGCGCCGGCCCCGTGGTGGACGTAGAGGTCGAAGTCCCAGCCGTGGACGTTGTTCTTGCCGATCAGCCTGGCCTCGTAGGCCTGCTTGATGGCGGCTTCGAGCACTTCGCGCTCACGGACATATTCGCCGCGGATATAGATGTAGCAGGCGTTGGCCAGCATGGCGCGCGAGGCGATCAGGCAGCCCTCGATCAGGAGGTGCGGATCGTGCCGCATGATCTCCCGGTCCTTGCAGGTGCCCGGCTCGGACTCGTCGGCGTTGACGACCAGGTAGTGCGGACGGCCGTCCTTCACTTCCTTGGGCATGAACGACCACTTCAGGCCGGTGCCGAAGCCCGCCCCGCCCCGGCCGCGCAGGCCGGAGTTCTTCATGTTGTCGATGATCCAGTCGCGTCCCGCGTCCAGGATGTCCTTGGTGCCATTCCAGCAGCCGCGCTTCTTCGCGCCCTCGAGGCCCCAGTCGTGGAGGCCGTAGAGGTTGGTGAAGATGCGGTCCTTGTCTTCGAGGATACCGACCATGACTCAGCTTTGCGGATCGAAAGGATGGGCGCGCACATAGCGCGTCCGACGATAGATGACATAGGCGAAAAGCGCCCAGGCGACGCCAATCGTGACCAGACCGGCGGGCGCGGCCCAGGGCGGGGCGCCGGCGACCTGCCGGCCCCAGATCACCAGCAGCGCGCCGACCAGGCAGCCGGCCAGGCCCAGGCCGCGTTCGACGCGGAAGAGGCCGCGAATCGCCAGGGCGTAGGCGGCGCGCCGGGCGCGGAGGTCGGGATCGTCGGTCATGACCGCTTGCTCCCCTCTTCGCGCTTGGCGGCCTTCATCCAGCCGAGGATGAACCAGATCTGGGCGCCCAGGCCGACGGCGATGGCGCCGACGAACACCGGGGCCAGCCAGTCGATCTTGGCGGCGACATAGCCAATGACCGCCGCGCCGGCCAGCACGAAGCAGACCACGTCGATGGCGAACATCGTGGTCAGGCGCTTCTTCTGGATGGCGTCGGCGTTGTTCATCAGGCGGCCGGCTCCGTCTTCGGAGCCTTCTTGGGCTTTTCGGGCAGGTTGGGGATCTTGATCTTCTTGGCCAGCGAGCCGTCGTACAGCTTCGGATCGGTCAGGGTCTTGACCGCATCCTTCGGCTCCGAGGCCTTGCGGCCGTCATAGCTGCCCGGCTGCGGCGACTTGCCCGCGGCGAAGTCGTCGAGGATCTGGGCCAGGCTCTCCGGCGTCAGGTCCTCGTAATAATAGTCGTTGATGGCGGCCATCGGCGCGTTGCAGCAGGCCCCCAGGCACTCGACCTCTTCCCAGCTGAACTTGCCGTCGGCCGAGACGTCATTGGCCTCGCCGATCTTGGCCTTCAGCACGGCCTTCAGATCCAGCGCGCCGCGCAGCTGGCACGGGGTGGTGCCGCAAAGCTGCACGAAGGCGACCTTGCCGACCGGCTGCAGCTGGAACATCACGTAGAAGGTGGCGACCTCCAGGACCCGGATGACCGGCATGGCCAGCTGGCGGGCGATCTCCTGGATGGCGGGCTCGGAAACCCAGCCCTCCTGCTTCTGGGCCAGCCACAGCATCGGGATCACCGCCGACTGCTTGCGCTCGGCGGGATAT
Source organism: Caulobacter sp. LARHSG274 (assembly GCF_052871235.1). Lineage (NCBI taxonomy): Bacteria > Pseudomonadati > Pseudomonadota > Alphaproteobacteria > Caulobacterales > Caulobacteraceae > Caulobacter > Caulobacter sp. LARHSG274. The sequence continues at coordinate 32,021 of NZ_JBIXJO010000025.1, read as the reverse complement.
TTGGCGATCCACCAGTCGGCCTTGGCCTGGCTGTCCTTGGAGAAGGCGAAGCTGGCGGGCTGGTCCTTGGCGAGGCGACGAACGCTCATCGTGCGAAATCCACGCGGGCGATCTTGTCGCCCCTGAAGGTGTAGATGGCGGCGACCTGGAAGGGCGCATCGCCGTTGCCGCGGTCGACGTGCTCGTGATCGATCACGTTCGCGCCCACCACGATGCGGTTGAGAAGCTTGGCCTTGTTGTTCGGAAACTGCGCGAACGCGGCTTCGTACCAGGCGCGATAAGCCTCGATGCCGGTGCGCGACACCTCGCCGTTCAGGCCCGCGACGATCACGTCGTCGGTGAAGTGGGCGCAGTGGGCGTCCAGGTCCTGGGCGTTGTAGGCGTCGAGCTGGGCCTGGGCGATGGTCTCCAGGCTCACCGGTCGATCTCCCCGAACACGATGTCCAGCGAGCCGAGGATGGCCGAGACGTCGGCCAGCATGTGGCCGCGGTTCATCCAGTCCATGGCCGCCAGGTGCGGGAAGCCCGGCGCGCGGATCTTGCAGCGATAGGGCTTGTTGGTGCCGTCGCTGACGACGAACACCCCGAACTCGCCCTTGGGGGCCTCGACATAGGCGTAGACTTCGCCCGACGGGGTGCGGAACCCCTCAGTATAGAGCTTGAAGTGGTGGATCAGGGCTTCCATCGACCGCTTCATCTCGGCGCGGCGCGGCGGGCTGACCTTGTTGTCCTCGGTCATCACCGGGCCGGGCGTATGGCGCAGCATCTCGACGGCCTGGCGGATGATCTTGGTCGACTCGCGCATCTCCTGCATGCGGCAGAGATAGCGGTCGTAGCAGTCGCCGTTCTTGCCCAGCGGGATGTCGAACTCGAACTCGTTATAGTTCTCGTAGGGCTGGCTGCGGCGCAGGTCCCAGGCGATGCCCGAGCCGCGCACCATCACCCCGGAGAAGCCCCAGAGGATGGCCTCCTCGCGCGTCACCACGCCGATGTCGACATTGCGCTGCTTGAAGATGCGGTTGTCGGTGATCAGGCCTTCGATGTCGTCGCAGATCTTTGGGAAGGCCTTGGCCCAGGTGTCGATGTCCTCGATCAGCTGGGGCGGCAGGTCCTGATGGACGCCGCCGGGCCGGAAGTAGTTGGAGTGCAGGCGCGCGCCGCAGGCCCGCTCGTAGAACACCATCAGCTTTTCGCGTTCCTCGAAGCCCCAGAGCGGCGGCGTCAGGGCGCCGACGTCCATGGCCTGGGTCGTCACGTTCAGCAGGTGGTTCAGGATGCGGCCGATTTCCGAATAGAGCACCCGGATGATCTGGCCGCGCTTGGGCACCTCGACGCCCAGCAGCTTCTCGATGGCCAGGCAGAAGGCGTGCTCCTGGTTCATCGGCGCCACATAGTCGAGGCGGTCGAAATAGGGGATGTTCTGGAGGTAGGTGCGCGCCTCCATCAGCTTCTCGGTGCCGCGATGCAGCAGGCCGATGTGCGGATCGACGCGCTCGACGATCTCGCCGTCCAGCTCCAGCACCAGGCGCAGCACGCCGTGCGCGGCCGGGTGCTGCGGGCCGAAATTGATGTTGAACTTGCGCACCGGGGTTTCCGGCACGGCCGGGGTTGTCGGCGTGTCGCGGAAGAAGTCGGTCGCGGCGGCGGGCGAATTGGAACCGGTCATGGGCTTTACGCGTCCCCTGCCCGCTTCTCGGCCTTCTCGTCGCCTGGCAGGGCGTAGTTGGCGCCCTCCCACGGAGACAGGAAGTCGAAGGCGCGGAACTCGGTGATCTTCACGGGTTCATAGACGACGCGCTTGAGCTCGTCGTCGTAGCGGACCTCCACATAACCCGTCATCGGGAAGTCCTTGCGCAGCGGATGGCCGTGGAAGCCGTAGTCGGTCAGAATCCGGCGCAGGTCGGGATGGCCTTCGAAGAAGATGCCGTACATGTCGAACGCCTCGCGCTCGAACCAGTCGGCGACCGGGAACACCGGGGTGACGCTGGGCACGGCGGTGTCCTCGTCGGTCTGCACCTTCAGCCGGATGCGATGGTTCTTCACCATCGACAGCAGGTGGTAGACGACGTCGAACCGGCGCTCGCGGTCCGGATAGTCGACGCCCGCCAGGTCGATCAGCTGGTGGAAGCGGCAGTCGGGATGATCGCGCAGGAAGGTCAGGGCCTGGACCACGCGGTTGGCCGGGCCGAGCACGGTCAGCTCGTCGAAGGCCACCGCATAGGCGGTGATGGCCCCGGCGCTGTTGGCGACGATCGCCTGGCCCAGGGTTTCCAGGTGTTCGCTCAGGACAGGCAGGCTCATCGCTCGATCGTCCCCGTGCGACGGATCTTCTTCTGCAGCTGCAGCACGCCGTAGACCAGGGCCTCGGCGGTCGGCGGGCAGCCGGGAACATAGATGTCCACCGGCACCACGCGGTCGCAGCCGCGCACGACGCTGTAGCTGTAGTAATAATAGCCGCCGCCATTGGCGCAGCTGCCCATCGAGATGACGTAGCGGGGCTCGGGCATCTGGTCGTAGACCTTGCGCAGGGCCGGGGCCATCTTGTTGGTCAGGGTGCCGGCGACGATCATCACGTCCGACTGCCGCGGGCTGGCGCGCGGCGCGAAGCCGTAGCGCTCCAGGTCGTAGCGCGGCATGGCCGAGTGCATCATCTCGACGGCGCAGCAGGCCAGGCCGAAGGTCATCCACATCAGGCTGCCGGTGCGGGCCCAGGTGATCAGGTCGTCGGCGGCCGCGGTGACGAAGCCCTTGTCGGCCAGCTGGCCCGACAGGCCGTCGAAATAGGGGTCGTGCAGCTTGGCGTCATAGCCCTGCACCGTCGAGCGACCGGCCGAACCGGCGGGCGGGAGGGGCGAGCTGTTGGCGGGAACGATCACTCCCATTCGAGGGCGCCCTTCTTCCATTCGTAGATGAAACCGACGGTCAGGACGCCCAGGAACACCAGCATCGACCAGAAGGCGAAGACCCCCGCCTCATGCGGCAGCTTCATCAGCGAAACCGCCCAAGGAAACAGGAACGCCACTTCCAGGTCGAAGATGATGAACAGGATCGAGACCAGGTAGAACCGGACGTCGAACTTCATGCGCGCGTCGTCGAAAGCGTTGAAGCCGCATTCGTAGGCGGACAGCTTTTCCGGGTCCGGCGCCTTGGGGGCGAGCACCGCCGCGGCGAGAATGAAGGCGACGCCGATGATCGTCGCGATCCCGAGGAAGATCACGATCGGCAGATACTGGAGAAGGAAGGCGTTCATGACAGCCCTTGGCTTGAATCGAGCGGGTTGTAGCCCACTGTCGCCAGCGCTTCAAACACCTGCGACACATTGAGAATTGATTGCAACTGGCATTCGCGCACAGCTTCCACGACATGGCCGTTGACAGGCCCATCGGCGCGACCTATCAGACGCCCCTCGCCGCACGGCGGGTCGCACTTCGCTTCGGCGGAGCCTGATGCGGATGTAGCTCAGTTGGTTAGAGCGCCGGCCTGTCACGCCGGAGGTCGCGGGTTCGAGTCCCGTCATTCGCGCCACCTTCCCTGAAGTTGGCCGCTTCCCACCCCCAGGCGTCATAGGAAACGACCGCGCCGGACCTCAGGTTCGCGCCCGACGCGGATGTAGCTCAGTTGGTTAGAGCGCCGGCCTGTCACGCCGGAGGTCGCGGGTTCGAGTCCCGTCATTCGCGCCACCTTCCCTTACCGTCCAGATTCGCCCGGTCCCGATTCGACGCCCGTCAGTAGAAGCGCGGGATCGGTCCGGGATGCGGCGTCGGCGCGTCGAATTCGAAGAATACCTCGTCGACATAGCACCAGCCCCAGCCCTCCGGCGGATCGTAGCCCTCGATGATCGGGTGGCCGGTGGCCTTGAAATGCCCGGTGGCGTGCTTGTTCTTGGACTGGTCGCAGCAGCCGACATGGCCGCAGGTCCGGCAAAGCCGCAGATGCAGCCACCGATCGCCCGATTTCAGGCATTCCTCGCAGCCGGCCGTGCCGGGGGTCACCATGGCGATGCTGTCCAGATGGGTGCAGTTCAGCGTCATCCCTCGCCTCCACTCACCGCCGCGCTTTCCCTGGGGCGGCGTTCGGCATTAGTGCGCGGATCGCCCGGCGGCGGCTAGTACGATCCGCGCGTCTTGAGGTTCGCCCCCCGCGTCACGATCTAGCCTGCATGCCGCACGCCCAAGCCCTGCCCTTTTCCGTCCTCGACCTGGCCCCGGTTCCGCAAGGCGTCGCCGTCGGCCAGGCCCTCCATAACAGCCTGGACCTGGCCCGCCACGCCGAGCGCCTGGGCTATCACCGCTACTGGCTGGCCGAGCACCACAACATGCCGGGCATCGCCAGCGCCGCCACCGCCGTGGTCATCGGCCACGTGGCCGCCGGCACCTCGACGATCCGGGTCGGCTCGGGGGGCGTGATGCTGCCCAACCACGCGCCGCTGATGGTGGCCGAGGCCTTCGGCACCCTGGCCGCCCTTTATCCCGGCCGGATCGACCTGGGCCTCGGCCGCGCGCCGGGGACCGACCAGGCGACGATGCGCGCCCTGCGCCGCTACATGGGCGCGGTCGACAGCTTCGCCCAGGACGTCGTCGAGCTGCAGGGCTGGTTCAAGCCGGCCCAGCCGGGCCAGGCGGTGCGAGCCGTGCCCGGCGAGGGCCAGGACGTGCCCCTGTGGCTGCTGGGCTCCAGCACCTACAGCGCCCAGCTGGCGGCGGCGCTGGGCCTGCCCTTCGCCTTCGCCGCCCATTTCGCCCCCGACCAGCTGATGGAGGCGATCGCCCTCTATCGGCGGCACTTCAAAGCGTCCGAAGCCCTGGCTCGGCCCTATGTCCTGGTCTGCATCGGCGTCTGCGCGGCCGAGACCGACGCCGCCGCGCGGCGGCTGTTCACCTCCAGCCAGCAGCAGTTCGTCGCCCTGCGGCGGGGCAATCCCGGCCTGCTGCCGCCGCCGGTCGACGATATCCGCCAGGTCGCATCCGAAACCGAGATCGCCGGCCTGGACCATACCTTCCGCTACGCGGCGATCGGCGCGCCCGACACCGTCCGCGCCAAGGTCCGGCAGGTGGTGGACGCCACCGGCGCCGACGAGCTGATGGCCGCGTCCCAGATCCACGATCACGGCGCGCGGCTGCGCTCCTACGAGATCCTGGCCGACGTGCGAGGCGACCTGAACAAGGCCGCGGCCTGATCGAGCCTATTGGGCCGGCAGGGGTTGCTCGACCGGCCCGGTGAACGCCGCGCAGCCGGTCAGCCGGCCGTAGATCGCCGACAGCTGTCGGAACACCGGATCCCAGCCGTGCCTCTGCTCGGCGCGCAGGCGGGCCGCCAGGCTCAGGGCCGGCACGTCGCGGGCGAACACCGATTCGACGGCTTCGGCGAAGGCCCGCGCCTCCGACGCCGTGGCCAGGGCGCCGACGGTCTCGTCCACCGATTCGGCGACGCCGCCGGCCGCCACGCCGATCACCGGCAGGCCGCAGGCCATGGCCTCCAGCACGATCAGGCCGAAGGGCTCGTTGTCGTTGGCGTGGACGAAGGCGTCGCAGCCGGCCAACACGGCGGCCAGGCTCTGCGGATCGCGCAGATAGTCCATGCAGATCACCCGGTCGCTGGACGGCGCCCCCGCCCCTGCCCCGACGAACAGCAGCACATAGGGATCGCCCAGGCGCTCGACGGCCTCGACCAGGACGTCCAGGCGCTTTTCCTTGGCCGGCCGGCCGGCGAACACCAGGATGCGGTGGCGGCTGGTCAGGCCCAGTTCGCGGCGCAGCGCCTCGCGGTCGCCGCGGGAGGGATTGAAGATCTCGGTGTCGACGCCCAGGGGCAGGCCGATGGCGTCCTTGACGCCGGCCTCGATCAGCCGCCCTGCGATGAACTGGCTGGGGGCCACGGCTTGGTCGAACTGGCTGTAGATCGCCGCCCAGCGCTTCTGCACGGGTTTTTCGGCCCATTCGCCGATGTGCAGGGCCGCCAGGGCCCCCAGGTCGGTATGGCAGAAGCCGACCACCGGCACCCCCAGGGCCCCGCCAGCCTTCAGGGCGGCCAGGCCGGGGGTGTAGGGATCGCCGGCCTCGATGATGTCCGGCCGCTGACGAATCAGCCGCTCCATCCAGGCAGTCTTGCCGACCGGCCAGCGATAGCCGTCGCCGAACGGCAGGGGCGCGGCATAGATCGACACCCGTCCGTGCCCGTCATGGGCGTCGCGCGGACCGGGCACCACCAGGGTGTGGCGGACCTCCGGCCGATTCGCCGCGATCCAGGTGCGTTTCGAGTTCAGATAGCGCCGAACCCCGCCGCTGCGGGGCGCATAGAGCATGGTGGTGTCGACCAGCCTGACCGGCTTTCCGTCCGGGTGGGCGGTCCTGAACAGGAACTGTTCAGCCTCGCTCAACGCCGAAAGCGGATCAAACCTCATATTCATCACGCCCGAACCTCGCTTATCGACCGCTTCCGCCGTGACGGTCGCTGAGTCTTAAGGCACTCACGGCGACGGAGGTTCCTCCGAAGCTGAACCGCTGTCCAGCGGTCGCAGCGCGCCACGACGCGAGAGGGCCTCGCGCAGCAGCATCTCGACCTGGGCGTTGACGCTACGCAGTTCGGCCGCCGCGAGGTGTTCGACGGCGGCCAGCACGTCGGGGCGCACGCGCATCAGGAACGCGCGGCGCCCGCCTTTCGACGCATCGGGTGGAGACGCGGCCAACGGATCAGCCGTACAGCGTGCCGGTGTTGACCACGGGCTGGGCCTCGCGATCGGCGCACAGCACCACCAGCAGGTTGGACACCATCGCCGCCTTGCGCTCGTCGTCGAGGACCACGACCTCCCGCTCGCTGAGCTGCTGCAGGGCGTTCTCGACCATGCCCACCGCGCCGGCGACGATCGTGCGGCGGGCGGCCAGTACGGCCTCGGCCTGCTGGCGCTTGAGCATCGCGCCGGCGATCTCGGGCGCATAGGCCAGGTGCATCAGGTGCGCTTCGTCGATCGACACCCCGGCCACGATGGTGCGGCCGCGCAGATCGGTCAGCAGGCGTTCGCTCACATGGGCGGCGTCGGACCGCAGGGTCGGTTCGCCGCTGTCGTCGTGGTCGTAGGCGTAGTGCGAGGCCGTCTCGCGCAGCGCCGTCTCGATCTGGATGTGCACGAAGGCTGTGTAGTCGTCGACGTCGAACAGGGACTGGGCGGTGTCCGACACCCGCCAGACGATGTTGGCGGCGATCTCGACCGGGTTGCCGCGCTTGTCGTTGACCTTGAGGGTCTCGCTGGTGACGTTGCGCACCCGCAGGCTGATCTTCTTGCGGCCGTACCAGGGCAGCACCCAGCGCAGGCCCGTCCGGCGATCGGTGCCGACATAGGTCCCGAACAGGGTGATGACATAGGCTTCGTTGGGCTGCAGCGCGTAGAAGCCGCAGGCGATGAACACGAACAGGACGATCAACGGCAAGGTCACGAGCACCCCGATCGGGGCGCCCATCCTGAACGCCCAGACTGCGGCGACGATCAGCAAAGGCAGAAACAGCAGCGGCAGGCCGCCGCGGATTCCGCCGCCGGCGCGTTCGGTCGATCGGTTGATATTCGGAGCGTCGGACATTGGAGCCCTCCCAGGTTGATAACAAAGTGATATCACTTTGATTGCTTATGGCAAGGCTCTATCGGATCGCTTACGCAAGCGGCGAACATCCGGTCGAGGATTCTGATGGCGCGGTATCTCTTCACCACCTGGGAAGGCGGCGGCCATGTGCAGCCGATGCTGCTGGTCGCCCGCGACCTGGCCGCGCGGGGCCATGAGGTCCTGGTCCTGAGCGACCCCTGCAACGCCCCCGACGCCGCCGCCCTGTCCACGCCCTTCCGGGCCTGGACGACCGCGCCCGTCCAGACCGGCAAGACCCGCGAAGACGACCGGCTGAAGGACCACGAGGCCGACAACCCGCTGGCGGTGATCCAGCGCCTGCTCGACCGGGTGATGTCCGGTCCGGCCCTGGCCTATGCGCAGGACACCTTGGCGGCCATCGACGCCTTCGCGCCGGACGTGGTCGTCTCGCAGGAACTGCTGCTGGGCGCGATGGCCGCGGCCGAGGCGCGGCGCCTGCCCCTGGCCCTGCTGGCCGCCAACATCTGGTCGCTGCCGACGATGCCCGGCGCGCCGCCGTTCGGGGCCGGCATGCTGCCGGCGGCCAGCGACGAGGAGAAAGCCATGCACGCCATGGTCGGCCAGATGAGCCGCGGCTTCTTCCAGGCCGGCCTGCCTGACCTCAACACCGCCCGCGCCGCCCTCGACCTGCCGCCGCTGGCCGACCTCTTCGAGCAACTGGACGCCGCCCGGGCGATCCTGCTGGCCACCAGCCGCGCCTTCGACTTCGCGCCGGAGCCCCTGCCCGCCCCCTTCGCCTATGTCGGTCCCTATCTCGCCGATCCCGCCTGGGCCCGGCCTTTCACCCCGCCGCCGGGCGACCTGCCGCTGGTGGTGGTGTCGTTCTCCAGCCTCTACCAAGCCCAGGAACCCGTCCTGCGGGCGATCATCGCCGCCCTCGGCGCGCTTCCGGTGCGCGGCGTGGTGACCACGGGACCGACGATCGATCCCGCCGAGTTCGACGCCCCGGCCAACGTCGCCGTGGTCCGCAGCGCGCCGCACGGCGACCTGCTGCGGGACGCGGCCCTGTTCGTCACCCACGCCGGCCACGGCTCGACCCTGCGGCCGCTGATGGCCGGCGCGCCGCTGCTCTGCCTGCCGATGGGCCGCGACCAGCACGACAACGCCGCCCGCGTCACCCACCGCGGCGCCGGCCTGACCCTGCCCGCCGACGCCGCCCCGGACGCGATCGCCGCGGCGGTCCGTCGCCTGCTGGACGAGCCCGCCTTCAGGACCGCCGCCCAGACCCTGGGCGCGGCGATCCGGGCCGACGAAGCCGCGCGCGACGCCGCGGCCGCGCTTGAGGCGCTGGTCGGCTAAGGCGCTGATTGAAGGCGGAATCATCTTTCATCCGTCTCCCCGGCGAAGGCCGGGGCCCAGGTCGTAGGGCTGTGCGTTCCGGATAGGCGTCCAACACGACGGCTGAATCTGGGCCCCGACCTTCGCCGGGGAGACGGGATAGGGTGGGCGTTTCTATCGAGCCCTAGCTCTCGACGACGTCGATCCGGACGTCGCCGCCGGCGTGCCTGGCCGCGAAGGCCAGCAGGCGCTCGCCCTCCTCCGCCACCGTCCTGGCGACGGCCCCGGCGGGCCGGTCGAACAGTTCGACGTACAGGGTTGACGTCGTCTTGCCGTCCTCGATGCGCCAGCGCCCCGCCGTGAAGCCGTCGATCAGCACGGCGGCGCGCACGACGCCGTTCGCGGTATAGAGGCGGCGCTTGTGTTCCGCCGACATCACCCGCGTCCGGTCCTCGTGGGCCAGCAGTACGTTGTCGAACTCGCCGAGAAAGCAGACGGGCGCGTCGGTCTCGGCTGCGGGCCGCTCCGCCCCGGGAAGATCGAACAGTTCCACGCCGTCCTCGCCCAGGAACGAGACCAGCGACGGCCGGAGCGCGTCGAAGGTGGCCGCCAGGCGGGTGCGGCCCAGCCAGGCCTGGGCGTCGGCGACGCTGGCGGGGCCGAACGCCGCCAGGTAGCGCCGCACGAGGTCGGCCAGGGTGAAGCCGGGCCTGGCCGCGGCGAGCCGATCCTCCACCGCCGCCAAGGTCGGCTGGCCGCTGCGCCCCCACAGGCCGCGCGGCGGCAGTTGCAGCATCGGCAGACCGATGCGCGCCGCCATGGCCAGGGCCTGGGGATCGCGTCCAGGCCATCGCTCCGCGAAGGCGTTGCGAAGCTGGGCGGCGGTCAGCGGACCCCGCCGCAGCAGGTCGCGCGCCGCCGCGGCGATCTCGACTAGGTCCAGTCCCGCCAGGGCGCGGCCGTGAACGCCGCCTTCGGTCAGGAACCGGTCCAGACCCGGCTGGATCAGCGGCCGGATCGCCGCGAAGTCCTCGGCGGCGGCGATGTGAAGCGTGCCCCGCATCAGCGTGCCGCGCGCCAGACTGAAATCCTCCAGCCGATCGGACAGTTTTTCCGGCGCGAAGGCCTGCAGCCGGGTCCAGAGCGCGAAATACGGCGCCCGGGCCGCCTGGGCCTGCAGAGCGATCAGCCGATCCAGCGCCTCAGATACGGAAAGATCGGCGCGCCGCAACAGGTGCTGCCGCGCCAGCAGCGCCCGGTTCAGCGCCCGGCGATCCAAGGTCTCTGCGATGGATTTCCTGCCGGCCAAGCCAACGGGCTCCGTTCACGTCGTCGGATCGATACTGCAACGGCTGTGAATGTGGTGGGCGGTGAGGGGATCGAACCCCCGACCCTCTCGGTGTAAACGAGACGCTCTACCGCTGAGCTAACCGCCCTCAGGTCAATTCAAGGCGAGGCCAGGACGGACGAGGATGTGGGAGATACCCCGTCCGCCCTAGAAAGTCCCGCATAGAAAAAGGGCGGGACACCGCTCGGCGGCCCGCCCCCGAAATCTGGATACTGGATCAGCCGTTGAGCGTGGTCTTCAGACCTTCGCCGACCTGGAACCGGGCGGTCTTCGAGGCCGGACGGTTGACGGTCTCGCCGGTGCGCGGGTTGCGGGCGGTGCCGGCGGCGCGCGCCACGGCCTTGAACGTGCCGAAACCAACGAGGCGAACATCCTCGCCCGACTTCAGCGAAGCGGTGACGGCGTCGATAAAGGCTTCCAGGGCATCCTTGGCCTGGTTCTTATTGATGCCCGCCTTTTCGGCGATCGCCGTGACGAGTTCGGCTTTTGTGGTCATGTTCTTCTCCCAGCATGAAAGCGGCGGCGCTGGTTGCAGCTGACACCGCTTCGCTTGGGCAGGAGTATGCGGGCTTCAGACGGCCCGTCAAACGAAGGCGGCGCGGAAAACCTCCGCACCGCCTAAGTTATCAACAATAAGTTACTATCAGTGGGTCAGAACAGCGTCGCTATCGCTGTCGTCGACCTTCGCAGTTGCAGCAATCGGCTCGTCTTCTTCTCGCCACTCGACCGGCGTGAGCGGGCCGGTCAGGGCGTGTTTCAGCACTTCGTCGAAGGTCGAGACCGGGATGATCTCCAGGCCGACCTTCACGCTCTGCGGGACATCCGCCAGATCCTTCTCGTTCTCCTGAGGGATCAGCACGGTCTTCACGCCCGAGCGCAGGGCCGCCAGCAGCTTCTCCTTGAGGCCGCCGATCGCCGTGACCCGGCCGCGCAGGGTGATCTCGCCGGTCATGGCGATGTCCTTGCGGATCGGGACGCCGGTCAGCACCGAGACGATGGCCAGGGCCATGGCGCTGCCGGCCGACGGACCGTCCTTGGGCGTGGCGCCGTCCGGAACGTGCACGTGGACGTCGGTCTTCTCGAACACCGGCGGCTTGATGCCGAACTGCACGGCCCGCGAGCGGACGTAGCTGTTGGCCGCCGAGATCGACTCCTTCATCACCTCCTTGAGGTTGCCGGTGACCGTCATGCGGCCCTTGCCCGGCATCTTCACGGCTTCGATGGTCAGGATGTCGCCGCCGAACTCGGTCCAGGCCAGGCCGGTGACGATGCCGACCTGATCGACTTCGTCGGTCTCGCCGTAGCGGTACTTCCTGACGCCCGCATACTTGGCCAGCCGCTCGTCGTCGATGGTGATCGAGCTGACCTTCTCGCGCGCCAGGTCGCGAACGGTCTTGCGCGCCAGGTTGCCCAGTTCCCGCTCCAGCGACCGCACGCCGGCTTCCCGGGTGTAGTAGCGGATCAGGTCGTGGATGGCCTTTTCCGGCACCTCGAACTCGCTCGCCTTCAGGCCATGGTCCTTCATCTGCTTGGGCAGGATGTGGCGCTTGGCGATCTCGACCTTCTCATCCTCGGTGTAGCCGGGGATGCGGATGATCTCCATGCGGTCCAGCAGCGGCTGGGGCATGTTGAGGCTGTTGGCCGTGGTGACGAACATCACTTGGCTGAGGTCGTAGTCGACCTCCAGATAGTGGTCGCCGAAGGTCGAGTTCTGGGCCGGGTCCAGCACTTCGAGCAGGGCCGAGGACGGGTCGCCGCGATAGTCGCTGCCCATCTTGTCGATCTCGTCCAGCAGCACGAAGGCGTTGGTGGTCTTGGCCTTCTTCATGGTCTGGATGATCTTGCCGGGCATCGAGCCGATATAGGTGCGGCGGTGGCCGCGGATCTCGGCCTCGTCTCGCACGCCGCCCAGGGAGATGCGGGCGAACTCGCGCCCAGTCGCCTTGGCCAGCGAACGGCCCAGCGAGGTCTTGCCGACGCCCGGAGGACCGACCAGGCACAGGATCGGGCCCTTCAGCGAGCCGGTGCGGGCCTGCACGGCCAGATATTCAAGGATGCGCTCCTTGACCTTCTCCAGGCCGTAGTGGTCCTCCTCGAGCACCGCCTCGGCCTCGACCAGGTCGATCTTCTTGGTCTTGGCCTTGCCCCACGGGATCGACAGCATCCAGTCGAGATAGTTGCGCACGACCGTGCTTTCGGCCGACATCGGGCTCATGTTGCGCAGCTTCTTCAGCTCGCCCTCGGCCTTGGTGCGGGCCTCCTTGGACAGCTTGGTCTTCTTGATGCGCTTTTCGAGCTCGATCAGTTCGTCGCGCTGATCGTCGGGATCGCCCAGCTCGCGCTGGATCGCCTTCATCTGCTCGTTCAGGTAATATTCGCGCTGGGTCTTCTCCATCTGGCGCTTGACGCGCGAGCGGATCTTCTTCTCGACCTGCAGCACCGAGATCTCGCCCTCCATCAGGGCGAAGACCTTTTCCAGGCGCTTCACGACGTCGAAGATTTCCAGCAGGTGCTGCTTGTCGGCGATCTTGACCGACAGGTGGGCCGAGATGCTGTCGGCCAGCTTGCCGGGCTCGGCGATCTGCGGGATCGAGGCCAGGGCCTCGGGCGGCACCTTCTTGTTCAGCTTGACGTAGTTCTCGAACTGCTCGACGACGGCGCGCGACAGGGCCTCGGCCTCGGGGCCGACGCCGTGGTCCTCGCTGACCTCGCCGACCTGGGCCTCGTAGAAGGACTCCTGGTCGGTGAACCGCACCACGGCGGCGCGCCCCTTGCCCTCGACCAACACCTTGACGGTGCCGTCGGGCAGTTTCAGCAGCTGCAGCACGGTGGCCAGAACGCCGACGTCGTAGATGTCGGAGGGCGCGGGGTCGTCATCGGCGGAATTCTTCTGGGTGACCAGAAGGATCTCCTTGCCGCCGCGCATCACTTCCTCGAGGGCGCGCACAGACTTGTCGCGACCCACGAAGAGGGGAACCACCATGTGCGGGAACACAACGATGTCGCGCAAGGGCAGCACAGGAAGCGTACGAATCTCAGACATGATGCTTTCTACTCCTGGGCCGGTGCGTTTGATCGCACTCAGCCACGCGGGCCGCCGTCACCCAGACGATGCGCCTGAGTCGTACGGCCCGTCCGCCCGGGACTGAGCGGATGGTCGTTATTTATGTGGACCTTTTGCAACACGGTTCAAGCGGGCTCGCCTGATAGCGGCGACGAGTCGCGCTGAAGCGGTCAAGCCGCCGAGAACATGCCCCTTGGCCAACTTGGCCGTGCAAGGTCCTTGCGCCGAGATGGGCAGAACCGACCGACTCTTTCCCGCGGCCCAGGCCCCTCCGCGGAGAAACCATCCTTTTCGGGGCCGTATCCAGCGCCAGTGTGATGAAAAAGGCGCGTCCGGCGGGACCGGACGCGCCTGGTTTTCACGGCGGCGCCGCGAAGGATCAGGCCGAAGCGGCCCCGCCCTTCTTCTCGGCGTAGATCAGCAGCGGCTGGGCCCGGCCTTCGACGACCTCGGCATTGACCACCACTTCCTCGACGCCCTCGTAGTTGGGCAGCTCGAACATGGTCTCCAGCAGGATGCCTTCCATGATCGACCGCAGGCCGCGGGCCCCGGTCTTGCGCAGGATGGCCTTCTTGGCGACGCCGTGCAGGGCGTCGTCGGTGAAGGTCAGGCCGATGTTCTCCATCTCGAACAGGCGCTGGTACTGCTTGACGAAGGCGTTCTTCGGCTCGGTCAGGATCTTGACCAGGGCGACCTCGTCGAGGTCCTCCAGGGTGGCGATCACCGGCAGGCGGCCGATGAACTCCGGGATCAGGCCGAAGCGCTGCAGGTCGTCCGGCTCGACGCCGCGCAGGATCTCGCCGGTGCGACGCTCTTCCGGATCGGCCACCTTGGCGCCGAAGCCGATCGACTTGCCCTGGCCGCGCGCCGAGATGATGCGCTCCAGGCCTGCGAAGGCCCCGCCGCAGATGAACAGGATGTTGGTGGTGTCGACCTGCAGGAACTCCTGCTGCGGATGCTTGCGCCCGCCTTGCGGCGGCACGGAGGCGACGGTGCCTTCCATGATCTTCAGCAGGGCCTGCTGCACGCCCTCGCCCGACACGTCGCGGGTGATCGACGGATTGTCCGACTTGCGGCTGATCTTGTCGATTTCGTCGATATAGACGATGCCGCGCTGGGCGCGCTCGACATTGTAGTCGGCGGCTTGCAGCAGCTTGAGCACGATGTTCTCGACGTCCTCGCCCACATAACCGGCTTCGGTCAGGGTGGTGGCGTCGGCCATCGTGAACGGCACGTCGATGATTCGGGCCAGGGTCTGGGCCAGCAGCGTCTTGCCGGTGCCGGTCGGACCGACCAGCAGGATGTTCGACTTGGCCAGTTCGACGTCGTTGTTCTTCGACGCGTGGTTGAGGCGCTTGTAGTGGTTGTGCACCGCTACAGCGAGCACCTTCTTGGCGTGATTTTGCCCGATCACGTAATCGTCCAGGACTTCGCAGATCTCCCGCGGCGTGGGCACGCCGTCCTTGGACTTCACGAAGGCGATCTTGTGCTCTTCGCGGATGATGTCCATGCAAAGTTCGACGCACTCATCGCAGATGAACACCGTCGGACCCGCGATGAGCTTACGCACCTCATGCTGGCTCTTTCCGCAGAAAGAACAGTAGAGCGTGCTCTTGGTGTCGCCGCTCGCGGCTTTCGTCATGGTCGCTTCTCACGCTAGGGCGGTCGAGGCCGAAGCCGAAACCACCGACTCCGTAGCGCCTATCCCGCCACCGAAGCGCCAGGATATCCGCCGGGAGTTGTCTAATCCTTGACATTCCCCGATCCGGGCGCACGGCACAAGCCTTGGAGCCGATTTACAGCCCCCAAGTTCGTGGATGGTGCGCGCGGTTTCATGGAATTCTTCCCTAAGATGGCGTTCCACGACGTCAACGCAAGCCGCGTGGCCTTCGCTCCCGGCCGGACCGACGATAAGGCCCGGGTGTGAACGACCTGGACGCCCGTTCGCTTGAACCTGCGATGACCTTAGGCGGCCAGGGCGGAATCGTGTTGCAAGGCCGGCAGAGTTGCGGGGCGCGCGAGCGCGGAGACCAATGGCGAAACGTTCACTGATGGCCAAGGGGCTGACCGCCTCCACGGGCATGACCGGCGACCTGCACGAGGGGCCGCCGCTGGTGGCCTTCGACTTCGACGGAACCCTGACCGTTCGCGACAGCTTCACGGCCTTCCTGAAGTGGCGAGTCAGTCCGGCCCGCCACGCCATCGGGATGATCCGCCTGTTTCCCGCCGCCATGGCCTATGTGTTCGATCGAAACCGCGGCAAGATCAAGGCTGCGGCGGTGCGGGAATTCCTCAAGGGCGTCAGCCTCGAGCAGCTGGAACGCGAGGCCCGCGCCTTCGCCCAGTCCGAGGCGCCGCGGCTGTTTCGCCCCGACGCCCTGGCCGTCTGGCGGCGCTGGCGGGCCAAGGGCGCCAAGCTGGTGATCGTCACCGCCTCGCCCGACCTGGTGGTCGCGCCCTTCGCCCGCGGCCTGGGGGCCGACGTGCTGATCGGCTCGCGCCTGGCCTTCGACGCCGACAACCGGGTCGCCGGCGTCCTGCTCGGCGCCAACTGCCGCGGGGCCGAGAAGGTCGCCCGGCTGCGCGAGCGGTTCGGCGACAATATGTCGCTGGCCGCGGCCTATGGCGACACCTCCGGCGACCGCGAAATGTTGGCCATCGCCCAGGAGAAGGGTTACCGCATCTTTAGGGGCAAGCCGGGCTGATTTTGGCATGGCGCATCCCTGTCGTGTGTCGTCGTGACGCGGCTTGACCGCCTCACGCGGCGGGCCGCTGAAGTTCGGGGGAGGGCTGCGGAGCGCCGGGCCAGGCCCGGAAGCTTTGTAAGAAATACCGTTTCGACCAGGACCAACGCTCCGCGCGATCATTATCTCAGGAGCGCCCGGCGGTCGGCGCTGTTGACGCCTCGCCGACTGAAGCCCCCGGCGGGCGGGCCGGGCCCACGAAGCCCAGTCCCGGAACGCACGGGTCTCCCCGTGCCTGTCGCTCTCCTCGGCCCTTCGTCAACGCCGTATCCGTAAACGGGCCCGGCCGGCACCAGATGACGAGGTCGCGGCCCCTGACGGAACCGCCGCCGACGAGCGCGTCCCGCTCGACCGCCCCCCAAGGCCGCGAAGGTCGCAGGCCTCACGCCCTCCCCATCGCCTTGAAGTGGGTCGATTATGGGGGTGGCGGGAAAGGGGGAGGATATCTGAATTTTCGGCGTTGAATTTGCTGGGGAAACACGCTGGGAGCGGTGGGGATAAGTTTTTTCAGACGCGCCGGACGCCGTTTGGCCCCGATCGCCTACAACTTCGGGCGAAATCTCAGTACCCGCTTTCGAACTGGGGCGGACATTGCCGGAGCGATGCTAACCACCGACAAACCTTGTCGCGTCCGGGCTTCGCGCCCGGGCCGCGTCCGTCATCCGCGACCTGGCTTCGGCAATGAAATCGCGTTCGGCCTCGGGCGTTGCGAAGACGCGTCGCGGCAGGACCATGGCGCTGCTCTGGACCAGGAAGACCCAGTACTTGCGGATTTGATAGAGGTCGGTCACGCAGGGCCAACGGGCGGTCATCGTCAGGTCCCCCAGGTCATAGACGAGCGCCTCGGGCGTCAGGCGGAGCGTAAGCGGCTGCTCGTACGCCTGTCCGCGCGCGGCGAGGGCTTTTCGCATTGAAGGACCCGCCAGCCTCTGGACGATCAGCAGGCCCACACCGAGGCCGATGATCGTGCACTCGACCGACATTGCGGCTGCGAACCATGATCCCGACGCCCATGCCCCCACCGGGATGCCGACGGCCAACATGCAAACCACCAGGATGACTTTCACCTGGCGCGGCGAAAGACCCCGCCGAGCCTTGATATAGGCCAGGGCGGTCGTGCTTTCCCCGACGCTCAGAACGCCAGTCGCTTCCATCTCTTTCCCGTGCATTAGGCTTGTGGCGAACGTTACCTAGCCATCGTCCGAAGGCAGAAGCGATAGGTCGATCTCTCCGATCGGAGCCAACGCCGTTCCGCATCAATTACGGTGACAGTGCATTTAATTCGCGCTTCGACAAGCGCCTCCAGGGGTCACGCGACTGAGGGATCGGCCTGATCCTGGCTAATTAGTGCACTGTCACCGTAATCCTAATTAGTGCACTGTCACCGTAATCCTGTCACCGTAATCCCCACCGTAATCCACCGTCATCATGGCGAACCCCACCGTTCGGCTAGCGGATCAATGACCTGATGCTCTCGAGGAGATTACGCATCTCCTCTCGTTCGGCGCCGAGGCGGGTAGCAAATTCGGCGTCCTCGATGTCCACCCCATTGCAGACTTCGTTGAGCGCATTGTTGATCAGGCTCAACTCGTACCTGGAAAGGCGGACGTCGGCGAAGTCGGTGCTTTGGCCTAGCTTGATCATTGAGCGAGTTTACGCGCTGTGGGTCCGACTTCCACCCATCGCGAACAGCGGACAGGTCTGCTTCTGGGCCGACGACGTCGCCCTCGGCGGGCCAAAGCTCCCGCGAATCCCCCCGCGCCGCCGGACGGCCGCGATCACGAAAAAGCCGCCGACCTCGCGGCCGGCGGCTTGATCTAGCGCGAAAACGTAAGGCGACTTACGCCTTGTCGTCGGCCGCGTCGCGGCTTTCGTTGATGTGGTCGATCAGGCCCCAGGCCTTGGCTTCCTCGGCGCTCATGAAGTGGTCGCGGTCGAGGGTCTTTTCGACTTCCTCATAGGTGCGGCCGCAGTGCTTGACGTAGATCTCGTTCAGGCGGCGCTTGGTCTTGATGATGTCCTCGGCGTGGCGCTCGATGTCCGAGGCCTGGCCGCGGAAGCCGCCCGACGGCTGGTGGACCATGATCCGGGCGTTGGGCAGGGCGATGCGCTGGCCGGGGGCGCCGGCCTGCAGCAGCAGGCTGCCCATCGAGGCGGCCATGCCCATGCACACCGTCGAGACCGGACTCTTGATGTATTGCATGGTGTCGTAGATCGCCAGGCCCGACGTCACCACGCCGCCCGGCGAGTTGATGTACATGGCGATTTCCTTCTTGGGGTTCTCGGACTCCAGGAAGAGCAGCTGGGCGCAGATCAGGCTGGCCATCCCGTCTTCGACGGGACCGGTCAGGAAGATGATCCGCTCTTTCAACAGGCGGGAGAAGATGTCGAACGCCCGCTCGCCGCGGCTGGTCTGTTCGACCACCATCGGCACGAGGTTCATCGCCGTTGCAACCGGATCGTACATAGGGATCGCCCTTTTCTTGTGTCTGGACGGCGCGAAAACGAATCGGCCCCCGCGCGCCTTCGCCATCGCATATCGCGTGGCGCTTAACAGGTTGCAAGGAGCCGGGCCGTCGCAAGGCGCATGAAAAAGGGCGCGGCCCTCGCGAGCCGCGCCCTCTTCAAGGGGACGATGGAGGCCTTAGCCGCCGTAGCCTTCCGGCAGCTCGTCTTCTTCCAGCAGTTCTTCCTTGGAGACTTCCTTCTCCTCGATCTTGGCCTTGCCGAAGATCAGGTCGACGACCTTGTCCTCGTAGATCGGGGCGCGCAGGGCGGCCTGCAGGTCGGCGCGCTGGCGGTACATGTCGAACACCTGCTGGGCTTGCGCGCCGTACTGGCGGGCTTCGCGCATCATGGCGTCGGCCAGTTCCTGCTCGGTGACGGCCACGTCGTTCTTGCGGCCGATCTCGGCGAGCACCAGGCCCAGGCGCACGCGGCGCTCGGCGATCTTGCGATACTCGTCCTTCAGCTGGTCCTCGGTCTTGCCCTCGTCCTCGGGCGGCAGGCCGCCCTGGGTCTTGTCGGCCTGGACCTGCTGCCAGATGCCGTCGAACTCGGCGTCGACCATGCGCGGCGGCAGCGGGAAGTCGTGCTTGGTGTCGAGCACGTCGAGCAGGGCGCGCTTGAGCTTGAAACGCGAGCTGTTGCCGTAGCGGCCTTCGAGGTTGGACTTCAGCAGGTCCTTCAGGGCCTGCAGGTCCGACAGGCCCAGGCGCTTGGCCATCTCGTCGTCCGGCTCGGCGTCGACCGGGGCGCGCACTTCCTTGACGGTGGTGGCGAACTCGGCGGCCTTGCCGGCCAGGTTGGCGGCTTGATAGTCGTCCGGGAAGTCGACCTTCACGGTGACTTCGTCGCCCGGCTTGGCGCCGACCAGCTGGGCTTCGAAGCCCGGGATGAACTGGCCCGAACCCAGGGTCAGCTCGGCGTCGTTGGCGGTGCCGCCGTCGAAGGCCACGCCGTCGATGGTGCCGACGAAGTCGATCAGCAGCTGGTCGCCGTCCTTGGCCTTCAGGCTCTTGCCTTTGCGCGGCTCATAGGTGCGGGCCTGCTTGGCCAGGTCGGCCAGGGCCTCGTCGACCTCGGCTTCCGAGACCTTGTAGACCGGCTTGGTCAGCTCGATCGAGGTCGGGTCGATCGGCTCGAACTCGGGCATGACCTCGACGGCCAGTTCGAAAGCCAGGTCTTCGCCGCCGGCCAGGACCTTGTCCATGTCCGACGAGGGCTTCAGGTCGGGCTGGCCGGCCGGGCGCAGCTTGTTGTCGTCGAGCACCTTCTGGGCGCCCTCGTTCAGCGTCGCCTCGATGACTTCGCCCATCAGGGCCTTGCCGTAGAGGCGGCGAACGTGGGCGGCCGGCACCTTGCCGGGGCGGAAGCCCTTGACGTTCATCTGGGGCGCGACCTCGGCGATCCGGGCCTCGAGACGCGTGGCGAGTTCACTCGCGGGCACCGTCACGCCATAAACGCGGCTGAGGCCTTCGCCCGACTTTTCAACGATCTGCATCGACATTCTTAGCTTCTCGGCTCTTGGGGCGCTTGCGCCCGTCGTCCGCCCCAGGGGTCAAAACATCAAAGCCGCCCACGTCACCGGGGCGGCGAAAGAGCGCCCTTATGTCACGCGTTTGGCGACCATCCAAGGGCGTTGACGCCCCATCGGATCGAAAGCCCGACAAGGGTGGTGCGGATGAGAGGACTCGAACCTCCACGCCTCTCGGCGCTAGAACCTAAATCTAGTGCGTCTACCAGTTTCGCCACATCCGCGCCGTGCGCCGAAGGCGGGTTAGACAGGCGCGGCGAGGTTTGCAAGTCGCCAGCGCGCTCGCCGGCGTTTTCGTCCGCCAGGCCGGCGCGCTTGAAAGTTGAAATCCGGCCTGCGACCGACCGAAAAAACATCGCGCCGCCGGAACCTCCGGAGGTCGCCGGGGTTATGCAGATGTTCGAAGCTGTTGAAAAACGCTTCGGGCCTGCACCGGCCCGGGCCATGCCCCCCCGACTGACGCCCGGGCCGGTGTTTCCTCCACCAAAGCCCTCATGACTCTGGACCGGCCCTAGCCGTCGCCGCGCGCCGCCAGCAGCCGCGCCAGCACCATGGGCGCCAGGCCCGGCAGGTCCTCGGCGATCAGGCCCGGACCATGGGCGGCTCCGGCCTCGGCATGGATCCAGGCGGCGGCGCAGGCGGCGTCGAAGCTGTCCATCCCCTGGGCGACCAGGCCGGCGATGAAGCCGGCCAGCACGTCGCCCGACCCCGCCGTCGCCAGCCAGGGCGCGCCGTTCAGGCTGACGGCGGCCCGGCCGTCCGGCGCGGCCACCACGGTGTCGGGTCCCTTCAGCAGCACCACCGCCCCAGCGCGCCGCGCCGCCTCCCGCGCCGCGGTGATGCGTTCGGGCGAGGCGGCCAGCAGGCCCGGAAAGATCCGCTCGAACTCGCCCGGATGCGGCGTCAGCACGTCGTCGCCGTCCAGCAGCGAAAACAGCGCCGCCGGATCGTGGGCGAAGCTGGTCAGGGCGTCGGCGTCGATGACCAGGGCCGCGCCGGTCCGGGCCAGGGCCGAGAGGTTGCGCGCCGTCCCCTCGCCCACCCCGGCCGCCGGCCCGATCACCACCGCGTCGGCCCGTTCGGCGCGCGCCTGCAGCTCGGCCTCGCCGTCGAAGGGCGCCAGCATGATCGCCTCCAGATGGGCGGCGTTGACCGCCAGGGCGTCCGGCGGCGACAGCACCGTCACCGCCCCCGCCCCGATCCGCAGCCCGGCCCGCGCCGCCAGCCGCGCCGCCCCCGTGTTCCAGGCGCCGCCGCTGACCACCATCAGCCGGCCGCGGGCGTGCTTGTGGGCGTCGAGCGCCGGCCACGGAAAGCGGGCGGCCCAGAGGCTCGGACCGTTCTCGAACAGGCCGCCCTCGCCCGTCGTCCGCAGGCCGATGTCGACCACCACCACCTCGCCGCAGGCCGCCCGGCCCTCGGCCAGGACATGGGCGGGCTTGCGGCGGTGGAAGGTCACGGTCAGGCCCGCCTTCAGGGCGACCTCGCCCAGGGGCCGTCCCGTGTCCCCCAGGACGCCGCTGGGCGTGTCGATGGCGACGATCCGGGCCGGATCGATCAGGGCGCGCGCCAGCCGTTCGGCCTCCCCCGCCAGCGGCCGCGAAAGCCCTGCGCCGAACAGGGCGTCGACATAGAGTTCGGCCGCGCCGGGCTCCGACCCCAATGGCCCGGTTTGGCCCTTCCACCGGGCGGCCGCCCAGCGCGCCGCCGGGCTGGCGGGCGGGGCCAGGGCCTCGACCCGCACCGGCCAGCCGCGCCGGCGCAGATGCCGGGCCACGACATAGCCGTCGCCGCCATTGTCGCCGGGACCGCACCAGACCACGGTCGGCCGGCGCGCGAATCGGCGGCGGATGACGTCGGCGACGGCCTGGCCGGCCCGCTCCATCAGCACCGTGGTCGGCGTCCCGGCCTCGACCGCGGCGCGATCGGCCGCGGACATTTCGGCGACGGTCATGATCTCACCCGGCACGACCCCTCCTGCGACGCGGACTACAGCACCTGGGTCGAAGCTTCGCGTCCTTTCGCGACCAGGATCAAGTCGCCATCGACCATGTCGAACACCGTCACCGACACGTGGTCCGGCCGGAACGCGGCCACCTGCTCGCCGCCCGTCGCCGCCGACACCGCCGCGTTCAGCGCCACGAAATGGCTGAACACCGCCGCGCCGGGATGGGCCGCCACGCCCTGCGCCACCGTTTGAACCCAGGCGGCGTAGTCCAGGTCGCCTCGGATATCGCGCCACCGGCCCTCGAAGGCCGCCCGCAGCCAGGCGGGCCGTTCCTCGGGCGCCAGGGCGATCGGGGTGGGGATCTCGCCGACCCGCGGATCTATCTCGATCCCCACGCCCAGGGCCTCGGCAAGGGGCTGGGCGGTCTCGCGGCAGCGCCGCAACGGGGAACTCACCACTCGGCTCGGCCGCGCCGCCGCCGACAAGGCCAGGAGGAGATCGGCGACGGCCCGGGCCTGCTCGGCGCCGACGGCGTCCAGGCCCGGATCGTGGTCCTCCCCGCCCCAGGACGACGCCGGTCGGCCGTGGCGGATCATGTAGATCCGGCTCATGGCTCGCCCGCCGGACCGCAAGATCTTCCCGCCGACATCCCGGCCCACGGACGGGCCGCCGCGTCCAGAGCGCCGCCATGGGCGCCGCTAACCTTCACCGCGTCCAGTCGCGCAAGAACCCACCGCATCCCCGCGGCGCTGACGATCGCGACATTCGCCGCAATCTTCAGCACTTTTTGCGCCGAAGGCCCGTTTTCCGCCACTTTGCCAAACCCGCCGTGATGCGATCTCGTCGACGGCAAAGCGACATCCAGCATGTTCGGGCCCGTCGAAACGATCGTTTCCGCGATCCTAGGGGCGCAATCGGCCGCCGCAACGCCGTTTGGCCGCCCAAACATCAAATGATGACGTTTTGAGCTTTGTGTGCCCAATATTCGATCAATGCGCAAAACCCGGCGGGTCTGGCGCACTAAACGGCGCAGGCCCGCTTGTGGGCCCGGGGGGCGGCGTGCTCCGTGCCGCTCAGTCAGCGGCGCCCGCGCCGTATGGGCGTGAAAGAAGTCTGATGAAAAAGATCGAAGCCATCATCAAGCCGTTCAAGCTCGATGAGGTCAAAGAAGCTTTGCAGGACATGGGCGTGCAGGGCATGACCGTCCTGGAAGCCAAGGGCTACGGCCGCCAGAAGGGCCATACCGAGCTCTATCGCGGCGCCGAGTACGTCGTCGATTTCCTGCCCAAGATCAAAGTCGAGGTGGTGGTCGAAGACAGCCAGCTCGACGCCGCCATCGAGGCCATCACCAGCGCCGCCCGCACGGGCCGCATCGGCGACGGCAAGATTTTCGTCTCGGACATCGCGGAAGTCGTCCGCATCCGCACGGGAGAAACCGGCCCCGCCGCCGTCTAGGCCCGGGTCGCAACCGCTTAACGCTCAAAGGGGATAACTATGAGCACCGCCAAGGAAATCCTGGACCTCATCAAGGAAAAGGACGTCAAGTACGTCGACGTCCGCTTCACCGACGTTCGCGGCAAGATGCAGCACGTCACCTTCGACATCGACCTGGTCGATGACGACTTCCTCAACGACGGCACCATGTTCGACGGCTCGTCGATCGCCGGCTGGAAGGCCATCAACGAGTCGGACATGAAGCTGCGTCCCGACCTGTCGACCGCGATCATCGACCCCTTCTACCAGCAGACCACCCTGGCGCTGTTCTGCGACGTGGTGAACCCCGACACCGGCACCCCCTACAACCGCGACCCGCGCTCGATCGCCAAGGCGGCCCTGAACTACGTCAAGGCCTCGGGCATCGGCGACACCGTGTTCTTCGGCCCGGAAGCCGAGTTCTTCATCTTCGACGACGTCAAGTGGAACACCTCGTCGACCCACACCAGCTACTCGTTCGACTCCGTCGAGCTGCCGAGCAACACCGGCAAGGACTATCCGGAAGGCAATATGGGCCACCGCCCGGGCCCCAAGGGCGGCTACTTCCCGGTCAACCCGATCGACTCGGCCCAGGACCTGCGCGGCGAAATGCTGGCGGTGATGGGCGAGCTGGGCATGAAGCCGGAAAAGCACCACCACGAAGTGGCGCCCGCCCAGCACGAGCTCGGCCTGAAGTTCGACACCATGGTCACCATGGCCGACCGCCTGCAGCTCTATAAGTACGTGATCCACAACGTCGCCCACGCCTACGGCAAGACCGCCACCTTCATGGCCAAGCCGATGTTCGGCGACAACGGCTCGGGCATGCACGTCCACCAGTCGATCTGGGGCGACGGCAAGCCGCTGTTCGCCGGCGACAAGTACGCCGGCCTGTCGGACATGTGCCTGTGGTACATCGGCGGCATCATCAAGCACGCCAAGGCCATCAACGCCTTCTCCAACTCGACCACCAACAGCTACAAGCGCCTGGTGCCCGGCTACGAAGCCCCGGTGAAGCTGGCCTATTCGGCCCGCAACCGCTCGGCCTCGATCCGCATCCCGCACGTCGACTCGCCGAAGGCCAAGCGCCTGGAAGCCCGCTTCCCCGACCCGATGGGCAACCCCTACCTGACCTTCGTGGCGCTGCTGATGGCGGGCCTGGACGGCATCAACAACAAGATCGATCCGGGCGCGCCCGCCGACAAGAACCTCTACGACCTGCCGCCCCGCGAGCAGAAGAAGATCCCGGAAGTCTGCGGCAGCCTGCGCGAAGCCCTGGAAAACCTGGACAAGGACCGCGCCTTCCTGAAGGCCGGCGGCGTCATGGACGACGACTTCATCGACAGCTACATCGAGCTGAAGATGGAAGAGGTGATGCGCCTGCAACTGCACCCGCACCCGGTCGAATTCGACATGTACTACAAGTGCTAGGCTTCACGGCTTAGACGAAGGACGAGGCCCGCGGAGCGATCCGCGGGCCTTTTTTTTGGTGGGCGGTGGTGGCGGGCGTGCTGAGGTTCAGCGGGAGTTCGAGGGGCTGCGCTCCATGGGCGGGATTTCGCGCTTTCGATCCTTAGCGAACCTTTCGACGGTCGATTTTGAGGTTTAAGCTGGACTAATGAGAGCGGCTGATCGGTTCCAAAAGATTACTGTGGCGCTCCTCAGGAGCGCTGGGTGAGCTGGATTGTCGGCAGCATCGATGAAAATGACCCCAGAGCCGCTACAATCTCGGGCATGATTTCAGACCTAGGCTGGTGCATCAACAGCTACGGCCAAATCGAATACCTGGTTGCGGACTTACTTTGGCATGCATGGAAAATGCCGAATTATAGTGCGTTAAGTCGCAAGTTACCGATGGGTCTAGACGGGCGCGCCAAGTTACTTCGCCAGCTACTAACGCACCCTGGCCCTCTCACCCCCTATTCCGCGGATCTCGGTCTGCTCATGGATCGTCTGGATCAACTCTCTGAGCCGCGTCACATGTTCGTACATGGGCACACCACCTTCGTTCACACACCGACCGGCGATGCAGCGCTCATGTTCCGGCGGTTCATTCCTCCTGAGAAGGGTGGGGACTGGACAAAATACGAAGGTATCGTTCGCCCCGTGCAACTACGGGAGGCACGCCAGCTTTGGTGCATATTCGCCTCTACTGCACAGCGCATTATTGGCAGCGTTTATGTCGAACTTGGATTGGAAAAGATCGGTCGGGTTGAGCCATGACGCTACTGCGACATGCCAAGCTGCCTTGGCCTGACGGTGATGCTCCTGTCGGTGAGCCGTCGTGGTTCTTCTATGAAATTGATGACACTGCTGACGCAGTGACGCGGAGCGTATGGGTTTATGCCGATGGTTCGGTTACGCGGAACAGCATCGAGATTGAGGAGCAAAGCGGCAAAGACTGCCCTTCCTTAATCGACTGTTCAGTAGCTCAAGGTTTCGACGGCGTGGACCTCGAAAAGATCAGCCCTGAAGAATTCCAGAACGTCTGGGACAAGGGCGTCGATACGCCTTTTTGGAATGTCGTCTAACCATCTTTCTCGCACCGACCACCCAACCGCCCCACCGCCGCCTCAGCCCAGCCCCACCCCGCCCACCGGCACGGTCTCGAACCGGTGGCCGAAGCCAGCAATGATCGGGCGGGCCTTGGCGATGGCGGCCTGGACGGCCGGCAGCTGCAGCGAGGCGGCGTGGCTGGCCTGGTCGGTCCAGACCTCGGTGATCCACAGGGCGTCGGCGTCGGCCGTGTCCTTGGCGATGATGTAGCTGAGGCAGCCGGGCATGCCGCCCGTGCTCTCCGCCAGGATGGCGATCAGGGCGTCGCGCTGGCCGGGCGCGGCCTTCATCTGGCCGATCAGTCCGTACATCGTCTTGCTCTCCTCAGCCTGAACGCCGGGCGCGCCGGTCCTGACGGTAACGGCGAGACCGCCCGCCAGCACCTGCCGCCGCAGCGTTTCCTTCGTCGATTTTCGTTGAGTCATGCGGCCCTCCGGCGGCCATCCTCGGCGACGCCTGTCCTCAGGATGTCAGCAGCAAGCCGTTCTACGCCTTGCACTCGCCGTCCGCCGCGACGCTGACGCCCTTGGAGGCGGCGGTGCAGGCGCTGGGATAGGTCCTGCCGTCGCAGCCGCAGACCGGGGCGTAGATCATCGTGCAGACCTGCGGCGGCTTGCGGCAGACGCCGGCGGCGTCGGCCACGGTGCGGCACTGGCCCTTGGCCATCTGGCAGCTCAGCCCCTGGCCGCACTGGAAGCCGGCGAAGCCGCCGCACATCCCGCCCTCGGCGACCGGCGAGCGGGAGGTGGTTGGCGGCGGACCCGGTTGGGCGGGGCCGGGGCTGGAGCAGGCCCAGAGGCTCAGGACCGCAAGGGCGAGGGTCAGGCGACGCCAGGTCATGGAGGGCTCCGTTCAGGGGGCGCGGCGGGGGCGCCCATCCTGCCACGCGGGGCGGCTATCGTTTAGCGCGAAAAGGCCGGCGCCGGCCAGGACCGGCGCCGACCGGGCGTTCAGTCGCTCCAGGCGATCTTGACGATCGAGGGCTTGTCGCTGTTGTAGGAGACGGTGTGCTCCTCGCGCCGGCTGCTGGTGATGGCCAGGCTGTAGGTATCGTTGGTCTGGTCGGTGAACAGCAGGTTGATGCTGCCCGAGCCGATGCCGGACGGCCCCTGGGCGTCGACGTCGACGCGATACTTGTAGAAGCCGGCGTTGGACACCAGCCGGATCCCGTAGACCTTGCCGCCGCTGTTGCCGACGATGCAGGAGCTGAGATCGGTGTTGCCGTTGATGGCGACGTCGGCGCCGGGCTGCAGGCCGGTGTCCGAGGTGGCCGTTCCGTTGACCTCGCCGCAGTTGCTCGAGGTGAAGTTGCCGACGATGGTGGCGGTGGCTGTGGATGACATGGCGGTTTCCTCCAGGGTTCTGAGCTCCCCCGCAGCCGGACCCTGATCCACCTTGAGACGATCGACTATGCAGATACGCGCAAAGCGATAAATTTCGCCGCCCGCCCGTTTGGCGACCCCTCCCCTTTTCATCGGCGGCCGTTGAGGCCATACGGAGCATCCCGCCGAATCGTCGCATGTTCCCGTAATGTCCTCCAAAGACGACCTGCCTCCCCTTTCCCTGTTCGACGACGACGCCCTGGCGCCGCCGCCGGCCTCGCCGTTCCCGGCCCGCGAGCCGCATCCGCAGCCCGCGCCGCGTCCGGCCGCCCCGCCGCCGCCCGTAGCGGCCCCCGCCGCCGCCCAGGGCGCGCCGTCCTCCGGCGGCTACACGGCCAGCGACATCGAGGTGCTCGAGGGCCTGGAGCCGGTGCGCAAGCGGCCGGGCATGTATATCGGCGGCACCGACGAGCGGGCCCTGCACCACCTGTTCGCCGAGGTGCTCGACAACTCGATGGACGAGGCCGTGGCCGGCTTCGCCAAGACCATCGAGGTCAAGTTCGACGCCGACGGCTACCTGTCGGTCCGCGACGACGGCCGCGGCATGCCGGTCGACCCCCACCCCAAGCACCCGGGCAAGTCGGCCCTGGAAGTGATCATGACCGTCCTGCACGCCGGCGGGAAGTTCAGCGGCAAGGCCTATGAGACCTCCGGCGGCCTGCACGGGGTCGGGGCCAGCGTGGTCAACGCCCTGTCGGAACTGGTCGAGGTCACCGTCTGGCGCGACGGCTTCGAGCACCGCCAGAGCTTCGCCCGCGGCAAGCCGCTGGGCCCGGTCGAGAAGATCGCCCCCAGCCGCAAGCGCGGCACCCAGGTGCGCTTCAAGCCCGACGACGAGATCTTCGGCGAGGGTTGCGGCTTCAAGCCGGCGCGCCTGTACCGCATGGCCCGCTCCAAGGCCTATCTGTTCCGCGGCGTGCAGATCAAATGGTCCTGCGATCCGGCCCGCATCCAGGACCAGACGCCGCCCGAGGCCACCTTCCACTTCCCCAACGGCCTGGCCGACTTCCTGGCCGAGCGCACCAAGGGGCTGGAGCTGGTCACCCCCGACAGCTTCTCGGGCCGCATCGAGCGCCAGGGCGAGGCCGGCGCCGTCGAATGGGCCATCGCCTGGACGCCGCGCGGCTTCGGCGAGCACGACGGCTTCATGCAGTCCTACTGCAACACCGTGCCGACCCCCGAGGGCGGCACCCACGAGAGCGGCCTGCGCGCCGCCCTGACCCGGGGTCTGAAGGCCTATGCCGAGCTGAAGGGCGAGAAACGGGCGGCGATCATCACCGCCGACGACGTCATCGCCCAGGCCGGGGCCCTGATCTCGGTGTTCATCAAGAACCCGGAATTCCAGGGCCAGACCAAGGAGAAGCTGTCCTCGTCCGAGGCCCAGCGCTTCGTCGAGACCGCCCTGCGCGACCCGTTCGACCACTGGCTGACCGGCAGCCCCAAGGCCGCCCAGGCCCTGCTGGAGTTCGTCATCGAGCGGGCCGAGGAGCGCCTCAAGCGCCGCAAGGACAAGGAGGTCCAGCGCGCCAGCGCCACCCGCAAGCTGCGCCTGCCCGGCAAGCTGGCCGACTGCGCGGCGGGGGCCGTCGACGGGGCCGAGCTGTTCATCGTCGAAGGCGACAGCGCCGGCGGCTCGGCCAAGCAGGCCCGCAACCGCAAGAACCAGGCGATCCTGCCCCTGCGCGGCAAGATCCTCAACGTCGCCTCGGCGACCGGCGAGAAGTTCAGCGCCAACAAAGAGCTGTCGGACCTGATGCTGGCCCTGGGCGCCCAGGGCGGCAATCGCTATCGCGAAGAGGATCTGCGCTACGAGCGGATCATCATCATGACCGACGCCGACGTCGACGGCGCCCACATCGCCTCGCTGCTGATCACCTTCTTCTACCGCACCATGCCCGAGCTGATCCGCGGCGGGCACCTGTTCCTGGCCCTGCCGCCGCTCTACCGCCTCAGCCACGGCGGCAAGAGCGCCTATGCCCGCGACGACGCCCACAAGGACGAGCTCTTGGCCACGCTGTTCAAGGGCAAGAAGCCCGAGATCGGCCGCTTCAAGGGCCTGGGCGAGATGATGGCCTCCCAGCTGAAGGAGACCACCATGGACCCGGCGGTCCGCACCCTGGCCAAGATCACCCTGCCGCGCTCGGAAGAGGCGGTCGAGGCCCTGGTCGAGACCCTGATGGGCCGCAAGCCGGAGCTGCGCTTCCGCTTCATCCAGGAAAACGCCGAGTTCGCCGCCGACGACCTGGATCTGTAGGGTCTAGGTCGGCTGAGTTGGCGCGAGCCCAAAAATCTCCGCTCATCCCGGCGAATGCCGGGACCCAGATGGAATGGCTCTGGGGCCGACGCCAAGAACACTGAGCCCGTCCCATCATCCTCAACGCCATAGGATCTGGGTCCCGGCATTCGCCGGGATGAGCGGAAGTGTGGGTCAGTTTTGGTGGCGAATGCTTTGGAAGCTCCCCGTCCGCGCGCCGGCCGGCCGCCCTCGAACGCCCCACGGCCAAGTTTTTTCGCGCCCGCTGAAATTTCAGTTTCGCCGCTTAGCGCCGCCTAAGCGCCCAAATGAATTCGACTTTTTCGGCGAACACTTTCGCGTTCGCTGGTTTTTTGACCGATTTGTCGACCGATTTTGCTTTTCCAGGGCCATTTTTAGGCAGATGCAAGGGTCTGAGCGTTAGATCCGGACCCGATCCGCCCCGGATCGCGCCAGACCGAACCGAGCGACGCAGTCAGACGTCGCCCCTGTCAGGGAGACCGACCATGAAGACCCTCATCGCCGCCACCGCCGCCCTCCTGCTCCTGGCCGGCGCGGGCGCCGCCAGCGCCGCCGCCTCGGAAACCGCCAGCGTCGCCGTCCGCACCGACAGGCTCGACCCCAGCAATCCCCGCGACGCCGAGCGGATCATGAAGCGCATCGACACCGCCGCCCTGGAAGTCTGCGGCGCCTATCGCGGCAGCTTCGTCGAACTCAAGCGCGTCGTCGCCGCCTCCGACTGCCACCGCGACGCCGTCGCCAACGCCGTCGCCCAGCTGAAGTCGTCGCAAGCCGCCTTGGGCGAAAGCGGCAGCCGCAGCCGCTAGGCGGCTAATTCTTTTCCCAAACCCTTCCCTCCCCCTCGTGGGGAGGGACAGTAAAAAGAAAAAAGAAGAGGTGAGGAGCACCGCCGGCTCAACCGTCACTCCCCTCCCCCTTACCCGCCCACCGCATCCGATAAGCCATCATCGCCGTCTCGCCCAGGTGCGCGGTCAGGCGCCAGTTGACCACCGCCCCGACCGGGGCGCCGACCACGGGCAGCAGCTGGGCCAGCTTGGCCAGGTCGATGTGGTCGCGGTACTGCTGCTGGAAGGCCCGCCAGTCGAAATCGGCGAGGTCGGCCGGATGCGGCCGGGCGTCCCAGTCGTCCATGGCCGCCAGCACCCGGGCCCGGTGCTCGGCGTCGGAAAAGGCCAGCTCGAAGATGTGCAGCATGTAGAGCCGCTCGCTGAGCACCGCCCCGTCGTGGCCGTAGAGGGCGGCGATCTCGAACAGCAGCTTCAGCTTGAAGCTCATCAGCAGCGGGAAGTCGGCCGCCACCAGCAGGAAACCGCCGGCCCCGGCCGCCCCGCCCTCGGCCCCGGCGGCGGTCTTCCAGCCGCGGACGGCGGCCCGCACCTTGGCCTCGCGCGCCTCCAGGCTCCCCTGGCGCAGCGGCGCCCCGGTGACGAAGCCGGCCCCGGTCAGCATCGCCTGGGTCATCGCCGCCATGGCGGCGGTGACGGCGGCGTGGACCTTTTCGGGAATGATCGCATTGATCCGCCGCTGCACGGCCCGGGAGGCCGCCCCGAGCGGGCCGGGAGGCCGGGTGATGCGGGCGCGCCAGGCGGCGAGGGTTTGGGAGATCGAAGCGGTCATGATGGATCATATAGCCTGTCCCACCGCCCTCCCACATTCCACCCTGCGCCGGATCACGGCTGAGGTGTGGCGTCGAAAAGATCAATCTAAAGCTTTAACACGCACTTCCGCAGGCCCGCCATGGTCGCCCCAGACGCCTGGATCGCCGTCTACATGATGACCGACCGCTATCGCGGCACGCTCTACACCGGCGTCACCGGCCAGTTCCACGGCCGCATCCTGCAACACCGGGAAGGACACGGCGGCTTCACCCGACGCTACAATCTCACCCGCCTGGTCTGGTACGAAATCCACGACCTGATGACCGACGCCATCCAGCGCGAGACCTCGCTCAAGCGCTGGCCGCGGCAGTGGAAGATCAACCTGATCGAACGCGACAATCCGCGATGGGATGACCTCTATGCGTCGGTGTTCGAATGGACGCCGGCTCCCAGGTCGTTCTAGGCGCTTCCCCCTCACGATCGTCATTCCCGCCCTTGTGGCACGGCTGTCCGGTTCACGCTGTCATAAAGTCGAGAGAGAGTTGTCGTGGGTCGTGGCGTGGAGTTGGCGGCGGCTTGAGGAGCTGATCGAGAGGTCTGCGATGCATGAGATTGGCTCGAACGAGTCTTGAGAAGGCCAGGACGCCGTGGGTGATCTTGACGGCGTCATTGGCCAGGCGCAGCAGCAG
>NZ_JBIXJO010000024.1:52776-59789 GCF_052871235.1 Caulobacter sp. LARHSG274 | reverse complement strand
GCCCCTCCCCCATCAAGGGGGAGGGGAACAAGTTGCTGTTTTCGCAGCGCCCGGCCGAACAGCCGGAAGAACGCCTGGCTCTGCGGGTTGCGCTCGGGACGCCATTCGGGGTGCCATTGTACGGCCAGGACCGGCGCGGCGTTGACGGTGGCCGACACCGCCTCGACCACGCCGTCGGGGGCGCGGGCCTCGACGGCCAGGCCTTCGCCCAGCCGGTCGATACCCTGGTAGTGCACCGAATTGACCGTGGCGACCTCGACGCCGAACGCCGTCGCCAGCACCCCGCCGGGGGTCAGGCGGACCCTGTGCTCATGCTCGAACATGGCGTCGAAATCGGCGTCGTCCGGCGCGTGGTGATCGAGCAGATCATCACTGACAGCCATGTCCCGGCGCAGGGTCCCGCCGAACGCGACATTGATCTCCTGAAAGCCGCGGCAGACCCCGAACACCGGCTTGCCCTGGTCGAGCATGGCCTGGATCAGGTCGGCGGTCATTGTATCGCGGCCGGCGTCGAACGGGCCTGGCGCATCGGGGACGTCCTGGCCGTAGAGAGTCGGGTCGAGGTTGGAGGGGCTGCCGGTCAGCATCAGGCCGTCCAGGCGGGACGCGACCTCGGAGGCCTTCATCAACTGCGGCATCGACGGGACCAGCAGGGCCGCGGCGTCGGCATAGGCCATGGCGCTGGCGACATAGCGGTTCATCACCGCCTGGGCCGGCTCGGTCCCGACGGTTCGGGTGCAGCAGATGATCCCGGCGACGGGGCGGGCGGTCATGCTTCCTTCCCCCTTGAGGGGGGAAGGTGGCCCCGAAGGGGTCGGATGGGGGTGAACGCGCAGCGTTCTACCGCGCCCCGTCGCACCCTCCGCGAAGACCGGATGAACGCTGCGCGTTCACCCCCATCCCCAGCCCTTCCCCCCTCAAGGGGGAAGGGAGAAAGCGTCTGGGCGTAGATCACGACAGCAACACCGCCGGCGAGCACGCGTGCCAGCCGAGCCACACCGCTTCGCCGAGCTTGAAGTCCTCCTGATCCCAGCGGGTCAGGTTGGAGCGGGTGACCTTGATCCTGCGGCCGCTCTGGATCTCGACCTCATAGACGCTCTGGCCGCCCAGATAGGCTTCGTGGCGGATCACCCCGGCCACAGCGTTCTGGCCGTGCGGGCAGTCGCCCATGTTCGGCGGCGCGCCGCCTTCGGGGCGCTTGTGCAGCTCGATCTTCTCGGGCCGCAGGGCCGCCCAGACCGTGCCGCCGCGCGGGCCGGTGACGCCGTGGTCCAGGAAGATGTCGCAGTCGAGATCCGGGGATTTCACCACCGCATGGCTGGGCTCGTCGACCGCCAGCATGCCCTCGAACAGGTTCACGCTGCCGATGAAGTCGGCCACGAACCGGCTGTTGGGGAACTCGTAGAGGTCGCTGGGCCCCGCCACCTGCTGCAGCAGGCCGCGGTTCATCACCGCGCAGCGGGTCGCCAGGGCCAGGGCCTCGTCCTGGTCGTGGGTGACCATGATGAAGGTGATCCCGACCTTCTGCTGTAGGGTGCACAGCTCGGTGCGCATCTGGTCGCGCAGCTTGGCGTCCAGCGCCGACAGCGGCTCGTCGAGCAGCAGCACCCGCGGCCGCTTGATCAGGGCGCGCGCCAGGGCCACCCGCTGGCGCTGGCCGCCGGACAGCTGGTCCGGCTTGCGGCCGCCCAGGCCGTGCAACTGCACCAGCTCCAGCGCCTCCTCCACCCGCCGGTCGCATTCGGCCCGCGAGACGCGGTCGACACGCAGGCCGTAGGCGACGTTGTCGGCGACGCTCATGTGCGGGAACACGGCGTAGGACTGGAACACCATGTTGACCGGCCGCTTGTTGGGCGGCACCAGGCTGACGTCCTGGCCGTCGATCAGGATGCGGCCCTCGGTCGGGGTCTCGAACCCGGCCAGTATCCGCAGCAGGGTGGTCTTGCCGCAGCCCGACGGCCCCAGCAGCGAGAAGAACTCGCCCTCCTGGATGCTGAGCGAGACGTTGTCGACGGCCACCATCTTGCCGAAGCGCTTGGTGACGTTCTCGAAGGTGATGATGGGTTGGTTGGTCTCAGCGCTCACCCGATTGCTCCCAAAATTCCGTTTCCCCGGCGAAGGCCGGGGCCCAGGTGAAACCCTCGAGCCGCTCCGGATGAATCTGGATCCCGGCCTTCGCCGGGAAGACGGCGGTGGGGCGGTTGAACAGCGAGCTCATGCCTTCTCCCCATGTCCCGCCACGCCGGCCGGATCCCCCTGCAGCTTCAGCGCCACGGCCGTCAGCAGCACGGTCAGGACGATCAGGATCGTCGAGGCGGCGTTGACCTCCGGGGTCACCGAGAACCGCACCATCGAATAGACCTTGACCGGGAAGGTCACCGTGTCGGGTCCGGCCGTGAAGAAGGTGATGACGAAGTCGTCGAGGCTGAGGGTGAAGGCCAGCAAGGCGCCGGCCACCAGCGAGGGGGCCATGTGCGGCAGGATCACGTCCCAGATCGTCCGCCACTCGCCGGCCCCCAGGTCGCGAGCCGCCTCCTCCATCTCGCGGTTGAAGCTAGCCATCCGGGCCCGCACCACCACCGCCACGAAGGGGAACGAGAACGAGACGTGGGCGATGGTGATGGCGCCCAGGTTCAGCGGCCACGGCAGGCCCTGCGGCCAGGGCATCACCCGCGCGAAGAACACCAGCATCGCCACGCCCATGCAGATCTCGGGCACCACGATCGGCAGGGCCAGGGCCCCGTCCAGCACCGTCTTGCCCGGAAAGCGGAACCGCCACAGGGCCAGGGCGACCATGGCTCCAAGCACCACGCTGAGCACGGTGCACAGGCCCGCGATGGTCAGGGAATTGGCGAAGGCCTCGATCAGCGCCGAGTCGTTGAAGGCCTTGTCGTAATATTTGAGCGTGAAGCCCTTCCAGACGATGTTGCGCCGGCTGTCGTTGAAGCTGAACACCATCAGCGCGACCAGCGGCGCGTAGAGGAACACCCCCACGGCCGCCAGCCAGGCCTGCATCTGCCAGCGGCGGAGATATTCCAGCGGGCCGGGCGGGGATTTGCGGAGCTTGGTCACGCCCGCTCCCCCTTCTTGCTCTTCGACACCACCGCCTGCACGGCGATTGCCACGAAGGTCAGGTACATCAGCAGGAACGACAGGGCCGCGCCGAACGGCCAGTCGTTGGCGCGCTTGAACTGGCGCTCGATGACGTTGGCGATCATCTGGCTGTCGGGACCGCCCAGCAGGTCGGGGGTCAGATAGGCGCCCAGGGCCGGGATGAAGGTGATCAGCACGCCGGACGCGATGCCCGGCAAGGCCAGGGGCACGACCACCTTGAACAGGGTCCGCAGGTGGCCCGCGCCCAGGTCGAGGCTGGCCTCCAGCAGCGACTTGTCCAGCCGATCCAGGGCCGAATAGAGCGGCAGCACCATGAATGGCAGGTGGACATAGACCAGGCCGACGATCACCGCGAAATTGGTGTGCATCATCTCGACCGGCTGGAACGGCGCCAGCGGCAGAACCTTGGCCGCCAGGGTCCACACCGCCTCCAGGCCCTTATTGATATAGCCCTCGTCGCGCAGCACGGCGATCAGCGCGTAGGTGCGGATCAGCAGGTTGGTCCAGAACGGCAGCATGATCAGCAGCAGCAGCCAGGTCTTGGCCTTCTGCGAGGCGAAGGTGATGGCCAGGGCGACCGGGAAGCCGATCACCAGGCACAGGCCCGTGGTCAGGGCCGCGACCCAGGCCGACTTCAGGAAGATCTTCAGGTACAGCGGCTCGATCGCCCGGGCGTAGTTCTTGAAGGTGCCGGTGATGGCGATCTGGGTCAGGCCCTCGTTGTGGCCAAAGCTGTAGGCCCAGACGATCGCCAGCGGCGCGAGGAAGAACAGCACCAGCCACACCAGCGGCGCGGCCAGCGCCGTGGCGAACACGCCCTTGGCCGTTTTCCAGCTCTGCTCCATGGATTGACCTCATTTCTGCTCCCTTCCCCCTCGATGGGGGAAGGGTCGGGGATGGGGGTGATCGCGCGGCCTGTCCAAGCGAGTGCAAGGGGCGCGGAGCCCAAGGCGCTCAAGCACCGAGCGCCGCGTCAACACCCCCACCCAACCCTCCCCCATCGAGGGGGAGGGCTTTGACTAAGCCGCCCGCACGCGGGTGATCACTTCCTCGTACAGGCTGGCCTTCTCGGCTCCCTCGAACGCCCCGTACTCGCACTTGCTCATGATCGCGGCGGGCGGGAAGATCACCGGATTGTCCTTGTAGGACGCCGGCATCAGCGCCTTGGCCGCCGCGTTCGGGGTCGGGTAGAGGATGGTCTTGGAGATCTCGGCCCCGGCCTGGCCGTCGAGAATGAAGTTGATGAACTTGTGGGCGTTGTCCGGCCGCGGCGCGCCCTTGGGGATGCACAGGGTGTCGGAATTGATCAGCGACCCCTCCTTGGGGATCACGAAGTCGAGGTCCGGATCGTCCTTCATCACCTGCGCGATGTCGCCGTTATATTCCAGCACCAGGTCGACATCGCCGGCCACCAGCATGTCCTGGCCGTTGTCGTCGTGGAACGCCTTCACATAGGGCTTCTGCTTGATCAGCATCTTCTCGATCTCGCTGACCAGCTCGGGCGGGATGTTGTTGACGCTGTGGCCCTTGTACTTGGCGGCCAGGCGGATCAGGTCGGCGCTCTCCGACAGCAGGGCGATGCGGCCTTTGTACTGGTCGCTGTCGAACAGCCACTTCCAGCTGTCGGGCACGCCCTTCACCTTGCTCTTGCGGTAGCCGATGCCCAGCACCAGCCAGGTATAGGGCATCGAGAACTTGCGGCCCGGGTCGTAGTCCGGATTGAGGAAGGCCGGGTCGACGTTCTTGAGGTTGGGAATCTTGGCGTGGTCCAGGGGCTCCAGCATGCCGGCCTGGCCCATGCGGGTGACGAATTCGTTGGACGGCACAATCACGTCATAGCCGGCGTTGCCGGCCTTCAGCTTGGCGAACAGTTCGTCATTGGTGGCGAACAGGCTCATATTGACGTCGATCCCCGAGGCCTTCTTGAAGTCGCCCAGGGTGGTCTCGCCGATATAGGTGTCCCAGTTGTAGAAGTTCAGCTTGGGCTCTTCCCCGCCGGCCGCGACCGGGGCCTTGGCCTTCTCGCCGCAGGCGGTGAAGCTGATGCCGATGGCCGCGGCGCCCATGGCCGTCAGCAGCGAGCGGCGTGTGCCGAGAATGCGATTGATGCTCATGGCCTTGATGTCTCCCCTTGAATTCGTCCGATGACGGATAATGCCAATATCGCTCTCCCCTCCCCCTCGATGGGGGAGGGGTCGGGGGTGGGGGTGACAGCGCCGGCGGGACCGAACTCGGCCGCGCCACCTTCTGAACCGCCCATCACCCCCATCCCCGGCCCTTCCCCCACCAAGGGGGAAGGGAGATCAGGCCTGCAACTCAAGCTCCCTACTCACCTCGCAACCCTCAGGCGTTGCGCAGATACCAGTCATAATCCAGCGCCGTGACCACCTCGGCGAAGCGGGCCTGCTCGGTGCGCTTGACCGAGACGAACATCTCCACGAACCGGTCGCCCAGATAGTCGCGCAGCACGCTGGAGCCCTCGAACAGGTTGACCGCCGCGTACCAGTCGGTCGGCAGCCGCAGCTTCTCCTGGGCGGCGGCCGCATAGCCGTCGCCGACCACCGCCGGGCCGGGATCGATCTTCTGGCTGATCCCGTGGTGGGCGCAGGCCAGCAGCGCGGCCAGCACCAGGTACGGATTGGCGTCGGCCCCGGCCACCCGGTGCTCGACGTGGCGGGTCGGCGGCGGCCCGGCCGGCACCCGCAGCGAGACCGTGCGGTTGTTCACCCCCCAGGTCGGCGCCACCGGCGCATAGCTGTTGGCCTTGAAGCGGCGATAGCTGTTGGCGTTGGGGGCCAGGATCGCCATGCATTCGGCCATCAGCACCTTCATGCCGCCGATCGCGTGGCGCAGCAGGTCCGAGCCCTCCGGATCCTCGGCCGCGCACAGGTTGTTCCCCGCCGCGTCGTTGAAGCTGACATGGACGTGGAAGCCGTTGCCGGCCCGGTCGGCCCAGGGCTTGGCCATGAAGGTCGCCTCGCAGCCATGGCGCAGGGC
The DNA here is from genome assembly GCF_052871235.1 of Caulobacter sp. LARHSG274. NCBI lineage: Bacteria > Pseudomonadati > Pseudomonadota > Alphaproteobacteria > Caulobacterales > Caulobacteraceae > Caulobacter > Caulobacter sp. LARHSG274. The sequence goes on along the minus strand of NZ_JBIXJO010000024.1, from coordinate 53,678 downwards.
CACGCCCTTGGCCGCCCGCTTGTAGCGCAGGGCGTCGTCGGCGGCCTCAAGGGCGTCCGGCTTGTGCTTGAGGGTCAGCTCGACCTGGGCCGGGGCGAATTCCGAGATCGCCCCTTCCAGCGGCACACCGAGCACGTCGCAGGTGTCCCACAGTTCGCGCAGGAACGGGGCGAAGGCCTCCAGCTCGGGCAGGCCGTAGACCTGGATACCCTGCGGCCGCTCGCCGGTCTGGGCCGAACGGGCCGGCAACAGCTCGCCCCCCGGACCGCGCTGCTGGTCGACCAGGTAATATTCCAGTTCGCAGGCGGCGACCGGGATCAGGCCGTCGGCGGCGAAGCGGTCCAGCACCCGCCGGAGCACATGGCGCGGGTCGAGGTCGTTGGGCGTTCCGTCCAGCTCGTACATGGACAACATGACCTGGGCCATGTCGTCGCCCAGCCATGGGGCCAGGGTCAGGGTCCCCGGCACGGGGCGGGCGCGGCGGTCGGCGTCGCCGTCCTCCCAGACCAGGCCGGTGTCCTCGCAATCGGCCCCTTGGGTGTCGACCACCAGGATCGAGCCGGGCAGGAAGCGGCCATAGTCATAAACCGCCTGCAGCTCGTGGATCCGCAGCCGCTTGCCGCGCGGCACGCCGGTCATGCTGGTGAAGAACACGTCCACATACTTCACCTGCGGATGGGCGGCGAGGAAGTCGCGGCATTCCTGGGGGTCGGCGACCGAAGGGAGTGTCATGGGCGTTTCTCTCCCTTCCCCCTTGATGGGGGAAGGGTCGGGGTTGGGGGTGACAGCGGTTCAGGATGAATCACGGCCGGAGCGAACCCCGCCACCGTAGTGGGGCGCCCCCCCCCCCCCCCCCCCCCCCCCACCCGCGGGGCCGGGGGGGGGGGGGGGGGGGCGCCCCC
>NZ_JBIXJO010000024.1:0-52766 GCF_052871235.1 Caulobacter sp. LARHSG274 | reverse complement strand
GCGTGTCTCTCCCGGGGCTTTCCCCCCCCCACCCCATTGTGGGGGTGGGGGGGGGGGTGGGGGGCCACCGCGGTTCAGGATGAATCACGGCCGGAGCGAACCCCGCCACCGTAGTCACCCCCACCCCTGGCCCCTCCCCCATCAAGGGGGAGGGGAAATTGTTGTAGTTCATGCGCCCACCCCCTCCAGCGCCCCAGCGAACCCATCCACCGCCACGACCAAGCGGTCGATGGCGGCGTCCTGGGTGACCGGCGACACCAGCATCATGGTGTGGAAGGGTGCGATCAGCACCCCTCGGTTGATCAGCCACAGATGAAGCGCGGCCAGGACCTCGGCGTCCAGCGCCTTCCTCATTGCGGCGGCGGTCTTCGGCGGCGGATCGGCCAGCACCAGCTCGACCCGCGCCCCGACCTGGACCACCGACCAGGCCACGCGCCGCGCGGCGATCACCGCCCGCAGCCCGGCCGCCAGCCGCTCGGCCCCGGCCAGCATCCGCCCATAGGCCGCCTCCGTCATCACCTCGCTGAGCATGGCCCGCATGGCCGCCAGCGCCAGGGCGTTGCCGGACAGGGTGGTGCCGATCCCCGACTGGCCGGGCCCGACCCGGGCTGCGGCCGCGTTCATCCGCGCCGACAGCTGCGCCGTCACGCCCCAGACCGCGGCCGGCACGCCGCCGGCTATGGCCTTGCCCAGCACGAAGACGTCCGGCTCCAGGCCGTGGGCGCCGGTGTAGCCGCCCGGGCCCGTCGAGATGGTGTGGGTCTCATCGATGACCAGCAGGGTCCCGGCCGCGCGGGTCATCGCCCGTAAGGCGTCGTGGAAGCCGGGCTCGGGCAGGATCATCCCGCAATTGGTCATCACCGGCTCGGCCAGGACCGCGGCGACATCGCCCGGGGCCAGGGCGGCTTCCAGGGCGGCCAGGTCGTTGAACGGCACGACCCGGGTGGTGGCGGTCAGGTCCTGGAGCTGGCCCAGCAGGCCGGGCTTCATCGCCGGCTGGCCGTCCCTCAGCGCCACGAAGGCGTCGTCGACCATGCCGTGATAGCAGCCGTCGAACACCAGGATCACGGGCCGCCCCGTCACCGCCCGCGCCCAGCGGATCGCCGCCCGGTTGGCGTCGCTGGCCGTGGTCGCCGTCTGCCACAGCGGCAGGCCGAAGCGCTCGGCCAGCAGCCGGCCGACGATCACCGCGCTGGCGGTCGGCAGCATGAAGCCCGCGCCCCGCAGCGCCTGGTCGGCGATCGCCCGGGCCACCGCCGGCTCGCCGTGGCCGAACATCGCCGGCGTGTCGGCCAGGCAGAAGTCGTCGTACAGCACCCCGTCGATGTCGGTGATCTGGGCCCCGACGCCCTGGGCGGCGAAGATCGGCGCCGGGGTCGCCCAGTCGCCCATCCAGTGCATGGGCACCCCGCCGCGCCAGACCTCGGCCGACGCGCGCGCCATGGCGACCGAGCGGGGGTGTTCGGCGGTGAAGCGCGCGGCTTCGTCGTGGAGCAGGTTGGAGAGGTTTGGAGCGTGGGCGGGTTTGGGGGTCATGCCGGCGAGGTCCCCCCGATAACACCCAGCCAATTTTCAACCGTCATTCCCGCCCTTGTGGCGGGAACCCCTGGTTCAGCCGACGGTGAAGCGCTTTGGCGCGCTGGCGCGCCACACCCCCGCCCATGCGGCGGAGAGAGGGGTTCCCGCCACAAGGGCGGGAATGACGGTGCGAAAAGGGAAAGGACGGCGGATGGCGTCATCCCCCCACCCCGCCGAAACACAGGTACTTGGTCTCCAGATACTCGTCCAAGCCCTCGGAGGCCCCTTCGCGGCCCAGGCCGGAGTCCTTGACCCCGCCGAACGGCGCAACCTCGGTGGAGATGATGCCTTCGTTGATGCCGACCATGCCGGCCTCGATCGCTTCGGCCACCCGCCAGCAGCGGGCGACGTCGCGGCTGTAGAAGTATGAGGCCAGGCCGAACGGCGTGGCGTTGGCCAGCTCGATGGCGTCGGCCTCGGTCGCGAACTTCACGATCGGCGCCACCGGCCCGAAGATCTCCTCGTGAAACAGCTGCATGTCCGCCGTCGCGCCGGTCAGCACCGTGGGCTGGTAGAACAGGCCGCCCAGATCGTGCCGCGCGCCGCCGACGGTGGCCGTCGCCCCCTGCTCCACCGCCGCCTGGACCAGGGCTTCGACCTTGTCCACGGCCTTGGCGTTGATCAGCGGCCCGATCGTCACGCCCTCCTCGGTCCCCGGCCCGACCTTCATCGCCGCCACCTTCTCGGTCAGCCGCGCCACGAAGGCGTCGTGGATGCCGGCCTGGACCAGCAGGCGGTTGGCGCAGACGCAGGTCTGGCCGGTGTTGCGGTACTTGCTGGCGATCGCCCCGTCGACGGCGGCCTCCAGGTCGGCGTCGTCGAAGACGATGAACGGCGCGTTGCCGCCCAGCTCCAGCGACAGCTTCTTCATGGTGCCGGCGCACTGGGCGTAGAGGGTCTTGCCCACCGGGGTCGAGCCGGTGAACGACAGCTTGCGCACCCGGGCGTCGTCGCACAGGGCCTTGCCGATGCCGGCGCTGTCCTTGCCGGTGACGACATTGAGCACCCCGGCCGGCACGCCCGCCTCCACCGCCAGCCGGGCGATGGCCAGGGCGCACAGCGGCGTCTCGGAGGCCGGCTTGACCACCACCGTGCAGCCGGCCGCCAGGGCCGGGCCGACCTTGCGGGTGATCATGGCGATCGGGAAGTTCCACGGCGCGATGGCCGCGCAGACCCCGACCGGCTGCTTGATCGACACCAGGCGCTTGGCCTTGTCGGGCGTCGGGATCGCGTGGCCGTAGGCCCGCTTGGCCTCGTCGGCGAACCAGTCGATGAACGCCGCCCCGTAGGCGACTTCGCCCCGCGACTCCGCCAGCGGCTTGCCCTGCTCGGCGGTCATCAGCCTGGCCAGGGCGTCGGCGTGCAGCAGCATCAGGTCGGACCACCGCCGCAGGATCGCGCCGCGGTCCTTGGCGGTGCGGTCGGCCCAGGCCGGGAAGGCCCGGTGGGCCGCCTCGATGGCCACCGCGACTTCCGAAGGCCCCAGGTCGGCGACCTGGGCGATCACCGCCCCGGTGGCGGGGTTGAGCACTTCGAAGGTCTGGTCGGCCTCTATCCACAGGCCGTCGATGAAGGCGGCGGTTTCGACGAGTTCAAGGGTCATGGCGGCTACCTCAGCGTCACGGACACCGACTTCAGGTCGGCGTACTTGTGTAACGCGTGAAGGCTGCGGTCACGGCCGAAGCCCGACTGCTTGAAACCCCCGAACGGCATGGTGATGTCGCAGGCGTCCCAGCCGTTGATCCACACTAGGCCGGCCTTCAGCCTGCGGGCCCCGGTCAGGGCACGGTTGATGTCGGACGTCCACAGACCGGCGGCCAGGCCGTAGACGCTGTCATTGGCTAGGCGGATCGCCTCGTCGTCGCTCCGGAAGGTCTGCACCCCCAGCACCGGCCCGAACACCTCTTCGCGGGCCAGGGTGTGGTCGGCGGCCACGCGGTCGAAGATCGTCGGCTCGACATAGAAGCCGCCGCTCTCCTGGCGCACCCGCTGGCCGCCCAGCAGCCGGCGATTGCCCTGGCTGTCGGCGGTGGCGATGTAGTCGAGGGCGGTGTTCATCTGCCGCTCGCTGACCATCGCCCCGAACACCGTCTCCGGGTCGAGCGGATCGCCCGGAACCATGGCCTTGGCCACGGCGATCACCTTCTCCAGGAACGCGTCCTTGATCGAGGCTTCGACCAGCAGGCGCGAGGCGGCGGTGCAGACCTCGCCCTGGTTATAGAACACCCCCCAGGCGGCGGCCTCGGCGGCGGCGTCGAGGTCGGGACAGTCGGCGAAGACGATCTGCGGCGACTTGCCGCCCAGCTCCAGCGACACGCGCTTGAGATTGCTCTGGGCGGCGTATTCCATCAGCCGGCGGCCGGTGAGGCCCGAGCCGGTGAAGGCGATCATGTCGACGTCCATCGACCGGGCCAGGGCCTGGCCGGCGACGCCGCCGAGGCCGGGGACCACGTTCAGCACGCCCGGCGGCAGGCCGGCCTCCAGGGCCAGCTCGCCCAGCTTCAGGGCGGTCAGCGGCGACTGCTCGGCCGGTTTGAGGACGACGCTGTTGCCCATGGCCAGGGCCGGGGCGACCTTCCACATCGCCATGTGCAGCGGGAAGTTCCACGGCACGATGGCGCCGATCACCCCCAGGGGCTCATGCACAGCATAGCTCAGACGATCGACGGGCGAGGTTCCGACCTCGCCATAGACCTTGTCCAGGGCCTCCGCGTACCAGCGGGCGGTGCTGATCGACAGCGGGATGTCGACGGCCCGGGCGTCGCGGATCGGCTTGCCGGTGTCCAGGCTTTCCAGCAGGGCCAGCTGCTCGGCGTCGCGTTCCATCAGCTCGGCCAGGCGGAACAGCGTCTTCTTCTTGTCGCGCGGCCCCTGGTCGCGCCAGCGGCCACCCTCGAAGGCGGCCCGGGCGGAAGCCACGGCGCGGTCGACATCGCCGGCCTGGCAGGCGGCGACCTGGTTGAGCACCGTCCCGTCGCGCGGCGAGACGTTGTGGAAGGTCTCGCCCGAGGCCGCGTCCACCAGCGCGCCGTCGATCACCGCCCGCCGGGGGAGGGGCAGGGTCTTGAGGGCGTCGACGGGCGAAAGCGCGGTCATGGGGCGGTCCTCATGAAACTGTGATCACAGTTTGCGCTGGCGGGACGGCTGTCAAGACGAGGCACGGGGGTTGGCGTCCGCTTGAAGCAGATGCGCTCGTTCTAATCACCGTCATCCCGGGCCTTGTGCCCGGGACCCATCGTTCAGCTCGCACGTGAAGCGCCTTGGCGCGCCAGCGCGCCACACGTCCGCACCTGCGGCGGACAAATGGGTCCCGGGCACAAGGCCCGGGATGACGGGCTTTTATGCATGGGCTCATCCGCGCCCCTCCACCGCCGCCCGCATCTTGTCCATGCCCTCCGACAGGTCGGCGGCGATCGCCTGTCGCGCAGCGTCGGCGTCGCGGGCCTTCAGCGCCTCCAGCGCCTCGGCGTGGCGGTCGGCGACCAGGCCGTCGGCCCCGACCCGGCCGAACACCACCCGCATGAACGGGCCGATCTGCAGCCAGAGGCCGCCGGCCATCGACAACAGCACCTCGGCCCCGGCCCGTTCATAGAGCGTGAAATGGAAGCGGTGATTGGCCGCCATGTAGCGATCGACATCGCCCAGGGTCAGGGCGGCGTCGACCTCGGCGTCGAGCGCGGTCAGGGCCTTGATCAGGGCGGCGTCGGCTTGCGGCGCGGCCCGGGCCGCCAGCTCCGGCTCGATCCACAGCCGAGCCTGGGACAGCTGCTCCAGCCGGCCCGCCGTCAGCGAGGGCACCGACAGGCGCTTGTTGGCCGGATTGATCTCCAGGGCGCGCTCGGCGACCAGCCGCCGCACCGCGTCGCGCACCGGCATGGGCGACACCCCCAGCTCGGCGGCCAGGCTGCGCAGGCTGACCCCGACGCCCGGCGCGATGCGGCCGGTGATCAGCGCCTGGCGGATGGCCTCGTAGACCTGGTCATGGATGGCTGGGGAGTCCGCAAGCGGGCGGCGGGATCTTGGTTCAGGCACAACCCCCTCCCTTTCCAACCGCCAGGGGTGGACAGGAGACCAACAATTGCGATCACAATGCAAGGCCTCGCGGAGACTCCCCATGCCCGACTTCGGCCCGAACGACCTCGACGCCTTCTGGATGCCGTTCACGCCCAACCGGCGGTTCAAGGCCAATCCGCGGATGCTCAGCCACGCCGAGGGCATGCACTACCGCACGCCGGAGGGCCGCCAAGTGCTGGACGCCACCTCGGGCCTGTGGTGCGTCAACGCCGGCCATAACCGCCCCAAGATCGTCGAGGCCATTCGCCGCCAGGCCGGCGAGATGGACTACGCCCCCAGCTTCAACATGGGCCACCCGGCGGCCTTCGCCTTCGCCAGCCGCCTGGCCCAGATCACCCCGCCAGGCCTGGACCGCATCTTCTTCACCAATTCCGGCTCGGAGTCGGTCGACACCGCCCTGAAGATCGCCCTGGCCTATCACCGGGCTCGCGGCAAGGGGACCAAGACCCGGCTGATCGGCCGCGAGCGCGCCTATCACGGGGTCGGCTTCGGGGGCATTTCGGTCGGCGGCATCCCGACCAACCGCAAATATTTCGGATCCTTGCTGACTGGCGTCGACCACTTGCCCCACACTCACGGCGTGGCCGGCAACCTGTTCAGCCAGGGCTTGCCGAAGAACGGCGCCGAGTTGGCGGACGCCTTGGAGGCCATCGTCGCCCTGCACGACGCCAGCAACATCGCCGCGGTGATCGTCGAGCCGGTCGCCGGCTCCACCGGCGTGCTGGTCCCGCCCGAGGGCTACCTGCAGCGCCTGCGGGCGATCTGCGACCGGCACGACATCCTGCTGATCTTCGACGAGGTGATCACCGGCTTCGGCCGAGTCGGTTCTGCCTTTGCAGCGGAACGCTTCGGGGTGGTCCCGGACATGATCTGCATGGCCAAGGGCCTGACCAACGCCGCCGTGCCGGCCGGGGCGGTGGCCGCGTCGGACACGATCTACCAGACGATGATGGACGGGGCCGACGCCGCCATCGAGCTGTTCCACGGCTACACCTATTCGGCTCATCCCCTGGCCTGCGCGGCCGGGATCGCCACGTTGGAGACCTATCAGGAGGAGGGCCTGTTCGAGCGCGCCCTGGCCCTGGAGCCTTACTGGCGCGCGGCGGTGCACAGCCTGCGCGACGCCCGCCACGTGATCGACATCCGCGACTTCGGCCTGATCGCCGGCATCGAGCTGGAACCCCGCCCCGGCGCCCCGACCGCCCGGGCACTGGCCGCCTTCGAGACCGCCTTCGACCAGGGCCTGTTGATCCGCGTCACCGGCGACATCATCGCCCTGTCGCCGCCGCTGATCATCGAACAGGGCCAGGTGGACCAGGTGGTCGAGACGATCCGCAAGGTGCTGGCGGGGGTGGATTAGGCGACACGGACAGGCGGAGACGACACTTGACGCACGTCAGCTACATATGTAGTGTACTCGTTACATAAATTGCGAGACGCGCCGCTATGACCGACCCCTCCGAACTGGAACTCCAGGTCCTCAAGGCGTTCTGGCGTGGTGGCGCGATGAGCGCCCGAGAGGCCCAGGTCGTCATCGCCCCTGAACTGGGCTGGACGTCGTCAACCACCCGCACCGTGCTTGAGCGCATGGTCGCCAAGGGCCTGCTGTCGCGGCAATCGGTGCACGGCCTGGCTGTCTATCGCGCCGAAAAGGCCAAGGTGGATGTGATCGGCGGCGTACTGGGTCGCCTGCGCGGCCTGCTCGAGATCGATGGGCGGCTGCCCGCCTCCGCCTTTTCCGGCAGCCAGCTGCTGTCCGCCGAGGACCTGGTCGAGCTCGAGGCGCTGCTGAACGTCGCGCCCAAAGGCGACGAGCAACCATGAGCGCCCTGGTCTCCGCCGCCGCCCTGGGCCTGGTCGCGGCCTGGCCGGTCGGGATGTTGGGCTGGGTGATGGGCGCCGTCACCGAACGGCTGACCGCCGATCCCCGACCGCGCGCGGCGGCCTGGAGCCTGGCCTTCCTGCTTCCGGCGGGAGCCCTGGCGGCCGTCCTGTTCGGCGCGGTCGGGTTGGCGTCGGCCGCGGCCGGGCCGCCCTCGGTCGCCAGCTCGCACCTGCCCTTGACTGCGATCCTCAAGACCGCGCCCGCCGTCCGAGCCCTGCACGCCGCGTCGCCGCCGTGGATGGCGCAGGCTGTGGCCTGGAGCGTCCTGGGCCTGTCGATCCTTGGCATGACGCACCACCTGTGGGCCTGGCGAGAAGGCCATGGTCGCCTGATGGCCGTCACGCGCCGGGCCAGCCCCGTCGATGATCCCGCCTTGCTGGAGCGGCTACGCTCGGCGGGTCGTCGGCCGGAGGTCGCGACGCCGCCGATCCTGGTCAGCGACGAGATCGACCAGCCGCTGCTCGTTGGCCTGCGCCGTCCCGCCATCCTCCTGCCCACTCGCTTGGTCTCGACCACCCGCGCCGCGCCGCTGGCCCTGATCTGCCTGCACGAATTGGCCCACCTGCACCGACGCGACAACGTCCGGCTGGTCCTTGAGAACGCCCTGGCCGGCCTGTTCTGGCTCGCGGCTCCCGTCATCACCGTCCTGCGCGCCCATATGACCGCCGCCCGTGAAGAGCTTTGCGACCAACTCGCCCTGGTCGAGGCCTCCCCCCAGGCCCGCCACCAGTACGCCCACGACCTCGTCGAGGCCCTGAAGGGCCGCCTCGTTTCCCCCCAACAATCGGCCTTCGCCGGCCATCACAGGAAGCTGACCACCATGCGCCTGACCGCCATCCTGCAACCCAGCCAAGCCGTCTCCGCCCCGCGTCTGGGCCTGATCCTCGCCCTGAGCGCCGCCCTGGCCACGCTCGTCGGCGGCGGTTCCCTGGCCCTGGCCCGGCAGGCGACCGCCAAGCCGCCATCGAACACCTTCGATCCGGTGAAGGGCTCATCGCCCATTCTGATCGACCCCATGCCTTTGATGATCACCGCCGACGCCGCGCGCACCTCCGGGACCAGTCCCATGGTGGTCTGGATCGGAAACCCCACGATCAGCGGCGTCTTGGACCGCCCCTCCACGACCCTGTTGGTGAATGGCGTGGCGCCGCTAGCCGATTTCGATCCGATGCGATTGCCCCCGAACGCGATCGAGCGCCTCGAAGTGACGCCCGGAAAAGACACGCCAGACCGCAAGCTGCTGCTCAACGTGGTGCTGAAGGCCCACTGATTTCACCCCGCGATCGGGATTCGACATCCAAAAGGCGGCGGTGGGGGGATGGTTAGGCCCTCACCGCCCATCCCGAACGCCGCGCCGGCACGCCGCCCAACACCGTGGTCCCTCACCCTCCCAAGCTTTGCTTGGACCCTCCCTCTCCCTCTGGGAGAAGGTATAAGGGGGAATGACCCTGACCGACGTCCGACCGACCAAGCCCGCCCCGATCAGCCACAACGCCCTGATCCTGACCGCCGTGTTCGCGGCGCTGGCGATCGCCCTGGCCCGGTTGCCGGATCCGCCCGGGGTGCTGACCTTCGCCTTCGTCGTGGTCGGCTGGATTCTCAGCGTGGCGATCCACGAGTTCTGCCACGCCTTCGTCGCCTACAAGGCCGGCGACCACACGGTGGCCGAGAAGGGCTACCTGACCCTCGATCCGCTGAAATACACCGACCTGTCCACCAGCCTGGTCCTGCCGCTGGTCGCCCTGGCCCTGGGCGGCATAGGCTTTCCGGGCGGGGCGGTCTATCTGCGCGACGACCTGATGCGCTCGCGCCGCGGCCGGGCCCTGGCCTCGCTGGCCGGACCGCTGGGCACGCTGCTGGTGCTGGTCGGCCTGGCGATCGGTCTGGCCGCCGACCGGGCGTTCGGCGTGGCCGGCAACGCCCTGACCCACGCCGCCGCCTTCCTGGCCTTCCTGCAGGCCTGGGCGTTGATCCTCAACCTGCTGCCGCTGCCCGGCCTGGACGGCTTCGGCGTGATCCGGCCCTATCTGCCGCCGACGGTGCGGGCCCGGGCGACGCGGCTGGGCAACCTGGTGTTCCTGGGCCTGTTCGCGGCGATCTTCTTCGTGCCGCCGGTGGCCAATGTGTTCTTCCGCCTGGCCTTCCTGACCGTCCAGGCTTTCGGCGTGCAAGGCCCCGCCATCGGCGCCGGCTACGAGGCGTTCCGGTTCTGGACGGCGTTCGGCTGAACCGCCGCCGTGACGCCCCCTCCGTCACGTCGCCTATCGGCGCCGCGCCACCTCCCCCGCTGCGCGCGTGAGGAGATGGTTTAAGCCGCGGTCAGCCGGCCGGCCGGGGCGAGCGCCGCCGGCTTGGCGGTTTCGGCGGTCTGGACCAGGCAGCCGTACCAGCCCATGCCGGCATAGGTCTCGTAGCCGGGCGTCAGGGCGTAGCCGACCGTGCGACCGCGGTCGCCATAGCTGCCCATGGTCCCGCCGGCGGTGTCGAGCTTGAAGGTCTCGTCCAGCACGCCCTGGCCGTCGGAACTGGCCAGCACGCGGTGGTTCTGGTCGAGCAGCAGCACCCGCGAACGGGTCCTTTCCTCGTCGGTCAGGCGCACGCCGTCGACCACCGCCTGGGCCTGGGGCTTCCAGTCGAAATGCACGCCCAGCACGCCGATCACCTTGCCCTGGGCCTGGCCGCCCTCGCGGATGGCGGTGGCGTAGGTGGCGACCGGGGCGTCGTTCAGGGCCCGGACCCGCTCGATGTCGCAGACGGTGAACTCGTCGCCCGACCGGGTCTTCAGGGCGTTCTTGAACCAAGCGGAGTCGGCCACCGACAGGCCCTTGGCGGCCGGGTAACGCTCGGGGCGACCGCTGGCGACGACCCGACCGGCCGGGTCGCAGATCCACAGGTCCAGATAGACCGTGTAGGCGTCGAGGATCACCCGCAGCCGCTGGCTGGCGTAGGTCGAGGCTTCGCGCGAGGGGGCGGCGACGCAATCGACCACGGCGCTGTCGGTGGCCCACCAGCGCACGTCGCAGGTGCGCTCATAGAGGTTGCGGTCGATGATCTCGATGGCGTTCAGCGCCAGGTCGGCCAGGCGCTGACCGCGCAGGTGGCCCAGGATCGCCCCGCCGATCACCGTCAGCTCGTTCAGGTCGGCTCGCACCTGGCTTTCCAGGGCGGCGGCCACCGCGTCGATCTGGGTGGAGATGGTCTTGAACTCCTCGGCGACGATGGCGAAGCCGCGCCCCGCCTCGCCGGCCCTGGCCGCGACGATCAGGGCGTTGATCGCCAGCATCTTGGCCGAGCGGTTGACGGTGGCGATCTCGCCGATCTTTTCGCCGGCCACGGCGCTGAGCCGCTCCGACAGCTCCAGAATGCGCTCCGGGCGCAGGCTGGCGTCTTCAGCTGACATGGTGGTTTCCCCCGAAACCGGCGCGAAGACCCGGAAAAGCCGAATCACTCGCCAGACGAGCGAGGATGACACCCGCGCCAGAGCCGCGGGATGGGGGCGGACAATAGGTCGCGCGTTTTGGCGTCCCGGTTGTAAAGGCAGAGACATCAACGCCTTAATTGTCGGCATTGACCGGAAGGATCGCCCATTCTCTGACCAAAATTGCGGCCGTGGCGACGACGAAGCACGGCGAGGATGGCGTCCCGGCTCCGGCCGCGCTTGGCGCGGGCCCGGCCAGCCCCGCCGCAAGAGGGTTCAAGTCGGTCGAGCTTTCCGCTACACCCGCCGCATGTCGCACAACACCTTCGGCCACCTGTTCCGCGTCACCACCTGGGGCGAAAGCCACGGTCCGGCCCTGGGCTGCGTGGTCGATGGCTGTCCTCCCGGCATCGCCCTGACCGCCGAGCAGATCCAGGCCTTCCTCGACAAGCGCCGACCGGGCAACGGCAAGTTCGTCACCCAGCGCCAGGAGCCGGACGCGGTTCGCATCCTGTCGGGGGTGTTCGAGGACGCCCGCACGGAGGGTCAACGCACCACGGGCGCGCCGATCAGCCTGATGATCGACAACACCGACCAGCGCTCCAAGGACTATGGCGAGATCGCCCAGGCCTTCCGGCCCGGTCACGCCGACTTTCCCTATTTCGCCAAGTACGGCGTGCGCGACTATCGCGGCGGCGGCCGCAGCTCTGCCCGCGAGACCGCCGCACGGGTGGCGGCCGGGGCGATCGCCCGGCTGGTGATCCCCGGCGTCACGGTGCGGGCCGCCCTGGTGCAGATCGGCCCGCACCACATCGACCGCGCCCGCTGGGACTGGGACCAGGTCGAGCAGAATCCCTACTGGTCGCCCGACGCCGGGATCATTCCGCTATGGGAAGAGCACCTGGAGACCGTCCGCAAGGCCGGCTCCTCGACCGGCGCGGTCGTCGAGGTCGAGGCGATCGGCGTGCCGGCCGGCTGGGGCGCGCCGCTCTACGGCAAGCTCGACGCCGAACTGGCCGCCGCCCTGATGTCGATCAACGCCGCCAAGGGGGTCGAGATCGGCGAAGGCTTCGCCAGCGCCGCCCTGTCGGGCGAAGACAACGCCGACGAGATGCGGATGGGCCCCGATGGGCCGATGTTCCTGTCCAACCACGCCGGCGGCGTGCTGGGCGGGATCTCGACCGGCCAGCCGGTGACGGCCCGGGTGGCCTTCAAGCCGACCTCGTCGATCCTGACCCTGCGCCAGAGCCTCAACGAGGCCGGCGAGGAGGTCGACCTGCGCACCAAGGGCCGCCACGATCCCTGCGTCGGCATCCGCGGCGTGCCGGTGGTCGAGGCGATGACCGCCTGCGTGCTGGCCGACGCCTTCCTGCGCCATCGCGCCCAGACCGGCGGCGGGACCTTCGTTCCGGGCGGCGGACGCTGATCGGCGGCGCAGGCCGCCCCTAGCGAGAAGGTTCCGAGCTGAGCTGCCGGACCTTGGCCGCTTCCGGCCATTCCTCGGGTCGCAGGATCATGGTCGGGCGGAGGAACGGCGACTGTACGCGGTCGTAGGCGCGGACGACCAGGTCCCGGCAGATCAGTTCCAGCAATTCGCCGCCGCTGACCTCCGGCGGGGGCTCGTCATGCATCTGCTTCCAGAGCTCCAGAGCCTCGGCCTTGATAAGATCGTCGCGACGCGCCATGGGAATTCCGTGTCCTTACGCCCCATCAACTCGTGGCCGGGCCGGCTTGTTCCTGATTTTTTCGTTGACAATCAGTAACCAAGCCCCTTAGCGGCCCGAGCGGGCATTTTCGCCACACCTGCCCCGGGCGCCGGAAATCGGCCATGCAGCGGCCATCGGACGCGGCGACCCTGCGCCGTCCGTGCGTTAAAAAGCGCGTCCATTCCGTGAGTATATTGCGCCATGCGTCTGAACCGTCCCGCCCTCGCCCTGTCCCTACTGGGGCTGGCCGCCAGCCTCCAGGGCTGCCTCGCCGTCGCCGCCGGCGGCGCCGTGGTCGACGCGACCGGGGCGGTGGTCGGCACGGGCGCCAAGGTCGTGGTCGCCACCGGCAAGGCGGTGGTCCCGGGCGAAAGCCGCAAGGACCGCGAAAAGCGCGAATTCAAGGCGTGGAAGAAGCGGCAGGGGAACTGATTAGGTTCCGTCGCTGATCTCCTGCACCTCCTCGAAGGTCCGCAGGCCCGGCCGCTGGGCGCAGACCAGGACCGCCATGTTCCCGGGCAGGTGCTGATTGGCCAGCATCTTCTCGTGGGCGGCGGGGATGTCGTCCCAGGGAAACACCTCCGACAGGCAGGGATCGACCCGGCGGTCGATGACCAGCTGGTTGGCGGCGCTGGCCTGCATCAGATTGGCGAAGTGGCTGCCCTGAACCCGCTTCTGCCGCATCCACAGGAAGCGGGCGTCCATGGTCAGGTTGAAGCCGCTGGTGCCGGCGCAGATGGCGACCATGCCGCCGCGCTTGACCACGAACACGCTGACCGGAAAGGTCGACTCGCCCGGATGCTCGAACACCAGGTCGACGTCCTTGTTGCCGGTGATCTGCCAGATGGCCTTCCCGAACTTTCGGCTTTCCTTCATGTAGTCGTTGAACTCGGGACCGTTGACCTTCGGCAGTTGGCCCCAGCAGTTGAACTCCTTGCGGTTCAGCACCGCCTTGGCGCCCATCGACAGCACGAACTCGCGCTTGTCGTCGTCACTGACCACGCCGATGGCGTTGGCCCCCGCGACGGCGGCCAGCTGCACGGCGAATACCCCCAGGCCGCCCGAGGCGCCCCAGACCAGCACGTTCTGCCCCGGCTTCAGCTCATGCGGCTTGTGGCCGAACAGCATGCGATAGGCGGTGGCCAGGGTCAGGGTGTAGCAGGCGGCCTCTTCCCAGGTCAGGTGCTGGGGGCGCGGCATCAGCTGACGTGACTGCACCCGGCAGAACTGGGCGAAGCTGCCGTCCGGGGTCTCGTAGCCCCAGATCCGCTGGCTGGCCGAGAACATCGGGTCGCCGCCGTTGCACTCCTCGTCGTCGCCGTCGTCCTGATTGCAGTGGATCACCACCTCGTCGCCGGGCTTCCAGCGCCGGACCTTGGCCCCCACGGCCCAGACCACGCCCGAGGCGTCGCTGCCGGCGACGTGATAGGCTTGCCTGTGAACGTCGAGCACGCTGACCGGCTCGCCCAAGGCGGCCCAGACGCCGTTGTAGTTGACCCCGGCGGCCATCACCAGGACCAGAACCTCGTCCTCGCCGATCGTCCAGGTCGGCACGACCTCGACCTGCATGGCCGTCGTCGGCTTGCCGTGGCGCTCCTTGCGGATGCTCCAGGCGTACATGGTCTTGGGGACATGGAAGGCCGGCGGGATCTCGCCGATCTCGTAGAGGTCCTTCAGATCGGTCTTTTCCAGCGTCGCGGCGGTCATGTCACTCCCCGTTCTTCGGCGCTGCAACACAACGCGCGAATGGCTTTCAGCGCTCCGGGGTTCGTTCCGCGCGATCATTTCACCGCGTCGAACCCTCATTTTGGCGCTTCACGACGGAAGTTTCCATCGCGAAGACGCCCTAGGCTGTGACAACCGTTTAAATCTGGCAAGTAGAAAATTGTTGCGATGCAGCATGGTTGCGCGTGAAACCGACCATGACGTCAAGGTCGGGCTAGGCGCTTCCCAATCCCGCGATCATCGGCCAGGGTCGGACCATGAGTTCGCCTATCCATGTCAGCCGACCCACCGGTTCGATCCTGCTGGTCGAGCTGGACGCCCCGCCCGCCAACGCCCTGGGCCTAGCCGTCCGGGCCGAACTGGTGCGGATCCTCGACGAGATCGCCACCGACGACGACACCCGCGCCGTGGTGCTGACCGGTCGCGGCGGGGTGTTCTGCGCCGGCGACGACCTGCGCGAAGCCCATGGCCGCGCCGCGCCCGACGCCCTGGCGGCAGTGGAGAACTTCAACCGCCTGATGGACTGGGTGGAGGCCCTGCGGGTGCCGGTGATCGCCGCCGTCGACGGCTGGTGTTTCGGCGGCGGACTGGAACTGGCCCTGGCCTGCGACATCCGCCTGGCCAGCGACCGGGCGGTGTTCGCCGCCTCAGGGGTCAATATCGGTCTGATCGCCTCGGCCACCCGGCTGCCGCGGCTGATCGGCGTGGCGCGGGCCAAGGCCCACCTGCTGACCGGCGCCCAGTTCGGTCCTGAGCGCGCTTTGGCCGACGGCCTCGTCGCCGCCGTCCACCCGCCGGCCGAACTGCTGCCCGAGGCCTTCCGCCTGGCCGAGTGGATCGCCTCGCGCGCGCCCCTGGCCGTAGAGGCGGTCAAGCGGGTGGTCGACGGCCGGTCCTATGTCGAGGAGGAGCTGCCGACCCTGGTGGCAAGCGCCGACCACCGCGAGGCGGTCGCGGCGTTCATGGCCAAGCGGGCGGCGCTGTTTCGGCGCGGGTGATCGTCAGGCGGACGCCGCCAAGGCGGCGCGGTCGAGCGGCTCGCCGTCCGGCGGCAAACGCAGATGCATTTCGCAAACCACGCCCTCGGGACGATATTGCAGGGTCGCCGCGCCCTGCAGATCGCGCAGCGAACGGTCGATCAGGCGGGTGCCGAAGCCCTGGCGCTCCGGCGGCCGCACGCTGGGGCCATCGGACTCCGTCCAGGTCATCCGCACCAGGCGCGCGTTCTCATCGAACGCCCAGGCCAGGCGCACGCGCCCTTTCGCCGCCGACAAGGCGCCGTACTTGGTGGCGTTGGTGGCCAGTTCGTGCAGCAGCATGGCGACGGCCAGGGCGGCGGAAGGCGGGGCCCAGACGTCCGGCCCCTCCATCTCCACGCCGCCCGAGGCGTCCTCGACGAACGGGCGCAGGGCGCGCGTGACGACGGCGCGCAGGTCGGCCCCGTGCCAGTGCTCGCTGGTCAGCAGGTCATGCACTCGCGACAGGCCCAGCAGCCGGGCCTCGAACTTGGCGTAGGCCGACAACGGGTCGGGGTCGCTGCGCAGGGTCTGCGACGCCATCGACTGGATGGTCGACAGGGTGTTCTTCACCCGATGGTTCAGCTCGTTGATCATCAGCCGCAACTGCTGGTGATGGCGGTGCTGCAGGCCTTCGGCGAACTTACGGGCGGCGATGTCCTCGATGATCGACACGAAATAGTCGGGCGCTCCGTCCGGGCCGCGCATCAGCGAGACGGTCAGGTTGACCCACACGGTCTCGCCGCCGGCGGTGATGTAGCGCTTCTCGATCGTGTAGGTCTGCTGGTCGCCGCTCAGAAGGGCGTGGACCGCCGCCTGGTCCTTGGTCAGGTCCTCGGGATGGGTGATGGTCTGGAAATCGCCGGCCAGCAGCGCCGCGCGGTCATGGCCGGCGATGGCGCAGAAGCGGTCGTTGACCTCCAGGAACCTGCCGTCCGGCGCCACCCGGGCCACGCCCATGGCGACCTGATCGAACACGGCGCGATAGCGGGCTTCCGCCGCCTCCAGCTCGCGCCGGGCCTCGACGTCGGGCGTCACCACCTCGGTATAGAGCACCAGTCCGCCGATCCGGCCGTCCTCGGCGCGCCAGGGAGCCACCGACCAGCGGATCCAGTCGACCGCGCCGTCCGGACGCACGAAGGCCTCGCCCGGATGGCGGCGTTCGACCCCGTCGCGCAGCGCCTGGGCGTGGATGTCGCGCCAGCGCTGGGGCACGCCGGGAAAGACGTCGTAATGCACCCGCCCGACCAGGGGCGTGTCGGCCGGCAGGTCCTGGTCGGTCAGATAGCGATCCGAGGCCGCCAGATAACGCATGTCGCGGTCGAAGATGGCGATGCCGATCGGCGCCTGGCGCAGGGCGGTCAGGACGGGCGACGGCTCTGATCCCACCTGCGTCGTCACGGCCTCCCCTTCCACTCGCCTCATGTCTGCAAACCCGAGGGCGGGAGGGGTGTCAAGCATTGTCCCCACGCCGCCGCTCCGCGTCTGGAAATTCAACATGCAGGCGACGCCTTCGCCATCGTCATGGCGGCGCGGCGCTGAGCCTGGCTGGGAAATTATCCCGATTCCTGGATTGCAGAGATTCGAGCCCCTCCCTCGCGGGAGACCAAGCCCGTCAGGCCGCCGCCTCGGCGTCGTCCTCGCCGCCGAGCAGGGCGCTGAGCACCACGGCCAGGCGTTCGGGCTTGATCGGCTTTTCGACCACGTCCTGCATGCCGGCGGCGATATAGGACTGGACGTCGGCCGGGTCGGCGTTGGCGGTCAGGGCGACGATCGGGGCGCGACCGGCCCGGCCGGGCAGCTCGCGGATGGCGCGGGTGGCGGTGACGCCGTCCATCCGCGGCATCTTGATGTCCATCAGGATCAGGTCGAAGCGGCCGCCGCGCGCGGCTTCCACCGCCTCGACTCCGTCGACCACCTGCTCGGAGGTGCAGTCGAACATCTCGCACAGGGCCTCGGCGACCATGCGATTGGTGGCGTTGTCGTCGACGATCAGAATGTGAGCCGAACGGCCGTCCATGGCCGGCTCGTCCGGGTGTTCCTGCGCTAGGCTGGCGATCGGGGCGGTCAGGGCGAAGTGCAGGGTCAGGCCGGCGCCGAGATTGGCCTCGGCCCGCAGCGGGCCGCCCATGGCGCGGGTCAGGCCGCGCGCCAGGGCCATGCCGACGCCCAGCGAGAGTTCGTTGCGGTCCTCGATGCGCGAGGCGCCCAGCGGGTCGAACACCCGGGCCAGGCGTTCGGACGCCGAACCGCCGGTGTTGTCGCGCACGCGGCCTTCCAGCCGCAGGCCGCCGTCGACAGCGCGGGCCTTCAGACTGGCCTCGATGACGCCGCGGCCGCTCGACAGGGCGCTGTCGATCAGGGCGTCGAACACCTGCAGCACGCGATCGGCGTCGATCAGGACTGCGGCTTCCGGATCGCCGTCATAGGAGAACAGCAGGGTCGAGCCGCCCTCGGCCGCCCGGGCGCTCCAGCGGCTTTCGACCGCGTCGCTGAGCTGGCGCAGCTGGGTCGGGACCGGATTGAGCACCAGTTCGCCCATCACCGCCCGGCGCAGGTCCATGGCCCGGTTCAGCACGTCGCTCATGTCGCGGCTGGTGTCGCCGATGGCGCGAACATAGGCGGCGGCGTCGGGCGTCAGCCGCGACTGTTCCAGCCGGTCGGTGAAGGCCAGGACGCCTTCGAGATGGTGGCCGATGTCGCTGGCCATGCGTTCGACCAGAGCCATGGCCTCGTCGGCCTCGCGTCGGCGGCGGCGATGCGAAGCCAACAGCGAACCCAGTCCCCCGACGCCGACATAGTCGCCGGCCTCGTCGACGGCGACATAGGCGCTGCGGAACACGGGGGTCGCGCTCTGCGACATGGTCTCGACCAGCACCCCGGCCTCAAGAGTCGCGGCGAGGATGCGCGGCTCGGAATCCATCACTTCGGAGATTGGACGCGGGCTCAGGCCATCGGCTGCAACAGCCATCTGGCCGAGGAAAACGTCGCGAT
Organism: Caulobacter sp. LARHSG274; assembly: GCF_052871235.1. NCBI lineage: Bacteria > Pseudomonadati > Pseudomonadota > Alphaproteobacteria > Caulobacterales > Caulobacteraceae > Caulobacter > Caulobacter sp. LARHSG274. The sequence goes on along the minus strand of NZ_JBIXJO010000024.1, from coordinate 34,370 downwards.
AGACCAGGCCGACCGGCTTGTTCGACACGGTCACGGCCACCGCGCCGGTGTGCGATTCGGCCAGAAACAGCGCCCGGACGTCCGCGCATGACGTCGCGGGGTCGATCGGGGCTCGGCGGTCTATGAAGCGAGCGAGCGTATCCATGTGGCCGTTCGACGAGCGTCTATTGGATCAACACCATCGCCGGTTGGCGTTGCGGAGTCGTAAATGGCCAAGCCACCGGCGGATTTGCCGCATGCGGGGCGGGCCGCGGATCGCCCCGCCGCCCGCCCCGCATGGGGTCTCAAGCTACCATTTCTTGGTCAGGCTGACACCGTAGAGCCGCGGCTCCAGCGTGTAGACATTGGTGAACAGGCCTGACGAATCGTCGGTGGTGTAGGCGTCGGTGATCGGCGTGTCGTTGAGCAGGTTCTTGACGTAGGCGTCGATTTCGAAATTCCACTCCGGCTTTTCGATCTTGAGCGTCAAATTGACGTTCTCCCACGACTTCAGCTTGTCGTAGGCGGTGTTGTAGATGCGGGCGTACTGCTCGCTCTGGCGATAATAGTCGCCGCGCAGGGTGGCCGCCCAGCCGCCGGCCAGGTCGAAGGTGTACTGGCCGCCGACCGAGAAGGTCCAGTGCGGCGAGTTGGGCAGCTGGTTGCCCGACAGGTCGGCCGGCCGGCCGTCGATCGATGCCCCGGTCGGATAGTTGTAGAGGCCCGTGCCATTGGCGAGGGCGTTGGCGGTCAGGGCCGCCGTGACCAGGCCGGTGGCCTGGGGCACGGTGAAGGCCCCGGTGCCGACCAGCGCGCCGACCAGGGTGGCCGCGCCGGCGGACGGGCCGCCCGCCCGGGCCAGGATGGTCTGCACCAGGTTGGCGTTGGCCGCCGACAGGCCGGCGCCGCCGGACGCCGCCGGCAGGGTCAGCAGGGTGTTGGTGAGATTGCTGTAATAGCTGCTGGCCCCGGTGCCCGGGCCCGCGCAGGCCAGGGGCAGGGTCCCGCCCAGCGGCGTGCTGAGGATGGCGGCGACGCCGGCCGTAGTCAGCACGCAGTTGCTGCCGATCGCCGAGGCCGGCCGTGCGGCCTTGACCAGGGTCAGGGCCGGATCGCCCTGGGTGCGGTTCATGGTGTCGATCGAACTGACGCCGTCGCCGATCTCGGTGTGCAGATAGCCGACATTGGCATTGAAGCGCAGGTTGTGGATCGGCGACCAGATGCTTTCCAGTTCGGCGCCATAGACCTTGGCGTCGACGTTCTCATTGACCGAGGTGCGATTGACGATCTTGGAGATCTGGTAGCCCTGGTAGTCGTAGTAGAAGCCGGTGGCGTTGAAGATCAGGCTGCCGCCCAGCAGGGTGTTCTTGGCCCCGATCTCCAGGGCGTTGACGAATTCGGGCTGGTAGGTGGCCGCCACCCCGGCCAGGCCGATCGCGCCCGGCGGGTTGGCGCCGCCACCCTTGTAGCCCTTGGAAAAGAAGGCGTAGAGCAGGGTCTCGTCGGTGAAGCTCAGATGGGCCTTGTAGTCGAAGCCGAACCGGCCGGTCAGCTCCTGGAACCGTGAAAACTGCTGGGCCGGCGTGCCGAGCGACAGGCCGTAGCCGGGCGTCAGCAAGGCGGTCGGATAGTTGTCCGAGGTCTTCTTGTCGTCGGTGCGGCGCAGGCCCAGCGTGAACTTCAGGTCGTCATTGGCCTGCCAGTAGAGCTCGCCGAAGATGGCGTTGGACTCCAGGTGAAAGGGCGTGTGGTTGTCATAATAGTTGTGGCCCTCCCCGCTGGGGTCGGCGGCGGTGTCGATGCCGATGCAATTGGCCGTGGTGGCCGGGTTGCAGTTCGGATTACCGGTGTTGCTGAAGTTCAGGGCCAGGGCCGAGATCGTCAGGCCGTTGCTGATCACCAGGTAGTCGGTGGTGCCCTTGTAGTCGAAATAGATGCCGCCGACGTTGAAGTTCAGCGGGTAGTCGAAGTTCGACTGGATGCGGAATTCCTGGCTGAACTGCTTGGCGTTGTTCCTCGAGATGTCATAGGTCAGGAAGGTGTTGGCCGTGCCGGTCTGCGGGTCGGTGAAGCTGCCGCCCGGCGTCAGGGCGCTGTTGCTGAACGTGCCCGGCGAGATGTTCCGGAAATAGTCCTGCCGGGAATACATGTGGCTCTTGCTGTACGAGGTCAGCGAGGTCAGCTGCAGGTCGTCGGTCAGGTCATAGGCGATATTGGCCTGGTAGAGGTCGGACTTGGCGCGGTAGATCGGGTCGAACCGGCTCTCGATCTGGCGCAGGTCCTTGCTGACGGTGTCGCCGGCGTTGAGGTCGCCGCCGGTGAAGCCCACCAGGTTGCCCAGCACGCCAAACAGGGTGGCCGAGGTGTTCACGGTGCCGTAGGCGGCGTCGGTGAACAGGCTGGCGTTGGCGCAGCCCTGGCTCAGGTACTTGCGATTGGCGCCGGTGGCGACGCCGCCGACCGTGGCCGGACCGGGGTCCTTGGTGCAGAGCTGCTTGCCGATGCGGGCGCGGTTGTCGTCTTCCTTGAAGTGCTCCCACATGAAATTGGTGCGCAGCTTCTCGGTCGGATTGAAGGCCACGCTGATGCGGCCCGAATAGAGGTCGCGGTCATCGACCTTGTGGCCGTTGAAGGTGTTCTCGACGAAACCGTCGCGTTTCACATAGGAGCCGGCGGCGCGGATCATCAGCTTGTCGCCGACGATCGGCATGTTGATCATGCCGCGCACCTTCTGGGTTCCGTAGTTGCCGACCTCGCCGCGGATCATCGCCTCGAAGCTGTCGGTGGGCTTGGCGGTGATGATATTGACGACGCCGCCGGTGGCGTTGCGGCCGTACAGCGTGCCCTGCGGACCGCGCAGCACCTCGACCCGCTCGACGTCGAAGAACTCGGCCTCGAACAGGTTGCTCGTCTGCAGCGGCGCATTGTTCTCGTGGACGCCGACGCCGCTGTCGGCCGAGACGCCGACGCCCTTGCTGCCGATGCCGCGGATCTGGAAGTTGAAGGTGTTGGTGAAGTTGCTCTTGCCGAAAGTGACGTTCGGAATGGCCTGCTGCAGGTTGGGGCCGCCGTCGATCTTCTGCGCCTCCAGGCTGTCCTGGCTGAAGGCCGAGACGGCGATCGGCACGTCCTGAAGGGCCTCCTCCCGCTTCTGGGCGGTGACCACCAGCTCCTCGATGACGTTGCCGGCGGTCGGCTCGGGCTTGGACGGGGCCGGCGGCGCCGTCTGGGCGAAGGCCGGGGCGCCGACGGCGGCCAGCACGGTCACCGATGCGCCCATGGCCAACAGGCTCCGCATACGCAGAGATTGCGACATTCTATTCCCTCCCTGGACGGCGCGGTTCCTTATGGCGGCCCCTGCGAACGTCTAATGTTTCCTCGGCGCCGCACCATGGCGCCACGTGGGCGTGCGGCCGACCCCCGTAGCATAATGAGGATTGCATACTTGAGGACCTTGGCTGTCAACTGGCGACAGGCCAAGTAACCATTGATAGGTTACGCCTTTTCACTTTACCTAACGTCATAGTCTTCTGGCGCGGCAAGTTTCCGCCCCGATGACGAAAATGGATGTCTCGGTTGACGTTAGGTCAATCTCGGCGGACGACCCGGAAGATCTTGGCGCATACAACCGTCGACGATCGATTCTCGACCATTTCGGTGGACGGCGGCCCTGTGCTAGAGACGGCCGATGTCCAACACCCTTCATGTTTCCGCGGAGCCCGCGCGCGCCGAGGCCGCCCTGGTGCTGTTCTCCGGCGGCCAGGACAGCAGCGTCTGCCTGGCCTGGGCCCTGGAGCGCTACGCCCGGGTCGAGACCGTCGGCTTCGACTACGGCCAGCGCCACGTGATCGAGATGCAGGCCCGCCAGTCGGTGCGCCGCCAGATGGCCGAACGCTTTCCGCATTGGGCGCAGCGCCTGGGCGAGGACCATGTGCTGGACCTGACCGGCTTCGGCGCCGTGGCCCAGTCGGCCCTGACCGCCGACGTCGCCATCGAGATGACCGAGCGCGGCCTGCCCTCGACCTTCGTGCCCGGCCGCAACCTGGTGTTCCTGATCTACGCCGCCGCCCTGGCCGACCGCCGGGGCCTGGGCGCCCTGGTCGGGGGGATGTGCGAGACCGATTTCTCCGGCTATCCCGACTGCCGCCGCGACACCCTGGACGCCATGCAGAGCGCCCTGAACCTGGGCATGGACCGCGACTTCGTCATCGAGACGCCGCTGATGAAGCTGACAAAGGCGCAGACCTGGGCCCTGGCCAAGCAGCTCGGCGGCGAGGACCTGCTCGACCTGCTCGTGGTCGAGAGCCACACCTGCTACCAGGGCGAACGCGGCGAACTTCACCCCTGGGGCCATGGCTGCGGCGAATGCCCGGCCTGCGAGCTGCGGCAGCGCGGGTATGAAGAATGGGACGCTGGCGGGCGGCAGGTGCTGGCATGAGCGCGCACGGCCTCCCCTCCCCCTGGAGGGGGGAGGGGCCGGGGGTGGGGGTGGCGCCGCTGGCGGAAGCTGCTGCGCTCGGACTTCATCCTCAACCGCTTCCACCCCCATCCCCAGCCCTTCCCCCCTCCAGGGGGAAGGGAGCGACGCCGCGCCCATGACCTACAGCGTCAAGGAGATCTTCCTCACCCTGCAGGGCGAGGGCGGGCAGGCGGGCAAGGCGGCGGTGTTCTGTCGGTTCGCCGGCTGCAACCTGTGGACCGGCCGCGAGCAGGACCGGGCCAAGGCCGTCTGCACCTTCTGCGACACCGACTTCGTCGGGACCGACGGCGAGGGCGGCGGCAAGTTCACGACGGCGCAGGCCCTGGTCGACGCGGTCGAGGCCGCCTGGACCGGCGGGCCGGATGACCGCCTGGTGGTCTGCACCGGCGGCGAGCCGCTGCTGCAATTGGACGCCGAGGCCATCGACGCCTTCCATGCCCGCGGCTTCATGATCGCGGTCGAGACCAACGGCACCGTCGAAGCCCCCGAGGGGATCGACTGGGTCTGCGTCAGCCCTAAGGCCGACGCCCCGGTCGTGCAGACGCGCGGCCAGGAGTTGAAGCTGGTCTATCCGCAGGCCAAGGCCTTGCCCGAACGCTTCGCGGGCCTGGATTTCGAGCGCTTCTACCTGCAGCCGATGGACGGGCCCGACCGCGAGCGCAACACCCAATTGGCCGTCGCCTATTGCCTTTCGCACCCACAATGGCGTTTAAGCGTCCAGACGCACAAATATCTCGGCCTGCCCTGACGGATAAGGCGCTCGACCTAGTGACAGGGTCGAGCCGCTAGAGCCTCCCAGGCCTTGTCAAAAGAAGTACCTGATGAAGCCCGTCTTCGAGATCACGAAGGCCGCGCATTTCGACGCGGCCCACTATATCGAGCAAGGTCCTGCCGACCATCGCTACCGCAAGCTGCACGGCCACTCGTTCAAGGTCGAGGCCAGCGTGCGCGGAGCGATGCAGGACGCCGGCTGGGTCGCCGACCTCGACGGCCTGGACGCCGCCCTCAAGGCCGTGGCCGCCGAGCTGGACCACGGCCTGCTCAACGACCGCGCCGGCCTGGAAAGCCCGACCCTGGAGCGGATCTGCCTCTATTTCGCCGACCGCCTGACGCCGCAGTTCCCCGGCCTGTCGCGGGTGGTGGTGTCGCGCCCGACGATCGGCGAGAGCTGCGCGCTGGTCCTTTAAATACCCGCTCATCCGGCGACGCCGGAACCCAAGCGGCCCATCCGAGCTGGCGCTTGCGAGCGAGACGACCGGGAACTCGCAGTCAACTCGCCTGGCTTCCGGCATTTGTCGGGATGAGCGGATTTAGTTGGCCGGCGCGGCGGCAAAGTCGCCCAGTTCGCCCGTGGCTTTCAACTGCTGCAACGCCGCGCGTCCTTCACAGACGGTCGCAAGCAGCCGGGCTTCGGGGCCATCCGACGGCGTCGCGACAGGCTTCCGCGGACGAGGCTCGCTTGGGATGTACACCCTCACGCCAGGCCAGCTGACGCGGGTCGATTGCGCGAACGCGCCCGATCCGCAATCCACCTCGAAGTCCCTCAGCAGATAGACTTGGTCCGTCTTCGCGCGGCCAACGCCCGCGACCCAGATCGCCTGGGCGGTGACCGTCTTGCCCTGGCGCTTGACCGACCGGGCGGATACGAAAACCGCTTTGTCCCCCGCCCTCCAGATCAAGTCCAAGGGGCCGGGCGGGTCGAACGGCGGCGGCGTCTCGGTGATCTCTTCGTAGGCGCTGATGATCGGCGGCGGCGGCGTATCGACCTTATAGGCGGCCTCGACGTCGTAGCCGAACCGGCCGATGCCGTCCTTCACGGCGGCGGCCAGGGAGGGATAGGGACCTGTTGGATTCGAGCAGGCGAAGGCGGCGGCCGAGTTGGGATCCTGCGGATCGCCGAAGAACTTGGCCCGATCCCAGTCCTTGGGAGGGGTGGAATCCTTTTCAGGTGCGCCGAGCGGCCGGCCGATAGCAGCCCAACTCTCGCGGCCCACGCCCCAAGCGCAGTCGATTCGCACGAGCTTGCGCCACACCAAAATCCCGTCGGCCTGACTCAGGCCCTGCAGCCTGATGCTCGAAAACTCGGCCTGGTCGCCGTCGCGCCGGATGTCGGTGGACCAGTAGGTCGGGTGGTACATTTCCACCGGGGCATAGCGCCATGCGGCCAGAACGGGTTGAGCCGCCGTGCAGACAGTCGCCGCCATTGCAGCCGCCAAGATTCCGACGCGCATTTCCATCCCCGAACTTACACGCGGTGATTGATAATGGCCACTACAGGTCGGTCAAGTCTGCATCGACCAGCCCACCGACAGGCTTGGAGAATGTCGGTCTTTCTTCTCGCGCGGACCTGCCCTATCCCTAGCGTCCGATGACGTCGGGAAGGCCGCGAATGCTCTACATGCTGCTCTGCTACAACAACGAGACCATGGTCACGGGCTGGAGTCAGGAAGAGGACGACGCCGTGATGGCCCGTCTCTCGGTGGTCCATGACAAGCTGTCGGCCGAGGGCAAGCTGGGGCCGTCCGGCCGGCTGAAGGCCACGGGCACGGCCAAGACCCTGGTCAAGGGCGACGCCCCGTTCGTCGTCGATGGCCCCTATGCCGAGACCAAGGAGCAGTTCCTCGGCTTCTATGTCGTCGATGTCGCCTCGATGGACGAGGCCCTCGACGCCGCCCGCCAGCTTGGCGAGGCCAATCCGACGGGGGCGTACGAGGTGCGGCCGATGTCGCTTTACCTGCCTGGAGCGGCGGTCGGCTAGTTGGCCGGAGCAGCGGGGGCGGACGCCAGCGGCGGACCGCTGAACTCGGCCTCGATCTGCACCTCGACCGCGTCGCCGACGCCCATGGTCGTGCCCGGCGCCGGGACGCCGAAGCCCATGCCGAACTCCGAGCGGTTGAACACCCCATGGGCCGAGAAGCCGATGCGGGCGTGCGGGTCCATCGGATGGCCGGCATAGCCGCCGTTGAAGGTCGCCTCCAGCACCACCGGCTTGGTCACCCCGTGCAGGGTGAAGTCGCCGGTGATCTTGGCCGTGTTGGTCCCCGTCACTTCGACCTTGGTCGAGCGGAAGGTGATGGCGGGATACTTGCCGGCGTCCAGCCACTGGGGTCCGGTCAATTCGGTCTTGAAGCCGGCCGGCGGGGTCGGCAGTTCCAGCGAGCGCGGATCGATGGTCGCCTCGACGCTGGAGGCCGCAGGATTGGCCGGGTCGAACTTCAGGCTGGCGTCGAAGTCCGAGAACCGCGCGGTGTAGTGCGAAAAGCCCAGGTGGTTGACCTTGAACTCCAGGTTGGCGTGGGCCTTGTCCAGCTTGTAGTCGCCGGCCGGGACCTGCGGCGCGGCCGGCTTGGCGGGAGCGGGGGCGGCGGCGGGCGGCGGCGCTTCCGTCTTCTTCGCCGTCGGCGGCGAGCAGGCCGCTAGAGCGGCGACGGCGGTCGCCAGCAACAGGGCCCGCCCGGCGGGCGACAGGTTGGGCGACAGGCGGATCGGATCGGTCATGCTTTCCTCCGGGACCTAATGTCCATCGATATGACCAGCCGCCGCACTCAACGTCTAGTCGCGACGAAAGCTGGTGTCATGCGAAGGACGGACGACGGGAGCGCGATCCGACAGGGGGATGCATTTTTTGTCCGCCTGAGCGAGAGGAGCCTCAGCTCATCAGTTGCCGCATCGTGGCCTCGACCACCTGCGCCAGGGCTTCGCGGTCGGTGTCGGGGTGATTGACCGCCCGCATCACCATGCCGTCGAACAGCATACCGATCACTTCGCAACGGGCTTGGAACTCGGCGTCGGTCCATTCGGGCTTGCGGCTGCGCGCGGTCATCGCCCGGACGAGCGCCCGTTCCTGCTCGTCGGCGGCGCGGACGATGGCGGCGACCTTCGGATTGCGCGCCGCCTCGGCCAGGACCTCGAGCACCAGGGCCGCGCGGCCCGGATCGAAGCACTTCTCGATGGCTTCGGGCAGATGATCGACGATGGCGTCCAGCAGGACGCCAGGCCGGTTCTCCATCTCGGCGAACTTTTCGCGCATCTCGGCCAGGTCCTGGGCAACGATGGCGGCGATGATCGCTTCCTTGTTGTCGAAGTAGCGATAGATCTGGCCGACGCTCAGACCGGCGGCCTTGGCGATCTCGGCCATGCTGGCCCCGTGGAAACCGGCCTGGCGCACGCAGTCGCAGGCCGCATCCAGAATCTGCTGCCGCCGCGTCTCCGGTGTCGGCCGGATCGCCATATGCCCTTCGTCGATCATCGGAAGCTTCGCATCCCAATTAAATTTCCGTCACGTCAAACAGGACGGAACCCCCGAGGTTGACTTGCGATAACCTCGGACCTATGTCCAGCCCGATTGAGAATGAGCGTTCATTCTCATGTGGTCACCATCAGGGCGTCGTCAAGGCTTCAGGCCTGCGACCCCCTGTCGCTCCTGGGGTTCCGTATGTCCTTCGATTGCTCTCGCGCCGCCCGGTCGGGCGCTCTGTCGGCCGCCGCCCTGGCGGCCGTCGCGCTGACCCTGGCGGCCTGCGGTCAAGGCAAAGGCGGCGGGGCCGGGGGCGCGGGCATGGGCCCCGGCGGTCCCGCGCCGGTGGGCGTGGTCGTCGTCAAGACCGAACCGGTCACCCTGACCTCGGAACTGACCGGCCGCACCTCGGCCCACCTGGTCTCGGAAGTGCGGCCGCAGGTCAGCGGCATCATCAAGGCCCGGCTGTTCACCGAAGGCGGCAATGTGCGCGCCGGCCAGCCGCTGTACCAGATCGACCCGGCCACCTATCAGGCCGCCTACAACAGCGCCGCGGCCGGTCTCGCCCAGGCCCAGGCCACCGCCACCGCCGCGCGGCTGAAGGCCGAACGCTACAAGGGCCTGGTCGAGATCAACGCCGTCAGCAAGCAGGACAACGACGACGCCCAGGCCGCCGCCCAGCAGGCCGCCGCCAATGTCGCCGCCCAGAAGGCCGCGGTCGAGACCGCCCGCATCAATCTCGGCTACACCCGCGTGCTGGCCCCGATCTCCGGCCGCATCGGCAAGAGCTCGGTGACGCCGGGGGCCCTGGTCACAGCCAGCCAGGCCACCGCCCTGGCCACGGTGCAGGACCTGTCGAAGATCTATGTCGATCTGACCCAGTCCTCGGCCGACATGCTCAAGCTGCAGCGCGACCTGGCCACCGGACAGCTGGGCCGCTCCGGCTCGGCCCAGGTGACCCTGAAGCTGGAGGACGGCTCGACCTATCCGCTTCCGGGCCGGCTGGAGTTCTCCGACGTCACCGTCGATCCGACCACCGGCTCGGTCGGCCTGCGCGCCACCTTCGACAATCCCAACGGCGTGCTGCTGCCGGGCATGTATGTCCGCGCCGTGCTCGGCAAGGGCGTGGCCAACGCCGGCATCTTGATCCCGCAGGCCGCGGTCAGCCGCGATCCCACGGGCAACGCCACCGTCATGGTGGTCGGGGCCAAGGGCGCGGCTGAGCCGCGCCCGATCACCACCTCCCAGACGATCGGCGACAAGTGGCTGGTGACCTCGGGCCTCAAGCCCGGCGAGCAGGTCATCGTCGAGGGCCTGCAAAAGGTCCGGCCGGGCGCTCCCGTGAAGCCCGCCGTCATCACCGCCCCCGCTTCTGTTCAACGCTAAGGCCGGTCCGCCATGCTTTCCCGCTTCTTCATCGACCGGCCGATCTTCGCGTGGGTCGTGGCCATCGTCATCATGCTGGCGGGGGCGCTAGCTATCCGCACCCTGCCGATCGCCCAGTATCCCAACATCGCCCTGCCCCAGGTCTCGGTCGCCGCGGTCTATCCCGGCGCCTCGGCCAAGACCGTCGAGGACAGCGTCACCCAGGTCATCGAACAGAAGATGAAGGGCCTGGACGGACTGGAATACATGTCGTCGAACAGCGACAGCTCCGGCGCGGCGACCACGACCCTGACCTTCAAGGCCGGCACCAACATCGACATCGCCCAGGTGCAGGTGCAGAACAAGCTGCAGACGGCCACGGCGCTTCTGCCGCAGGAAGTGCAGCAGCAGGGCCTGACGGTCACCAAGTCGGCCCGCAACTTCCTGCTCATCATCGGCATGTATTCGGAAGATCCGAAGACCACCAACACCGACCTGGCGGACTACATCGCCAGCAACCTGCAGGACCCGTTGAGCCGCGTCGACGGCGTCGGTGAAATCCAGCTGTTCGGCGCGCAATACGCCATGCGCATCTGGCTGGACCCGATCAAGCTGGCCAGCTTCAGCCTGACCCCCGCCGACGTGCAGGCCGCCATCAGGGCCCAAAACGCCCAGGTCTCGGCCGGTCAGCTGGGCGGCGTGCCCAACCTGCCGGGCATCGGCCTCAACGCCACGATCACGGCCCAGTCGCGCCTGACCACGCCGGCCGAATTCGAGAACATCATCGTCAAGAACAGCGCCGGCGGGGCCATCGTGCATCTGCGCGACGTCGCTCGGGTCGAGCTGGGCGCGGAAAACTACGGTTTCGCCGCCAAGTACAACGGCAAGCCGGCCGCCGGCCTGGCCATCCGGCTGGCGCCAGGAGCCAATGCGCTCGACACCGCCGACGCAGTCAAGGCGCGGGTCGAAGAGCTCTCCAAGAACTTCCCGGCCAGCTACCGGTACGTGGTCCCCTATGACTCCACGCCGTTCGTGCGGCTGTCGATCGAGGAAGTGGTCAAGACGCTGATCGAGGCCATCGTCCTCGTATTCATCGTCATGTTCCTGTTCCTGCAGAACTGGCGCGCGACCCTGATCCCGACCATCGCCGTGCCGGTCGTGCTGCTGGGCACGTTCGGGGTGCTGGCCGCCTTTGGTTATTCGATCAACACCCTGACCATGTTCGGCCTGGTGCTGGCCATCGGCCTGCTGGTCGACGACGCCATCGTCGTGGTCGAGAACGTCGAGCGGGTGATGAGCGAAGAGGGCTTGTCGCCGATCGAAGCGACCCGCAAATCGATGGACGAGATCACCGGGGCCCTGATCGGCATCGCCCTGGTGCTGGCCGCGGTGTTCGTGCCCATGGCCTTCTTCGGCGGGTCCCAGGGCGTGATCTATCGCCAGTTCTCGATCACCATCGTCTCGGCCATGGCCCTGTCGGTGATGGTCGCCCTGATCCTGACCCCGGCCCTCTGCGCCACCCTGCTCAAGCCGGTGACCAAGGGCCACACCGTTTCCGACAAGGGCTTCTTCGGCTGGTTCAATCGCAGCTTCAACGACCTGAGCCACCGCTACCAGGGCGCCGTGCGCGGCATCCTGGGCAAGACCGGCCGCGGAATGCTGGTCTATGGCGTGATCATCGTGCTGCTGGGCTTCCTGTTCGTCCGCCTGCCCACCGCCTTCCTGCCGGAAGAGGACCAGGGCACGATGTTCACCCTCGTCCAGCTGCCGCCCGGCGCGCCGGAGGCCCGCACCCAGGCCGTGCTCGACCAGGTGCGCACGCACTTCCTGGTCGACGAGAAGGACTCCGTGCAGGCGGTGTTCACCGTCGCCGGGTTCAGCTTCAGCGGCGCGGGGCAGAACGCGGGCCTGGCCTTCATTCGCCTGAGGGACTTCGACGAACGCAAGGCCGCCGAGCGCAAGGCGCCGGCCCTCGCAGGCCGGGCCATGGCCAAGTTCATGCAGATCCGCGACGCCATGGTCTTCGCCGTGGTGCCGCCGGCCGTGCCGGAACTGGGCACCTCGTCGGGCTTCGACTTCCAGCTGCAGGACATCGGCGGCGTCGGCCACGAAGCCCTGACGGCGGCGCGCAACCAGGTGCTGGGCATGGCCGCCCAGGATCCCAATCTGGCCGGCGTGCGTCCCAATGGCCAGGACGACACCCCGCAGCTGAAGATCGACATCGACCAGGCCAAGGCCGGGGCGATGGGCCTGACCACCGCCGACATCAACGCTGCGCTTAGCGCCGCGTGGGGCGGTTCCTACGTCAACGACTTCATCGACCGCGGCCGGGTCAAGAAGGTCTATGTCCAGGCCGATGCGCCCTTCCGCATGCGTCCGGAAGACCTCAACGACTGGTACGTCCGCACCAGCAACGGGACCATGGCGCCGTTCAATTCGTTCGCCACCACTCGCTGGATCTACGGCTCGCCGCGCCTGGAGCGCTATAACGGCCTGTCGTCGATGAACATCCAAGGCGCCCCGGCCCCGGGCAAAAGCTCGGGCGACGCCATCAAGGCCATGGAGGCCATCGCCGCCAAGCTGCCGCCGGGCATCGGCTTCGAATGGACCGGCCTGTCGGCCCAGGAACAGGAATCGGGCAACCAGGCCCCGGCCCTCTACGCCATCTCCGTCCTGGTGGTGTTCCTGCTGCTGGCGGCCCTCTATGAGAGCTGGTCGATCCCGCTGTCGGTGATCATGGTCATCCCGCTGGGCATTGTCGGCGCCCTGCTGGCCACCACCCTGCGCGGCCTCAGCAACGACATCTACTTCCAGGTGGGCATGCTGACGACCATGGGCCTGGCGTCCAAGAACGCCATCCTGATCGTCGAGTTCGCCAAGGACATCTACGAGCGGACCGGGAATCTGGTCGAGGCCACGCTGGAGGCGGTCCGCATCCGTCTGCGGCCGATCATCATGACCTCGCTGGCCTTCGTCTTCGGCGTGCTGCCGCTGGCGATCTCCAACGGGGCCGGCTCGGGCAGCCAACACGCCATCGGCACCGGGGTGATCGGCGGCATGCTGTCGGCGACCATCCTGGCGATCTTCTTCGTGCCGCTGTTCTTCGTTCTGGTGGAACGGATCTTCAAACCCAAACCGCGCCGCCTCGACGAGACCGCCGCGACCCCGGCCGAGGGCCACTGAGATGCGTAGGACGATGCTGCGGAACCTGACCCTCGCCTTGTTGGCCGCCTCGGCCCTCAGCGCCTGCACCCTGGCGCCCAAGACCGTGCGCCCGGCCCTGGCGGTGGACAACGCCTGGCCGATCGCTTCGGCCAATACGGGTTCGGCCGTCACCGCCGCAGACCTGGGCTGGCGCGAGGTGTTCCAGGACCCTCGCCTGCAGGGCGTCATCGACCTGGCGCTGAGCAACAACCGCGACCTGCGCGTGGCGGTGCTCAACATCGAGAAGGCCCGCGCCCAGTATCGGGTCGAGCGCGCGGCCCTGCTGCCGGGCGTCAACGCTACGGCGACCGGCGCCAAAGGCCGCAATGCGAGCGACCTGACCCAGCCGGGCGTGTCCCGCGACGTCGAATCCTATACGGCCGGCGTCGGGGTCACCGCCTACGAGCTGGACCTTTTCGGCCGGGTGCGCAGCCTGAAGGACGCGGCCCTGCAAAGCTATCTGGCCACCCGCGAGACCAGCCGTTCGGTGCAGATCAGCCTGATCGCCGAAACCGCCAGCGCCTGGCTGGCCCTGGCCGCCGACCAGGACCTGCTGGCCTTGGCCCAGAACACCCTGGCCACGCGCGACCAGTCCCTGACGCTGATCCGGCGACAGTTCGAGGCCGGCGCGGCCTCGCAGCTGGATCTGCGCCAGGCCGAGACCCTGTCGGAAACCGCCCGCTCGGACGTGGCGACCTATGTCGCCCAGGTCGAGCAGGACAGGAACGCCCTGCGGCTGGTGGTCGGGACCGACGTCCCGGCCGACCTGCTGCCGGCCGGCGGCCTGGTCACCGCCCAGATCCTGCCCGACCTGCCGGCCGGCTTGCCGTCGGACGTTCTGACCCGGCGTCCCGACGTGCTGGCCGCCGAGCACACCCTGGCCGGAGCCAACGCCAATATCGGCGCGGCCCGCGCGGCCTTCTTCCCCAGCATCAGCCTGACGGCCTCGACCGGCGGGGCGAGCACCGACCTGAGCAACCTGTTCGACAGCGGCAACGGGACCTGGAGCTTCGCGCCGCGCATCAACCTGCCGATCTTCGCCGGCGGGGCGAATGTCGCCAATCTCGACAGCGCCAAGGCCAGCCGCAACATCGCCGTCGCCCAGTACGAAAAGGCCGTTCAGACCGCCTTCCGCGAGGTGGCCGACGCCCTGGCCGTGCAGTCCACGATCCAGGACCGGGTGAGCTCGCAGGAGCGCCTCGTCGCCGCCGCCAACGACACGGTCCGCTTGTCGCGGGCCCGCTACAACGCCGGTATCGACAGCTCCCTGACCCTGCTGGACTCCGAGCGCACGCTCTACACCTCGCAGCAGGGCCTGATCGGCGCGCGCCTGGTGCGGGCCAACAATCTGGCCACTCTCTACAAGGCCCTCGGCGGCGGCGCGCCCGCCGCGCCCGCAGGGACCTGAACCCGATCCCCCGCCTACCCCGGCGGGGCGCTAACGGCGTCTCCCCCCGACGCCGCCAAGCCGGAAGGGGCGCATTCCCCCATGCGCCCCTTCATCCTTTCAGCCGATGCCGATCTCCGCCAGCCGTGAAGGCTACGGCTCCCGCTTCCAGACCGAGATCGGGATCGTCCCGTCGGGCGTGGCCGGCACCTGATAGCTCAGCACATCACCCTTCAGTTCATAGCGCCGCTTCTGCTGCGCGCCCTCCCAGTTGGGATAGGAGGCGCCGTCGATGGTGAAGGTCAGGAGGTGGGCTGCAGCGTCGACGGCGATGGTCCCGTAGTGGGTGCTGGAGCCCAGCACCGCGCTTTCGTACTCGGCCGGCGCGCCCTTGCGCTTGTCGCCCGAGGCGAACCGGACCCGCTCGGCCTTGAAGATCTGCAGGCTGTAGCGGCCTTGATCGTCGACGATCAGCCGTCCCTTGGGCTGCTCGCCATAGCCGTGGGTGCGCGTGCCGTCCGGATGCAGGTCGTCCGCCGCCACCAGGGTCCAGGTTCCGGCCAGCGTCGGCTGGGCCGCGCCGGCCGTCGTGGCCAGGAGCAGGCCGGCCAACGCCGACGCCACTGCGAAGAAGCCCTTCAGGGTTCGCATCATTTCGCCTTTCCCGCTGAATAACCTATCTGTCAGGTTACTTGCGGAAGATCGACGACACACCATAACCTGTCAATCCGGTTTCTGAGGTGATGCAGCATGACGGCGAAGGCGGAAATCCGTGACGGCTTCAAGTTCCGCGGCGGACGGCTGGCGCTGGACCTCGCCGCGACGGTGACCGGCCGGCTCGGCGCTGCGCCGAGGGACCTGCTGGCGACGCCGGCCGACCTCGACCGCTGGCTGGTCGCCGCCTTGGTCGAAGCGCCGCCGGGCGCGACCGAGGGCAACCTGATCCAGGCCCGAAGCCTGCGTGAAGCGCTGTACCGGCTCGGCTTGGCGCGGGCCGAGGGCCGCGATCTGCCCGCCACGGATCGTGAGCTGATCAACGGCTTCGCCGCCCTGCCCGCCGCCCCGCCCTGGCTGGACGAGGACGGCCGGGCGCGCCTGCAGGGCGATGTCCGCGGCCTGCTGGCCGTCCTGGCCCGCGAGGGCGTCGAGCTGCTGGGCGGCGACCAGTCCGACCGCATCCGCCAGTGCGAGGGTCCGCCCTGCGCGGTGCTGTTCGTCGACACCTCGCGCAAGGGCGACCGCCGCTGGTGCTCGATGAACGCCTGCGGCAACAAGGCCAAGGCGGCGGAATTTCGAAAGCGGGAGAAGGCGTGACGGCCTCGGCTCACAACGGCAGTTGCACCGTGCTCTTGACCTCTTCGAGCACCGCATAGGTTCGCGTCTCGCGCACGCCCGGCATCTTGACCAGGATGTCGCCGAGGAAGCCGCGATAGGCCTCCATGTCGCGCACCCGGGCCTTGATCAGGTAGTCGAAGCCGCCGGCCACCATGTGGCATTCCAGGATCTCGGGCGCACGGCGCACAGCGGCGGCGAAGTCCTCGAACACCTCGCCGGTCGTGCGGTCCAGCACCACCTCCACGAAGATCAGCAGGGCGCGGTCGACCTTGGCCGGGTCGAGCAGGGCCGCGTAGCCGGTGATGAAGCCCCGCTCGCGCAGCCGCCGCACGCGGTCGAAGGTGGCGGCCGGCGACAGGTTGCAGCGCTTGGCCAGCTCGGCGTTGGTGATGCGGCCGTCGGCCTGCAGGACCCGCAGCAGCCGGCGATCGGTGTCGTCCAGAGCAGACATGGTTATTTTCCGTTTCGACCGAAGATCGTTCGAAATTACATACCAACAAACAAAGCACCTTCGCCATAGCCCGGCCTATACCCTCGATCGTCCTAGCGAGCTTGGCCGCCACCCCCCGGCGTCCCTGCGAACCTAGGGCCAGCCTCCGCCATCCCCCCGGCGGAGCGCAGACATGGCGCCCTCTCCCCCGTCGGCGCCGTGTGAGAGCGGAAGGGACGCGCGACCTCCCCCCGTATCGCGTCCCTTCCCACCTCTCCCCTTCCCGCCCATGCTCCAAGCCGCCCGCACGCCGCGACAGCCTGTCGCGCGCCCGGAGCCGACGGCGTCTTCCCGCGCTTTCGCCGAAGATCGTACAGCCTGAGCGCACAACAAACGAAGCACCTTCGAACAATCCGGGGATATAGCGACGATATCCACCAACGAGGCGACCATGACCGATTGGGACTCCCTGGACGACGGCAAGTATCGCGACGAGGCGGCGGTGATCGCCGACCTGCTGGCCGCCCAGCCCCTGAGCAGCGAGGACCGCGCCGCCGTCCGCGCCGAGGCCGAGGCCCTGGTCCGGGGCGCCCGTCGCAGCGTCCGCAAGCAGGGCGTGGTCGAAAGCTTCCTGCAGGAGTTCAGCCTCGGCACCCGCGAGGGCCTGGCCCTGATGTGCCTGGCCGAGGCCCTGCTGCGCACCCCCGACGACGACACCCGCGACAAGCTGATCGCCGAGAAGATCGGCTCGGCCGACTGGGCCAGCCACCTGGGCGGCAGCGACAGTCTGTTCGTCAACGCCTCGACCTGGGGCCTGATGCTGACTGGCAAGATCGTCGAACCGGACGACCAGGCCCAGAAGGACCTACCGGGGTTCATCAAGAAGATCGCCGGCCGCCTGGGCGAGCCGGTGATCCGCGCCGCCGTCGGCCAGGCCATCCGCATCATGGGCGAGCAGTTCGTGCTGGGCCGCACGATCGAGGCCGCGATCAAGCGCGCCGCCAATGACGGCGACATCTGCAGCTTCGACATGCTGGGCGAAGGCGCCCGCACCGCCGCCGACGCCGCCCGCTATGAAAAGGCCTATGCCGACGCGATTCTGACGGTCGGCAAGCTGTCCAACAAGGCCGGTCCGGAAGCCGGCCACGGCGTGTCGGTCAAGCTGTCGGCCCTGACGCCGCGCTACGAAGCCACGCAGGAAGCCCGCGTCTGGGACGAGCTCTATCCGCGCGTCCTGCGCCTGGCCAAGATCGCCGCCAAGCACGACCTGAACTTCACCATCGACGCCGAAGAAGCGGATAGACTTGCGCTGTCGCTGAAGCTTCTGGACCGCCTGTGCCGCGAACCCGAGTTGGGCGCGTGGACGGGCCTGGGCCTGGCCGTCCAGGCCTACCAGAAGCGCTGCCCCGAGGTGATCGCCCGCCTGACCGCCCTGTCCAAGGAAACCGGTCGCAGGTTGATGGTCCGACTGGTCAAGGGCGCCTATTGGGACAGCGAGATCAAGCGCGCCCAGGTGGCGGGCCGGCCGGACTATCCGGTCTACACCACCAAGCCGGCCACCGACCTGTCGTACCTGGTCTGCGCCAAGGCCCTGATCGCGGCCGCCCCGCACCTCTACGCCCAGTTCGCCACCCACAACGCCCACACCCTGGCCGCCGTGGTCCGGATGTCGAAGAACGCCGGCGTCAGGATCGAGCACCAGCGCCTGCACGGCATGGGCGAGGCGCTCTACAAGGCCGCCGACGACCTCTATGACGGCATCACCCTGCGGGCCTACGCCCCGGTCGGCGGCCACGAGGACCTGCTGCCCTACCTGGTCCGCCGCCTGCTGGAGAACGGCGCCAACACCTCGTTCGTCCACGCCCTGCTCGACGAGCGGGTGCCGGTCGAGAAGGTGGTCGTCGATCCGATCACCGCCGTGGAGGCCCATCCCGACCGCCACGCCAAGATCCCGACGCCGGTCGACGTCTACGGCCCGGATCGCCGCAACAGCGCGGGTCTCGACCTGTCGGTCAAGGCCGACCGCGACCGCCTGACCGCCCACGTGGCCGAACTGGACAAGCTGACCCTGTCGGCCGGCCCGCTGGTCGGCGGCAAGCTGACCGCCGGCGCCCCGCCGATGCCGGTGCAGAGCCCGACCGACCACGACCGCGTCGTCGGCGTGGTCTCCGAGGCCCAGCTGCCGCAGATCGACCAGGCCTTCCGCCTGGCCCGCGCCGCCCAGCCCGCCTGGGACCAAGCCGGGGGCCCGGCCCGCGCCGAGGTGCTGCGCGCCATGGGCGACGCCCTGGAGGCCAATATCGAGCGCCTGTGCGCCATCCTCTCGCGCGAGGCCGGCAAGACCCTGCCCGACGCCATCGCCGAGGTGCGCGAGGCCGTCGACTTCTGTCGCTACTACGCCAAGCTGGCGCAGGAACAGTTCGGCCTGGCCGGCGAGGTGCTGACCGGCCCGGTGGGCGAGGCCAACAGCCTGCGCCTGGCCGGGCGCGGGGTCTTTGTCTGCATCAGCCCGTGGAACTTCCCGCTGGCCATCTTCACCGGCCAGATCGCCGCGGCCCTGGCCGCCGGCAACGCGGTGCTGGCCAAGCCGGCCGAGCAGACCCCGCTGATCGCCATGGAGGCGGTGAAGCTCTACCACGCCGCGGGCCTGGACCACCGCCTGCTGGCCCTGCTGCCGGGACGCGGCGAGACGGTCGGCGCGGCCCTGACCGCCCACGAGGGCCTGGACGGCGTGGCCTTCACCGGCGGCACCGACACGGCCTGGCGGATCAACCAGACCCTGGCCCAGAGGCAGGGCCCGATCGTTCCCTTCATCGCCGAGACGGGCGGCCTCAACGGCATGTTCGTCGACACCACCGCCCAGCGCGAGCAAGTGATCGACGACGTGATCCTGTCGGCGTTCGGCAGCGCCGGCCAGCGCTGCTCGGCCCTGCGGCTGCTGTTCCTGCCGCACGACACCGCCGACCATGTCATCGAGGGGCTGAAGGGCGCGATGGACGCCCTGGTCCTCGGCGACCCTGCCCAGGCCGTCACCGACGTCGGCCCGGTCATCGACGCCGAGGCCAAGGCCGCGCTGGACCAGCACCTGGTCCGCCTGAACCGCGAGGCCAAGGTCCTGCACCAGCTGACGGCGCCGGAAGCGGGCACGTTCTTCGCCCCGGTCCTGGCCGAGATCCCCGCCGCCGACTTCCTGGAGCGCGAGGTGTTCGGTCCGGTGCTGCACGTGGTGCGCTACCGGCCCGAGGACCTGGAGCACGTCGCCGGCGCCCTGGCGGCCCGCCGCTACGGCCTGACTCTGGGTGTCCACTCGCGGATCGAGAGCTTCGCGGCCGAGGTCCAGCGCCTGGTCCCGGCGGGGAACTGTTACGTCAACCGCTCGATGACCGGCGCGGTGGTCGGGGTCCAGCCGTTCGGCGGCGAGGGCCTGTCGGGCACCGGCCCCAAGGCCGGCGGCCCCCACGCCCTGCTGCGCTACGCGGTCGAGCGGGCCCTGAGCGTCAACATCACCGCCCAGGGCGGCGATCCGGCGCTGCTGAATCTCTGACCTTGACGGCATTGGCCATGAATTGGATTCTTCGTCCATGGCCGATGGCTTCGATATTCATCTGGACTCAGAGCGGGCGGCCCGGCTGAAGGCGGCGGCGGATCTGCTCGGCATGTCGCCGGAAGACTACGCCGCCCTGCTGATCGACCAAGGGCTCGCGGAGCGCGCGCCTGGCTGGATCGATCCGGATCCGGCCATCGACGAGGCCATAGCCGACGAGGTCGAGCGCACGGGCGACGCCATTTCCTGGCCCGAGTTTCAGGCGCGGCTGCGAAAGTTCGGCGGCCGCGAAGGGTGATCTATTCCATTATCGTCTCTCCTCGGGCGGCCAAGGATGCCGATCGCCTCAACCAGAGACTGATGGAATATGACCCCGCCGTCGCCGCGCGTTTCGGGAATCTTCTTGAACATCAGCTTGATGGAATATCCTCTCTCAGAGGTCGCGCCGTCGGCCCCACGACCCGCGAAGTGAACCTGCCGTTCGCCAAAGCGCCTACATCATCCGCTATCGGGTCACCGCCGACCGGATCATCATCACACGAATATGGCATGGGCTCGAACAGCGTCCGCGCTGATCCCCATCGCGCGAGACTGCGACCGCGTCGGGCCGATACGGTTTCCGAGACCACATCCGCTCTACCCAGGGGCGCAAAGCCGTGCCTATGATCCGCCCGCCTGAAGGCCTGTCGGGAACTGATCATGCGGCTCATCCATGCGACCCTGCTTGCGATCGTGGCGACGGCGACACCCCTGGCCGCTAGCGCGCAGGACCTGACGCCGATCCTCGGCGACTGGTACGGGACGTTGAACGCCGGGGCGAAGATCCCGGTGGTGCTGCACGTCAAGGCGGACGGGACCGGCGCCATCGACAGCCCGTCGCAGGGCGCCGCGGGCCTGCCGGCCAGCATCAGCCTGGCCGGCTCGACGGTGACGGTGGTCCTGGCCGCGCGGGCCGCGCGGTTCGAGGGCGCGGTGTCCGCCGACGGCGCCAGCCTGGTCGGCCAGTGGCGGCAGGGCGGCGGCGCGGCGCCCCTGACCTTCACCCGCACCGCGCCGGCCGCCGCCAAGCGCCCGCAGACGCCCAAGCCGCCCTTCCCCTACCGGGCCGAGGAGGTGAGCTACGTCAATCCCGCCTCGGGTCTGAAGCTGGCCGGGACCCTGACCCTGCCGAACGGTCCCGGCCCTTTCCCCGTGGCCCTGATGATCACCGGCTCGGGCACGCAGGACCGTGACGAGACCATCCAGGGCCACAAGCCGTTCCTGCTGCTGGCCGACGCCCTGACCCGCCGGGGCGTGGCCGTGCTGCGGGTCGACGATCGCGGGGCCGGCGGCTCGGAAGCGGGCGAGACCATCATGGGCGTGACCAGCGCCGACTTCGCCACCGACGTCGAGGCCGGCGTGGCCTTCCTGCGGGCGCGCCAGGACATCGATCCGGACCGGGTCGGCCTATTCGGCCACAGCGAGGGCGGCCTGATCGCGCCGATGGTGGCGGCCAAGGACCCGCGCATCGCCTTCGTGGCGATGATCGGCGCCCCGGGGGCGAGCGGAGAACGGGTGATGCTCAGCCAGAACCGCGCCCTGATGCTGGCCCATGGCGCATCCGTCGCCCAGGTCGACGCCGCCACCGCCGAGAACCGCGCCGCCTACGACCTGGTCGAGGCCGAGGCCGATCCCGCCGTCGCCCGGACCAAGCTGGTCGCCCTGTTCCAGGCCAATGGCGCGCCGGAGCCCCTCGCCCAGCGCAAGGCGGCGGTGCTGTCCCTGCCGTGGATGCGGGCGTTCCTGGCCAGCGACCCGGTCCCGGCGCTGCAGGCGCTGAAATGCCCGGTGCTGGACGTCAATGGCGGCCTGGACCTCAACATCGTGCCGGCCATCAACCTGCCGCCGATCCGCGCCGCCCTGGCCCGCAATCCCGACGCCACGGTCCGCGAACTGCCCGGCCTCAACCACCTGCTGCAGACCGCGCCGGCCGGCCAGCCGGAGGGCTATGGCGCGATCGAGGAGACCATGGCCCCAGCGGCGCTGGCCCTGATCGTCGACTGGGTCACGGCGCGAGCGACGCGGCGCTAGGGCGCCGGTAGCCTGGCCAGAACAAGGGAGTGAAACATGCTGTCGAGACGCCATCTGATGCTGGCCGGCGCCGCCGCCATGATCGCCGGCGGGGCGCAGACTTCGCGGGCCGCCACAACCGCCAAGGGCTTCGTCACCGTCCGGGACGGCCATCTGTCGCTCGACGGCAAGCCCTACCGCTTCGTCGGCTCCAACCTCTGGTACGGGGCCTGGCTGGGCTCGCCGGGACCCGAAGGCGACCGGGCGCGGCTGGGGCGCGAACTGGACCGGCTCAAGGCGCTGGGCGTCACCAATCTGCGGGTGCTGGGCGCAGGCGAGCGCTCGCCGGCCAAGGTGGCCATCGACCCGACCTTCCGCGGCCCGGGCGAGGACTATGACCAGAACCTGCTCAAGGGCCTGGACGTGCTGTTGGCGGAGATGGGCCGGCGCGGCATGAAGGCGGTGATCTATCTGAACAACTTCTGGGACTGGTCGGGCGGCATGCCGGCCTATCTGCGCTGGACCGGCAATGGCGAGTGGTTCCAGCAGGGCGACCCGGCCCATCCCTGGCCGCAGTTCGCCGACTATTCGGCCCGCTTCTACGGCGACGCCAAGGCCCAGGCTCTGTTCCGCCACTATGTCCGCGCCCTGGTCACCCGCACCAGCAGCGTCACCGGCAAGCCCTATCGCGACGACCCGACGATCATGGCCTGGCAGCTGGCCAACGAACCGCGGCCGGGCGGCAGCGAGGCCTTCGGCGTCGCCAACCTGCCGACCTATTATCGCTGGATCGCCGAAACCTCGGCCTTCATCAAGTCGCTGGACGGCCGCCACCTGGTGACCACCGGCAGCGAGGGCGACATGGGCTGCCTGCAGCGCGAGGTCTGCGTCGTCGAGGCCCACAAGCCGGCCAGCATCGACTACCTGACCCTGCACGTCTGGCCCAACAACTGGGGCTGGATCGACTTCAAGGACCAGCCGGGAACCTATGCGGCCGGCGAGGCCAGGTGCCGCGACTACGTCGCCCGCCACATCGCCCTGGCCAAGGCGCTGCACAAGCCGCTGGTGATCGAGGAGTTCGGCCTGATCCGCGACAACCGCGCCTTCACCCCCGGCGCGCCGGCCACCTACAAGGATCGGTTCTATGGAACGATCTTCGAGCTGGTCCTGGCCGACATGAAGGCCGGCGGCCCCATCGCCGGCAGCAACTTCTGGGCCTGGAACGGCGAAGGCCGGGCGCTGCACCCGGACGCCTGGTTCAAGATGGGCGACCGCGCCTATGTCGGCGATCCGCCGCAGGAGGAGCAGGGCCTGTTCGGGGTGTTCGACGCCGACGCCTCGACCCTGGCTGTGGTGCGGGCCCATGCGGAGGCGGTGGCGGCGCTATAGCGCTCAAGCTTTCTTTGTCGATGGTCCAGGCTGGGCACGTGAGAATGGATTACCGATCCACGAATGCACTATCGATTAGCTCTTCGAGAAGCATCGCGAGTTGGACGAGTTGATCAGGACGTGCGCCATGCCTTGGCTTAAGGGCAATGCTAGCGGGCCTACCGGTGGGCTGGGCGACCTCTACGTCTCCGATTAACGTCAGATAGACGCCAGCGCCGGTGTTTTGTGTGTTGCAGGTGAGCATGCAGATCTCCTTTGTTGATCAGCATGAGCCAACACCGCACGCCCCTCAACGCACGGGACGATCGGGGAAAGAAGGGCCGACACATCCCAAGAAAAAGGGATTGTTACCGGTGTCATGATCTGTGGTAGCGATTCTGCCGAGCGCGAGCCAACCGCGCCGGAGGAAGCCATGGACCATCCCGACATCGGCCGACGCGGCCTGTTCGCCGGCGCGGGCGCCGCCCTGGCGCTGGCCTCGAGCCCCGCCCTCGCCGCCCGCCCCGGCCCGGTCGTGGCCACGGCCGCCGGCAAGGTGCGCGGCGCCGGCCTCGGCGGCGTCCAGGTGTTCAAGGGCCTGCGCTACGGGGCCGACACCGCGCCGCTGCGCTTCATGCCGCCGCAGTCGGCGCAGCCCTGGACCGGAGTCCACGACGCCCT
Source organism: Caulobacter sp. LARHSG274 (assembly GCF_052871235.1). Classification (NCBI taxonomy): domain Bacteria; kingdom Pseudomonadati; phylum Pseudomonadota; class Alphaproteobacteria; order Caulobacterales; family Caulobacteraceae; genus Caulobacter; species Caulobacter sp. LARHSG274. The sequence goes on along the minus strand of NZ_JBIXJO010000024.1, from coordinate 10,311 downwards.
GGCCTATGGCCCGGCCTGTCCGCAGGGCAAGGGCGAACCGGGCGAGGCCCTGAGCGAGGACTGCCTGTTCCTCAATGTCTGGACCCCGGCCCCCCTCGACAAGAGGGCCGACGGCCGGAAACGGCCGGTGATGGTCTACATCCATGGCGGGGCCTACAACACCGGCTCAGGGGCCAGCCCCTGGTACGACGGGACCAAGCTGGCCAAGCGCGGCGACGTGGTGGTGGTCACCGTCAACCACCGCCTCAACGCCTTCGGCTACCTGTACCTGGCCCGGCTGTTCGACGATCCGTCGGTGGCCGACAGCGGCAACACCGGCCAGCTGGACCTGGTGCTGGCCCTGCAATGGGTGCGCGACAACATCGCCGCGTTCGGCGGCGATCCGGGCAAGGTCATGCTGTTCGGCCAGTCGGGCGGCGGCGCCAAGATCGCCACCCTGATGGCCATGCCGGCCGCCCAGGGCCTGTTCCACCGCGCCGCGACCATGAGCGGCCAGCAGGTCACCGCCGCCGGCCCGTTCAACGCCACCCGGCGCGCCCAGGGCTTCCTCGGCAAGCTGGGGATCAAGGACCTAACCGCCCTGCGCGCCCTGCCCGCCGACCAGCTCCTGGGCGGCCTGAAGGCCGTCGATCCAATCGCCGGCGGCGGCGGCGTCTATATGGGCCCGGTGCTGGACGAGCGGTCGCTGACCCGGCACCCGTTCTTCCCCGACGCCGCCCCGACCGGCCTGTCGGTGCCGATGATCTGCGGCAACACCCATGACGAAACCCGCGGCTTCGTCGGCTATGACAAGCGCCTGCTGGAGATGACCTGGGAGCAGGTGGTCGCCAGGCTGCCGGCCCAGTTCAACGCCCGCGTCGATATCGACCCGGCCACGGTGGTGGCGGCCTATCGCCGGATCTATCCGGCCTATTCGCCATCCGACGTCTATTTCGCCGCCTCGACCGCCGGCCGCTCGTGGAAGGCGGCGATCATCCAGGCCGAGGAACGCACCAAGGCCGGCGCTCCGGCCTTCGTCTACCAGCTGGACTGGCGCGCGCCCAAGGACGGCGGCGTCTGGGGCGCCCCCCATACCTTGGACATGCAACTGGTGTTCGGCAATTTCGATGCGCCGGAGGTGATCACCGGTTCCGGACCGGACGCAGTGGCCATGCACGAGCGCCTGGCTGACGCCTTCATCGCCTTCGCCCGGACTGGCGACCCCAACTGCGCGGCGATCCCGCAATGGGAGCCCTACACCCTGCCCCGCCGCCAGACCCTGGTGTTCGACAACGCCGCCCGGATGCAGGACGACCCCCGCGGGGCCGAGCGCGCGCTGTTCAACAAGGTCCCGTTCACGCAGTTCGGGACCTAAAACCCGACGATGTTCACCGTCCGGCGGGCCTTTCAGAGGATCTGATTTCGGCTTCTGCACGACGCCGACCGACAAGACCCAGTCATCCAGACATTGCTGCAGGGTGCGGAAAACCCGACATTCGCAACCGTACCTAGAATACGAAAATGTCGCAGCAACAGCCCTAGGCATCGTGGGGTTTTAGAGTCATGCTCCAGCCATTGCGGACTTGCGCCCGAAGAGGACGGCCGCGCATGAGGAAACAACGATGGTTATGGTCCACGATCCGCGCTACGCGCGGGGTGCATGCACTCCACAAGGCAGCGCGCTCTGCATGGGCGTCACGATCGCCGGTCTGGTGCTCGCCGCGATCGTGCTGAGCTGGTTGTTCGGGCTGATCGGCCTGCTGTTCTGACAGCCAGGCCCGCCCGCGGGGGATAAGGACGCGCCGGCTAGGCCGCCAGGCGCCGCCAGACCTGTCGGTCCGCTTCCAGATTGCTCAAGGCCCCCACCTTCTGGCGTTCGAACAACGACCCCATGATTTCCAGCCCTAGCTGGGCGTAGCGCACCTGCACCTGGTCGACCAGGCAGCCGCGCGACGGCGCGATGAACAGGGCCGCATTGACCTCTGGAGCCTTGCCGATGATCAGGGCGGCCAGGCGCCGCGCCTTTTCCAGGTCCTTGTGGTGCAACAGCGGCTCGGCCGCATACAGCTCCTGCCCCAGCTTGCCGACATAGTGCAGCGACAGCTTGGCGAACTGGTCACGGGCGATCGGCGGCGTCAGTTCGGCCGGATCGAAGCTGAGGATGACGTCGTTAAGCAGGAACAGCATCAGACCCTGGTGAGGTTTGGCGGCGACGGGAAGACGTCCGGGAAGGATCCGCATCATCCTGCCGCAACGGGCTTTCGCCCAGGTTTAGGAGCACGGTTAACCGGGGAAGAAACAGCCTGCGGTGTCGCCATCCGGCATCCTCCACCCGATTTCACCGCCTTTCTTTGCGGTCCAGGCTTGGCCGTTCGTCCGCAGACGCCATCTGAGGTCCAGCACCGCTTGATCAAGGGCCGCCGAATTGGATCGTACGGATATCGCCGCCGCCCTGCAGGACTTCGGCTTCCACCACTTGCCGCCGAAACGCATGGACGCCCTGCTCGGCGCCGAGGCGCTGGCCAGCTGGGAGACCTTCGCCGACAGCTGGAACGACCTGGGCCTGGACCGTTTCATGGCCGACGGCGGCCGCTATCGGCGGCGGCGGTTTGCCGCCTTCTCGGTCACCGCCGACCCCGCCAGCGTAGTCCGCAAGCCCCACCAGCCGCACTATCAGAGCCGTGACTACAACGGCCTGAACGGCGGCGTGCAGCGCTGGTTCGCGCCGATCCACGACGCCATCGCCGATCATGCGGTGGTCCAGGCCTTGCTGCGCGAGGGCCTGGCCCTGTTCCAGCCGCTGACCGCCGATCCGCCGCCGACCTGGCACGTCGAGTTGCACCAGTTCCGGATCGAGGCGGGCGACGGCGAGGCCGGCCTGCCGACTCCCGAGGGCGCGCACCGCGACGGGGTCGATTGGGTAATCGTCATGCTGGTCAACCGCCACAATGTGGCCAGCGGCGTCACCGACATCTTCGCCCCCGACGGCGCCCGCCTGGGCGCCTTTACCCTGGAGCAGCCGCGTGACGCCGTGTTTCTCGACGACCACCGCGTGCTGCACGGGGTGACCGCGATCCATCCGCTGGAGCCCGGCGCGCCCGCCCGTCGCGACGTGCTGGTGGCGACCTTCCGCCGCGAGAACGCGCTTCCGCCCGGCCGAACACTCCTATAGGTTGCCGCGACCGTATGCCACACTCGTTTGCCGTTACCGCCCATGCCAGGTTCCGCGCCGAGTGCTCACGAGTTTCTCCCCCCGCATGACCAATTCAGGTTCTCCGCACGCGCCCGGAACGGTGGAACACAGCGCCAGTCGGGCGCTGTTCTCCGCGAGCATGGCCGACGCCGTGCCGATCCTGATCGGCTATCTGGACGCCGAGGAGCGCTATCGTTTCGTCAACCGCGCCTATGAGGAGTGGTTCGGCGTCGAACGCAGCGCCATCGAGGGGCGCACCCTCCGCGACGTGCTGGGCGAGGCCGCCTATGAGCGGGTCAAGGGCCATGTGGCCCGGGCCCTGGGCGGGGAGCGCCTGACCTTCGAGGGCGAGGTGGCCTATCGCGGCGTCGGCGCGCGCCACATCGAAGCCCATTACGTGCCCGATATCGCCGCCGATGGCGCGGTGCTCGGCTATTATGTGCTGGTCAGCGACATTTCCGATCGCAAGCGGGCCGAGACCGAGGTGGCGCGACTGCTGGAGCGCGAGCGCCGGCGGGCCCTGATGCTCGACCTGGGCCGTCGCCTGCGCGAGGAGCCCGATCCCGACGCCGTCATCACCAAGGCCTGCGAGGCGCTGGGCCGGCGGCTCGAGGTCTCGCAGGTCGGCTACGGCGTGCTGGACCGCGGCGCGGTCCAGGTCGAGATCGTCGGCGAATGGGGCGCGGCCGGAGCCCCGCCCCTGATCGGCAACCGCTACGTGCTCGACGACTTCGGTCCGGAAATGGCCGCGGAGATGCGGGCCGGCCAACAGACCGTGGTCTTCGACGTCGCCACGGACCCGCGCACGGCCCAGGCGGCCCTGGCAGGGGCCTATGCGCCGCTGCGCGTCGGCGCCTATGTGGCTTGCCCGCTGATCAAGGCGGGCCGGCTGACGGCCTATCTCTATGTCGTCCAGGACGTCGCTCGGACCTGGACGGCCGACGACGTGGCCTTCATCGCCGACGTGGCCGAACTGGCCTGGACGGCCAGCGAGCGGGCCCGTTCCGAGGCCGCCCTCCGCCAGGCCGAGGAGACCGAACGCCTGCTGATCCGCGAGATCGATCACCGGGCCAAGAACGTCCTGGCCGTGGTCCAGTCCCTGGCCCAGCTGACGCCGTTCGTGAGCAAGAAGCAGTATGTCGACGCGCTTTCGGGGCGGATCGGCTCGCTGGCTCGTTCGCACAGCCTGCTGTCGAGCAACCGCTGGAGCGGCGCCCGGCTCGACGTCCTGTTGCAGCAGGAGCTGGAGCCCTATGGCGCCGATCACGACGCGCGGCTGAGCATCGCCGGACCGGCCGTGCTGATCCAGGCCGAAGCCGCCCAGTCCCTGGGCCTGGTGATCCACGAACTGGCCACCAACGCCAGCAAGTACGGCGCCCTGTCGACCGAGGCCGGCGCCCTGCGGGTCGACTGGCGCTGGGGACCGGAACGCCAGTTGGTCCTGACCTGGCGCGAGACGGGCGGCCCGCCAGCGGCCCCGCCCAAGCGACAAGGCTTCGGGGCCACCCTGATCGTCAACGCCGGCCGCCAGATCGGCGCGCGGATCGAACGCGACTGGGCGCCGGAAGGCCTGGTCTGCCGGATCACGCTGGAGCGCGGCGCCATCCCCTATTTCGACCCGCCGGCCAAGTCCGCGACCGCCGACGGTCCGGTCGGCGATCCGGCCCGGGCCCTGGCCGGACAACGGGTGCTGATCGTCGAGGACGAGGTCCTGGTGGCCATGGAGCTGAGCCATATCCTCACCGCCGCCGGAGCCAAGGTGATCGGCCCGGCCGGGGACATCGACGACGCCCTGGCCCTGGTCGAGGCCGGCGGCGTCGACCGCGCCCTGCTGGACATCAATCTGGGCGGCCGGATGGTCACCCCCGTGGCCTCGGCCCTGAGCCGACGGTCGATCCCGTTCATCTATCTGACCGGCTACCAGGAACCCGACGTCGAGGGGACCGTGCTGTGCAAGCCGACCCAACCCGCCGCCCTGCTCGGCGCCCTGGCCAGCCAGATGGCGTCGCTCGTCGATTGACCGCTCAGCCCGGGTCGGCCTCCACCGGCTCGGTCAGGAAGTGCCGGCCGTCGCGGTCTTCGATCTCGACCAGCCAGATGTCCGGATCGATCCGGGCGGCGCGTTCGGCATAGGCGTCGAGGTCGGGCTCGAAGGCCGAGCGCACCGGCTGCATCCAGAACCGCTCGCCGTCGCCGCGCGTCGCCTCGCTATAGAGCCGCGCCGTGCCGGCCCGCCGGTCCACGGCCTTGACCAGCACCGCCCCGGCCCGCGGGTCGCCCTTGCGCGCCACCATGGCGAAGGCGCCGCCCAGCTCGGCGCGACGGATCAGCGCGCCCACCCAGATATCGGTCGAAAGAAGCATCGCTAACTGAACCGCAACCTTGGGGCTCGTAGACTGCCCCTGAAACCGCTCTCTCGCAGAATACGAGAAAATGACGTCGAAGAAGACCCCAGCGGGCGTTTACGCGCGCTTGATCGCCTATTGTCGAGCCTTTTTGTCCGCTTCGAATTTCATTCGAAAGGGAAAGGCTCGAGCCGTCAAGGCGACGTCGTGGCCAGGAATTTCCGTCGCGGTCGCCGTGCTGGCCGTCGGCACGCAGGTCCACGCCGCCGCCGCCGACCAGCTCTATGAACGCACGCTGATGACTTCGGCCGACGCCCGCTGCCGGCTGTTCAAGCCCGCCGTCGGCTCGGCGCTCGACGCCGCTCGCGCCCAGGCCCGCGGCGCGACCCTGCGGTCCGGCGCCAGCGAGGACCAGGTCAGCGCGCTCGAGGCCCGCGCTCGCGCCAAGGCCGGAACCGCGCCTTGCGGGTCCAAGGACCTGACCACCGCCGCCGGCCGCGTCCGCCAGGCCTTCGACGGCTATTCGACGATGCTGCGCATGACCTATCCCGGCGACCGGGCGACCTGGCAGGCCGACCGTTCGGTCTCGGCGACCATACCGATGTGGCGGCTATCGCAGCCGGCCGGCTTCGGCGGCGACCGGCTGGTGTTCGGCCTGGTCGGACGGGGCAACCAGATGCTGGCCGTGGCCAGTTTCGCCGACGGCGCCCAGCCCTACGCCGCCCGTCTGGTGCTGCGCGACACCCTGCGCACCCAGGGGCCCTATCTGAACGCCCGCAACGCCATGGGCCTGGCCGCCAACGCCGCGCCGCGCAGCGCCAGCCGGGTGTTCGGGGCCGAGACCCGCGACATGGCCCCGCCCACCCTGCTGCCGACCGGCGCCAAGACCGGCCTGGCGTTCCGCTTCCCCGGCGAGGCCAGCGAGGCCCTGAGCCGGCTGGACCCGCGCGAGACGGCGACGGTGGAGTTCGTGTTCACCAGCCGCGGCGGCGTCGACGTGGTCCGCCGCGCCTATGTCGAGGTCGGGGATTTCGCGGCCGGACGGGCGTTCCTGCGCTAGAGCAATTGATTTAGATCGATGCGCTCTCCCCCTCCTCCGTCTTCCCGGCGAAGGCCGGACCCAGATTCATCCTGAGCGGCCCGTGGGTTTCACCTGGGCCCCGGCCTTCGCCGGGGAGACGGGGTTTCGAGAAGCGCCGTTCAACTTGAAGCAAACCGTTCTAGGCGCGCGCCCCTATCGCGGCGGGGCGAACTTAACGACGTTCGGGCCCAGGAAGGGCGACTCCGGCTCCGGATCGGCTTCGGCCAGCGACTCCAGCAGCGGCGGCTCCTTCGCCGGCCGTAGCGCCTTGAGCAGCACCGGCATCCGCACCGAGACGCTGGTCCCTGCGCCCAGGCGGCTTTCGATGTTCATCTCGCCGCCGTGCAGCTTGGCGAAGGCCCGCACCAGCGAAAGGCCAAGGCCGGTGCCCCGGGCCCGCTGCTCGACGCCGCCGGCCTGTTCGTAGGGACGGCCCAAGCGCTCCAGGTCCTCGGGACTGATGCCGACCCCGGTGTCGGCCACCACCAGTTCGAGCTGGCCGTCATGACCATCGACGCTGACGATCACCTGGCCGCCGCGCGGGGTGAACTTCAGGGCGTTGGACACCAGGTTCAGCACGATCTGCTTGAGCGCCCGGCGGTCGGCGTCGACCTCCAGCTCGGCCGGCGGCAGCACCCCGCGCAGCTTCACCCCGGCCGCGTCGGCCTGGGTGCGCAGCAGGCGCATGGCCGCGGTGACCGCCTCGCGGGCGTCGAACTCGCCGCGCGTCAGCTCGAAGCGCTCGGCCTCGATCTTCGACATGTCGAGCACGTCATTGATCAGGTCCAGCAGGTGACGGCCCGATTCATGGATCAGCTCGGCATATTCGCCATATCGGTCGCTCAGGGGTCCGAACATCCGGGCCCGCATGATGTCGGAAAAGCCCATGATGGCGTTCAGCGGCGTGCGCAGCTCGTGGCTCATATTGGCCAGGAAGCGGGCGCGGCCGGCGGCCAGGCCCTCCGCCTCGGCTCGGGCCCGTTGCAGGGCGGTCTCGCGGGCCTTGTCCACCGTGGCGTCGCGCATCACCCCGACCAGCAGATCGGGCGAGACCTGGCGCAGCTCCAGGCAGACGGTGCGGCTCGGGTCCAGCAGCGGCGCGAAGGCGACGGTGGCCTCGCCGCCGTGGACGGCCTCGATCAGGGCGGCGCTGATCTTCTGGCGGTCGCCGGCCGCCGCGGCCGAGGCCAGTCCTTCGCTGGCCAGGTCGAGGTTGCCGACGCCGCGCGGCGGGGCCCCGCGCACGGTCCGGATCTGGCCCTGGCTGGTGATCACCAGCAGCAGCTGCGGCGCGCCGTCGACCAGGGTCTGCAGGATGTTCAGCTCGCCCAGGTGGCGGCTGTCGCGTTCGCCGGCCCGGCGATGGGTGAGGATCAGGCCGGCGGCCAGACCCACCCCCGTGGTCGCCACCGACAGAAAGCCGAGGATGAAGGCCAGGGCGCCGGTCGGGGCCGGCGGCGCCTGGCCCGAGACCTGGGTCAGGGCCGCGACCGCTCCGCCCATCAGGGCCAGGCTCGCGCCCTCGGCCAGGCGGCGCGGCGAGGCCAGGGTCGAGGCCGCCGCGACCGGGGCCAGGATCCAGGCGCTCATCGCCCCGGAAACGCCGCCGGTCACCACCGCCGCGCCGGCGCCGCAGACCGCCCACAGCACCAGGATCAGCGATTGCAGGCGCTCGTCTCGCCGGTCGCCGGCTACAAGCGCCGCCAGGGCGGGAAGCGCCCCGGCCGCCAGGGCCAGCCAGACATGGACGCCGACGACGCCGGAGGTGAACGCCACCGCCGCGGCCGCCAGGGTCACCGTCGCCAGCCAGCCCAGCCGCCACAGTCGCGCCGCATCGAAGTCCGGCGTCGAGGACGCGGCCTGGCCCGGCTTGAGCCGGTCGGACTGGAACGGGGCGCCGTCATTGGCCAAGGCCGCGAGAATCCCTTCCGCTGCTTCGTCGTCAAAGCTTAACGCGAGCCGGCCCCTGGCCCAAGGCCGCACAATCGGCGGGCGATCCTTAACGCCCGAGCTTCCTGTGGACGGAAACGGATTCGTAAGCGGGATGGTTCACGGTGGTTCACCGAGAGTGTCGGACAGAAGGTCCGGGAGTTGCTTATGCCGCCTTTGGCGACCCATGACGAAACGTCTCCCGTCGAGACGTCCCGCGAAAACGCCGGGACCGGGACCGGGGCCGAGCTGGGATCGATGGCCCAGACCGCGACCTTTCGCCGCGCGGCCGCCCGCGTGCGCCGCAAGCAGGCGCTGGACGAGCAGAAGCGGTCGTTCCTGCGCATGGTCAGCCACGAGCTGCGCACCCCGCTCAACGCGGTGATCGGCTTCTCCGAGATCCTATCCTGCGAGCTCTACGGGCCTTTGGGCGCGCCGCAGTACAAGGAATACGCCCAGCTGGTGCACGACAGCGGCCAAAAGCTGCTGCGGCTGGTCAACCAGATCGTCGAGATCGCCCGACTGGAAGGCCATGTCACCGACCTGGACCTCGGCGCGCAGGACCTGGACGAAGCCGTCGAGGACGTGATCCTCCAGCTGCGCGGCGAGGCCCGGACGCGCGAGATCAACATCATCGCCCCGGAAGTCGGCCTGCTGCCCGGCCTGAAGGCCGACGGCCGCGGCCTGCGCACCATCCTGACCAACCTGCTGCAAAACGCCGTCACCCACTCGCCGCAGGGCGGCATGGTGGTGATCGAGGCGCGGCAGGTTCCCGGCGCTATGATCGAGATCGCAATCCGCGACCATGGCGACGGCGTCGATCCGATCGACCTGCCCCGGCTGATCCGGCCCTTCGAGCAGGGCGGCAGCACCCTGACCCGCGCCTCGGAAGGGGCGGGCCTGGGCCTGCCGATCGTCGACCTGCTGGCCCGGGCGATGGGCGGCGCCCTGCGGTTGAAATCGGCGCCGGGCCAGGGCTTCACCGCCGTGGTCACCCTCCCCGAGGCCCACGGCCGGGCCGGCCTCGCCCGCGCCCACCCTTAAGTCCCGACAGCCCCGACGGCGCGATAATCGACGAAACCGCCTTTCCCTTTGCGGCCGCGCGCACTAAGTCCCCGGTCATGCAACGCCCCATCGACGCCGCCCTCGACGAGCTGGCCGACGAGTTCGAGCTCCTCGGCGACTGGGAGGAGCGCTATCGCTACGTGATCGAGCTGGGCCGCGAACTCGCGCCCCTGACCGAGGCCGAGCACTCGGAAGCCAACAAGGTGCGCGGCTGCGCCAGCCAGGTCTGGCTGGTGACCGAGCCCCAGGCCGACGGCACGATCCGGTTCCGCGGCGACAGCGACGCCCACATCGTCAGCGGCCTGATCGCCATCCTGCTGCGGCTCTATTCGGGCCGCCCGGCCCGCGACATCGCCAGCTTCGACGCCGCCGCCGCCATGGCCCGGCTGGGCCTGTCCGAGGCCCTGTCCTCGCAGCGCTCCAACGGCCTGAAGGCCATGGTCGCCCGCATCCAGAGGGACGCGAGCGCCCTGGCCGGCTAGCGGCAGGATGATGGACGGCGGAATCGCTCTTTCCCTCTTCCTCCGTCTCCCCGGCGAAGGCCGGGGAGACGGATTAGGGGATGACCGTTTCAGTTCACGATTATCATGCTCTAGTGTCCTGACTCAGAAGTTCGCGGACTCGGTATCGACTCAGTCGTGACAGACTCTCTTGGTTTTAGGGAGGCTGCGGGATGGTGGGTCGGGAGTTGCCGGCGGTGGAGTTGGAAGAGGCGGAGC
>NZ_JBIXJO010000023.1:0-61796 GCF_052871235.1 Caulobacter sp. LARHSG274 | reverse complement strand
TCGTCGACCCGCGAGGGGTCGAGACGGTGTGGAGGCAGGGTGGAAGTAACAAGCCGCCGGCGCGTTTGGCGGACCGGGTCCAGAGCGTCACACGGGACGGGCAGGCCTGGACCTACACGACAAGCTATCTGGAACCGAATTGCTGCGACTGGATGGCGCCCCTCTATGCGTGGCGCGTGCTGGCCATCCCTCCAGGCGGCAGGATCCAGCTGTTTGAATTCAACCCCAACTGGTCGCAGGTGAATCTGCGAGTCAACGAATTGGGACATGGGACGACCCAGACCTATCTCAACGATCAGGTCAATTCGGTCACAGCGCTGAGCGGAATCACCACCACCTACGCGCGCGACAGCCGCAACAACATCACTTCGGCGACGATCAGGCCGAAAAACGGAGCCACCAACGGAAGCGAGGACATCGTCGTCGCGACGGCGACCTATCCGGCGACCTGCACCAACCCCAAAACCTGCAACAAGCCGACCAGCGTCACCGACGCGCGCAACAACACCACGACCTATACCTATGATCCCGATCACGGCGGCGTGCGGACGGCGACCAAGCCGGCGGTGAACGGCGTTCAGGCCCAGACCCGCTACGACTATCAGCCGTTCACGCCTTATCTGAAGACCAGCGGGGGCGGCACGCAGGCCCAGCCAGTGGTGTGGAGGCTGGTGTCGACCGCCACCTGCCGGACCATGACCCTGGCGACCTGCGCCGGGACGACCGACGAGCTGAAGACGACCCTTACCTATGATCCGTCGAGCAGCGCCTATGGGGCTCGCAATCTCCTGCCGTTGTCGAAGACGGTCAGCCGCGGCGACGGCTCGCTCGCGACGACCGTCAATTTTACCTATGACCGCTATGGCAATGTCATCGTCGAGGACGGACCCCGGCCGGGCGCCGACGACGCCGTCTACAGCTTCTACGATCTGAAAAGGCGAAAGATCGGGTCGATCGGCGGGGATCCCGACGGTTCGGACCCGCTGCCCCGGGCGGCGGTCCGGACGGTGTACGGCGCGGACGGTCAGGTCGAATCCGTCGCCAAAGGCACGGTCACAGACATCACCCTTGCGGCGTTGCAGGCGATGACGCCAGCCGAAAGGGTCGACACCGAATATAGCACCGCCACCGGCCTGCCGACGGTCGAGCGCCACTATGCGACCGGGACCAGCCCGGTCGGCGTCAAGCAGATGAGCTATGATATTCGGCGGCGCCTCGAGTGCGTCGCCCTGCGCATGAATCCGGCCGCCTTCGGGTCGCTTCCCGCCTCCGCCTGCACGCTGGGCGTGGAAGGGAGCAACGGGCCCGACCGGATCACGAAGAATGTCTACGATCCTGCGGGCGAGTTGCTGCAGGTCCGCAAAGGGGTCGGCACGCCGATCGAGACCGCGGACGCGACCTGGAGCTATACGGTCACGGAGCAGAAGGAGGCGGCGATCGACGGCAACGGCAATCAGGCCAAGTTCGTCTATGACAAATATAATCGGCTGCACCAGTGGCAGTTTCCGAGCAAGGCGAGGCCGTCGGCGTTCGACCCCAGCACGCCCGCCACGGCGCTGGCGACCGCGGGTAGCGTCAACACCGCCGATTATGAAGAATACGAATATGATCTCGCCGGCAACCGCACGAAGCTGCGCAAGCGCGACGGCAATTTCATCAACTACACCTACGATGTTCTGAACCGCGTGACCCAGAAGAGCGGCGCGGCGGTGGCCGGCGTGGACTACACCTACGACCTGATGGGCCATCAGTTGACCGCGACCTATTCGACCGGCGGCAAGGGGATCACCAACGCCTATAATGCGCTGGGCCAGCTGACCTCGAGCACCAACGACATGGGGGGCGTGACGCGGACCCTGAACTATCTCTACGACGACTATGGCAACCGCAAACGCCTGACCTGGTCGGACGCGCAATTTGTGACGTTCGAATATGACGGGCTCGACCGGATGTCCAAGGTCAAGGAATCGGATGCGACCACGCTGGCGACCTACACCTATAATGCGCGGGCGCTGCCGGAATCGCGCACGAATGGCGCGGCCGTCTCCAGCTATGGCTTTGACGAGATAGGCCGCCTGACGTCGCTGGGCCATGATCTGGCCGGGACCGGCGCGGACGTGGCCTGGAGCTTCGTCTATAATCCGGCCTCGCAGCTGATCACCAACGGCCGCAACAATGACGCCTATGCCTGGTATGGGGCGGGGGCGGTCAATCGCAGCTACACGACGAACGGCCTGAACCAGTACAGCATCGTCGGCCCGGCCAGCTTCGGCTACGACGCCAACGGCAATCTGACCTCGGACGGCTCGACCAGCTTCATCTATGATGTCGAGAACCGGCTGACCAGCGCCAGCGGCGCGACGACCGCGACCCTCAGCTACGACCCGCTGGGGCGGCTGTATCAGACGGCCGGCGCGGGCGGGGCCGGGACCACCCGGTTCCTGTATGACGGCGACGAACTGGTCGCCGAATATGACGGCGCCGGCGCCCTGCTGCGCCGCTACGTCCATGGCGGCGCGGTCGATGACCCGATCGTCTGGTACGAGGGCGCGTCGCTGAGCGACCGCCGCCATCTGTTCACCGACTGGCAGGGCAGCATCGTCGCCCACGCCGACGCGGCGGGCGCATCGCTGGGCGTCAACAGCTATGACGAGTACGGCGTTCCCGGCGCGGGCAACGCCGGGCGGTTCCAATATACCGGCCAGGCCTGGTTGTCCGAGCTGGGGATGTATTACTACAAGGCCCGCATCTATTCGCCGACGCTTGGGCGGTTTCTGCAGACGGACCCGATTGGGTATGATGATGGGCTGAACTGGTACGCCTACGTCGGGGATGATCCGGTGAACCACGGCGATCCCAGCGGGCAGTGCGTTGAGGATTTATGCATTGGCGAGGGGATTTCAGCGGGCACTGCTGCTGCTGTCTACTGGGGTGCCGGCGGCTTGGTCGCGGCCGGTATCTGCGTGGAAGTCTGCGGCGCGATCCATGACAAGATCGGCAGTGCGGCGAGCAATATTTGGAACGGCATCACCCATCATAACGATCAGGCAAAGCCGCCGAGTCAGGCTGACAAACCAGGGACCGCAAACGGAGACCGCGCCGGAAAGCCGTTTACCCGTGGCGGCAAAGGAAAAGTCAAAGAAGAGAACCGCCAGCAGAATGATGGACAGACGACCTGTGTCGATTGCCGCAACCCCACCAACGAACCTAAAAAGACGGAAAAGGGTGATAAGCGCGATCCTCGGGAGACAAACGTGGATCACATCATCGACAAAGCGAATGGCGGAGATGGCAGCCCTTCAAATGGCGCTGTGCGTTGCCTTCTGTGTAACGTGATCAAGCCGCCGAGATGGCCGAATATGGGCGGCGGCGGAGGCGGTTGAGAAATGTCGCGTGAAAAGCTGACCTTTCCCTTGGAAAAGGATGAAGATGATTACCCACCCAACGATTATGAGACCTTGTGGGCAGAGTCCTTGGGTGGTGGAAAATATAGAATAGACAATGCGCCATTTTTCGTCAGGGGGGTCAGCTCGGACGATGTGGTGAGAGCGGAAGAATCCGATGATATATTGTTATATAAAGACACTATTCACAGGTCTGGAAACTCGGTTGTTCGGATCATTTTTCTGGAAGACTCCATCAAGGCGGATTACATACAGCGACTAAAATCCAGGGGCTTCTATACCGAGCAGAGCCATCTTCCGAGCTTGGTGGTGTTCGAGGTTCCGGAGGCCGCTGACTATGACGCGGTGATCCAGTCCCTGGAGGCCGACGCGGAGCGTGGGCTTATCGACTATGAAGAGGCTGCTGTCCGTCATCGCAATCAAAGCGAATAGGCAGTTCGTAAGCGTCCGGCCGCTGCACGTCCGTCAGGTTTCCGCCGGAACCTGGATTACGGTGACAGTGCACTAATTTGCCTCTCAGCACCCGTCGCGGCATGGCGCGTCTGGCGTGCGCAGTCTTCGAAGGGGTTCCCCGCCATCTCATCCCGTCGGGCGGCCGGTGGCGGCGAGGCCTTCATCGGGCGTCTCGAGGCTCTGGCCGGTCGTTCGCGGGCCTCCGCCAAGCGCGGGTGAAGCCGAAAGGAGCATTTCGTGCGCCGTCATCGTAATGAACACCACATCCGTCGTCTTCGGACCTGTTCCGAGGACCCCTGCTTCAGCTTCCTGGACGATCGCGAGGCTCGCGCGGCGACGACCACGCCCCGTTCAGCAGCGCCAAGGCGGCGGAACGAGGGGGCCTCGGAACAGGTCCTTTGACCGAGGCCTCAGCGCCGAGGGCAAGCCCCGGCTCTGGAACGTGTTCCAGGCACCCTAATCCGTGACGCAGAGCTTGTGTCCGTCCTGGAGGTGTCCGACCCACGTTGGGCACCTTGCAACTACAGTGGAGTCTGTCTGGACGGGCGCCTAGTGAATGCGCTCGCCCTGAGCAATCTCATCGAGCCCTCAACGGGGCATTCTTGCCGATGCGGTCCGCCGCGAGAGCTCGTTCGTCCGAGGTCAGGTCTTCGGTTCGATAGAGGAGGCTTCGCGTGAGGCCGCAGGGCGTCCAGCCCTCTTTCAGCGCCGCCAGAAGTAGAAGATCCCTTGTTGGCGGATAGTCTGGCCTGAACGTCGCTAGTTCGGCGTCGGCGTCCTTGCAGGCTTGTTTGAGCGTGGCCGCGCTTGACGGCACGCCAAATCCCGTAAATTCCGACAGCGCCTCGGTTTTCATCCCCTCGATCCTCAACGTGCACATCGCCTCGCTGGTCCCCAACAACGCCGGCGTTCTGCAGATCAACCTCGATACAGCCCGCACCGGACTGCCCGCCTGCACCACTGCGACCTACAGCTTCTCGGTGAATACGACGACGCTGGCCGGCCAGACCTTGGCGGCGACGCTGCTGACCGCCATGGGTTCGAATCTGCCCATCGATGTCATCGGCACCGGAACGTGCGAATTCGCCAATTTGGAAGCGGTGGGCATCGTTTCACTGCACCGCTAGTGGTTTCGCCCTAACATTAAGACTCCCCTTGGGGATTCCCTCGGGAGGTGGGGTCGTGCGAGTCTGCGCCATGCGCGCAGGGATTTCCATCACCGTCACGCCTGAGGATCGGCTCCGATTGGAGGCGATCACCCAGGAAGTCTGGCGGGCGCGGATCATCATGCTGACGGCCGACGGTGTCTCATCCGCTTCCTCAACGCCGTCGAGGCCGCCGTCGCGCCGAGCAAGTCCGTCCACGCCATCCTCGACAACTACGCCACCCACAAACACCCCAAGGTGCGCGCGTGGCTGGCCAGGCATCCGCGCTGGGCAGAGCTCTGCCAATCCTTCGATAGACAACCCGTCAGATCCTCTGGGGAAACGACAAGAGGGCGCCTCAATAACCCTGAGCGTAGAGCGAGATGTACTCGATACGCGGCTCACTGCCGCAACCGGTCGTTACGTTGGGCGTATAAAAAATCTGCACTTCGCGACCCGTCGACAGGGCCGTCAACGTCACCGCCATGACGCCATCCTCGCTGTTGGTCGCTGCGATGCGGAAGGACATCGTCTGCCCATTGTCCTTGCGTTTGAGAACGACAGTCCGGCACGAAGGCGAGATGTGCCCCTCGGTTTGAATGATGACGCCGCGAACCGCGTCGGCGTGCGCCGACGCCGCAAAGGACAAGGTTGAGGCAGCGATCAAAGCAGCGATGCTGCGAGCGTTCTTCATCTTCATCGGAGCGATGTCCCAAAATGCGCGGATGGCCTTCGGCCGCTCCGAAGCTCCTGATCCTAAGCGCCCAAGCTTAGGCCCGATTCGCGTGAGAAGGCATCCACCTCACACTCGTAAACAGCCGTATCAGGGGCGTGCGGCGGTTGATCGACCAAGACCTGGCGCGCGTGGATCAGGGCCAGATCGTCTATCGCGCCGGCGACCGGGTCATCGCGATGGGCGCGCTTGAAATGGCCGAATGGGCGCGGCTCCTTGGCCCACGCCATCATCGCCGAGCTGCCGGAGCTGGGACGGCTTAACCGCCGCCAGATAGCGACCCTGGTCGGGGTCGCGGGCAACCGCCTAGCGACTCTCGCAGAAGATGGCCAGCATCACTTCGCTCAACGTTGCCGGCGGGGTTGGACGGCTGGTGAACCTCTCCCTGGCCGCGTGCGCAAGTCCAAGTTGGAAATCGTTCAGGCCGCTGTCGCCGCCTACCTGTCACAGACGGGGACGAGATGGCCGAGGCGGAGTGACGCGCCGGCTCGATAGTCGGGCGGGCGTCCGGTCCTTCCAGCGGGGCCTCTTCACGCTGTTCCACCGGCGCTGGAAGGAAAGGTCAAAGCCTGCGCAGCGCCAGCAGATGACGATAACCGGTCTGGGTCATCCAGCGGGCGCGCGCCAGATGGGTTTCCCAGCAACGGCGACCAAGGTCGGGCGCTTGGTCTGGGTCGCGGCCCAGGACCAGGCGCGTGGCCTCACGCCAGTCGGCGCCGTCCTGGTCGGCGTCGAGCAGGCGTAGATAGGTCACCAGATGACATTGATCGTAGTCGGTGAGCGTCTCCGACCATGGCGGCTCGTCGGCCACGGGATGTTCGATCTTGGACGTCAACCTTAAGCCTCTGCGTGCGGATGCCATGGCGCGCCACTCTATCAGGCGCCTCGCCCGACGCCCTAGTGGCATGGCGCCGGCGGCGTCCATCGCAAACTTCGCCGCACGCGCGCCTGGAGGCGCCGGCTCGACAGGCCTGCCGACGTCCGAGACACTTGTCTGGTGGAACGACGAGCAGCCGCCATGGACGATGTCCACGCCTGCAAGCCTGACTGGCGAAAGGCGCAAACCTATCTGCCGCTCCTGGGCGCCGACCCTCAGGTCTGGGCCTGGGAGTTCGCGCGGCGAGGGCTCGCCAGGGCGGCGTCGGGGGGCGGCGGCCCGGCGGCGGCGGGCGGGGCGCCGGAGCTCTGCTTCGTGGGCGAGGGACCGCCCGGCGACCCGCTGCCCACGGCCCTGTGGCGCTGGCAAGCCGATGGCGCGGTTCCGGTCCTCAGCGCCCGGCCGGCCAGCCCCGGCGACCCCGCCGCCATGGATCTGGCCAGCCTCGACACGCCGATCCTGGTGGTCCGCACGGCCGATGGCGATCAGCACGTCCTGATCAGCGACGGCTTGCGCCGCCTGCGTCTGGCCGTGGTCGAAGGCGATGTCCTGGCCGGGCCGGCGGTCTTTCGCTTCCATTTGCCGGCCCTGGGAAGCGGGCAGGGCGCGCTGGACAATCTTCGTCGTCTGATGGCGCTGCGCGACACCGGACGCCTTGTCGGATCGGGCAGTCGGCCCCTCGCAAAGGCGCCCCGATGGCTGCAGATCCTGCGGGTCCATGACGCGCGCGCGGCCGGCGCCAGCTATCGCGACATCGCCCTGTCCCTGTTTGGCGAGCGCCGTGTCCGGGAGGATTGGGCCGCGGGATCGGACTACATGCGCATGCGCGTGCAGCGGCTGGTGCGAGCGGCGGAACAGACGGTGGCCGGAGGCTATCGGGCGCTCTTCGGGCTCCGTGTGACCGGATTGGAGCCCTCGCGTCTGGTCGAGGTCTGGCGCTCGCCGGCCTGGCTCGGCGGCCGGCTTGCGGGCCTGTTGTGCGCCCTCACTTTCCTGGGGACATGTTTTTCGCCAACCCTTTCATGGCACGGCGCATGCCAATCTTCTGGAGCAGCGCGCCAAAAGTCGGTTGAACCCTCCCGTGTCATGGCGCGCGCGAGCCTCGCACCGGAAAATTGTCGATCGCCTCGGGCGCCAGAGCGCGGCGTCAATTCCAGCTTGGCGACATGAAGCGCTCAATGGGGCCATGGCCAAGTCCCGCGTCGCCCGCTGCAGCCCCGTTCCGCCCGCCTTTCAGCGCGTAGCGGCGCCGCCGGAGGTGATCGACCCGCGCCAGGCGGCGCTGGCCTGGGAGTTCCTGCGCCGCAATCTCGATTATCGGAACGATTATCAGCGCTGGCGCGCCGGCGACCTGATCGGCCTGGCCGAACGCTGGGGCCTGCGGGCGCCGCTCGATCCGGACCTGCAAGACATCGACGCGCGTCGGATTTGGGGAACCGCTGCGAGCGACCACGAAGGCGGGGACCCGGGGACAGCCGCGCCGCAACCCCGGGCTAGGTGTCGTCCCGCGGGATCTTGGGCATGTTCTGCGCCAACCAACGCTCGGCGCCGCGATCGATCTTGTCCTTGTGACCTTCAAGGCTGTCATAGGCCCGGGTGAAGGCCTCGATGAAGAACTGCGGCTGGATGTTGGTCATCCCGTCGCCGACCTTCTGTTCGAACCGATGGAAGGCGGCCAGCTTGATCGAGGCGGCCTGGTTCTCGGCGCAACGCAGGGCGTGCTCCACCGAGCCAAGCATCAGCGCTTCGAAGATACTGACCGGATCGGTGCTCGTGGCGTCGCCAAACCTGAAGATCCTGGCGACGTCCAACGCTCCCGTTCCGGACTCGAAGTTGTAGTAGGTGCGCAGCGGCAGGCCTATGGCGTTTGCGACCTGCCGCGCCGGCAAGTGTCGCAGCTCGCGAAGTTGCTTCAGGATTTGGGACAGGAGCTGGCCCTGGCGTCTCAGCTCCTCGGATGCGCGTTTGACCAAAGCGTTACTCGGCACTTGCTGTGTCTATCAGGCGACAAAGCGAACACCACGTCAAAGCACAACCCTACGTATTGTCGGAAAAATTCGTCTCTGCGCGACTTTCTTCCGCCGAGCCCCAGGGGTCTGCTCACGCGGCGCGCCACTCTACGGGAACGGTTTCCCGACTTTTGGCGCGGGCCATGCCGCGTAACGGTTTGCGGCGTCTCCAGCTTGGCGTCCGAAGGCCAAAAGCCGGCGATCGTCGCTCCGAGGACGGACGAAAGGCCATGTCGGGGCGGCGCGGGGCGCAACGTCAGGTGATAGTGGCGCCTCCATCGTTCGAGTCCGTGCCTTGCCTCCGAAACGCGACGCCTTCGCCCTGGCCTTGGGCGCCCTAAGACGCCGGCTTCGGCAAGGGGAGGATGCGCCCGGCGCGGCCCTGCCGATCCAGCTGATCGCCGCGGAGCTGCGCCTGTCCACGACCCCGGTGCGGGAGGTCCTCTCGCGCTTGGCCGGCGAACACCTCGTCGACAAGCGCGGCCCGGTCTACACCCGGCCGCATCTGGCCGAGCTCTACGCGCTTCGCGCCCTTTTGCTGGAGACCGCTCTGACCCCCGACGCCGGGCGACGGGCGCGGCGGCGGATCTTTCCAGAGCGCCCCATGCTGGCCCTGGGCGACGAACTGGCGCTCAGTCGGACGCCCGCCGATATCGTGACGACCTTGTTTTTCGAGTTGGTCCTGGGCGCCGGCGACCTGATCTTGGCGCAAGCCTACCAGGCCGCCAGCGAGCGCTTGGCGCCGTATCAGCCGCTCGAGGCCCAGGTGTTTTGCGACCTGGACGCGGAGGCCTGGGGCCTGATCGCCGCGTTCGAAGCCCAGGATCCGCGGGCGCTGCTGCTGGGCGCCAAGGCCTATCACCGCCGGCGCATCGCCGCGGCGGCGGCGATCTCCAGCCTCGCCCTGGGTGAAAAATATCGAACGGATATGGTTTGAATGTCGAACCTTCGGGGCGCCCCCTTGAGAGGCCGCGATTGGCGGCGATCTCAAGAAGGAGCCTGTCATGACCCCGATCAACACCGCGTTCCGCCTGCTGCGCTTCGGCTCGGCCAAGACCTTGACCCAGGCCGGCCTGCCGTTCGGCAAGCAGGAGGCCAGCGACATCAGCGACCGCTACGTCTGATCCGCCGCGCCGCGCGCCGCCGGCGTCCGTGACGCCGACGGCGTCGTCCTTCACCTCCATCCCATCAAGGATTTCGTCCAATGACCAAGGTCGTCCAATTTCGCCTTCTGAACCTCGGCTCGGCCAAGGCCCTGACCCAGGCGCAACAGCCGTCCGGCCTGCAGGAAGGCGTCGACATCACCGACTGCTGGGGCTGACCCGCAAGGCCGGGCGTCCCAGGGGCGTCCGGCCCGATCATCCGCGACGACGCCTGGACCCGGGAGGAGGCGATGACGGTTTGGCTGGGAGAGCAGGTCCACGCCGCGCAGGTCGAGACCGACGTGGTCTTTCTCGACATCGCCTCGGACGCCTATTTCTGCCTGGCGGGGGCCAGGGACCATCTTCATCTCGGTCCAGGTCGCCAGGTTCAGGCCAGGCCGCCGCAGGCCGCCGACGACCTGATCGCCGCCGGCTTGCTGACGGCGGCGGCGTCGAGCGCGGTCGATCGCCGCCCGCCGGCCGTCACGCGCGGTCTGGAGGGCGAGACCAAGGCCGTCACACTCCGGGCCTTCCTGGACGCGGCCGACGCTAATCTCCGGGCCGCCGAGGCGATCGCCAAGCTTCCCTTTAGCGCGGTCCTGGCCCTGGCCGGACCGCTGGCGCCGAGCGCCTTCGATCCCCCGGACGCGCGCCTGCTGGCGGAGGCGGGGCGGTTTGACCGCCTGTCGCCGTGGCTGCCCAGGGCCGGCCTTTGCCTGATGCGCAGCCTGCAACAGCGGCTCTATCTCCAGCGCCGGGGCCATCACGCCGCCTGGGTGTTCGGGGTGCGCACCTGGCCGTTCGAGGCCCATTGCTGGCTGCAGGCCGGGGCGGTGGTGCTCGACGATCGGCCAGACCACGTCGCCGGCTTCACTCCGATCCTGGTGGTGTGATTGCATGCGCGACTATCTGGTCATCGAAGCCTACGTCGACGCCGATCCGTCCGCTTGGCGCGCCGCCGAGGCCCTGGTCCTGGAGACCGGGGCCTGGACCAAGGTCGCCGAGCGCCGGCGGTTCTCGATCTTCCTGGAGGCGGGGCGGCCGCCGCCCTACCAGCATCTGCCCAATGTCGCCGGCGGCCTGATCGGCGATGTGTTCGACGCCGACGCCGCCCGTCAGGGTCTTGGTCGGGACTTCGACCTGCTGGGCGTCGGCGGCGATGCGCGAGAGATCGCCGATCGTCTGGTCGACCGGGCCTTCGGCCGCTACGTCGCCATCCTCAGCGACGAACACGGATCGGCGCGGGTGTTGCGCGATCCGCTCGGCGTGATGGAGGCGATCGGCTGGCGGCGGGGCGGCCTGCGCTTCATCGCCTCGCGCTTGCCCGACCTGCCGGCCCTGTGGCCGCAGGCCCTGGCCATCGATTGGGACGGTCTGGCCGCCATCCTGCGCCAGAAGAATCTCGCCAGCCTGATCTGCCCGCTGGTCGGGGTGACCAGCTATCCGCCCGGCGTCCTGGCGGGGCCTGACGGCGCGGGGCCGCGCCTGTGGTCGCCGTCGCGGTTCGCGCGCCGGCCTCGGCGCAAGGCCGACCCGGCGGAATTGCGCCATGCCGTCGACGGCGTTGTCGCCGCCTGGGCCCTGGGACGTCAGGGCGTGTTCTGTGAAATCTCCGGCGGGCTGGACTCGGCGATCGTCGCGGCCAGCCTGAAGCAGGTCGGCGCGCCCCTGGTCTATGGCGTCAATCACAGCTTTCCGCGGGACGAGAGCGACGAGCGTCGCTACGCGCAAGCCGTCGCCGAGCGGATCGGCGTCCCGCTCGAGGTGGTCGCTCGCGAGAGGCTGATCCTCGCCCCGAAGAAGCTTTGCGGGGCCGCCGGCGGCCCGCGTCCCAACTATGTCGGCGGCGATCCCGACCACGACGCCGACCTGGCCGCGCGCCTGGCCGCGCCAGGCGTGGAGGCGATGTTCACCGGGCGGGGCGGGGACGGGGTGCTCTATCAGATGGCCCATCCGGCCCTGGTCCGCGACGTGCTGGGCGGCTTGTCGGCGGGCGGGCTGGGGCGCGGCCTGTCGCGGCTGGCCCGGCGCAACGCCACGACCGTCTGGGACCTGCTGCGGCGCGGGCTGTCGGCCCGGGACCTGACCGGAGGCCTGGGCGTCCAGGCCTTCCTGTCCGACGCGGCGGCGGCGCTCGACCCCGCCCGCCATCCCTGGCTTGAAGAGGCCCGCGTCCTGGACCCGGCCAAGCAACTTCAGGTCCTGGCCCTGGTCAATGGTCTGAGTTCCTTCGGCGAGAGCCAGCGGCACCGGGCCGGCGACGTCATCGACCCGCTGATGAGCCAGCCGGTCGTCGAATTTTGCCTGTCGGTGGCGGCCGGGCGGCTGGCCGTGGGCGACAATGATCGGCCGTTCGCCCGCGCCGCCTTCGCCGACCGCCTGCCGCCCCTGGTGCTGAACCGGCGCGGCAAGGGCGACCTGACGACCTATTTCGCCCAGAGCCTGGGCGGGAGCCTGCAGGCGCTGCGGCCCTATCTGCTCGACGGCCAACTGGCGGTGGCGGGCCTGCTCGATCGGGCGCGGCTCGACGCGGCCCTGACCCCCGAGCGGCTGGTCTGGACCAACATTTCCTCGGAGCTGTTCGTGATCCTGGCCCTGGAGGCCTGGGCCCGGTGCTGGAGCGACCGCCTAGCCGCCGTTTGCGGGGCCGGGGCGCGCCAGGCCAGGGCCTGCTGAGGCCGGGCCCATCGTGCGATCGAGCAGGTCGAACACCCGCCGGAAATAGTCGCGGATATTGCCCGGCGAATAGAAGACGTGACCCTCGCCGCGATAGGTCACGAAGATCGCATCCTTGTTCTGGCGATAGAGGGCGCCGAACAGGGCGGCCGACTGGTCCAGGCCCTTGTCGTTGTCGCCGTGAAAGATCGCCACCGGCGCGGTGATCCTGTCGACATAGGTGATCGGGCTGTTGCGCAGGTAGAGCTGCGGGTCCTTCCAGGGCGGGACGCCCATGCGCGCCTGACCGCTTTCCTGCCAGCCGGCCGAGGCGAAGACCGTCAGTCCGTCCTCGGGAACGGCGTAGACCACCGGGCCCAGGCGCCCATAGGCGCTGGCGAGATTGACGGTGGGGGCGGTGGCGATCACTGCCTTGAACCGCTTGCTCTGGGTCGCCGCGGCGATCACCCCGTAGCCGCCATAGCTGTGGCCCCAGATCGCCACCCGGCCGGGATCGACCAGGCCCTGGGCGGCGGCGGCGTCGACCGGGGCCAGCATCTGGTCGGCCAGGCCCTCGATCGGCTCACGGCCCGCCAGATAGGGCATGGCCGGGACGATGGCGGCGTAGCCGCGCGCGGCCAGGATCTGGGCGTTGACCGTCGGACTGAACACGCCCGGCCCCTGAGCGCGCGGCGGCGTGGCCGAGGCCGCGCCCGGATAGGGCAGGACCACGACCGGCGGCTGCACGCCGGCCGGCAGGTTCGGCGGCAGATAGAGCCAGCTGGTCAGGGCCTTGCCGTCGAGTCCCTGGTGATGAATGGCGATCGGCGCCGCGAAATCGACGTCGGCGAGCGCCGCGTTGACCGTGACCAGCACCTTGGGCGCGGCGCCGGGCGCGACCAGGCGCACGGTTTCCACGCCATGGCGGTCCTGGGCGACCTCGATCCGGGCCCGCGGCGCGACGTCGGTGACGCGGACCTCGGCGAGCGGCGCGGGCAGGCGCTGGCCGGGCCAGGGCAGGGCTGGGCGGGCCGCCGGATCGGCCAGGGCCAGGTCCTTCAGGGCTGGCACGAAGTTCTGCTCGCCCCGGAACCCGGCCGGCGCCGGACCGAACGCGCGCACGGCGCCCTGGGCCAGGCCCCAGGATTGGGCCGACCCAGCGGTGACCCGCCAGACCTGACCCGCGGCCGCCACGGCCCAGACATCGGCGTCCGCGCCGATCGCCCGGCCCTCGGCCGGCAGGCGCGCTGTCAGATTGATGCGGTGATCGCCGTCCAGGCGCCAGTAGTCGGCTCGCCCGCCAGCCGCCGGGCGGGCATAGACCACCGGCGCGCCGTCCAGCCAGCCGCCGAGCGGCAGGCCAGCGGTGTCGTAGGTCTCGCCAAGCGCGGGCGTCAGGCCGTCCAGGTTCAGCGGCGCGCCGGGACCGGCCGCCGGCATGCGCCAGAAGCGCCCCCGCGAGAAGCCGACCTCGCCCTGGCGGGCGAAGACCAGCAGGTCGCGGCCGTCGTCGGACCAGGCCAGGAAGCGGGCCATCAGGTCGCAATCGGGGCAGGGCGTCGTCGTTCTTCCGCTGTCGAGATCGACCATGACCAGGCGCTTGACCGTGGCTTCGGAGGCCGGCGTCGTCGGCTCCGCGAGCGGGTATTGGATGTCCTCGCCCTCGACGATCGCCGCCGCCGTGCGCCCGTCCGGGGATAGGCTGAGGTCGCGGACGTTTCCGGGCGTCAGGATCCGCTGCTCGCCCGTCTTCAACTGGACCTGGACCAGGCCGACCACCGGCGCCTGGGGGCGAAGGCCGCGATCCTGGCCGCTGCCCAGCACGCTGGCGCCCAGGTCCCCCTGGGCCGTGGCCGCCCACTGCTGGATCAGGCGTTGATGGCCGAAGAACCCGAAGCCCATGATCGGGTCGGGAAAGTCCGCGGGCCGCGCCGCCACCAGAAGCTCGTCGTCCGAGCGCCAGATCACGCTGGGTCCCCAGACTTCCTGACGGGGGCTCAGGCCCAGCCACCGCGCCTGGCCGCTCTCCAGCTCGACCACGCCCAGCTCGTAGGCATGGCCGGTCAGCCGCGCCACCGCCAGCCGGCGTCCGCCCGGCGAGACCCCCAGGGCGGTGTAGCCAGGGCCCGCCGGCAGATCCAGTTTATGTTCGATCCCGCCCTGGGCGACGTCGAAGACCTGGATCCGGCCCAAGCCCAGCTTGGTGTTGAAATCCAGGTCGTAACGCGGGGCGCGGTCCCAGCGCTCGGTACGTTGGACCACCAGCCAGCGGTGGCTCGGATCGAGCTTGGCCGAAACCAGCTGTTCGACCGCCAGCAGGCGATCGACCGTGTAGGGGGCGGCCCAGACCCCGGTGGGCGGGGCGAGAGGGGCGATCAGCGCGCAGCCGACCGCGAACGCCGCGAAGCGTCGCATGGCGTGGTCTCCAGACGGGAAGGGGTGTTTGGGGCGGGGGCGGCTACCAGGCCTTGGTCAGGGTCAGGCTGACCACGCGGCCGAGCGGGTCGGCGTTGACCGGGTCGTAGCCGACCGCCAGCGGGTTGTCGTAGAAGGGCGGGTCCTGGTCGAACAGGTTCTGAACGTTCAAGGTCATCGCCAGGCCGTCGACCGCCAGGATCGTGCCCTGCCAGCGCCCCTGCAGGTCGAAGGTCGTCCAGGGATGGATGCGCCGGCCGGTGTCGGCGTAGCTGTCGCCGACATGGTTGAGCCCGGTGGTCACCGACACCGGGCCACGGCTCCAGGTCGCCGAGACCCGGCCGCGCAGGTCGGCCGGATAGCCGGCCTGGCCGGCCAGTTCGGTGCGCGCCGAGGTCGGGGTCAGCTTGCGCCTGTAGCGGGTCAGCCATGACAGGCTGGCGTTGAGGACCAATGGGTGGCCGCGCAGGGTGGTCTTGTACGCGGCCGTGGCGTCCAGGCCCTCGACCTCGAGACGGCCGGTATTGACCTCGCGGGCGTCGATGATCGCCCCATAGGTGTCGATGTCGTAGGCGCTGGTTCCCGAGGCGTTGGGGTCGGCGATCACCGCCAGCACCTTGGCGCGGTCGGCGGGGTTGGTCGCCGGACTGACGCGGGTGCGGAAGGCGGCGTATTCGTCCGGGGTCAGGGCCTGGTTGATCACCACCGGCTGGCCGACCCGGTTCTTGAACACGGTCCGGTAGACATTGAGGCCGACGGTCAGGTCGGGGGCGGCGGCCGGCCTGTAGCTGAGGCCCGCCGTCCAGGAGGCGGCGGTCTCTGGCTTCAGGTCCGGATTGCCGCCTTGATAGACCAGAGCCGGCAGCAGACCGCCCTGATAGGTCACCGGGATCGGGGTGATCGTATAGGGCAGGTGCAGCTCATAGAGCGACGGCGCCCGGAACGACGTGCCGTAGCTGGCCTTGAAGGTCAGGCTCGTGCTGGGCGCCCAGATCAGTCCGACCTTGGGATTTTGGGTCGAGCCGGTGTCGTCATAGTCCTCGATCCGTCCGGCCAGCGACAGCTCCAGGCGCTCGACCCCGGGCAGGGCGTTGTCAGGACCGACCAGGGGCGCGTTGAGCTCGGCATAGACGGCCCTGACCTCGCGGCTGAAGCGGGTCGCAGCCTTTTCGACGGCCGTGGAACCCGACAACAGGCGCGCGCCGCCCGTACGCACCGCCTCGCGGCGGACCTGGCCGCCGACCGCCAGCCGCAGCGTCCCGCCCGGCAAGCGCAGGAGCGGGCCCTCGAAATCCAGGTTGGCCGACTTGAATTGGCTGCGGGTCTTGGTCAGGTCCCAGCCCGACAGGATGAAGTCGAGCACGGCGGCCGGGTTGGAATAGCCCGCCCCGACATAGGGATTGAAAAAGCCGTCCCGGGCGGCGCTGAACGAGGTCAGCGGATTGTCGGGGGCCAGGCCCGCCGCCTCGCTGAGGCGGGTCGTGTTGATCTGGCCGCGGGTGCGGCTGATCCCCAGCTCCTGGGCGTAGGTGCCCGACAGGTCGGCGGTCCAGTCCGCGCCCAGCTTGGTCTTGGCGCCGAGCGCTGCGCCGAGGCTCTCCGAGGTCCCCCAGTTCTTCACCCCGCCGCGCTCGTTGAGGAACGAATAGGCGATGCGCTCGGAGGCCTGGCCGGTGGGCGAGACATAGTAGGGATTGGCCGCGGTCAGGATCAGGGTCGTGGTCGGGGCCACGTTGCGGGCGAAGATCTGGCGGTGGGCGAAGCGGAAATCCCCCGACAGTTCCACCGGGCCGGCCGATTGAGCGACCGAGACCACCGCGCTGTGGCGGCTCGAGCGCGGGATCACGTCATAGGCGGCCTTCTGGTTCTGGGCGTTGACCGTCCCGAGGATGAAATCGCCGGGCCTCAGGCCCACGCCGTTCTGACCGGCCGGTACGGCGTAGGTCGAGACATAGGCGCCCGCCGCGTTGAGCCGCAGGATGTTGGCCGGTTGGCTGGCGGTGACGCTACGGCGATCGGCGCCGCCCAGGGACCGCAGGTCCGCATTGCCGGTATAGGGCCGGTCCAGGCCGTGCAAGGCGTCGCTCTGGGTGTATTCGTAGGCGGCCAGGACGTGGCCGCCCGACCAGGTCCTGCCGAACGCCTGGCTGGCCAGAGACCGCCCATAGCCGCCCTGGGTCGCCGTCCCGGCCGACAGCCGGGTCTCGCCGCCGTCAAGGTCCGTGCGCAGGCGGATGTCGACCACCCCGCCGACCGCGTCCGAACCATAGAGCGCCGAGGCCCCGTCCAGCAGCACCTCGACCCGGCCGACGGCCGCGTAGGGAACCGACGAGATGTCGGAGAAGTCGCCATAGAGGCCCGCGCCGGCCATGCGCTTGCCGTTGAACAGCACCAGGGTGGCGTCCGCGCCTAGGCCCCGCAGGTCCACGCCCGTGCCGCGCAGGGTGTTGTTGAAGTTGGAATCGGCCCCGGTGGCCAGGCTGTCCTCGCTGGCGCTTGCGCCCGAGGCCTGGGGCAGGGACGTCAGGGCTTCGGCGACGCTGGCGTAGCCGGCCCGGTCGATCTCCTCACGGCCCAGGACCACGACCGGCGAGGCGCGGTCCTTGACGCCGCGGATGCGGCTGCCGACCACGACCTCCGACAGCATGGTGGCGTCGTCGCTCGCCTGGACGGGCGGGGCCGCCGCCATGAAATCGGGGCCGGGCGAAGCCAGCAGGTCCGGCGGGGAAGCGATGGCCGAGGTCGGGGTCAGGCCGGGGCGCGGCCGGATGACCAGCACGCTTGGGCCGGCGCGTTGCGCCTCCAGGTCGCTGCCCGCCAGCAGGCGGGCGAGCGCCGCCTCGACGCTGAAGGCGCCGTCGAGGGCCGGGGCCTGGCGGCCCTCGACCGCCCGGCTGGTGAAGATGATCTGGACGCCGGTCTGGCGGCCCAGGGCCAGCAGGGCGTCCTTGAGCGGCCCCTTGGGCGTGCGCACCGCCACCACGGGCGGCTGGGCTGACGGCGCCTGGGCCGACGGCGCCGGGGCGGCCTGGACTTGACCGGCCAGGCCGGCGGTCAGGGCCAGAAGGGAAAGGCCCAGCAGGCCCCGGCGAACCGACTCAACCATGACGGTCATCATCCCCAAAGGCGCGCCGGTTCGCCACGGTGACGAACGCTTTTTCTCGGGGCGCCTATAGTGGAGACCCGCCAGGGGGCGGCTGACCTTACCGGCCTGTGAAAAAATATGACGACGGTCGGCGAACCTCGGGCGCCGGCGTGAAACCGCGCCCTCGCCGCGCGGAGCGCGGACAGCCTGGGCCTGGGAGCTGGCGGGGATCAGGACTTCGGCGCGACCGGCGCCGCGACGGGCCGGTCCAGGCCGGTCAGCTCGATCACCCCGTCGGCGCGGGTCGTGCTCCGAAGGTCCAGCAGCCTGCTGACCCCGTCGACGAAGGCGGTGGTGTCGCCGGCGTTGAAGATCGCCGTCACCGGCTCGTCGGCCGGGACGCCGGGGCCCAGCGCCACCTTCGTGCGGCTGTAGCGGTTGGCCTCGGCCACCGCCTGGGCCAGCGGGGTGTCCCGGAAGGTCAGCCGTCCGTCCGTCCAGCCGGTGGCGGCGGCGACATCGACCGCGACGGGTCGGGCCGGGACCTGGCCGGCCACGTCCAGCCGGGTCCCCGCGCGCATCATCGTCGGGGCGGGGGCGTGGGCCTGGATCACCTGCACCTGGCCCTCGGCCAGGGTGACGCGCACGACCGCGCCGGTCCTGTAGACCTCGAACCGGGTGCCCACCGCCCGCACGGCGGTGTCGCCGGCCGTGACGATGAACGGGCGCGCAGCGTCGTGGGCCACGGAAAACAGCGCCTGGCCCCTGTCCAGGCTGATCGCGCGCCTTTGGCGCGACAGCCGCACCCGCACGACGCTGTCGGTGTTGAGCGCGATCGTCGAGCCGTCGGCCAGGGCCACCACCCGGCGCTCGCCCACCTGGGTGCGATAGGTCTGGCCGAACGGCTGGCCAAGCATCACCGCGCCGGCCACCACCGCGGCGGCAACGGCCAGGCCGGCGATCCACGGTCCAGAACCGCGCCGGATCCAGCCCGGCCGCGCCGGGGGCGCCCGGCGGGCGTTGGCCGCCTGGGCGATGGCCTGCAGCCGGGGATCGTCGGCCTGGGCGGCCACCCCGGCGGCCAGAGCCTCGATTCGGCCATAGGCCGCGTCGTTCAGGTCGTCCTCGCGCCAGGCGTAGAAGTCCGTCACCTCGCGGTGGCTGATCCTGGGGCCGCGCATCTTGGCGTACCAGGCGGCGGCCTCCTCGCGCGCGCGCTGCTGGTCCGCGCGCGTCGGCGCGCCGGGCTGGGCCTGGGCGGGGTTGCGGGTCCGATTATCGCTCATGGCGTGATCCGCCTAGCTCCCGATGAACGCGTCGCATCTGGCGATCGCCTGCCTCATTCGCTTTTCCACCGCGCCCAGCGAGATCCCGCAGGTCCGCGCGATCTCCTCGTAACTTTTGCCTTCGACATGCGCCTGGACGAAAACATCGCGCAACTTTGACGGTAAGGCGAGCAGCATCTCGGCAAAAATGGCCGCCGCGTCCTGGTCGCCCTCGGTGGTCCGCCGATCAAGGCAAGGATCCTGGGGATCGGCAGCCCGTTCCCAGGCCGCTTTGCGGTAGCGGTTGGACGCCAGGTTCAGGGCGATGCGCATCAGCAGCGACTTGGGGCGGCGGATCGGGGCCGAGGGCACGTAGCTGTGCACCCGCAGATAGGTGTCCTGGGCGATGTCGGCGGCGTCCTCGCGGCCATAGCGCAGGGTCAGCACCGAGGTCAGCCAAGCGCGGTGGCGCAGGTACTCAGCGGCCAGGGGCGGGGCCGCCGGGGCGGGGGACAGGGCGTCGTCGGGGGCGATGATTTGAGCGTTGAGCGGGGGCATACTTCATCCCATGCCGAGCAGGGCGAGGGTGAATCCTACCGAAATACGGAAAAACTGCATACGCGAATTTTCCGTATATCTGGTTCGCCGGTCAATTATCGGTCGGCGTCCATGCCAAGCTCGATCTTCGATAGCGTGCATAGACGCCTAGTCGAACTTCTCGTTGAAGCCCGAAAGAGAGATCGCCTTACCCAAAAGATGGTTGGCGAGAGAGTCGGTAAAAGCCAAAGTTTCGTGTCGATGATTGAGCGCCACCAACGACGTGTCGACGTCGTTGAATTCATCGCGCTGTGCAGAGCACTCGGAAAAGATCCAGAAGTTTTCTTTGCATTGCTCGTCGCCGAGCAATCGTGAACCCCTCAACCGTTCGACTGCGACGCCGCGTTGGCGACGAATCTCAAATACGGAAAAACTGCATACGCGCTTTTTCCGTATAGTTGGTTCGCCGGTCCAAACCGTGGTCGGCGCGCATGTCCAAATCCATTTTCGACGGTGCGCACGCTCAGCTCATCGAAATCCTCATTGCCGCGCGGCGCCGATCGGGCCTGACTCAGGCTGAGGTGGCCGCCAAGGTTAGCAGGGATCAGACGTTCATATCGCTAATCGAGAGATCTCAGCGGCGTGTTGATGTTCTGGAGTTCATCGCGTTGGCGCGGGCGATGGGGGAGGATCCTCAACGGCTGTTCGCCGAAGTGATCGCGACAATCCCGGCGTCATTTAAGATCTGAAGTCAGTCTTGGGCGTCTCGCGCGCTGCGCGCGCGACCGCGCTCTACGGCGCCGGACGCGGCAAGCCGCGCCGGCCGCCGCCGAGCCCGCTGCGCGGTCTCGGCCCATTCGGGTGACGATCGCTGACGCGGCCCGCCGGGTTGAAATAGACGGCTCGCGGCTCGGACTGGGTCTGAATTCATCGGGGAAGTTGGGAAAGGTCTGCTTTCCGGCAGCGGCAAGGTTGAGCGCGTCACGGTCTCAGGCAATGCGCAAACCTGACTCATTGCCGACCTTGGGAGGGTCCGCTTTCTGGCCGTGGCAAAACGGGAGCGGTCGGGCTCCCTCTAACGAGAGCCATGACGCTTTTCTGATTTTTGTAGGTCGTCCTTAGGGGCCATAGGCCGGTAGCCGATGCGGCCACTGACCGTCGCCAACTGGCAAGACGGGCATATTCCCGAAGCGGAGGGTATGCAGCCGATGATCACCGATCATCGATGCGAGAAATCTGCTCGGTAAACTTGTTATCTGTGGCGGGGTCGCATCGGGAGACGTAATGTCAGCTGAAATCACGGGGCGAACGAAATGGTAAAAACTATTGCTATTTTCAATAACAAAGGCGGTGTCGGAAAGACTACGTATATGTACCACGTAGCGCACCTTCTTGCCGAGCGCGGCCTCTCTGTTTTGATGGTCGATGGCGATAGTCAGTGTAATCTCACCTCGTACAGTTTGAGCGATGCTGCGATTCGCAAAGCATGGTCGGCCGAAGGCAATAGCATCTACCGCGGCATCGAGTTGGTTGCTCGCGGTATGGGAGATATCCGTCAGCGTGCGCCGAGCCCAGTAGCCAGCGCGAAAGGTAAGCTCTACATAATTCCTGGAGATCTTAGACTTAGCGATTTTGAGGATTTGCTTGGCGATACGTGGAGTGCCGCGCGAGGCGGAAACGAACCCGCGATTAGAGCGCAGTCCGCTATTCATCGATATATTAAATGGGCTGCGGCGAAAGTAAATGCTGATTTAGTTCTGCTTGATCTAGGGCCAAATCTTGGTGCCCTAAATCGGGCAATACTTGCTACGGCAGACTACTTTATAACACCGGTTGCTCCCGATCTTTTCTCTATCCAAGGCACCGAAAATTTAGGCAATAAGCTGGTTGCTTGGCGGAAGGAGTGGGATCAATGCAACGTGTCTTGGACGGATCCCGAACTTTCTATTCCTCGCGGGCGCCCCAGCTACCTCGGTTACGTTGTCCAGCAGCACAATGTTCGATCCAATGCCGCGGGCATGACGGTAGGGTGGCAAATTTATGGAAATGATCTCGAGCAAGCCATTCTCGAGAATATTATCGAAAAGCTGGCTCCAATAGGCCAAGTCATAAAGTGGGATGACGAAGGTTACAGGCTAGGGCAGATTCCGAATCTACATAGTCTCGTCCCTTACTCAATGGACGCCAAAAAGCCAATATTCTACTGTGGCTCTTCCGATGGGTTGCGGGGCGCGCACCTCTCTAAGGCAAAAGAAGCCGCAGTCCACTTTGAAGAAATCGTCGATACGCTTCAGGCCATATCTGCCTAATGTCACGCAGTGTCCGCCCAATGTGAGCGGACACTGCTGTAGGGTCCGGCGGTCGGCGGTGATTTGAATATGAAAGGTCTAGAAACTCTGCTCGATCATCGAAGCGTTCGACGTGGAGTCAGGTGTTAAGCAGCCTTGTGCTTAGAACGGGGCTTAAAATCATCCTGCGGACAGGCTGGGCAGGCGATAACCTTCCCTGACATACTACGCTGGGGCAAGTCCGCGATAGGCTCATGTCGTCCCGCGAGAAGCGACGCGATCCGAGATTCTAGCGCCGAGCGATCGATAGCGTACATTCCCCCACGGGCACCTTCGAATCCGCAATTCCAAGCTGCGAGCGCCTGACCGTAACGCAATGCCGTTTCTAGGCCGTTGACGCCTCCGGCGCGCAGTCCTTCAAGTCCACCGGTGGCCGCTTTAGCGATCAAGCCCGCTGTGCACCAGTCCCCGGACCCGCAGGTATCGGCGACGCGGGCCGCCGGCACGGCATCAAGCGATAGCCAGCCCGAGACATGGCGTCCAAACCGATGGCGATATCGTAATCCTTCAGCCCCTAAGGTCTGTACTTCCACAACGGTACACGATGTCTCAGCCATTACCCCGCCGACTTCAGCGAGTCGCTGGTCGGCGTACTTGACCACATGAGCCAAGGCCAACGCTTCTGAAAGCAGCTTTGGATCAGACTTGCCTGACGGCTCGAAGAAGACCACAGCCCCTTCAGACGCCGCCATCCGAGCAAGCGTCAAGGACGCCCGGGAAAGACGGTCCATGAAGAACACTGAGCTACCTGTCAGGCGAGGTGCAACAGTCTCTACCGCCTGGAGAGTGACCGCCTTGTAGCTTGGTAGCCACTGTCCACAGTGTGGGCATGCCCAAGAAAATTTATGGGTCGGCGTCCCATCTTTTTTTCGGCGGATCTCTTGAATGATAATCGGGGTAGGGGATGTCGGGGCGCAGCTAGCAAATTCAAGCTTTACTCCCCAATGCTTCATGTCGGATCTAACGCGTTGAGACGCCGGATCCCCGTTCATCCGACCGATCGGATATGCATCCCATCCAAGGTACGCGAGGATCGACAACACATTGCCGCAGGTGCCGCCAGCCCAGGAGCGAACAGGGATTTCGGGATCGGCGCTCATGACAAGATCCAGCGCGATCAGACCGGTGCCGAATGCCCGTGGGCGGGAAGGCGAGGTCGTCATCGCGCGGAGCCACTTTCACTGTGCAGCTTTGGTCTAGGCTGCGTATAGACTTCTCCTTCCAGCCAGACGTGGACGAGGTGCGAAGCCTCGGTCACGGTGGGGATGGAGCCATCCAAATGGTAGCCGATTGCCTCCATATAGGCGACAGGCAAATCGCGCTCCAGCGCCGCCATCAAGGCTCCCAGCGCCATGACCTTACTGCCCACGGGAGACAGCACGAGCGAGGACCCTCCAACTTCTTGGAACACTGGGCGCCGTAGATCGTCGAGCCTGAGGATCGTGCGATAGAGATCCAGCGGATCGTCCTCGGCCGCATACACGATATTCCGTGTGTCTACAGACCAGGCGCTCTCGAACTCGGTGAGGAAGGCTTCCGCCAGCTCGTCGCCGAGGCGCGGATTGGTAGCTGGAAAGGGCAGGATTGGGCATGTGTCGTGAGGCGATACGAAGTCATGCAAACGGGTAAGGGCACCCCTGCGACGTACTGCTAACTGTGGGAGCCAGAGTTTTGCTGCAGAGGCTGCGCCGTCGAGGGTCGAGCCCCCGCGAAATCCATGAACATAGCCGGGCGCATCGCCAGCGATGGACTGTATGGAGGCGTCGAGGTTGGGATCGTGCGCCACGAAGACATGCAGATTCACCGGCCCCTTGCCCTGGCCGATCCGCTCCACGAGATAGCGGATCAGCGGGAAACTTGTCCCGACAGAGAGGGCGCTGCTATCGACAACTACATCTGTGAGATCCGTGAAGTCTTGCCGGGCCAGGACGCTGACAGCGTTGCGACCGCCGATAACGGCGCCATCGGCTCCGAAAATATCTATGGGCTCGATGACGGCGCCGACCAGGGTCGCGGCAAGATATTGTGCGTTGCCGACTGCGCGATCGAGAAGATTTTGGGGCGGCTTGGGACGATGTTCCTGCAAAAGCAAGGCTCGAAGCGCGGGCGCAACGGCGGCGATGCGCGTGGCCACCACGGTGGACCTCGGGTCGAAGCCTGCCCCCCCAACAAACAAGACGTTGCGATCAGCTCCCGAGAAATAGTCCGCGATGAAGCCATCCACGGCCTCGCCTCGGTGGGCGACACAAGGGTCCCAGCGGCGTCTGCCGGCCATTGTCAGACCTCACCCAGCATGCGGACGAGATCGCTGGTGCGCCGTTCTAGAAAGCCGCCCCGCTTGAGTGTTAGCCCATGATGGAGCAGCAAGGCCCCGCCCAATTCAATCAGGCACCAGACCTTCTTTTTGGTGCCGTGATTGGGTACCAGGGCAAAGGCGTTGTAGGCCACTCCGAACTGCAACACGCGCGCCAAGTCGGGATGAGTAACGGGGATTGCCTCGAACTCCTCCTGGAGAATGCCGATGGCGTTTGCGCCTCCGCCAAGCGAAGCATTGGCCTCCAGGCTCTTCTTCACACATTCAGCCGCCATGGCGTCAGCTAGGCGCCGTACCGATTGATGCTGGGGAAAATCCCACGCCTTCACAATCTGGCTGGCGCGTTCGCGCAGCAGCTTGTGCTGTGCACCGCTTTTTAAGGTTGGTGGTTTGGCCCTGATGAGTTGGGTTTCCGACTGCGACACAAGGCGCGCCGCAAGTTGAAGGAACTGCTCGGCGTTTTCGGAGCTGGCGTCGCACAGGGGATCGATACCGAAATAGATCGGGCGTTCCTGCCGATGCAGCAGATGAATGCGCGCGCCCTCTGCGACGCCAGCGTCGGCTGTGATTGGTTTGCTGGGTTCGGCGTCTACGGCCCCGTCATCGAAAAGGCTACGCTGTGGAATGCGCTTGGCGTAGCGGCTCATGAGAATGTTCAGCATCGCTAGCCGGACATCCTCGCCATCCTCGCCCGCCGTGCTGAGATAGGAATCGACCTCGGCCTCGAGATCGGCTCGCCTCCCGGCGGATATCGCGTGCTTTCGCTGAAGCGTGTCGACTAGGGCGGCAAGCTTGGCGCGCTTGCCCTCCGCCACGATTTCCGGTTCGGTGGACAATAGGTCGCCAAGGCTGTGCAGGCCGCGCCTGTTAAAGACCTCCATCTGTCGCAGGTACCGCGACGACATGTCCTTGGCCATTTTCCGGAAGGCGCGTCGCTGGCTTGAGCGCTCGGCGTGGCTTTGAAGCCAGATGTCTGTGATCTCCCGCGCCCGCTTCAGGCCTGGTTCCTCGGGTTCTGCCTCTTCGCCGAGGTCGCCCAGGACGTCTGCGGGCGTCAAGGCATCAAGGCGTGTCAGAATCCAACGCCCAACCTTGAGTTCACGCCGTGCGAGCCAGCGTTTCAATGCTGCGAGTTGAGTGGGATGAAGGCTGTGTGCGTCGTCGAAGATCACGAGCGGGCGCAAGTCGAAAACGTCTTCCCCCTCACGGATTCGAAACGCCTCAATCACATCCAGCGGCCTGTAGGCGGCGGCCGCCTCGCTGTCGATGTCCGCAGCGTCAGGCGGCATGAGCGCCGCCGAGATGCGATAGATTGCCAGCTCTACCTCTCGCGCTCGGGTAAGAAGGTCGGGACCGTGAATGCCCCCGATGGCGGTCAACGCGGCGTCCGCGTCAGCCCGCGGCACGATCTCCACGTCGTCGAGCGAAACGCCGGCTGCGATGAAGTTTCGTAGCCAGGCAAGGACCGCGCGGGCCTGAAGAAGGGCGACCATCAAGCCGGTCTTCAATTCCTCAGGGTAGGGAAACTCCCAGAACTCGCGATATTCGCCCTCAAGGGCCAACCGCCCTCCGACGAGCGTCGGCCGATCGTCCGATATCGCTCCACAAGCTGTCAGCGTGTCGATCAATGGTTTGGAAGTCGTGAGACCTCGATTGCGCAGCAACGCCCGCAGCGTCGAATATTGGAATAGCCTGGCGAGGGTCGTCTTCCCGCTGCCCGGCGTTCCGATGATCATCGTCAAACGGTCGTAGAGGCGCCCCTCGACGGCCGGCTTTTGAAAGAAGGTCGCCAGGGGCTCTGGTGTCACGACCGCGAGAAAGGCCTCGTCATCACGAAGATATTCTGTCGCGCGCTTCTCAAAGGGATTTGCCATCGAGCCTCTTTAAGCGTGTCGTTGACGGCGACGGAAGAGAGGTCGCATGGCCGGCGTCGCATCTGGCGCGACGCCACCGCCATCGGTTTCCGCCCAAAGCAAAGCGACCGAATTATTTGGCGTATTATGGTCCAGTACGAGCGGAAGGGCGCAGCCGCCGTACCCGAGGCCCAGGTGGTCAGCGCCGCCTACATCCGTGTGAGCGGTGCGTATGGCGGGATCATAATAGGTGCGCGTCAGCGCTAGAAAATTGTCTTGACGCCCCACAACCGCGTCGATGGGGAGATCTGTCGGTAGAACCGTGCCGTACGAAAAATGCACCGCCTGGGTCCATCCCTCGCCAGCAAGTGCGATCTGAGCGTTCGCTTGCCGTTCTTCAAGCGCCACGGCAGCTGCGGCGGTGCCGATGTAATGGTGAACGCACAGCTCCCAATCGGGGGCGAATAGGTTATCCCCGTTCAAGCTTGCATTGGCGGCGTCGACAGCGGCTTTGAACTTCAGCAGCTTGCCCTTCCACTTCTGTTTGACGCTGTCGAACCGGAGGAAGGAGGTGCCGGTGCCGACGAAGTCGTCGATCAGATAGACGAGCCTGAACCGTGCCTCGGGATCCTTCAATTCCTCGCGTAACGAGGCGAGGAGGTCCTGCCATTTGTCTGCGTCGACCTGTGTTGCCACCACGAGCTGCTCGTTGGTGAGTATGCCGACGTTGGCGTGTCGCACGATGTCAATGCGGGCACCATCCGACAGGCCCATGAAAAGCGTTTTGCGCCGGAGGTCCTCGGCAGCGGCCAGCGCGCCCGGA
Source organism: Caulobacter sp. LARHSG274 (assembly GCF_052871235.1). Lineage (NCBI taxonomy): Bacteria > Pseudomonadati > Pseudomonadota > Alphaproteobacteria > Caulobacterales > Caulobacteraceae > Caulobacter > Caulobacter sp. LARHSG274. Next base: position 34,738 of record NZ_JBIXJO010000023.1, on the reverse strand, counting down.
TCAGCCAAAACCCGATAGGGCGGGATGTGTCGTTCCGAGGCCGTCGTTTGCAGAATTCTGTCTCGGACAACGCGGGGGTAGAATTGCTCGACCAGACGCTGCATTTCGCTTGGCCCGACGTAGACAAGATCGTTCCTCACGAAGGCGTATGCCGTTTCGCGCTCAGATTTGTCGAACTGCTGCAACCAGGTCGCAAGGCTTTCGATAAAACGCATGCCGGCCTGAAAGTCGCGATATCCATCGTATTTCAATCGGGCCATCAGTCGGAGCCAATCGAACTCCTGACGGGCGCGATCGTCATCCCAGTCCATAATTTGGCTGAGCGTATTGAGCGCAAGAGCCTGGTTCATCTCGGACCCTTGAAATCGAACCGCAGTCGACCATCGATGGGTGTCAGGCGCCGGAGGTAATCCAGCGTGACCTCAATTCCACGCTGGCCGGGAGGCGCGAGGTTCCAACAGGTTTCTGGGTTCAAACTGACTTCATCGACGCTGAGCGCGTGCGCTTCATGCAAGAGCTCATAGTCGTTTCCGGGCCAGCGCCCCCGGTCGCCGATCGTGAGGTACGGCCCCGGGCCTGAGACGGCGCGTAGACGATCCAGAACGCTGCGTTTCGAAACGCCGGGAGCGACGATATCGACGGAGTGACTGGACCGGGTGACCCTTGCGCCTTGGTCACCGGTCATGATGATCACCTGTTTGGCGAGGTCCCAAAGCCGATTTTCCGGCAAGGGTCGCCTGGCCTCCAAGGTGATCTGGTAGGGGCGATCAGTCTGATCGGCGCTTAGGGCGAGTTCCGGCTGTGCGCGAAGCGCTGCAGCGAGTGGAACGAGCGCCTCGCAGACAGACGAGGTCGCGTCGGGCGCATCATCGACATCAAGGGCGGCGATTTCAGCACCATTGTAGTACCCGACTAGGAAGTTTGGCCAAAGCCGCTCCGGAAGCACGGCTTGGAGGTCTCTGCGAACCGATCCCCCTCGACCCGTGGCGATGGCGATCTGGGCACCAGCTTCAGAGAGCCTGGACAGTTCCGCCACGATCTCCGGTATCGGCGTAAAGAACCGTCGGCGGGCGTCAACCAGCGTGCCGTCGTAGTCGAGAACCACTCCTGCGAACTGGGCTTTCCGCAGCCGGGCTTCAAATCTCTTGAGGGCAGGCTGCCAATATTCGAGCTGGTGATCGCCGCTGAGCACAGAGATCGAGAGACCTGATTTCCGGGTGATCGCGGCGGCGGCGGTGTCCGACAGGTTGGCGACCCGACCTGTGCCTTGCCGGCCTAGTGGCAGATTGTATAGCTTTCGGCCAAATAACGGCACGCCCGGGCGCCCGGGGTCGATTCCGCGCGCCTCCCCAGCCCAACCGGTGATCCGCAGCGCGCCGACCAAACTGCCGAGCGCGGCGGCTGGTGATGGGCCGGGCAAGTCGATGCGCGCCAGCGGGATATCAGAAGGGACCAGCGCCAGGGTTCGTTCGGCAAGCGTCCGGTCCTCATCGGTCAGGAACGCGAGGATCGCCGTCTCGCTGCCCCGTTTGGCAAGCCAATGATGTCGACCGTGGGCGAAGTTGCGGTAGTCGGCGAGTTGAAGGTTTCCGAGCGCGGCTTCGGTGAACTTCGATTCCAGGTCGATCGCGCCGATCCTGCTGCTCGCGCCGTGTAGCACCAACGTTGTCGGGCGCGACCAGAGCGGGGCGGTTGCCTCTTGCCATCGAGCTACGGTTTCAGATTTCTCATCGAGAAACGGACGTAGCTCTTCGGCCGTAGCGGCCCACGTGGCGCCGTGCTGATCGAACTCCGCAAGATAAGCGCGGGTCAGGAGCGCGATGAAAGCCACAAGCGAATTTGTGGCGAGGAATCCATCCTTTCCAGCAGGCGGATCAAACAGGAGCAGATCGACATAGGCGTGGGCTTGAGCCAGTTCAGTCAGGGGGCTGCCGGCTCGTCCGCACAAAACGCCGAGCTGGCGTGGCTCCCTAGCGACGAGGCTCTTGAAGGCCGCAAGAATATCGACATTTCCGCCGCCGGCGCTGAGCAACCAGGTCGCGATCGCAGGCTCAAGCGGCTCGGCCAAAGCTTCCAGAGGGGTGGCAACCGCCGCGATCCGGCCAGTCCAGCGCTGGTGTAGACCGGCGAGAGCGTGCGCCGCAGTTAAGGATCCGCCCGAGCCTATAGCGCGAAGCGACGACAGGGCGGCGTTTCGGATCGCTGCTCGCAGAGAGCCGACATCTGCCAACTCGGCCCAGGCGAAGGTCTCTCCTAACTTCGCCATTTCCGAGGCGTACGGTCTAGCCATTCAATTTTGGACTCTCTGCTCAAGCTTGGACACTGCTCGCCATTGCTCGCGCGTGCAACCATGTGTGGTGAAGTTACCTGACTGCCAGTCTAAACGTCGGAAGCGCCGCCGCTGGATCGGAAAAAATCAGGGGGGAAGATGGTCTGCAGAATGCCTCCTTGCGTCCGACCTTGAAGCTTCGCCTTCTGGTTGCCAAGTCAAGGGGCACCTCTCACGATGCCTCACGGATAGCCGCCATGACCAACGCCAACCCGACCCCGCTCAAGCAGGCGCTCTACGACGCCTACGATGGCTTCGCCGACAGACGGATCAAGAATCTGGAGAGAGGCGATACCTTCATTGTCGATGATAGGGGGCGAGGTGACTTCGGCGCCGACAAGAGCCTGTTTGGATGGTTCGTCCAGATCTTCCTGCAAGTGATCGACGCCGATACCGTCAAGCTTTCGTTCCGGGGGGAGCTCCCATCGAGCAAGGCGACCGAGGACTGGTTCGATAAGCATTTTGCCGAGGACACCAACTTTGGTCGCGAAGTGCTGGTGAAGTTCGGCACTCAGGCCGATCTTACCGCGCTCGGTGACGCTATCGCTGCCGTCGTGGCGCCTGGTACTCGCTATCCCGTGAAAGCCTGGAAATACGTGGCCCCGCGCACCGCCGGCGCGCTCCGCCGGGTAGACCGCGTATTGACGCAAGCGTGGGCCGCAACTTAAAGCCCCAGGCTTGAGGCATTCTCAGGTGTTGAAGAAAAAAGGCGCGAGAGCTCACGGTGCGCGGAAGCAATTGGCGGCTCGTCTCAGCCGCGATTGGCGCGTCTACTCCGGTTCCGCAAAGCATAGGCTTCGAAGCGGGGGTGGTCGCGAGTAATTGGAGAGGTCAGAATGATCCGGGTCCTCGGGAGGTTGGCGCGTTCCTCTATCTGAAGCGTCAGAAGAACGACATGGCCGACGCCGAGGCCATCTGTGAGGCGGTGACCCGGCCGACGATGCGGTTCGTGCCGGTAAAGTCGCCCGAGCAGCAAGGCGTTATGGTGCTGCATCGGACACGGCTGGTTCTGACACGCCAACGCACCCAGTTCTCCAACGCCATTCGGGGTCACATGGCCGAGTTCGGCCTAACAGCGGCGATCGGTCGAGAAGGGCTGGGCAAGCTGATCGCGGTGATCCTCGATCGCGCCGATCCTCGCGTGCCTGGAGAGGCGCGCATCTGCCTCACCATGCTGGTCGATCAGCTTCGCCTAGTGAACCTTCAGATCCTGGAGACCGATCGCCTAATCCGCACCAACGCCCGTGCCACCGAGGTCGGCCGCCGGCTGATGGAAATCCCCGGCGTCGGGCCGCTGCTGGCCAGCGCCATGGTCGCCGCCGTGGCCGATCCTGCGGCCTTCAAGACCGGACGCAACCTGGCGGCCTGGATTGGCCTGGTCCCTCGACAGAACTCCAGCGGCGGCAAGGAGCGGCTGGGCGACATTGCCAAGCAGGGCGATCGATACCTGCGACAGCTGGCCGATCATGACGCCGGTCGGACTATCTGCTGGGGGGCAGATTCCACCGGAAACGCCGATCCAGAAAGCGCCGTCGAAGTCCCACGAATCCACCAAGTCCAGGCTCAATGTGTCGACGAGAGCTTTGCGAGCTACCGGATCGGCCAGGAAGCGATCGCATGATCGAGGTGGTGTCGTCGCCGCGAGGTGAATGGCAAACGTCGCCAAGACCAACCTGTTGCTGGCTCGGCTAAAGCAAGCTCCTAGCTTCGCCCTTGGGTGATGGCCGCAGCAGCCTTTTGGCTGATCGTCGGGAGGCTTTCCTTTTTTCCGATCCAAACCTCGACGTGGCCAACCTTGACCTTCGAGCCGTAGGTCGCGCCCTGGAAACTGACGGCGACAACATGGCCAAGGCGCTGACCTAGGATGTCGGCCAAGCGAAAGGTGAGGTCACGATCTTCCAGGTGAAAATATTTGATCAGCGTATCATCTGGACTGGCGTCCTTCTCCACGTCGACCTCCCGCTTTTCAGCTTGGTCGCCGAGCAAGCTCAGGGCTTGGTTGCGCAGGAGCTTGGTGGCCGGCTTCTGCTCTTTAGTCGGCGTCTGGAAGTAGATGCGAATCGTCGGCGTAGGGGAAATCGGAGCCTTGCAGTAGTAAGCGGTCACAGAGCGAGGCGTGCGCGTTACGGCGGCTCTGGGTTTCAATCCGGGCGAAAGCCTCGCCATTCGGCGGGCCAGTTCCACCTCCGCCCGGTCGCCTGCGTCATAGATTACGACGTTATCCGTATAACGGAAAGTTGGCCGAGAATTTGCCTCTGAAGAGAGGAACCGGGTCCTGATGCCCATGATCTTCTGCGACGTGGCGGCTTCGGAACCGGTTGCGTAGTTTCCCAGTTCGACGGCCAAGTTCTCAGCCTGGGCCCCAAGAATCTCCGAGCCCGTATCGGCCCCTCCGCACCAATAGATATCTACCTGTATGGGATCCAGGGGCGCAGGCTGCACCGCGGACTCCGATTGCGGCGATTGGGAAAAGGCACTGGGCGAATCGTAGATCACCTTAGGGCGCCGCGCGGGTGCCAAGCTGGGTATCTTCGCCGTCGAGCCAGGCGATTGCGCCGCGGTTGCCTCGCCGTCCTGGATGGGCTCACCCGAAAATAATGAGGCCGGCTGCACCCAGTATCGGATCGCTATGGGCACCCTGTCGAACGTCCGCGTGACCCGGAGAGATGACGTCGTCTCGGGCGCCTGTGCAGGAGGCGGCGCGCGCTCTGGCAGCGCGTCCGCCGCGGTGTCTTCCGCATCGGGAATGGGTTCGGGCACGGGGTCTTTCTGAGAGCATTCGCCTATGCACCAGGGCGGAGGTTGGTGCAGGCTGCCATATCTGATGGGCTTTTGCGGTTGCTCCCATTTGCGCGTCAGGTCTGATGTTTGGCTGTTGGCGTAGTCAACGACATCACCAAACTTGGGACCCTTTTGAATGTGGCTGGCCAGTTCGGCCGAGTAGAGGCTGTAGCGTCGCTTGGGCGGCGTGAAGGCAAACGCGCCTTGTCGCGTCGCGTAGGTCACGATGACGCCATCGCGCTCGTCGGCCGTCGCCGAAGGCGCCAGCAGCTTCACGCCGCTCATACTGTCGAGCTTGGCGTAGAGCGGATCATTTCGACAGGAATCGATCACGATCAAGACCGCATTGTCGGTCTGCTCGCCAATCTTCACCAACAGATCTCGTAGATCGAAACCCGAAGCCTTGAAGAAGCTGTCGTCGGTTTTCGAGATCCGAAGCCTGTCGGCGGCGCTCGCCAAATCGATGGGAGCGCCAACACCAAACAGATATTTGTGTCCGTTGATCTCCGCGCCATGGCCCGAAAAATAAAAGACGATCCGGGCGCCCCGAGCCTTATCGATCTTGACCCAGAAGTTCTGGATCTCCGTCGCCATTTGGGCGGGAGTCAGATTGCAGCGCAGCGTCGTCGCGGAGGCTTCTTGCCCCGTATCGGTCGGCCAGCCTGAGGCGACGAGCCTGTCATAGATGAGCTTGGCGTCGTTGCACGACACCCTCAAGTCGGTGAGGAACCCTGGCGGTGGGTTGTTGAAGGGCTCTGTCGCGCCATCGTGGTTGTAGTCGGAGTTCCCGATGATGAGCGCCAGGTTCTTAGGGCCTGACGAGGACGACAACAGCTGCTCGCCATCATCATCCTGCGCCAGAGCCCCCGTCGCGCCAACGCCGACCGCCAAGGCCAGCGTGATGGCGCAAAGGCGCGAAATTGGGTCAGCCGACCATGATCGGAGCGACATATTCCTTCTCCTGGCTTTTGAGCTTTTGTTGAACCAGGACCGCGAAGGCGACGGTGCCGTTGAAGACGCTGGAAGGCGCTAGATCTGTGTCGAAGAGCCTGGGCACATCGATGATCAGCTGCTGGGTCATGGTCTGGACCCGGGGGCCTCGGCTACCTGGACGAAGGCGGCGATAGTCGGCGAACCCCGCGCCGCCCGCCGCCGCGAGGCTGGCCTCCAGACCCGTCAAGAGCATGTACTCGTAAAAGTCGGCCGGCAGCGGTCCCACCACCTTGCCGTCGGCGGCGGCCAGTCCCGCGGCGTTTTGAAAGGATTTCCACGGCCCGTAGGATGTGGTCCTGTCGGCCGAATAGCCGCCAAGAATGACCTGGCATCCCGAAGAGTCGAACCTTGGGTTTCTGAGCCCAGGGCCGGCGGCATGGATGTTGTGCGCGGCCCCGAACGTCCAGACCTCGTTCTTATCGAACGGGTCATAGGTGAGATCGGAGGTCGTCCGCAGAACGATATAGGTGCCGCTATTGCGCAGCGCACCCGGTTGAGGGCGAGGGGAGGCGGCTTTGTGCGTGCCGGCGTTGAAACGATAGTACCCACAAGGCAGGAGGCTGGTGCCCCAGCCCTTGGTGGCCAACGAACAGAACATATTGGCGACCTGGGGCACGGTCGATCCGCTAAACAGTCTGATCGCGCCGTCCGACGGGTGCCAAAGGCCGATCAAACACCTCGGGTTCAAGTGGTCAGGGGTCGACAATTTGACGGAATGCGATTGCGCCCAACCTGCTTCCTGTGAGCCGTCGGCGAGGACGAGACCGCGCAGCCCGACGACCCTCACCGGCCGGGCTCCCGAAAAGACGAAGGCGTTGCGATCCGCGAGTGTCTGCAGAACGCCCGCCGAGAGGTCGAAGGTTTCGGGCGCGGTCAGCCCGGCAAGATGTCGATAATCGGTATTGTGAGCCGCGGTCGCCCAGGCGGGCGCAATTTGCTGGGCGGCCGGAAGGCGCCAGTACTTTTGTTTGGTCGCGGCCAGAGTCGTGGCCGCCGTAGCCGCCGGCGTGGCGTAGTTCTGGCCTTGGGAGATGATGGCCTTTGCCTGAGCCTCATCGCTTGGCAGATTTGGTAAATTGACGATCGCGCGCTGATCAAACAGCGGCTTGGTCTTCTTGATATCTTCGACTTCCAGGATCTCCTGCAGCGCCGAAGATTCGATGTCCATTTCGACATCGCCGTCCAGGTCATCCTGCGCCATGGCGCCTATGGGCACAGCGCTCGCGAGCAGCCCCGCCGCACCCAGCATCGTTCGCCTAGTCACCATATTGTCCCCCCTTGCTCGGTCGCCCGAGGCTGCCAGAATCTCCCGACTGTCTGCGAAGCAACGCCACTGCTCACCTGGCTCAGCGCCATCGTCTGCGAACGGGCGCCGCCAAATTGGTGAGATCCTCGATCACTTGAGAGGCCCTGCACGGACTCTCGCGGTGATCGGTTGAGCCACACATGCCAACTATAGGGTGTGTGACGTAGCGGCCTGTCAATCTTAACAACCAGCGTTCAACGAATATCGGTATGCTGATTGTCATGTTGAATGACGCGCGGGCACAGGCCCCCAGAACTTGCCCGCAAGCCATCGTATTGAAAACTCGTCCCCGGCAAGATCCGTGCTGGCCGCCATGAGCCGAGCTCGCGCAAGGTGCGCGGGAGGCCGAATCTACTGTGCCCCGGCGCTCGCTACGGGACAGGCAAGATAGGCCGGGGGCGGCTCCTTTGCTCCCTTGCAGATGGCGGCTTTGCCCTCCTTGGTCCTGTCCGCGCTCGCCGAAGAGATCGACACCGATCCCAGCCTCGTCACCGATATCTGCGTGGTGGAAAGTTCGGTCTCGTAGAAAAGCGGCTCGCCCCCGCCGGCCGGCGCGACCAGCAGCAGCATTCGCCGTTTCGCGGAGGAGGGAACGGGGGGTTTGTCGCCGTCGATGATCATGACGGTCGCAAAGCAACAGAACCGATCGACATTGACGCTTCGAAGATCGGCGAGCGCCTTGTCCGCGGCCACCTGTTCATAGGCAAGTTCCAGACCGGGAGCCTGGGGCCAGAAGATCAAACTCGGCGCCACGCCGTCGCGAACGAGTTTGTCGTATTGAGCCTGATCGAGCGGCAGGTTCGGCTTGGACGCCTTGCGAAGATAGGCTCCCAGCAGATTGAGATCCTCGTTGGACAACTGCAGCGCGCCGCCCTCGACAATCGGATCCGGGACCGGATGTCCCGAGGCTTTCAGGCTGGCGCGGTCATTGGCGGTAAAGCATTGGCCGCCAACGAAATCGGGCCGCTGGGACCAGATGGTTCCCGCCAAGGCTTCGAGCGTCGCCATATTGGCATCCAGCCGTGTCAAGCCGGCTCGGGTCCGCGCCGCCGCCTTGAAGGTCTCGCAGCTGGTCACGAACCGCGTCGCGACCGGCTGGGCGGTGTTGGCCGCGTCCTGCAGAGCGGTCCATGCGTCGGTCGAAGCTAGGGTGGCGGTTGGATTGGGCGGCGACACCAGGGTCATCGCGCTGATCGGCCCAGGCGTCAGCACCGATGGGGTGGGCTCGCCGGGCGGCACCCCCTGCGACCAGATCGTCGAGGCGCCGAGCGATTTGCGAAACTCCATGGTCACCGTCGCATGGCCAAACACACTATTGGCCGTCGACGAAATATCGCGAAAATCGACGTTGTAGGCGTAGACACCGCTGCCGAGCGGATCAAAGTTGATGGGAGCCGAAGAGGCTCGCGCGCCGGGCGCGGCGGTCCCAAAGACCTTGTTGAGAACCGTATCGATGGCCGCTGGGGCGGCGGTCGGAACGCTGATGGGCGTAAACTGACTGATGACATCGGTGATCGGGCCAAGCGACATCTGCAGACCCCGCCACTCCGCATCGGTTCTGGCGACCTCCGTCAATTGCAGGCTGACGGACTGATTGGGGCCTAAAAGCGTCCATCCCGTCGTGTACCGTCTGACGGTCCGCGACGAGAAGGGCTGGGTCGCCGTCGCGGCCACGCTGGTGTCCACGCCCACGGCGATAATCGGTTCTGGCGTCGTCGTGGCGATCGCCGCGCCATTTTGCTGCAGGACGATCACGGGGACGACGGTGAAGCCCGTAACGTCCTTGAAGCCCAAACGCCGCCAGCGATTGTTGGTGCTCTTGTCTATGGCGTCCATCGCTGCGGTGTCGATCTTGGGATCGATCACCACGCGGAAGTAGTATTGATCCGGCGAAATGGGCGGCATGGGCGTTGGCGAGGAGATGCCGAAATCCTCGGCCGCCAGCGCCTGAGCCGCGGCGTCCTTCGGTGTCTCCGGCGCCTTTGCCTTGTCCTTCTTGGGCTTGCAAAACATGATGCAGGGCAAGGCGGCCGCTGGCGCAGGCGTGGCGATGATGAGAGCAAGGCCGAGTAGTCCGGCCTTGAGAGCGAGGACGTTGCGCATCGTTTCTCCGGGGTAGGACCATGTGATCCCTGGCTTCTGGTCTGGCACCGCGCGCCCGGGATGCCTCAATTCAGGGTGCCGGCATCTCACGGATTGGCTCTTCGAAGATAAGCGCCCACCATGGGCTGCAGGCGGCGGGCATAGGTTCCGCATGTGCCGCTGAGGTCGTCGGGCGCGCCGGCCAACTGGCGCACGACGCCAATCAACTCGGCGATTTCCGGGTCGGAGTTCGAAGGCAGGATCGGCGCAGTCCCATCGCTGGGCTTGTAGCTCGCCAACCCCTTCTCGACCCATGCGCCTCGACCGCTTTGGTAGTGGACCAGTGATCGGCCAGTCATCGCCGCGCGGCGCGCGCCCACGCATTCGGCCAGGTCGGCAAATCCCATATTGCTGCCCTCCAGGCAGGGCTGGAACGCGCCTCGCCCGCGTGATCCATCGATCGCTATGCGAGCGCCATGCTGGTTGAATCCGTCCACGAACAGCAATGAGAGCCGTTGTTTGTCGGCCAGGCCGTCGAAGCTGGTTTCGGCTGCATCCCTGCAAGCCGAGGCCTGCATCAGGAACCATTGGTGAAAGGCATAGACGAGCTTCTGGCCACGGGGGCTTTGCAGGTACTCGGTCATGTAGGGCAGGAAGTCTTCGTAGCCGAGCATGTCATCGACGCCGTAGCGCCGAATGCCCTTGGCGCCCGTTGGTTTGTCGCCGCCCGGACAGGATTGCGTGTAGAAGCAACCTCGGAGGTTCTCAATGGCCCCGCTCGACAGCACCGGCGCCTTGGCCGCGAAATGGCCGTTCAATTCCTTCAGGACCAGCGGCAGCTCCCAGCGTCCCTGATCGAAGTCGATCTGATAAGGACCGAAACTAAGGCCGCTATTGAGGATCACCGCATCGGCGGGTGCGAAGATCGAGCGCGCGTTCCGGCCCGTTCGCGGCTTCAGTGCGTCGACATCGAGGCCAAGTTCGGAGCCGACAATCATCCGGTGAATCGCCCGGTAGTTGGGCGGCAATTTGCTGAAGGTGTCGACAAAACGCTGGTCGTCATCGGCTAGCGAGATGGCTTCGTGATTGGCGTTGTAGGCGGCGTCGGACGCCTGAATGATCCTTTGGCGTAACTTCGCGAGAATCTCGCGTTGCAGCGCGAACTCATAGGCGTTGGGATCGGCCCTGAATGATTTCGCCGCGTCCTTGATGTAATACACCGTGTCCTGACCATCGTCCGACAGGTCCAGGCGCAGAAGGGCGAAGGGGCCTTGCATCACCGGGGATCGCAATTGCAGCGTCTTCTCATCGACGGCAAAGATCCGCCGCTGCGACCCTGGTCCGCTTCCAGAGGCGCGATTGGAAACTTCCACCAACTTGTAGGGCGCGCCATCGGCCTTGGACGGCGGTAACTCATGCACATAGGCCAGGCGCACGAAGATCTTCGCGCAGGCGTACTGCGTCTTATCGGACAGGAAAAGCGCCAGATAGGTTCGTTTTAGGCTCGGCGCGGTAAGGCTGACGCGGGCCGTATCGCTGTCAAGATTGATGCTCCCACCTGGAAGTGAGGTCGAGATCAGATCGCCGCGTCGCGAAGTCACACCCTGCTCGATCGCGACGCCTAGCCCCTCGTCCGACTGATCCGCCCGTGATTTCTCGAAGGTCGCGCCCTCGTCAATGGCGCAATCGCGTGTCGCGGCGCCGGCCGCGACGCCCGATACGAGCGTCAATCCAAGCGCCAAGCACAGGCCCGTTCCCCACCGTGTCATCGCCCCTCGAGTTCCACAACAGCGCGGTTGAACGATTGCCGAGTAGCCGCCTTGAAGTGGAGCTGACGATGAATGGGGGAACACCGTTCGTCAACGAATACGCTCGGCCTTTTAACGGATTAACGAAGACGCTGCTTCGTTAAGCTGAGAACACGAAGAGACGTTCGCAAGCTTGGCGCTGGCCTAGTGCCTTGGGACCGCCTCCAAGGTTCCGCGAGCCAGCTACGTGCAAGGACCGAAAGCCGCGCTTGCCGGGCCGGACGAATTTCGCGAAGGCGCAAACGAGACCGAGGTGTCCTAGCACGCGGGACAAGGGCCGCCGGGTTCGGCGGCTCGGATCGACCAGCCTTTTGGGAACACCATGACGGCCGGCAAGCTGATCCCGGATCCGCCCGGCCTGCCAGGCAGCGACAACCCCGTGGCTATAGGTCCCGCGGGACGCGTTCACATGCCGCTAGCGGACATGCTCACCTATCTTAGGGCCCACCGCGACCGTCCCGCTCGTTTTCTGAAGCCGGAAACCTGGACCAAGCTGCACACGCCAGCTTTCAGCGATTCCTATGCGCTGGGCTGGGTCGTCCGCAAGGACGGCAGCCTCTGGCACAATGGCTCGAACACCATGTGATATGGCGAAGTCCTGGCCGATCCAAAGACCGGCGCCGTCTGCGCCGCTTGCGCCAACGACGCGTCGCCTGGTGCAAAGAAGGCGATGGCGGAGGTGCTCATGTCGGCGAGAGCGGCGACTCTGGGCTGAGGAGCGCGGCCCCTTGAGCGCGGCAGTATGCCCGATTTGTCGACAAATGGCTGTCGATGATCGATCTCAGCTTCGGGCTTACACGGACCCACAGTTTCAGGCGAACGAAGGTCGCGCGAACACCGGCAGCAACGGGTCGATCTCGTTCCGCAAGCCGACGGCGGGAACGTCCAGTTCCTGGAGCTGAAGCAACGGCAGCTCGTGGCGCGACCCGGCCGGAGGTTGACGACCATCTCGGCTCCTTGAGCAGTTACCGATTGGCGGCACGTGCTGGCCAGATATCGCGCAATATGAGGATCAGGGTGATGGCCGCACCGACCAACATCCAAAGCCCGCCAATCAGCAGGCTCTGGCTGATCTCTGTGATGTGGTCGAGAAATTGCCGACCCCCGATCACAGCAGGCCAGATCAGATAGAAGCGGACGCGAAGGCTTGCGCTTTCCAAGGCCGTCGCCGCTGGACGCAGAGCCATGACCAGCACGGTGATCCAGCTGGCGGTGGCTAACGGTAATCCACCCTCGGCGCCCTTGCGGTCTTGCAACAGGAACATCACGCCAGCAGCGAAGACGACCAGCAGTCCGACGAACGCGGCCTGTCGTCCGCCGTCGCTAAGTTCGCCGTACCAGATCTGGATGAAGGAGCCCGAGCCCAGCACGGACACGAGAACGGCCGTGACGACGGCGAGCCGAACCTCGTTGGACATGTCGATCGCCGAGTCGAAGCCCAGCGTCACCCACCAGATGATCACGAAGATTTCGACGATCAGCAACCGTAGCGGCCAGGGAAGCGTGCCCGTGCGGCGATCGGGCTCGCCGGTGATGAGGCACCAGGTGAGAATGACCGCCGCGGCGGCGCCGACCAAGCCCAAGCTCCAAGGGGAGCGCGGCAAGACCGGCGCGATCAGCAGGAGTCCCCACGCCGCCGGCGCCCATCCGCCACGAAGGGCCAGCGGCGACCGCCAGGCCCACGTCTCCTGCCACCAGGCCCGAGGACGGGCGTAGCCGAACACGTAGTATGCGGCGAGCGCAATCGCGGCGGCCTGGGTTCCAACCCACGCTCCAAGCGCGGCAAAGCCGCTTTCCTGGGCAAGTCCATTGCCAAGCGCGATCAGCAACGGAAGGCCCGCCACCAGCCAGATCGTCCAGGCTGGCAGGCCGGGACTGGCGAGACGCGCGCGCCACCATTGATAGGTGTCGGGGTTCAGGTCGGCGACAAGCGTGGCCCGGCGCGTATCGATCTCGCGAAAGAGCGCTCGCACATCGAGTTCCAGGGTCGGCGACAGGCGTGCCTGCCAGCGGGTCGTACTTCCCATGGGCGAAGTCAGGGCCTTGTAGGCGCCGTGAAGTTGAACGCCAGGAGAGGTCAGGCCCCTGCGGAAGCCGATGTCGGAATCCCGATCGAGCACGGCGTCGACCAGATTGTCCCGTCGGCTGATGACGCCGCTCCGGGTCCATGCAAAAGCCTTCATGGCCGGCCGGACGAGCGGGTCCGAACGCGGTATCTCATCAATGATCAGCTCAAGAACCCGCCTCTCGACCTCCACCTGGGTGGCGACCTCCTGGAAGGCGGGTGAGATCAACAACGCATCGAAGGCCGCCTCCACCGCGGCGGGCGGTGGTGGCGGTTCCTCCCGAAGCAAGGTTTCCAGCTGTAGGAACAGCGCCGCATTCGCGGAGGAAACGCCGAAAGCGTCGCCCCGCGCGTCTTCGGATGCCGGTCCGGGGATCGCGACGATAGTATCGCCAAAATCGGGATGCAGCCGGGTCGCGGCCACCGCCGCCTCGGCGGGAACGCGCTCTGAACTGCTTGGGAGATCGTCCGCCCAGGCCCAATCCCAATCGAGGGAAGCAAGCGCCTCCTCATAGGCGGCGCGAAGGGTGGCGAACGCTTCGGCGTCGTCCTCGGGGCTGGTGACCTTCAGGCGGCGGGCGTAGGCGCGGCGAATGGCGTCGCGATCACGGACAGGAGATACGCCGAGAACGGCCCAGATGTCGCTCATAGCCAGCTCTCGCCTTCGAGCGTGTCGAGCGCGTCCGCCAATTCCTTTCGAGCTTGGTCGATCTGGCGAGGATCCTGGACGTCCAGTGCGGTCTCGAAACGAGCGATGAGATCGCCCACCTTCGCGCGACGCTCGCCCAAGAAGCTTTCGTAGCAACGGCTGGCTCGCGCCAGTTCGGCGCGGTTCGCATCGAGTTCCCGCGGGGAGATCTTCAGGGCGGCGAGGGCGGCGCGACGCTTCTCAAGGTCACCGCCGCCCCGGTCGTCTTCGTCGACGATCACCAACTGGCGCCGCTCGTTGGTTTCGGGCACGTGGACGTCGATCTCGATCAGGCCGTTGACGTCGTAGGTAAAGCGACATTCGACAGCGATCTCGCCGGCGCGGCGCGGGGGCACAGGGATTTCGACCTGGCCCAGCTTGACGTTTTCGGACACCAGGCGCGCCTCGCCTTGATAGATACCGAAAGCGACGAACTTCTGGCCGGTCTGGACGGTGGAGAAGGCCTTGGATCGGCTGGCCGGAACGACCGTATTGCGCTCGATGACCGGCGCGAAAATTCCATGCCGCATCGCTCCGCCCGGACCGGTCTCGACGACGTCGACGCCTAGCGAATACGGGCATACGTCGGTCAGAACCACCTCCTTCAAGGCCGCGTCACGCGCCTTGAGCCCTGCCTGGATCGCCGCCCCGACGACGACGGCCTCGTCCGGATGGACGGTGGTCGCGGGGAAGCGGCCGAACATCTTGGTAACGGCGCGACGGACGACGGGCATCCGCGTCGCTCCGCCGACCATGATGATCTCCTTGAGACCATCGGCACGAACCTCGCCGTCGCGCAGGGCGCGCAAGACCGGTTCGCGCAGCCGCGTCAACAGACCGGCGGCCTTGCTCTCAAAGTCGGCGGCTGTGATGTCCAGGGTCCACGCTCGGTCTTTCCAAAGCGTCTCCATGACGACCTCGGAACGTTCGGTGAGCGCCCGCCGTGTTCTTTCGGCCGCCACCCGCAGGCGTTCGCGTAACGCAGGCGCACGCGCGTCCGCTCCCCATTCCTTGGCGAAGCGTGAGGTCATCTGCTCGATCAGCAGTTCGTTGAAGTCCTCGCCGCCCAGCCGGTTGTCGCCAGTCGACGAACGCACCTCGATCACGCCTTCGAAGATCTCCAGGACCGAGACGTCGAAGGTGCCGCCGCCGAGGTCGAAAACGAGGAAGCGCGTCTCGTTATCCAGCTCGTGAATGCCGTAGGCGAGGGCGGCGGCGGTGGGTTCATTGAGGAGGCGCTCGACCTTCAGGCCGGCCAATTCCCCCGCCCGGCGCGTGGCCTTGCGCTGCTTGTCGTTGAAGTAGGCTGGAACGGTGATGACCGCCTCGGTGACGGCGCATCCGAGATGGACTTCAGCGTCGGCCTTCAATCTGGCGAGAACCAGCGCGGAAAGATCTTCGGGACGGTAGTCGCGATCGCCAAGGCGTGTGCTGCGCGGCGTTCCCATGTAGCGCTTGAACGTCGTCGCGGTCAGTTTTGGATGGGTCGACTGGCGCTCACGCGCCGCCATCCCGACGAGCAGCGAGCCGTCGTCGTCAAGACCGACAGCGGACGGCGTCAGATTGACGCCAAGGCTATTGGGAACGAGCTCGACCTTGCCGTCACGCCACACACCAACCGCACTGTTGGTGGTGCCCAAATCAATCCCAACGATCACGATCGCCCCCGAGCTACCCTTAGCTGTCGGTCTAGCTTGACCGCTGCGCGGCGCCTAGATCGAGTGGCGTAGGGGGGATTGAATGTCGTGTTTTTGATGGGGTGCGAGGGTCGGCTATTGGCGCATGTCGCTCCCGCTGGCGATCTGAAGTGCCAAGCCTCTGGGCGTCTATTGTTGATCAGCGGGTGGCGTGTGATGGCTTTTGTCGGCGCGATCGTCGCCCAGCTAGGGAGCCGGAAATGATCATTCGTCGTCGGACCGTGCTTGCGGCGGGCGCCGCCGCCTCCCTGACGCCGGGACTGGCTGCCGCCCAGGGCGGCAGGTCGAACGCGGCGCGCTTTTCGCTCGCCTTCGCACCCCATGAGGGCAGCTTCGCCAGCCGCGGCGGACTGATCGAGCAGATCGCTTTTGCGGCGGACCAGGGGTTCACCGCCTGGGAGGACAACCAGGCGCGGGACCGTCCTGTGGAAGAACAGGAGCGAATGGCGCGGGCGCTCAAGCAACGCGGCATGACGATGGGGGTCTTCGTCGCCAGCATGCCCAAGTGGGCTCAGTTCCGGCCCGTGCTCGGCGGCCCCGATGACGCGGAGCGGGACGCGTTCCTGGCCGACATCCGTGCGTCCGTCGACGTGGCCAAGCGGCTGAACGCCAAGTGCATGACGGTCGTCACCGGGTTCTTGGATCCGAAGACGCCGCTGGATATCCAAACGGCGCGCGTCATCGACGTGATGCGTCGAGCGAACGACATCGTGGTTCCACAGGGCCTGGTCATGGTGATGGAGCCGCTGAACACCCGCATCGACCATCCCAACGTCTACATGCAGACGATTCTGCAGGGTTTCGCGATCGCCCGCGCCTTAAACAGCCCGGCCGTGAAGGTTCTCGCCGACCTCTACCATGCGCAAATTCAGTTCGGGAATCTGATCCCGACGCTGGAGGCCTGCTGGAGCGAGGTCGCCTATGTGCAGTTCGGCGACAATCCAGGCCGCAAGGAGCCGACCACCGGCGAAATCAACTACACCTCGATCGTCCGGTGGCTGAAGTCCCGGCGCTATGAGGGCGTGATTGGCATGGAGCATGGCAATTCCCTGGCCGGACGTCCCGGCGAGGAGCGCCTAGTCGCCGCCTACCGCGAAATTGATCGGGGATGAGGACCCTCCGCTGACGCGGTGGCGATGGCGCAAGAAAGGTCCAGCGCATCGGTCGCGAGTGATGGAGCCTGGGCTACGGGGTCGGATGTCGCCTTCGATGCCGGCGACCGAATGTCTGGAATCTGGAGCAGTTCCAAGGTCGGCTCCTGGCGCACAGCGGTTTTTCGCTTCTGGCTTTCAGGCCGCCGCGAATCCTTGCGCACCCGACGAGATCCGGCTCGCGTCAGCGTGCGGTAGGCGGTTCTGCATGCATGACCTCGCGCCGGCGGAGGCTCAGAGCCGGGTCGTCGTTTGACGTCCACCGTCAACGCAGATCGAAGGTTCTGCTCGTCGCCGAAGCGCCAGTGCTCTGTAGACGCAAGCGCGTCGGCTTAAAGGTGCGCGACCCGTCCCAACGCAGCCGCAGCCGGATCTGGTCGCCAGGTTCCATCCACTGGACGCCGGAAAGCTTCTCAAGGGCGGAGGCCGGTCCAATGACAGAGGCCTTATAGAGGTCGCCCCAGTTAACGAGCGACTGCCCGTCGGCGTTGATCAGAAAGACCTTAATCTCGGACGCGACCATGCCGAACCGCGAGTTCGCGGCGTTGCGCACCGTCACCACCGCCTGCCACTGGCCGTCGGGACCGCGACCAAGCTCGTCCACCTTGAAAGCCCAGATCCCATAGGTCTGGAACGTCCCGGCGCCGACAGGGACGTCGCCCTGGCTCTGGGGCGCGGGAAAGGGAGCAGGAGAGGGCGCGGGAGCCGGCCCGGGCGAAGGGGGCGGCGTCGGAGCGGGACCCGGGGTCGGCGTTTGGTCGGCCGGCGGAAGCGCCCAAGTCGCCACCTGCAGACCGCCGGTGGCCACGATCAGGGACTTGGCGGCGTGGACGTCTGAAAAGACGACCTTGACCCGGCCGACCTGGCAGGGCCCGACGTCACTATCGGGCTGTAAGGCCGTCTTCACTCCCGGCAGCTTCTGGCCCTCCAAATAGACGTCGAAGGGGGCGCTAAGAGGATTGGCGAAGCCGAAACGCTGGACTTTGAGAATGACCTCCAGTCCGGCTCCGCGACGCGCCTGTTGCTCAAGAGCGATCCAGTAGGGGCCGTTCCCGTAATGGAAATCCCCGTCGCTGACCCCGGCCTGGATCCGGCAGGCGAGCCAGGTCGGAGCGTCGTCGGCGAAGTCGGCGTTTATTCCCCTTGGGGTAAAGAAGCTCAGCGAAGTTTTGGCTCGATGGGTTTCCAGCACCTCGCCTGTTTTGGACTTCACGCGCCAGTCGCCCGTCTGCTCGCCGAAGTTGGTCGGAACGAGTTCGAAACTCTCGCCGCCGCGGGGCCCGCGCGCCTGGGTCACGCCGACGAACCGGGTTCCGCTCCAGGTCACGCCGACCACGCCGCCAAGGCTGGTTCTGTAGGCGCCAGCGAACTTGGCTATCTCCTTGAGATCCCCGCTGCTGATGGCGTTGAGCGCCAGGTTGTTGCGAGTCCAGCGCAGGACCGCAGGACCGCTGCCGCTCGCCCGCACCTCCACCGCCTGGAATCTGTCGTCGTCGTCGACCTCGAACTGCACCTGTTCAACCGTGTGGGCCGGGATCGTGTAGTCGAGACTCTCCTGTCGGAGACGGGTGAGATTGTAATAGCCAAGGCCCCCGAGGCGGTCCGGCATGACGACGAAGGCGTAGGCGATGTTGGCCGCCAGGGCCGGACGATCCTGTCTGTTACGGATTGAGATCTGCACCAGGAAGGTGTTCACGGGCCCGCGCCCATAGGTCGTGGTCGACCGTGACACGCCGTCAAAACGCACCTCGCCGCCATCGCCGGCTGAAACGAACTGCCCCTTCACCGGTCCTGCCGGCTCGGTCGCGGGCGGCTGGGTCTTATTGGCCAGGGCCGCAGCCGGGGCTGCGGCGAGCATCAGGGCGCACAGCGCCGGCGCGAGGTGGCGCATGGGAAGTCTCCAGGGTCTTGGATCGAGAAGGCGACGGCCGGTCAGGCGGCGAGGCCGAGCCGTTCGAGGACGTCGAAGTCCGCGGTCGAAAGGGTGGGACGCGCCGCGCGCTCGATGACCGCCGCGAAGGCCTCGGCCGGTGCGTTGGCCTTCAGGCCGCCAAGCAGACTCGCCCGTTCGGCCGGAGCCATGGCCGGGATCATCATCCGCATGAAGGCGATGACCTCGTCCGGGGCCAAGGCGGCGATGATGTCCATCTCGATTTGAGCGAGTTCGGCGTCGTCAAAAAGCGCGCAGAGCTGTGGCCAGACCACAGTCTCTTCCTCCGCCATATGCTCGAAATCTTCGGCAACCAGCGCGACGAAGCTGATGTAGAGCGCGCGGCCGCGCGCCGCGCGCTCGGGGATCGAAGCCCCTTCGAACTTCGCCATGCTCCGCTCCAGTTCGGCGAACCGTCGCCGATGATGGCCATGCTGTGCCTCCAGAGCCACGGCGGCGCCAGGGGCGCGCCGTTCGAGGGCCGGATGGATGTGCCGGTCTTCGTGCGCCAGGTGCTTGGCGCCGAGCGCCAAGTGAGTCCTGAGGTCGGCCATCAGGGCGGATTGGTCGTGCGTGAAGTCGGCTTGACCCAAGCGGATCAACATCTGGCTGTGGGCCAGGCGCAGGCCCTTGTGAATCGGACCATAGAGATCCCAGCGCTTGGCGCCGGCGACGGTAAGGAAGGCGGTGTTTGACATGTACGTCCCCGTATTTGGACCACCCGGGCGTTTGGGGCGGTGATGTGGGACGCTGTCTAGGGGCCGGCCGCCGCCGGCTCATCCTAAATGGTTGCTAAGCCGCAGGGTTGTTTCCTAAAAGAATCCTAGCAACGGGGGCGTGGCGTGGGCGTGATTGATGACGAGCTGCAGGCGTTCATCACCTCGCCGGTGATGATCATGGTGGGTGTTCGCGCCGCCGAGGGCGGGGCGGCGATCGCCCGGGCGGTCGCCGCTCGAACGATCGATGACGGCGTCGATGTGGACATCTTGATCTCCCGGCGCCAGTGGCCCGAAGCGATCGGCGGTCTGGCGGTTGGGGCCTCGGTGACCGCGACCTTCTGCCGGGCCCAGGATTATCGGACCTATCAACTCAAGGGGATAGTGCGGCAGATCGTCGAGGCCGATGCGGTCGACCGGAGCCGCGCCGACGACTACATGAACGACATCGTCGATATCCTGCAGCGTCTGGGCGTGCATCCTGTCCAGATCGCTCGGTTCCTCAACCTTGAGGATCTGATGCGCTTGCGCTTCCGGCCCTCGGCTGCCTTCAACCAGACCCCTGGTCCGGGGGCCGGCGCCGCGCTGGCCGCCGCCTCATGATGATCGCGCTGGGTACCATTCGCGACTGTTTCGAGGGCGTGATCCCGTCGGTGATCGCCACCCTCGACGCGCAGGGCATGCCCAATGTCAGCTACCTGTCTCAAGTGCACTACGTGGATGACGACCACGTCGCCCTGTCGAACCAGTTCTTCACCAAGACGGCCGCCAACATCCGCGTCAACGGCAGGGCCACGGTGTTGACGGTGAGCGGGCGCACCGGGGAGCAATACCTTCTGGAACTGACCTTCGAAGGATCCACGAACGAAGGCGAGGTGTTCGAGCAGATGGCGGCCCAGCTGCGTGCGATCAGCACTCAGCATGGCGCAGACACCGTGATGAAACTGCGTAGCGCCGATCTCTATCGCGTTCTCGATTGTCGCGCGGTGGCCTGTCCGGCCGCAGCGGCGCCGCCGACCGCCAGAGCGCCGGGCGGCGCGCGCTTGGCCGCAGCGGCGCGCTTGGCCTCGGCCGTGGCCGCTCAGAACGACCCTGAAGCGATGATCGACGGAATACTCGACGGGCTGGCGCGCGATCTGGGATTCGCCCATTCGATGATCCTGACTCCTGACGCTGGGGGCGAACGCCTCTCGACCCTGGCCAGCCGGGGCTACGCCAGCGGCGGAGCGGGTTCGCAAGTGACGTTGGGCGAGGGGGTGATCGGCGCCGCGGCGGCGAGACTGCGGCCGGTGCGGCTGAGCGACATGAGCCGAGGCGATCGCCTGGCGGAGGCGGCCAAATCCAGCGCCGAACTGGACGCCGCGCGCATCATCCCCCTGCCGGGCCTCTCCGACCCGCAGAGCCAATTGGCCACGCCCATGGTCAGCCATGGCCGACTCCGCGGGGTGATCTTTGTGGAATCCGACCAGAAGTTCGCCTTCACCCACCAGGATGAGGAAGCTCTGGCCCTGCTGGGCGCGCAATTGGCCGCAAGCCTGCGCTTGGCCGAGTTGGAGGCTCAGGCGGCGCGAGCCGCGCCCCCGGTCCCGGTCCCACCCACCGGAACCGGCGCCGCACCGTTCCGGGTGCGCTATTTTACGGTGGACGACAGCCTGTTCATCGACGACGCCTATGTGATCAAGGGCGTGCCGGGACGATTGTTGTTCTATTTCCTGCGGGCGTTCGAGACCGGCGGCCGGACGGAGTTCACCAATCGCGAGATCCGTCTCGACGCCAGCCTCCGCCTGCCCGACCTCAAGGACAACCTCGAGACCCGACTGATCCTGTTGCGGCGTCGACTCGACGAGCGAGGGGCGCCGATCCGCCTGGTCCGACCGGAGCGAGGACGGATCCGGCTGGAGATGCAGGGCGCGCCGCAGCTCGAGGTGGTGGCGGTCGACTGATCGCCTCAGAACACCTCGATCCATTCATCCAGGGTGCTGTACTCCCGCTTGCCAAAGCAGAACAGGCCGAGGCGATCGGCGCTCTGCTTGCCCCTGGTCAGGACGTAGCGGACCTGTTTGCAGGGAAAAGGCCCGATCGGCGCCTCGCTCTCGACGCGGAACAGGCCCGAGGTGGTCGCGCCTCGCCAGTTGAAGCTTTCGCCGACGTGCATGGCGCCCACCTTCTGTTCGAAGGCCCCGTCCTGTCGCGTCCAGCCCGCAACCAGATGGCGGACCGAGGTGTCGTATTGGTAGCCGCCTTCGCAGGCGTCGCACGGCGATTTTCCAAACTGCTCAAGGGCTTTTTTGCGCGCGGACATGGTCTCGGAGAAGCGCAGGTCCTGCGGTCGGTGAATCTCCCGCGACGAATAGTTGACGGGCGCCGGTTCGGCGAAGCCGGCGGCGGTGGGCTCGTCGGCGATCGCATCGGGCGCGTCGAACGTGGTCGCCGCGGCGGGACCTGGGGTCTCTTCCGCCTTCGGAGAGGGCGGCCGGACCGCCGCGGCCGCGGTCCGAACGGCCCTGAACACCGACAGAGCGTTTTGGACGTCCCCAGCGGGCAGGCCGGAATTCGAGCCGGCGGCCTTGGTCGCCTCTCGCTTGATTGCGCCCAGCAGGCCGCTATTGCCGGCCAGGGCAGGGTGGACGGCGGCGAGGGCCAGAACGGCCGCCGCCGCGAAGGAGGTGGGTCGCATTGCAGTTTCCTTGGCGACGAACGCCGCCGGGTTTCGGGGCGACGAGGTCTATCTCAGGGTGGGCGCTGGAGTTCCTAAATGGCTCCTAAGCGATCCTAAATGTTTCCTAAGAGAACCCGCGTTCCGTCGGATATTGGCCAAAGCTGACGCTGGCGCCCAGGCGTCGTCGACTTGTATCGTTCTTGTCCATTGAAGCGCCGCGGTTCGAAAAGTGGCCGGACCGCTGAACTATCGCCGGGTTCGCTGGAGCTTTCGTGCTGAGCCTGCCGCCTGCCTGATCATGGTGTCGTTCAAGTCATTCACCGAGGCGACGGGGCGTGAAGCCTTGGTCTGGGCGAGCCCGGGTCGTTAGAGCGATGGGCCGGTTCGGCACTGCAGGCGAAGGACCGCTCTTCGGGCAGGCGGCGATGTCGGTGATCTGACGCAAAGCCGTGGCGCTCCCGCCCGGAGGGCACCGATCCAAAGGTCGTGTTCCTGGAGCGATGCCAATGTCCGCATCTGGCGCGCCCCCGTCGCTGAAGCGGACGTGCTCCACCGCCCAGAGGGGTTTCGAGACGTGCCATGATGTCCTCGTTGCCCTGAGATCGGACGCGGCCTAGCTTGGGCCATGGAACCCCAACAGGTCATCCTCGTAGCTCCGAGCAGGTTGTGGCGGTCGCGTGACTTTGGCCATGAGCCGCCGATCCCCGGGCCATTTAGCGTGCGGCTTGATCCCGCGATCAGCCACGTCTGGGCCGGCGTGATCCACGAACCTGGCCACGAGTTTGATGGTCAATCCGTCTATCTTTCGCAGCGACAAAAGGAATGGAGCGGAGAGATCAATGTCGAGGTCGCGCCGGCTGCTCAGCACGGCTATTTCTCCGGATACGGCCATATACATTCCCGGCCGACGAAGCCATTCATTGACGGTAAGCCCCTCAGACCCAGTCCCGTAAAACCGCGAGCGCCCCACGAGAGGCTGATCGCTCTCTGGGCAGGGCCGGAGTATGCCTACAACCGGGTTGTCACGCACGGAACGGCTGAGGTCGCTTCGCTGGCGGCGCACTATGGTGTTCGCCTGCCCGATGATTTCCGCGACTACCTCATTCACGCCTGTTCAACCTTCGATGATGGCGGGGACATGGATGGGTTTGGGAACGCGTGGTGGGGGCTCGAACGCATTCGGTCGTTGATCGAGGAATGCGGCGAAGCGGAGCCAAGCTTGGCGCTGGCGCCCATGAAAGCGCTGCTTTTCGCCGACACGCTCATATGGTGCACGGCATGGGGCATCTGCTGTGGAGAGGGGCCGGACTTCGGCCGCATCTTCTTGGTGTCTGATCGAAATCGGTTCGTAGCAGACAGCTTCACCGAGTTCGTTACTCGTTACCTGGAGGACGATAAGGCGCTGTACTGATACCTTGGCCGACAGCAGCTCAAGGGTCCTCCCAGGGTCGCGTGCCGCCATTGGCATCTGGCCAGGATCGAGACATCGGCAAGGCGTCCGGGCAGCGGACTTTCCGAACTTCGCTTCGGGGTGGTGAGCGGCCGAAGGCGTCGGGCCCAGGATCGGAAGCTGCTCCGATTGGAAGGAGGGCTGGACGAAATTCGCAGGATTCCGCCCAGCCCGTTTGGGTTCAGGTCGCCGATTTCGGCGTGAAGCGGACCCCCTTGTATGTTCTGACAGGATTGCCGCGCTCAAGTTGCTGGTTGAGGCTCCATTGCGATCGGCGGGCCTTGTCGCGTGACGCGCCCCGCTGTTCTTCGATCATCATGGCGAGTTTCAACCGCGCCAACTTGCGGTTGGCGTGCTGCGAGCGCTGCTCTTGCGCGGTGGCGACCAGACCGGTCGGGCGGTGGGTGGCGCGCACGGCGCTATCGGTTTTGTTGACATGCTGGCCGCCCGGACCGCTGGCGCGCAGGGTCTGGTAGTCGATGTCCTCGGCCTTCAAGTCAGGGACAAGGTCGGGCTCCGGCGCAAGGGCGACGCCCACGAACCAGTTTCTGCGGTTATGGCCAGGCCGAAACGGACTGTCGCCGATCCACAGGACCGTGCCGATCCGCCCTGCGACGAATTCCGGCGCCTGGTCGCCGCCGACACGCATCAGCAGCGATGAGGGGTAATCCTCACCGCTCTCCAGGATCTCGCAGACGACGCCATAGGCTTCCGCTTCGCGGGCGTAGGCGGCCGCTAGTTGAGCGACAACCCACCGACATTCCTGCGGTCCCTGTCCGGACGTCAGGTGCAAGATTATCTCACTCATGACGCCGCCCTTGTCTTGTAGCTGAGCAGGGGGCGCAGCCGCGCGATGACGCGCACCAGGCCAGCGTGCTCAAGGTCCGCCACGACCCGCTGAATGTCCTTGTAGGCCTGGGGCGCTTCCTCATAGATCAACCGGCGATCCTCGCAGACGACATGGCTGCCGAGCGCCGTCCGTTGAAGATCGGCGATGCGGAAACGCGCGGACAGCCTTGCGTGCGCGTCCGAGCGGCTCCACTTGCGCCCAGCGCCGTGGGCGAGCGAGCTAAGGGCCCGGTCAGCGCCGTCGGCGATCGGTTCGACCAAGTAGCTGAAATCGCCGCGCGATCCCGGGATGGCGACCAGCCCGCGATCGGCCGGGGCTGCGCCCTTGCGGTGCAGCCATCCGCCAAGGTGGGGCGTCACGCAGTTGTGGCAGATGTCGAGCACAGGCCGTCCCTCGGCGCCGATGGCGTCGCGGAAGCGTTGCGCGATGATCCGCCGGTTCAGCACGGCCCAGGCCTGAGCCTGATCATGCTCGGCAAGATAGGCTTGCCCCGCAGGGCTGGCCGCGAGCATCCCGGCGCTGACGGGCTCTGTCTTGTGCGCCTGAAGAACAGCCTGTCCCAATCCCCGCGATCCGCTGTGAACCATCATCCACACACGATCCGCCTGCAGGCCCAGTGTTTCGAAACGTTCGCCGTCGACGACCTCTTCGATCCGCTGGAATTCCACGAAGTGGTTGCCGCCGCCGATCGTGCCCAGCGCCGGGCCGGCCAAATGCGATGGCAGACCAAAACCCGCCACGGCGGCCAGGGTGTCGCCCGACCAGGGCTCGTCGAGGCCGTGGAGCTTGCGCTCCACGGACCCCAGTCTGAACTTGCGCAAGGGGCTGCTCAGTTCCCACAGGCCCATGCCGCAACCGATGTCGCCGCCCACGAGATGTGGCCAGATCCGATCCGGCGACCAGAATGCGGCGCCCACCGCGATCCCGGCGCCGACATGCAGGTCGGGCAAGCCAACGACGCGCTCGATCCCCTCATATCGGGTCGACGCCTCGAGTTGGTCGATGGCGGCCGGATCCAGGCGGGAGGGGTCCGCCGAGACCAGCGTGATTTTAGGAGAAAGGTTCACAGCGCACCGCCTTTCCCGCCGCAATTGGCTGCGGGCAGGCATTGGGCGAGGCCTCTGATGTCCTTGAGGATCCCATCACGCGGATCGACGAAGAACGCCCGTCGGCGACGCCATCGGTCCTCGCGCCCGAGCACCTCGCCCTCGAACATCCACTCGCCGCGCCGACCGACCGAGATGCGCGTGAGGACATAGTCCTCGATGTGCTCGCGCACATGCATCTTGATCGTGCTGCCGGTGTCGAGGGTGGCGCAGATCTCGCTGAACACGCTGTCCCACGGCCGCCCTCTCCGGCTTCGCAAAAATCGCACGAGAGGTGCGAGGTTTTCGTTGAGTGATTTTGAATAGGGCGCCGCGATGTACGCGTGACGTTTCAGGCCAATGTATTGGATATTCGGATCAGGTGTCCTTTTCAGTTTCGGTGATGGCGCATGACCAGCGCCCCATCGTGGTCGCTCGACGACGACTTTGAACATGTCAGCGCGCATGATCGCCCTCCCGAGAAACGGAAGCCGACGACGCCTGGTTGAACAGCGGATATTTGATGATACGGCGAGGTGTTTTCACCCGGCCGAAAGGGGTCAGGCGAGTGACATCGCCCGACAGCGAATTGCCCATGCAATCTGTTCCTGAAGAGTCTGGATTATGAGGAGATTTTCTTGACGGGCTGAAGTCGCTCGCATGATGTTCTCCTTTCCAGTTTCAGAAACACGCCGGGCTTGGCTGTGACGCTCACTATTGCATTCTAAGGTCAAATTCAAGAGACCGGCTTCGTCGGGGTGAGGGCGACCGATCTATTTGCGCTTTGGGTCGGACCTCGCCGCCGCTGAAGGTCCGGAATCTGGAGACGCATCAAGGTCCGTTCCTGGCGCAAATGGGCACCCTCGACTTGTTGCATTCTGCAACGTGGCGGCGTATTGGAGCTCGACGGCGGTGGCGCAGGAAGCGGTTTCTTCGGACTCAACGGTCGCGGGTTCGAATCCCGCCAGTGGACGAGAGTTCGCTGTAGCTCAGGTGGATAGAGCTTTGAGCATGTCCGCTTCCGAACATTCCCCGCCGTCGCTTTTCTTGTTGCGCAGCGCAACGACCGTCGCTATACGACCGCTCCCGGCGCTTCGGCGTCGGGGCCGATGGTGGCGCAGGGAGCGGGTTCATCGCTCATAACGAGGTGGTCGGGGGTTCGAATCCTCCCGTGTGGCGCAAGTCGCATGTAGCTCAGTCTGGTAGAGCACCTTCCGCTTCCGATTTTCCCCATCGGGTTTCCAAAGGCCGCCAGTGGCGCAGCATTTCGGGTTCTTCGGGTGACGGTATGCAGGCGAAAGCCAGGCGCCGTTGTCTCCGCGAGGAGGCAGTCCGGAATGCGATTTTTCCCTGGTGGGTCGTCGGCGGCGGCGACAGGTATCGGGTCCTTCGTCTCCAGCACAAAGGGCGGCCGGAGCGCAAGCTCAACTGGGTCTGGACGCTGACACGTCCGGCGGAAGCGCCCTCCCGATCCGCTCATTCCCCGCCGACAATTTTTTCAGTCCAGCTTGTTGCATTGCGCAACAAGCTGGACTAGAGAACCCCGGTCTTCGACACGCGATGCGCTGACGGCGCCCGCGAGCCGGAGATCCGATTTGGCGATGACGAGATCCTGACTTCGATGATGAAGCCATACCGCCCAGAGGGTTTGAAACCCTAAGCCCCGACGCCGCCTGGCGATCGGGGATCTGGACGTCTCGTCCCGCTCCGATCGGCCCCGCAACACGACGTCAGGAAGGAGGCGCGCCATGCGCTTCAACATCTTCGCCAAGCGCCCCGACGTCACCTTCGAGGGCGCCCCGGCCATCAAGCTCAACGCGGAGCAGTCGCTGCGCCGTTCCGTGCTCTCGTGCCTCCTCTGGGAGGACGAGTTCTACGAGGACGGCCTGGCGATCGCCGACCGCATCGCCGCCCTGGCCGCCGAGGTCGCACCGCAGGTCGTCGCCGACCTGGCGATCGAGGCGCGCGAGCGCTTCAACCTGCGTCACGCGCCGCTGATGCTGCTGTGCGCCCTGGCGCGCACCGGCTCGGGCACGCCGCTGGTCTCGGAGACCATCGCGCGGGTCATCCAGCGGGCCGACGAGCTGAGCGAGTTCCTGAGCCTCTACTGGCGCCACGGCCGCAAGCCGCTCAGCAAGCAGATGAAGAAGGGTCTCGCGACCGCCTTCGGCAAGTTCGACGCCTACCAGCTGGCCAAGTACGACCGCGATGGGCCGGTGAAGCTGCGCGACGTCCTGTTCCTGGTTCACGCCAAGCCCGGGGACGAAGCCCAGGCCGCCCTGTGGAAGCAGGTGGCCGAGCGGTCCCTGCCGTCGCCGGACACCTGGGAGGTCGCCCTCTCGGGCGGTGCCGACAAGAAGGTCAGCTTCGAGCGCCTGCTGGCCGAGCGCAAGCTCGGCTACCTCGCCCTGCTCCGGAACCTCCGGAACATGGATCAGGCCGGCGTCGATGAAGCCCTGGTCAAGGACGCCATCCTGGCGCGGCGCGGCGCGGAACGGGTTCTGCCCTTCCGCTACGTGGCGGCGGCTCGGGCGGCGCCCCGGTTCGAACCCTGGCTCGATCAGGCCCTGGCCGAGACGGTGCTGGAAGGCCCCGTGTTCGAAGGGCGGACGATCATCCTGGTGGACGTGTCCCCCTCGATGGCCGTGCGACTGTCGGCGAGGTCGGACCTGACCCGGATGGACGCGGCCGCCACTCTGGCCTCGATCGTGCCGGGCGACGTGCGGGTTTTCTCCTTCTCCAATAAGGTGGTGGAGGTTCCGGCCCGTCGGGGCATGGCAGGGGTGGACGCGGTGATCCGGTCGCAGCCCAGCAACGGCACGTTGCTGGGTAAGGCGGTGACCCACGTCAACACCCTGGCCCATGACCGGCTGATCGTCGTCACCGACGAGCAGTCGCAGGACGCGGTCCCGGATCCGAAGGCGGCCAAGGCCTACATGGTCAATGTCGCCAGCGCCCGGAACGGCGTCGGCTATGAAGGCCGCTGGACTCACATCGACGGCTTCTCCGAGGCGGTCCTGGGCTTTATGCGTGAGCACGAACGGCTCATGAGCGAGGCCCGATAGGATGACCCCGGAGGTCCTTCGGCAGGCGGCGATCACCCTCTTCGGAGAACGGGGCTGGATGTCCCGGCTCTCCGAGGCCCTGGGTGTGGACCGGTCATCGGTGTCTCGCTGGTTCGCGGGATTGCCGGTGCCCGGTCCGGTCGCCGCCGCCGTCGAGGCCTGGCTGGTGATCTACAAACTGACCGGTCGTCGTCCGGGCGAGTTCGACGAACTTAGCCCGGCCGACGATCTTTCCGGCGACGCCTGACGGTCCGCCCCCGCGTGCTCTTCGCGAAAGCTTTCCATGTACCTGTCCATCGCGACCACACATCAGCCGGCGACCGACCTGGGCTTTTTGTTGCATAAGCACCCCGGTCGCGCCCACGAGACCGAGCTTCCGTTCGGCAAGGCGCACGTCTTCTATCCGGAAGTGTCCGAGGCGCGCTGCGAGGCGGCGCTGCTGCTGGATATCGACCCGGTGGCGTTGGTGCGCGGCAAGGGCCGCGCCGACGGCCTGCTCGATCAGTACGTCAACGACCGCCCCTATGCCGCATCGTCCTTCCTGTCGGTCGCCATGGCACGGGCTCTGCGTACCGCCATGGCCGGAACCTCGCGCGAGCGGCCGGAACTGGCCGAGCAAGCGATCCCGCTGGAAGTCCTCGTCACGCCGCTGCCGGCTCGCGGCGGCGGAGCCGAGCTCGTTCGGACGCTGTTCGAGCCCCTGGGCTGGACCGTGGGCATCGATCCCGTCCCCGGCGTCGACTCCGACACGTCTCGTTACGTCACGCTTCGACTTACCGGGACCGCGCGGCTGCGCGACCTGCTCAACCACCTCTATGTGCTGATCCCGGTGCTGGACGACGACAAGCACTACTGGGTCGGAGAAGACGAGATCACCAAGCTGATGAAGCGTGGCGAAGGCTGGCTGGAGGGCCATCCCTCTCGCGACCTGATCGTCCAACGCTACCTAATCCACCGCCGAGCCCTGGCGCGCGATGCACTGGAGCGTCTGGCGCCCGAGACTCGCGACGAGGCTGTCGAGCCCGCCGCTCGCAAACCCGCGCCCGAAGATGCGCTGGAGGCGCCGCTACGCCTGAACGACGAGCGGATGGTCTCAGTGGTCGACGCCCTGCGCGCCAGCGGCGCCAAGGCGATCGCCGACCTGGGCTGCGGCGAGGGTAAGCTGCTCGCTCGGCTGCTCAAGGAGCGCTGGGTCGAGCGGCTGATCGGCGTCGACGCCGCAGCCCGCGATCTGGAATGGGCGGCCAAGCGGCTGAAACTGCATATGGTCGGCGGACCGCCCGAAGGTCGCGTCACCCTGCTGCACGGCTCGGTCACCTATCGTGACCGGCGCTGGGAAGAGGTGGACGCCGCCGCCTTGGTGGAGGTGATCGAGCACCTAGACTTGGATCGCCTGCCCGCCCTGGAGAAGGTGGTGTTCGGCGCCGCGCGCCCGGCCACGGTAGTCGTGACCACGCCGAACGTCGAATACAACGCGCTGTTCCCCAACCTCGCGACCGGCGCGTTTCGCCACCCTGATCACCGCTTCGAGTGGACGCGCGAGCAGTTCCGCGCCTGGGCGGCGGCGATTGAATCCGCCTGGGGCTACACCGCCGTGTTCGACGGCATCGGCAAGACGGACGAGGCGCTGGGCGCCCCGACCCAGATGGCGATCTTCACCCGAGACCAAGCATGACCACCCTCGAAATTCCCGACTTCGCTCTGGTCGTGCTGATCGGCGCCTCGGGCTCCGGCAAGTCGACCTTCGCCGCCAAGCATTTCGCGCCGACGGAGGTGATCTCGTCGGACTATTGCCGCGCCCTGGTATCCGATGACGAGACCGACCAGTCGGTCAGCGCCGACGCCTTCGATCTGGTCAAGGCGATCGCTGAGAAGCGGCTGAAGCACCGCAAGCTTACGGTGATCGACGCCACCAATGTCCGCATGCCCGATCGCAGGGCCTGGGTGGAGCTGGCGCGCCGCTGGCACGCCCTGCCGATCGCCGTGGTCGTCGATCCGGGCATCGATGTCTGCGTCGAGCGCAACCGCGCGCGGCCCGACCGCCCGTTCGGCGCCAACGTCGTCCAGCGCATGGTCTCGGAGATCCGTAAGGGCCAGGGCGGCCTGCAGCGCGAGGGCTTCCGCCACGTCTGGAAGCTAACCAGCGCGGACCAGATCGACGCCGCCACCGTCGAGCGCAAGCCGCTATGGACCGACAAGCGCGACGACCACGGGCCGTTCGACATCATCGGCGACGTGCACGGCTGCGCGACCGAGCTAGAAGAGCTGCTGACCGTCCTGGGCTACCAAGTGGCCTGGGGCGAGGTCCTGGGTGAACGGTCGGCGACGATCACCCCGCCGGGAGGCCGCAAGGCTATCTTCCTCGGCGACTTGGTCGATCGCGGCCCCAACTCGCCTGACGCGCTGCGGATCGCCATGAGCATGGTGGCGGCCGGCACGGGCTACTGCGTGCAAGGCAACCACGAGCGCAAGCTGGGTCGCTGGCTGGGGGGTCGCAAGGTCACGATCGCTCATGGCCTGCAGCAGACCATCGACCAGCTGGACGGCGTGGATCGCGGCTTCAAGGCGGCCCTGCCCGCCTTTCTCGACGATCTGCGCAGCCACCTCTGGCTGGACGGCGGCCGTCTTGCCGTCGCCCATGCCGGACTGAAGGCGGAGATGATCGGCCGGGGCTCCGGCGCGGTGCGCGAGTTCGCCCTCTATGGCGAAACGACCGGCGAGATCGACGAGTTCGGCCTGCCCGTGCGCGCTGACTGGGCCGCGTCCTATCGTGGCGAGACGGCGGTGATCTATGGCCACACGCCCATGCCCGAGGCGCAGTGGGTCAACAACACGCTATGCATCGACACCGGTTGCGTGTTCGGCGGCAAGCTGACGGCCCTGCGTTGGCCCGAAAAGACCTTGGTCGAAGTACCCGCCCAACAGGTGTGGTGCGAGCCCGTGCGACCGCTGGCCCCGGCCGATGGCGGTCGCTCCAACCAAGCCCTGGCCGACGATCTGCTCGACATGGAGGATGTCAGCGGTCGTCGCTGGATCGACACCGAATTCCGGGGTCGCGTTGTGGTGGCCGAGGAGAACGCTTCGGCCGCGATCGAAGTCATGAGCCGCTTTGCCCTAGCTCCCAAGTGGCTGGCCTATCTGCCGCCGACTATGTCGCCCAGCGAGACCAGCGCTCAGGTCGGCTGGCTGGAGCGGCCTGAAGAGGCGTTCGCTCACTATCGCGAGCGCGGCGTCGCCAGCGTGGTCTGCCAGGAAAAGCACATGGGCTCGCGGGCGGTGATCGCCCTGTGCCGCGACCCTGCCGCCGCACAGGCGCGGTTCGACGCTTCCGCCGGCGAGACCGGCGCGATCTGGACCCGCACGGGCCGCGCGTTCTTCAACGACCCCGCCACGACCGAAGGCCTGCTGGCCCGACTGCGCGGCGCGGTCGATGCGGCGGGTCTGTGGGATGAGCTGTCCACCGACTGGCTGTTGCTGGACGCCGAGATCATGCCGTGGTCGGCCAAGGCCGGCGCGCTGATCGACGCCCAGTACGCGCCGGTCGCGGCCTCGGCCAAGGCTGGCCTCTCGGCAGCGTCCGACGCCCTGGCGCGGGCGGCGGCCCAAGGCGCGCCGGTCGGAGACCTGCTGGCCCGCTTCCAGGATCGCGGCGCCCGGGCCGACCTCTACGCCCACGCCTGGGAGCCCTATGTCTGGCCGGTGTCGGGCGTCGACGACCTCAAGGTCGCGCCGTTCCACCTGCTGGCCAGCGAGGGCAGGGTCTGGTTTAACCGCGATCACGTCTGGCACATGGGCTTGGCCGACCGGCTCGGCGCGACGGGCGACGCGGTGATCGCGCCGACACGCTGGCGCGAGGTTCATCTCGCCGACGAGGCCGCCTGCGCCGACGCGGCCCTGTGGTGGGAAACCCTCACGGCCGGCGGCGGCGAGGGCATGGTCGTCAAGCCGCGCGACTTTGTGGTGCGTGGCAAGAAGGGCCTGATCCAGCCTGCCCTGAAGGTGCGCGGCCGCGAGTATCTGCGGATTATCTACGGACCGGAATATGACGCGCCCGAGCACCTCGAACGCCTGCGCGAGCGCGGTCTGGCCGGTAAGCGCAATCTGGCTCTGCGTGAGTTCGCCCTCGGCCACGAAGGCCTCAAGCGCTTCGTCGCCCGCGAACCGCTGCGCCGGGTGCATGAGTGCGTCTTCGCCGTCCTAGCGTTGGAGAGCGAACCGATCGATCCCAGGCTTTAAATCCAGGCCGACCTGTAGTGGTAGTGTTGCAGATTGGACGTCCGCTTTCCGGCACGAGGTCAATGTCTGCTGATGGCGCGGCCTCGCCACGACAGCCCATCGGGAGATGAACTGTCGTTCTCGGGGCATTGTCGCAGTTGTAGCGGCGGATCGAGCGCCTCGCCGCGCCGCCCTATTGCTTGGCGATCGCCGTGACCTCGCCCGATCCGTCATGAAGCTTCAGGTCGAAGGCCACCTTGTCGCCGACCGCCACGCCGTCCAGGAGGGCCGGCGCGGCCTTGAAGCCCATGGTCATGGCCGGCCAGCCGGCCTCGGGGATGGCGTCGTGGTCCAGGGTGATCGTGCCGGCGGTCTTGTCGATCGCCGTCACGACGCCGACGCCCTTGGCCATCTTGTCGGCGGGCGCCATGTCCATGCCGGCCATGTCGCCGCCGGCCGTCGGGGCGGGCGCGGCGGCTGGGGCGGGCGCGGCCGGCGCGGCGGGCGCCTCGGTCTTGCGGCCGCAGGCGGCCAGGCTTGTCGTCGCCAGCAGGGCGGCGAGGGTCAGGGACAGGGTCTTCATCAGCTAATCTCCTTGGCCTGAGGGGAAGTGGAAAGGGAGACTCGGGTCCGTCGGCGGCGCAGCAGCAGGTAGCCGGCCGGGACGACGAACATCGACAGCAGAGGGGCGGTGAGCATTCCGCCGATCATCGGGGCGGCGATGCGGCTCATCACTTCGGAGCCGGCGCCATGGCCCCAGAGGATGGGGGCCAGGCCCGCCAGGATCACCGCCACGGTCATGGCCTTGGGCCGCACACGCAGCAGGGCGCCTTCGCGCACCGCCGCCACGATCTGGACGGATGTCGGGTCCGGCCCCAGGGCCTCCATGGCGTGCTTGAGGTAGATCAGCATCACCACCCCGAACTCGGCCGAGACCCCGGCCAGGGCGATGAAGCCGACCCCGGTGGCCACCGACTGGTGGAAGCCAGCTAGATAGAGCGTCCAGATGCCGCCGGTCAGCGCGAAGGGCAGGGTGGCCATGATCAGGCCCGCCTCGTCGAAGCGGCGGAAGATCACATAGAGCAGGACGAAGATGATCGTCAGGGTGGCCGGCACCACGACCTTCAGGCGGTCGGCGGCCCGCTGCAGATATTCGAACTGCCCCGAATAGGAGAGGCTGACGCCGGGCGAGAGCTTCACGCGCTGATCGACGGCTTGGCGCAGGTCTCCGACCACGGAGGCCAGGTCGCGTCCCCGGACATCGACATAGACCCAGGTCGTGGGACGGCCGTTCTCGCTCTTGAGCATCGGCGGCCCGTCGGCGATGCGCACGTCGGCGACCGTGCCCAGGGTGATCTGGGCGCCGCCCGGCGTCAGCATCGGCAGGGCCCGCAGGCCTTCGAGGCTGCCCCGCAGTTCGCGCGGATAGCGGACGCTGATCGGGTAGCGGGCCAGGCCCTCGACCGTCTGGCCGATGGTCTCGCCGCCGATCGCGCCGGAGACGATCGACTGGACGTCGTCGATGTTGAGCCCGAACCGGGCGGCCGCGGCCCGGTCGATGGTCACGTCGACATAGCGCCCGCCGGTCAGCCGTTCGGCCAGGGCCGAGCTGACGCCCGGCACGTTCTTGGCCACGGCCTCGACCTCGCGGGCGACGCTGTCCAGTTCGGCCAGGTTGGCGCCGGAGATCTTGACCCCGATCGGGCTCTTGATGCCGGTGGCCAGCATGTCGATGCGGTTACGGATCGGCGGCACCCAGACATTGGTCAGGCCCGGGACCTTCACCCGCTCGTCCAGTTCGGCGACCAGCTTGTCGGGCGTCATGCCCGGCCGCCACTGATCGCGCGGCTTGAAGCGGATGGTGGTCT
>NZ_JBIXJO010000022.1:0-83268 GCF_052871235.1 Caulobacter sp. LARHSG274 | reverse complement strand
AGGATCGACTGCTCGCCGATCACCGGGTCGCCGCCGTCGATCGCCACCTTGGCCGAGCCCTTGGTGATCGGGATGTCGTCGCCGGGGAAGTCGTAAGAGCTGAGCAGCTCGCGCACTTCCATCTCCACCAGCTCCAGCAGCTCGGCGTCGTCGACCAGGTCGACCTTGTTCATGTAGACCACCAGGGCCGGCACGCCGACCTGGCGGGCCAGCAGGATGTGCTCGCGGGTCTGCGGCATCGGGCCGTCGGCCGCCGACACCACCAGGATCGCGCCGTCCATCTGCGCCGCGCCGGTGATCATGTTCTTCACATAGTCGGCGTGGCCGGGGCAGTCGACGTGGGCGTAGTGACGGGCCGCCGTCTCATATTCCACGTGCGCGGTGTTGATCGTGATGCCGCGGGCCTTTTCTTCCGGCGCCGCGTCGATGTCGGCGTAGTTCTTCGCCGTCGCCCCGCCGCTCTTGGCCAGAATGATGGTGATCGCCGCCGTCAGCGTCGTCTTGCCATGGTCAACGTGACCAATCGTGCCGATGTTGCAGTGCGGCTTGTTACGTTCGAACTTTTCCTTGGCCATTTTTCTCTAGCTCCGGACCCCAGAGGGGCCTGCAATTTAAGGGGAATATCTGGGGTAGGACGGGCGGGTTCCAGAGGAACCCGCGCCATTTACTGCGTACGCCTTTCCGCGAGGAAAAGCCTACGCATACTTCTTGATCACTTCGTCGGCGACGTGTTGCGGCACCGGCTCGTAGTGGTCGTACTGCATGGTGAACTGGGCGCGGCCCTGGCTCATGCCACGCAGGGTGTTCACATAGCCGAACATGTTGGCCAGCGGCACGAAGGCGTTCACCACCGTGGCGTTGCCGCGCATGTCCTGGCCCTGGATCATGCCCCGGCGACCGTTCAGGTCGCCGATGACCGAACCCAGATACTCTTCCGGGGTCACGACCTCGACGGCCATGATCGGCTCGAGCAGCTTGGGGGCGCCCTTTTCACGCAGTTCCTTGAAGGCGGCGCGGGCCGCGATTTCGAACGCCAGCACGCTGGAGTCGACGTCGTGGTACTTGCCGTCGGTCAGGGTGGCCTTGAAGTCGATCAGCGGGAAGCCGGCCAGCAGGCCGTTGTCCTTGACGGACTCCAGGCCCTTCTGGACGCCGGGGATGTATTCCTTCGGCACCGCGCCGCCGACGATGGCGCTTTCGAACACGAAGCCCGAACCGGGCTCGCCGGGTTCGAAGGTGATCATCACGCGGGCGAACTGGCCCGTGCCGCCGGTCTGCTTCTTGTGGGTGTAGTCGATCTCGGCCTTGCGACCCAGGCTTTCGCGATAGGCCACCTGCGGCGCGCCGATATTGGCTTCGACCTTGTAGGTCCGCTTCAGGATGTCGATCTTGATGTCCAGGTGCAGTTCGCCCATGCCCTTCAGGATCGTCTGGCCGCTTTCGAAGTCAGTCGAGACGGTGAAGGACGGATCCTCGGCGGCCAGCTTGGCCAGGGCGACGCCCAGCTTTTCCTGGTCGGCCTTGGACTTGGGCTCGACGGCGATTTCGATGACCGGGGCCGGGAACTCCATGCGCTCCAGGATCACCGGCGACTTCAGCGGATCGCACAGGGTGTCGCCGGTGCGGGTGTCCTTGAGGCCGGCCAGGGCGACGATGTCGCCGGCATAGGCTTCCTTGATGTCTTCGCGGTTGTTGGAGTGCATCAGCAGCATGCGGCCGACCCGCTCGCGCTTGTCGCGCGTCGAGTTCAGCAGGCTCATGCCGGTTTCCAGCTTGCCCGAATAGATCCGGCAGAAGGTCAGGGAGCCGACGAAGGGGTCGTCCATGATCTTGAAGGCCAGGACCGACAGCGGCTCGTCGTCCGAGGCGTGGCGCACGACTTCGGCGTCGGTCTTGAAGTCGATGCCCTTGGTCGGCGGGATGTCCACCGGCGAGGGCAGGTAGTCGACGACGGCGTCGAGCAGGGTCTGCACGCCTTTGTTCTTGAAGGCCGAGCCGCAGAGGATCGGATAGAAGGCGCCGGTCAGCACGGCCTTGCGGATGCACTTCTTGAGCACGGCTTCCGAGGGCTCTTCGCCGCCCAGATAGGCTTCCATCGCCTCGTCGTCGAGTTCGACGGCGGCCTCGACCAGATAGGCGTGAGCTTCCTTGGCCTTGTCCAGCAGGTCGGCGGGGATTTCCTCGTCGCGGAAGTTGGCGCCCAGGGCGTCGTTGTCCCAGACCACGGCCTTCATGCGGACCAGGTCGACCAGGCCGCTCAGCGAGTTTTCCGAACCGATCGGGAACTGGATCGGCACGGCCTTGGCGCCCAGGCGGTCGCGGATCGACTCGACCGACTTGTCGAAGTCGGCGCCGATCTTGTCCATCTTGTTGACGAAGACGATGCGCGGCACGCGATACTTGTCGGCCTGGCGCCAGACGGTTTCTGTCTGCGGCTCGACGCCGGCGTTGCCGTCCAGCACCGCCACGGCGCCGTCGAGGACGCGCAAGCTGCGCTCGACTTCGATGGTGAAGTCGACGTGTCCGGGGGTGTCGATGATGTTGAGGCGCTTTTCTTTCCAGAAAGCGGTCGTCGCGGCCGACGTGATGGTGATGCCGCGTTCCTGCTCCTGGTCCATCCAGTCCATGGTCGCGGCGCCGTCGTGGACTTCGCCGATCTTGTGCGACTTACCCGTGTAATACAGGATCCGCTCGGTCGTCGTCGTCTTCCCGGCGTCGATGTGCGCCATGATGCCGAAGTTGCGGTAGTCTTCGATTTTATGCTGGCGGGCCATGGATCTAGCTCTGTGTAGCGGCCCTGGGCCCGGACAGGCGGCAGGGACATTTAAACGTGCGGCGCGGGCGGTTTATCTCAAACCGCCCGCGCCTGAAAGAGTGCTGGTGAGAAAGCTTACCAGCGGTAGTGCGAGAACGCCCGGTTGGCTTCGGCCATCTTGTGGGTGTCTTCGCGCTTCTTCACCGCGGTGCCGCGGTTGTTGGAGGCGTCGAGCAGTTCACCGGCCAGTTTTTCGGTCATGGTGTTCTCGCCGCGCTTGCGGGCGGCGGTCACCAGCCAACGGATGGCCAGGGCGCGGCGACGGTCCGGACGGACTTCCACCGGCACTTGGTAGGTGGCGCCGCCGACGCGGCGCGACCGGACTTCGATCGCCGGGGCGACGTTGTCCAGGGCGGAGTGGAAGGTCTCAAGCGGACCTTGGTCCTTGCGCTTGTTTTCCAGGATGTCGAAAGCACCATAGATGATGTTTTCGGCGACGGCTTTTTTGCCCTCGTACATCACGTAGTTCATGAACTTCGTGACGATCAGATCTCCAAACTTGGGATCCGGCAGGACTTGGCGTTTCTCGGCGCGACGGCGGCGGGACATACTTCTTCTTCCTTACTTCGGACGCTTGGCGCCGTAGAGCGAACGACGCTGCTTACGATCCTTGACACCTTGGGTGTCGAGGACGCCGCGCAGGATGTGATAGCGAACGCCGGGCAAATCCTTGACGCGGCCGCCGCGGATGAGCACCACCGAGTGCTCCTGCAGGTTGTGGCCTTCGCCCGGGATGTAGCAAACGGCTTCGATGCCGGTGGTCAGACGGACCTTGGCGACCTTCCGCAGAGCCGAGTTCGGCTTCTTCGGGGTCGTCGTATAGACGCGGGTGCAAACGCCGCGACGTTGGGGGCAGCCCTTCAGGGCGGGCACCTTGTTCCGGACCGGCTTAGGCTGGCGCGGTTTGCGGATGAGCTGGTTGACGGTAGGCATTAAGTCTCTGCTCTGATGGAAGCGTGTGCCTTTCGGCCGAGGCGCTTCAGGTCCTTGTCATTTTTATTCCGGCTTTCTTGGCCCCGGTTGGGGACCTGATAAACACGAAACTCGCCGGGACGCGGGCAGCGTTCCGGCGGGCTATCCGTCGGGTAAGGGACGGGCGCTCATCAGGACGGACAGGGTCCGCCTCGAAAAGAGCGCGGAAACTACTCGCGAACGCCCCCGACGTC
Source organism: Caulobacter sp. LARHSG274 (assembly GCF_052871235.1). Taxonomy (NCBI): domain Bacteria; kingdom Pseudomonadati; phylum Pseudomonadota; class Alphaproteobacteria; order Caulobacterales; family Caulobacteraceae; genus Caulobacter; species Caulobacter sp. LARHSG274. The sequence goes on along the minus strand of NZ_JBIXJO010000022.1, from coordinate 79,287 downwards.
AATCGCGGCTTTTGCGTCGGTTAAAGGCCCCCTAACGGCCACGCTTTCGCCACGTCAGGTCGCAAGCCTGCAAGGGTTCGCTCCCCTTTTTCGAGACCGCCTTGCGCCTGTCCAAGACCCCTCAAGGCCGTTGGGCCGGTCACCTGGAGCGCGGGGCCGCGGCGGCGCTCGCCGTCGGCGCCCACGCCCTGCTGCTGGCGCTGCTGGCCCGGCCGGTGACACTGGACTTCCCCGACCGCTCGAACGACGAGGGCGCCGTCGACGTGACGCTGGAGCGGCCCCGGCGGTTCGCGCCTGCGGCCCGCGGGTCCGACACCAGGTCGCCGGTCCCGCATCGGCCAGCCGCGGCCCCGCCCTCGACAGCCGACGCCCTGCCCCTGGTCCCCGACGCCGCGCCGGCCGCCAATCCGACCACCAGTCCGACCGTTGGCCCGGCGGTCGCCCTCTCCGGTCCGCGCGGCGACCTCGGTGCGGCGCTGCGGGCCGGCGGCTTCGCCTGCGCTGGCGGACGCAACGCCCTGCTCGCACCCGAGGAGCGCGCCCGATGCCAGGAGAAGCTCGGTCGCCTGGCGCGCAACACCCCGGTCCTGCCGGCGCCGATCGATCCAGGCAAGCGCGCCTATTACGACGCCGTCGCCGCGGCCTATGACGATCACGCCCCGATGGTTCCGCTGACGGCGCGCGGGGCCGCCGGCATGTTCGACGTCCCCGCCAGCGCCAACTCCGGCCACGGCCCGCGCATCGGCTGTTCGGTGAAATTCGGGCCTAACGCCGGCAAGGCTCCCAAGGGCCCGCCCAACGCCCTACGGGCCGGCCCCTGCTTCATCCAGCCTCCGGTCGGATCGCTGACGCCGGAGGTCGACATTCCCAGACCCTACTAGCGCGGGCCCGCCTCCATCCCATCTAGCGTGCAGCGGCCACGGTTTCGCCACCGGCGGTGGAAAGTCTGGCCGCCCGGTCGCCTCCGAGTTCGTTCTTGTCCCAGTCCCTGGCCACGGCCCGCAAAACCCGGCTGAGAAACGGCGCCGTGCTGGCCGGGTCGCTGGCGCTGCACGCCGCGATCCTGGCCGTCCTGGCCTGGCCGGTCGGCCCGCGTTTCCAGGACCTGTCGAACGACGAGGACGCGATCCGGGTGACTCTGGAGCGCAGTCCTGTTCCGCACCGGGCGACGCCAACGACCACGGCCGCTCCGGACCGCGCCAGCGTCGCTTCGACCCTGCAGCCGCGCGCGCCTCGGCGGGTCGCGCCGTCCTCGGTGACGCCCCTGGGCGCAGCCCCGGCCACGGCGCCCGGCCCGCCGGCGGCGCGGCCGACCGGGGTCCATCCCGCGCCCCTGCCCGAAGGCCCGCGCGGCGACCTGCGCACCGCCCTGCGCGGCAGCAGCGCCGGCTGCGCCAACGCCGAGGCGGTCGGCCTCAACCGGCGGGAGCTGGAGCATTGCGACGAACGGCTGGGGGCGATGGCCCGCAACGCGCCGGTCTATGACGCGCCGATGGACCCGATGAAGCGCAACGCCTTCGAGCAGCAGGCCATCCGCCAGCGGATCGCCCGCGCCCAGCGCGAGGCGCCGATGGGTCCCGGCGTCGACCATCGCAGCCGCGAAGGCCCCGGCACGATGAAGGAGATCCCCTGGGTGCTGGGGGCCGAGCAGGACGGCCTGGGCAATCCCCGGTCCGCCGCCCAGCAACAACTCAAGCGGCTGGACGACGCGCGGAAGGCGGACGAACGTCGGAAGGCCTCTGCCCGGGAGCACGCGCAGCCGTAGCGACCTTGAAGTGGCCGACCAGGGCGGCCAGGCCCTCGACCTCGCGCACCAGGGTCAGGCTGTCGGCGGCCGAGCGGTTGACCATGGCGGCGTTCTTCTGGGTGGCCTGGTCCATCTGGTTGACGGCGGCGTTGACCTCCGACAGGCCCGAGGCCTGCTCGGCGGCCGAGGCGGCGATCTGGCCGATCACCCCGTCGATGGCTCCGACCTGGCCGGCGATCTTCTGCAGGGCCTCGCCGGTGCGGCCGACCAGCACCACTCCGGCCTCGACCTGGCGGGCGGAGTCGGCGATGTGGACCTTGATCTCCTTGGCCGCGTCGGCCGAGCGCTGGGCCAGGGCCCGGACTTCCTGGGCCACGACCGCAAAGCCGCGGCCGGCGTCCCCGGCCCGGGCCGCCTCGACCCCGGCGTTCAAGGCCAGCAGGTTGGTCTGGAAGGCGATCTCGTCGATGACGCCGACGATCTGGGCGACCTGGTGCGAGGAGGCCTCGATGCCGCCGATCGCCTGGATGGTCTCCTCAACCACGGCGCGCGAGCGGCCGGCCTCGGCCTGGGCCTGGCTGACGGCCTCGCGGGCCCCGCGGGCCCCGTCGGCGGCGACGCGGACGGCGCCGGTGATTTCGGTCAGGGCGGCGGCGGCCTCTTCCAGGCTGGCGGCCTGCTGCTCGCTGCGGGCCGACAGATCCCCGGCCGCGCCGGCGATGCCGCCGGCCCCGGCGGTCAGGCCGCCGACGGCCGAGATCACCGCGCCCAGCGCCTGCTCCAGCCGCTCGACCGCCTGATTGAAGTCGGCGCGCAGGCGCTCGTAGTCGGGGGCGAAGGGTTCGCGCAGCCGCACGGTCAGGTCGCCGGCCGACAACCGGTCCAGGCCCTGGGCCAGGCGCGCGACCACCTCGGCCTGCTGCTCGGCCTGCTGGCCGTCGCGCAGGGCGGCCTGGCGGCGCTCGGCCTCCGAGGCCTGGCGGTGGGTTTCGGCCTCGCCCGCCATGCGGCTCTTCTCGCGGGCCTCGTCGCGGAAGGCGTGGACCGCGTCGGCCATCAGGCCGATGTCGTCGCGGCGGCCGGCGAACGGCAGGGCCACGGTCAGGTCGCCGCCCATCACCCGCTTCATGGCGTCGCGCAGGTCGCGCAGCGGCGACAGCTGGCGGCGGACCATGGCCACGGAGACCGCGACGCCCAGGCCGGCCAGCGCCGCGCCGGCCACGGCCAGCCAGATCAGCTGACGATAGACCGGCTGGAAATAGTCGGCCTTGGCGACCCCGACATAGAGAATGCCGATCACCTCGCCCGAGGCGTTCTTGATCGGGTCATAGGCGGCGAAGTAGGGCTTGCCCAGCACCTTGGCCTCGCCGCGATAGGACTCGCCGCGGCCCAGCACCGCGTCATAGACCGGGCCCTTGGCCAGGGGCGTTCCCACCCCGCGGCTGCCGTCGGGCTTCTGGACATTGGTGGCGATGCGGGTGTCGCCCAGGAAGATCGTCATCGTGCCGCCGACCAGGTCCTTGACGTGGTCGACCGTGGCGACGTCGCCGTTCAGGGTCTTACCGCCGACCGTCAGCTTGTCGCCGTCCCGCGCGAAGGTCGCGCCCGGCCCGCCGACCGCGTCCCAGGCCACCCGCATGCTGGCCTCCTGCTGGCTGACCGCCTGCGACTTGGCGAAGTCGAGCGAGTTCTTGCCGACCATCGCCAGCAAGGCCAGCAGCAGGGTCATGAAGGCCGCGACGACGGTCAGACTGACCTTGGTGGAGATGTCAGAACGCATTGGGGCGCCGATGGCTGGAGAATCCTGCCTCTGGTTTGCACCGCAACATCTCAAGCAAGGCTTAACCTTCCGGCCGATTGATCCTCCGAAGGAAGCCGCGGCCTTGCGCCGCGCCCGACAAACGGCTCAGGCGACAGGCGCCGACGACAGGTTCCAGGCCGCCGTGCCCAGGGTCACCGGCGAATAGTCGCCGAACGTCCAGCGCAGCGGCAAGGCGGCCGGTCGGCGCCAGGCCCGCTCGACGGTGAACCGCCATTGGCGCTGGACGCCTTCGGGCCAGCCGCCGGCGGGCGGCGTCCAGTCGATCTCGACCCGGCCTTGCAGGTGCAGCAGGTCGCCGGTCTCGAAATCGACGAACAGCAGGGCGGCGCGGGGATCCAGCACCAGGTTGCCCAGGGTGTTGAAGAACCGGTTGCCTCGGAAGTCGGGGACGGTCAGCCCGTCGCCGCCGGCCTTGACGAAGCCCGGCAGGCCGCCGCGGTGCGAGATGTCCACGCCGCCGTTCTCACCGCCCGCGTTGCTGGCCACGAACATCGTGTCGGCGCGGGCGATCTGGGCCAGGACCTCGGAGGTCGGAAAGGCGATCGCCTCGGCCGGCAGGGTCGAGGCCGGACCGGGCGTCACCGCGCGGGTCTGGATGTACTGCGGGCAATTGCCGAAGCTCTGCAGCACTTGCAGCGTCAGCCCGCCCGCGTCGGCGGCCGCGATCAGGCCGTTGGCCCGGTTGCGGCGGCGGGTGGCGAAGTCCAGCCCCAGGGCTCCGAACGGCCGGCCGGCGGCGAACAGCCCGGCCCCCGGTTCCCCCGCTCGCGGCAGGGCCGCGACGGTCAGAGTGTTGGGGTCGGGACTCTGGACGAAACCCGGCGGGCCGGTCAGCACCGTCGCCACGGGCCATCCGTCGTCGCCGACGGTGGCGATGAACAGGTAAGGCAGCAGGGCGAAGAAGTCACGGTGCTGGTCGGGCATGAAGGGGCGAATGCCCGTCATGCCGGGCGCGCCCGTCCCGGCCAGAGCCTGGGCGACCAGCTCCCCACGATGGAACGGGCCGTCCATCTTAGGCGGCCTGGGCGAAGTCGGGCATAGGCTTGAACCAGGATTGGCCCTCGGCCCGGGCTAGCCAGGCGCGCACGGCCGGATAGGGCTCGAGCGCCAGCCCGCCGTCGGGGGCGTGGGCGACATAGGAATAGCAGGCCAGGTCGGCGATCGTGACGTGGTCGGCGGCGAGGAAGGCGCGATCCCTCAGATGGCCGTCCATGAAGGCCAGCACCCGGGCGGCGATGCGGGCGGCGCGGGCCGGATCGTCGGGCAGGTCGAACAGGGCGATCATCCGGGCGATGGCCGGCCCGTGCATGACCTCGCCGGCGGCGATCGACAGCCAGCGCTGCACGCGGGCGGCGGCGACCGGCTCCTGCGGCAGCCACCCGGCGTCGGGCGCGTAGCGGCGGGCCAGATAGACGAGGATGGCGTTGCTGTCGGCCAGGACCAGCTCGCCGTCCTGCAGGACCGGGACCTGGCCCAGGGGATTGAGCGCCAGGAAGGCCGGCGACGCGCGGACGTCATTGGGGGCGTTGGCGAAGCGCCAGTCCAGGCCCAGGGCGTCCAGCATCAGGCCCACGCGGTGGGTGTGGCCCGACAGCGGCGTGCCGTGCAGGACGATGGCGGTGTCGGACATCGGAGTCTCCCTCTCTTGCGTTCGCCATATTCGCCATTGCGCCGGCCGAAATGAATTGCGCAAATCGGCAAGATATAATTGCGGAATTCGGAATGGATCGTCTGGACGAACTCGCCCTGCTGGTGGCGGTCATCGATACCGGGTCCCTGGCGGCCGCCGGGCGCCGGCTGCGGCGCTCGCCCGCCGCCATGACTCGGGCCCTGGCGGCGCTGGAGGAGCGGATGGGCGCGCGGCTGATCGAGCGCACGACCCGCCGTCTGGCCCCCACCGAGGCGGGCCGTGATCTGGCCGAGCGGGCCCGGCGGCTGCTGGCCGACTACGAAACCGCCCTCCAGGCTCCCGCCCCCGACGCGGTGCGCGGGACGCTGAGGATCACCGGCCCGACGGTGTTCGGCGGCCGTCACCTGACGCCGGTCGTGGCCGACTTCCTGGCCGAGCATCCCGGCGTCCGGGCCGACCTGACCCTGCACGACCGCAATCTCGACCTGATCGAGGGCGAGCTGCACGTGGCCCTGCGCATCGGGGCCCTGGCCGATTCCAGCCTGAAGGTCCGCGGGCTCGGCCAGGTGCGCCGGCTGCTGGTGGCCGCGCCCGACTATCTGGCGCGGCGCGGGACGCCGCTGGAGCCCGGCGACCTGGCCGGGCACGAGGTGATCCTGACCACCGTGATCTCGGCCTCGCCGGAGTGGCGGTTCGAGCATCGCGGCAAGCCTCGGGCCGTGCGGCTGGAGCCCCGGCTGCGGGTCAACAATGTCGAGGCGGCCCTGGCGGCCATGGCGGCCGGTCGCGGGATCGGCCGGGCGCTGTCCTACCAGGTGGCCGAGGACCTGGCGGCCGGGCGGCTGGTCCGCCTGCTGCCCGACTTCGAGCCCCCGCCCCTGCCGGTGCAGCTGGTCACGGTGGGCGGCCGCTTCATGCCGCCGCTGGTGCGGGCGTTCCTGGATTTCGCGGGGCCGCGGCTGGAGCGGCTGGCGGTGCTGCGGGAAGACTGAGCCCAAAACAAAACGGCCCGGGATCGCTCCCGGGCCGTTCCGTTTCAGTTCTCGAACAAGCCTTACGCGTCTTCGGCGATGACCGCGGGCAGCGGCTCCATCGCGTCTTCGCGCTGCTGGGCCAGTTGCTCGTCGCGCTTGGCGGCGATGCGTTGCAGGCTGCGCAGGTAGGAACCCGTGCCGGCGGGGATCAGGCGACCCACGATGACGTTTTCCTTCAGGCCTTCCAGGGTGTCGGTCTTGCCGTGCACCGAGGCTTCGGTCAGGACGCGGGTCGTTTCCTGGAACGACGCGGCCGAGATGAAGCTCTTGGTCTGCAAGCTCGCCTTGGTGATGCCGAGCAGCACCGGCTGGGTGGTGGCCGGACGGCCGCCGCGGGCGACGGCCTTGTCCTGCTCGATATAGAACTCCGGCTTGTCGAGATGGTCGCCCTTGATCAGGCCGGTGTCGCCCGGATCGAGGATCTCGACCTTCTGCAGCATCTGGCGAACGATCGTCTCGATGTGCTTGTCGTTGATCGGCACGCCTTGCAGTCGATAGACCTCCTGGATTTCGTCCACGAGGAAGTTGGCCAGGGCCTCGACGCCCAGGATGCGCAGGATGTCGTGCGGATCCGGGTTGCCGTCGATGATGTACTCGCCGCGCGCGATGAAGTCGCCGTCGTGCACCGCGATGTGCTTGCCCTTGGGGATCAGGAACTCGACCGCTTCGCCCTGGTTGCCGTCGGCGTCGACTTCCGGGGTGATCTTGATGCGGCGCTTGTTCTTGTAATCCTTGCCGAATTCGACACGGCCGTCCATTTCCGCGATGACCGCGCAGTCCTTGGGACGGCGGGCTTCGAAGAGTTCGGCGACGCGCGGCAGACCGCCGGTGATGTCGCGGGTCTTGGCCCCTTCGGTCGGGATCCGGGCGATGACCTCGCCCGGCTTGACCATGTCGCCGTCACCGACGGAGAGAATGGCGCCGACCGACATCAGGTAGCGAGCCTCGCCGCCATTGGCCAGGCGGACATAGGCGCCGTCTTCACCCAGCACGCCCATGGCCGGACGCAGGTCCGAGGCGCGGGCCGAGGTCCGCCAGTCGGCGATCACGCGCTGCGCGATACCGGTGGCTTCGTCGGTCTCCTCGCGGACGGAGAAGCCGTCCACCAGGTCCTCGGCGCGGATCTTGCCGGCCACTTCGGTGATGATCGGGGTGGTGTAGGGGTCCCAATCGGCCAGGCGCTGGCCGCGCTTGACCTTGTCGCCGTCCTTGATCTTCAGGCGCGCGCCGTACGGCGGCTTGTAGTTCTCGCGCTCCTTGCCGTCGACCAGCACGCTGACGGCGGTGTTGCGGCTCATGACGACCAGGAAGCCGTCCGAACCGGTCACGGTGGCGCCGGTGACCCGGACCACGCCGTCGTTGCTGCTTTCGAAGAACGACTGCTCGGCCACCTGGGCGGTGCCGCCGATGTGGAAGGTCCGCATCGTTAGCTGGGTGCCCGGCTCGCCGATCGACTGGGCGGCGATGACGCCGACCGCTTCACCGATGTTGACCGGCGTGCCGCGGGCCAGATCGCGGCCGTAGCAGGCGCCGCAGACGCCGATCTTGGCCTCGCAGGTCAGGACCGAGCGCACCTTCACCGACTGCACCGCAGCAGCTTCGATGGCGTCGGCCATGTTCTCGTCGAGATAGGTGTCGGCCGGCACGACGATCTCGCCGGTCGCCGGGTCCTTGATGTCCTCGGCCGAGAAGCGGCCCAGGACGCGGGCGCCCAGCGAGACCAGCACGTCGCCGCCCTCGACCACGGCCCGCAGGGTGATGCCCCGCGTGGTGCCGCAGTCTTCCTCGACGATGATGCAGTCCTGCGCGACGTCGACCAGACGACGGGTCAGGTAACCCGAGTTGGCGGTCTTCAGCGCGGTGTCGGCCAGGCCCTTGCGGGCGCCGTGGGTGGAGTTGAAGTACTCCTGAACGGTCAGGCCTTCCTTGAAGTTCGAGACGATCGGGGTCTCGATGATCTCGCCGGAGGGCTTGGCCATCAGGCCGCGCATGCCGCCCAGCTGCTTCATCTGGGCCTGCGAGCCGCGGGCGCCGGAGTGGGCCATCATGTAGATGGCGTTGATTTCCTTCTCGCGGCCGTTCTCGTCCTTATGCTTCATCTGAAGCTCGGCCATCATCTCGTCGGCGACCCGGTCGGTGGCCTTGGCCCAGGCGTCGACGACCTTGTTGTACTTCTCGCCCTTGGTGATCAGGCCGTCGGCGTACTGTTGCTCGTACTCCTCGGCCAGGGTGCGGGTCTCGGCGACGATCGCCTCCTTCCGCTTGGGGATGATGATGTCGTCCTTGCCGAAGGAGATGCCGGCCTTGGCCGCTTCCTTGAAGCCCAGGCCCATGATCTGGTCGGCGAAGATCACCGTCGCCTTCTGACCGCAGTGGCGGTAGACGACGTCGATCAGGTTGCCGATTTCCTTCTTGGTCAGGGCCTTCTCGATCAGCCGGTGGCCGATCGCGGTGTGGCGCGGCAGCAGGGCGGCGATCTTCATCCGGCCCGGGGTGGTGTCGATCACCCGGCGGCGGATGACGCCGTCGGCGTCCATTTCCGTGAAGCGCGACTTGATCTTGGCGTGCAGCGACACGACGCCGGCGTCCATGGCCGCTTCGATCTCGCCCAGGTCGGCGAAGATCTTGCCTTCACCGGGCTCGCCGTCGCGGGCCACCGACAGGTAGTACAGACCCAGGACGATGTCCTGCGACGGCACGATGATCGGGCGACCGTTGGCGGGCGACAGGATGTTGTTGGTCGACATCATCAGGACGCGCGCTTCCAGCTGGGCCTCGAGGCTCAGCGGGACGTGGACGGCCATCTGGTCGCCGTCGAAGTCGGCGTTGAAGGCGGCGCAGACCAGCGGGTGCAGCTGGATGGCCTTGCCCTCGATCAGCTTGGGCTCGAACGCCTGGATGCCCAGACGGTGCAGGGTCGGGGCGCGGTTCAGCAGCACCGGGTGCTCGCGGATCACCTCTTCGAGGATGTCCCACACCTGCGGCTGTTCGCGCTCGACCATGCGCTTGGACTGCTTGACGGTGCCCGACAGGCCCTTGGCGTCCAGGCGCGCATAGATGAACGGCTTGAACAGCTCCAGGGCCATCTTCTTGGGCAGGCCGCACTCGTGCAGCTTCAGGTCCGGACCCACGACGATGACCGAACGGCCCGAATAGTCGACGCGCTTGCCCAACAGGTTCTGGCGGAACCGGCCCTGCTTGCCCTTCAGCATGTCGGCCAGCGACTTCAGCGGACGCTTGTTGGCGCCGGTGATGACGCGGCCGCGGCGGCCGTTGTCGAACAACGCGTCGACCGACTCCTGCAGCATCCGCTTTTCGTTGCGGATGATGATGTCGGGGGCGCGCAGCTCGATCAGGCGCTTGAGGCGATTGTTACGATTGATGACCCGGCGATAGAGGTCGTTCAGGTCCGAGGTCGCGAAGCGGCCGCCGTCCAGCGGCACCAGCGGGCGCAGTTCCGGCGGGATCACCGGCACCACCGTCAGCACCATCCATTCCGGGCGATTGCCGGATTCGGAGAAGGCTTCGAGGATCTTCAGGCGCTTCGAAAACTTCTTCTGCTTCATGTCCGACGGGTTGCCCGCCAGTTCTTCGCGCAGCTTCTCGGCCTCCTTGTCGAGGTCGATCGCCTTGAGCAGGTTCTGGACGGCCTCGGCGCCGATCTCGGCGGTGAAGCTGTCGTCGCCGTACTCGTCCTGGGCGCGCATGAAGTCGTCCTCGCTGAGCAGCTGGTGCTGCTTCAGCGGGGTCAGGCCCGGCTCGGTGACGATGTAGTATTCGAAGTACAGGACCCGCTCGATGTCCTTCAACGGCATGTCGAGCATCATGGCGATACGCGAGGGCAGCGACTTCAGGAACCAAATGTGGGCGACCGGCGAGGCCAGCTCGATGTGGCCCATCCGCTCGCGACGGACGCGGGCCAGGGTGACCTCGACGCCGCACTTCTCGCAGATGATGCCCTTGTACTTCATGCGCTTGTACTTGCCGCACAGGCATTCGTAGTCCTTGGTCGGGCCAAAGATACGGGCGCAGAACAGGCCGTCACGCTCGGGCTTGAACGTGCGGTAGTTGATGGTTTCGGGCTTCTTGATCTCGCCGAACGACCACGAGCGGATCTTTTCCGGCGAGGCCAGCGAGATGCGGATCTGGTCGAAGGTCGGAGCGGCCTGGACCGGATTGAAGATGTTCAGGACTTCCTGGTTCATCTTGGTTCCTTCTGCGGGACTACCCGCGAAAATTCTTAAGTCGGAGAGCGGCGATCGGCGCTTCCCCGGCCGCTAGGCCGGGGAAGATCTTTCCGATCAGCTGTTCTCCAGCTCGACGTTCAGGCCGAGCGAGCGCATTTCCTTGACCAGCACGTTGAAGCTTTCGGGGATACCGGCTTCGAACGTGTCGTCGCCGCGGACGATCGACTCGTAGACCTTGGTCCGGCCGGCCACGTCGTCGGACTTCACCGTCAGCATTTCCTGCAGAGTGTAGGCCGCGCCGTAGGCTTCCAGAGCCCACACTTCCATTTCCCCGAAGCGCTGACCGCCGAACTGGGCCTTGCCGCCCAGCGGCTGCTGGGTGACCAGGGAGTACGGACCGATCGAACGAGCGTGGATCTTGTCGTCGACCAGGTGGTGCAGCTTCAGCATGTAGATGTAGCCGACCGTGACCGGACGCTTGAACTGGTCGCCGGTCTGGCCGTCGAACAGGATCGACTGGCCCGACGGATTGACGCCCGCCATGACCAGGTGCTCCTCGATGTCGCCGATGCGCGCGCCGTCGAACACCGGGGTGGCGATCGGAACGCCCTTGCCGAGGTTGCGGGCCAGTTCGACCAGCTCTTCCTCGGTTTCCGGCAGTTCCTCGTCCGGGCCGTAGATCTCGGTCAGACGATCGACCAGGGCCTGCTTCTGGCCGCCGGCCTGCCAGTCTTCGAGCAGGACGGTGATCTGCTTACCGAGGTTGGCGCAGGCCCAGCCCAGGTGGGTTTCGAAGATCTGGCCGACGTTCATCCGCGAGGGCACGCCCAGCGGGTTCAGGACGACGTCCACGTGCGTCCCGTCGGCGAGGAACGGCATGTCCTCGATCGGCAGGATGCGCGAGATGACGCCCTTGTTGCCGTGACGGCCGGCCATCTTGTCGCCCGGCTGCAGCTTGCGCTTCACGGCCACGAAGACCTTGACCATCTTCATCACGCCTGGGGGCAGTTCGTCGCCGCGTTGCAGCTTGTCAACCTTGTCCTCGAAGCGACGGTCCAGGCGCTTGCGGTTCTCGTCGAACAGACGACGCAGGCTTTCCAGTTCGCCCATCGCCTTCTCGTCCTCGAGGGCGATCTGCCACCACAGGCCGGGCTGGACTTCAGCCAGGCCCTCGGCGGTGATCGGACCGCGCGCCAGGCCCTTGGGACCCGACAGGGCGACGTTGCCGATCAACAGTTCGCGCAGACGGCCGGAGATGTTGCGGTTCAGGATCGCGAACTCGTCGTCGCGGTCCTTGCCCAGGCGGTCGATCTCGGCGCGCTCGATGGCGAGAGCCCGTTCGTCCTTGTCGACGCCGTGGCGGTTGAACACCCGCACGTCGACGATGGTGCCGGCGACGCCCGGGGGCAGGCGCAGGCTGGTGTCGCGGACGTCGCTGGCCTTTTCGCCGAAGATGGCGCGCAGCAGCTTTTCTTCCGGCGTCATGGGCGACTCGCCCTTCGGCGTGACCTTGCCGACCAGGATGTCGCCCGGCTGGACCTCGGCGCCGATCGCCACGATGCCCGCTTCGTCGAGGTTGCGCAGGGCTTCCTCGCCGACATTGGGGATGTCGCGGGTGATCTCTTCCGGACCCAGCTTGGTGTCGCGGGCCATGACTTCGAATTCCTCGATGTGGATCGAGGTGAAGACGTCGTCGCGGACGATGCGCTCGGAGATCAGGATCGAGTCTTCGAAGTTGTAGCCGTTCCAGGGCATGAAGGCGACCAGGGCGTTGCGGCCCAGGGCCAGTTCGCCCAGCTCGGTCGACGGACCGTCGGCGATGATGTCGCCGGCGCTGATCCGGTCGCCCACCTTCACCAGCGGGCGCTGGTTGATGCAGGTCGACTGGTTGGAGCGCTGGAACTTGCTCAGGCGATAGATGTCGACGCCCGAACGGGCGGCGTCGGTTTCTTCGGTGGCGCGGACGACGATCCGGGTGCCGTCGATCTGCTCGACGACGCCGGTGCGCTTGGCGATGACCACGGCGCCGGAGTCACGGGCGACCACGGCCTCCATGCCGGTCCCGACCAGCGGGGCGTCGGACTGCACCAGCGGCACGGCCTGACGCTGCATGTTCGAGCCCATCAGGGCGCGGTTGGCGTCGTCGTTTTCCAGGAACGGGATCAGGGCCGCGGCCACCGACACCACCTGACGCGGCGACACGTCCATCAGGTCGACCTGTTCCTTCTGGAGCAGGGTCGGCTCGCCGTTGATCCGGCCGGGGACCAGGTCGTCGACGATCTCGCCGTTCAACACCTTGATGTTGGACTGGGCGATGACGTGCTTGGACTCCTCCATGGCCGACATGTAGACGACCTCGTCGAGCGGCTTGCCGTCGGCGACGCGACGGTAGGGGCTCTCGATGAAGCCGTACTTGTTGACCCGGGCGTGGGTGGCCAGCGAGTTGATCAGGCCGATGTTCGGGCCTTCCGGCGTTTCGATCGGGCAGATGCGGCCGTAGTGGGTCGGGTGCACGTCGCGGACTTCGAAGCCGGCGCGCTCGCGGGTCAGACCGCCCGGGCCGAGCGCCGAGAGACGACGCTTGTGGGTGATCTCCGACAGCGGATTGGTCTGGTCCATGAACTGCGACAGCTGCGAGGAGCCGAAGAATTCACGCACCGAGGCCGCGGCCGGCTTGGCGTTGATCAGATCGTGCGGCATCACGGTGTCGATGTCGACGGACGACATGCGTTCCTTGATGGCCCGTTCCATGCGCAGCAGGCCGACGCGGTACTGGTTTTCCAGCAGCTCGCCGACCGAGCGCACCCGGCGGTTGCCGAGGTTGTCGATGTCGTCGATTTCGCCGCGGCCGTCGCGCAGGCCGACCAGCAGCTTGAGCACCGCCAGCACGTCTTCCTTGCGCAGGACGCGCATCTCGTCCGAAGCGTCCAGCTCCAGGCGCATGTTCATCTTCACCCGGCCGACGGCCGACAGGTCGTAGCGCTCGGCGTCGAAGAACAGCGACTTGAACATCGCCTCGGCGGCTTCGACGGTCGGCGGCTCGCCCGGACGCATCACGCGATAGATGTCGAACAGGGCGTCCTCGCGGACGGCGTTCTTGTCCACCCGCAGGGTGTTGCGCATGTAGGCGCCGACCGTGACGTGGTCGATGTCGAGCACGTCGATGGTCGTGAAGCCCTGGTCGGCCAGGGCCTGGATCGAGGTGACGTCCAGCTCGTCGCCGGCCTCGGCGTAGATCTCGCCGTTCTCGAAATTGACGGCGTCGCGGGCCAGGTAGCGGCCGGTCAGGGCCTCCGGGGCCAGCAGCAGGGTCTTCAGGCCGCCGTCGGCCAGCTTCTTGGCCTGGCGGGCGGTGATCTTGACGCCGGCCGGAGCCACTTCCTCGCCGGTGTCGGCGTCGATCAGGGCGAATTCCGGCTTCACGCCGCGCCAGCGCTCGGGCTTGTAGGGCGTGGCCCAGCCGGCGGCGCCGGCGGCGTCGCGCTTCTCGAACGGGACGACGTCGTAGAAGGTGGTCAGGATCTCTTCGCCGTCCATGCCCAGGGCATAGAGGAAGGTCGTGGCCGGCAGCTTGCGGCGGCGGTCGATGCGGACATAGACCACGTCCTTGGCGTCGAACTCGAAGTCCAGCCACGAGCCGCGATAGGGAATGACGCGGGCGGCGAACAGCAGCTTGCCCGAGGCGTGGGTTTTGCCCTTGTCGTGGTCGAAGAACACGCCGGGCGAACGGTGCATCTGCGAGACGATGACCCGCTCGGTGCCGTTGACGATGAAGGTGCCCTTTTCCGTCATGAGCGGGATGTCGCCCATGTAGACGTCCTGCTCCTTGATGTCCTTGACGGACCGGGCGCCGGTTTCTTCCTCGGTTTCGAACACGATCAGGCGCAGCTTGACCTTCAGCGGCGCCGCGAACGTCATGTCGCGCTGGATGCACTCTTCAACGTCGTACTTGGGGTCTTCGAATTCGTAGGAGACGTATTCGAGCACCGCGCGCTCATTGAAGTCCTTGATCGGGAACACCGACTTGAACACCGCCTCGATGCCTTCGTCGCGGCGTTGGCCCGGACGGACCTCGCGCTGAAGGAACTGCTCGTAGGAGGAGCGCTGAACCTCGATCAGGTTCGGCATCTGCACAGCTTCGGGGATGCGGCCGAAAGACTTCCGGATCCGCTTCTTGCCGGTGAAGGATTGCGCCATGTTTTTTCCCTGGGCGCGGAACGGACTCCGCGCGTGAATTCGAATGCCTTAGCGTCCACCCTCGCCGCCCTCCCCGCAGGAGGACGCTGGACGCTGCAATTCCCCTGTCAGGACAACCGGGACCGGAAGTCTGACGGGCGCCCCTTCGCGCTGGTCGGAGGGCGGCTGACCGCGCCTCGGGGCGTATCTTGCGGACACACGCGTACGCGCTCCGCCGAATATCTTCGTGAGCCGGCGGATATAGGACAACCTGCCGGGATTGGGAAGGGGGTTTATCCACAAAAAGAATGGGGAGGCCCACCGCACAGCTTGGAACTTCTCCCTCTTTCCGCTCATCCCGGCGAATGCCGGGACCCAGATCCCAAGGCGGTGTGGGTGACTGGAAGGGCTCAGCGCTTATGGCGTCAGCCTCAAAGCCATTCCATCTGGGTCCCGGCATTCGCCGGGATGAGCGGTGGGTTAAGAGACGGTCAGCGGGCTATTTGACCACCTGCACCGCGGCCAGCGCTTGGGCGCTGAGGCCCTTGTCGCCGGTCGCGGTCAGCTTGCCGGCCTTGTCGTCCCAGTGCAGCTTGACGGTCTTGCCGACGCCCTTTTCGTAGGCGTTGGTCACCCCGTCATCGTCATAGAGGGTGAAGTCGGCGTCGCGGCCCGGATAGACCTTCACCGCATTGATCGCCTGCGGCGTGGCCGTGCTCTGGATCGGCGCGCCCATCGGGATGATCGAGCCGGCGCGGACGAACAGCGGGATGGTGTCGATCGGCGCATGGACGCTGATCGTCTGGCCGCCGGTGAACTTCTTGCCGGTCCAATAGTCGTACCAGTCGGCCCCGGCCGGCAGGTAGACGTCGCGGTCCTCGACGCCCTGGTCGGTGATCGGCGCCACCAGGAAGGCCGGGCCGAACATGTACTGGTCGCCCAGATTGACGACCTTGGGATCGTTGGGAAAGTCCATGAACAGCCCGCGCATGAACGGCGCGCCGGTCTCATAGGTCGAATGGCCCATCGAATAGAGATAGGGGATCAGGGCGTAGCGCAGCCTCAGATACTTGGCGATCACCGCCTCGGCCTGCTTGCCATAGGCCCAGACCTCGGTGTCCTTTCGCATGCCGTGCACCCGCAGGGTCGGGGTGAAGGTCCCGTACTGGAACCAGCGGGCCAGCAGTTCCGGATAGTCGTTGTTCTGGCCGACCACGGCGCGGGCGTCGGACGGATCCAGCAGCGGCGGCTTGGTCGCCGTCGTGCTCTGCGGCAGCCACTGCCAGCCGCCGATGTCGTTGCCCCAATAGGCGAAGCCCGAGGCGGTGAAGTTCAGGCCCGTCGGCACCTGGCGCTTCAGGGCGTCCCAGGTCGGCTGGATATCCGACGACCAGAACAGGCCGCCGTTGCGCTGGGCGCCGATATAGGCGGCCCGGGACAGGATCAGGTTGCGCTTGTCGGGCCGGTCGCGGCGCGAGCCCTCGGCCACGCCCTGGGTGTGCACCAGCGGGAACAGGTTGTGATAGCGGTCGCCCGAGCCGATCGAATAGAAATAGCCGTCCGGCACCAGGTCCGGCTCGGTCTCGTCCAGCCAGAACCAGTCGAAGCCCTTGGACGCGATGTTGTCGCGGATCTTGCCCCAGAACCACTCGCGGGCCTGCGGGTTGGTGCTGTCGATCAGGGCCCCGGCCCGGTCGCTGCGGAACGGCAGGCCGTCGACGACCTTGCCGTCGGCGTCCTTCAGCAGCCAGCCCTTGTCGGCCAGGAAGTTGAAGTAGCGGCCTTCCTTCTCGAAGCGCGGCCAGACGCTGATGATGCTGTGCACGCCGTTGTCGTGCAGCTGCTTGTTCATCGCCGTGGGGTCGGGGAAGGCGGCCGGGTCGATGTCCATCTGGCCCATCCGGGTCCAGTAGAACCAGTCCAGCACCATGATATCCAGCGGATAGCCGCGGTCGCGATAGCCCTTGGCGACGTCGAGGATCTGCTGCTGCGTCTCGTAGCGGGCCTTGGACTGGATGTAGCCGAAGGCGGCCTTGGGCGGCAGCGGCGTGACCCCGGTCAGCTTACGGTAGCCGGCGTAGATCTCGTCATAGCTGCCGGTGATCACGAAGAACGACACCCGTTCGCCGACGTTCGACTGCCACAGGGTGCGGCCGTTGACGCCCGGATAGACGTGGGTGTCGGACGGATTGTCCCACAGGACGCCGTAGCCCTTGCTGGAGACCATGAACGGCACGCAGACGGTCTCGCCGTGCGGAGCGTCGTAGTGGTGCTTGCAGTCGATGGCCCGGCCGCGCAGGTCGAGGATCCCCTCCTGGTTCTGGCCCAGGCCGTAGAAGTGCTCGTCGGCGGTCGTCGAGAAGCTGGCGCCGGCCTGGTAGGTCCTCTCGCCGTTGACGACGTGCGGCGCCATCTCCCAGCCGTTCATCGCCACCAGGTCCGAGCCGTCGGCCTTGCGAACCTTGACCGAGACCGGCGGCAGGGCGGGGGCGAAATAGCGGTCCATCTGCGAGGGGGCGCTCGGCCAGGGCTGGGCGACAACCTCCAGCGACAAGGCGCCGGAGGTGAAGATGTCGGCGCCGCCCTTCTGGTCGTGGCGCCAGCCCTTGGCGTCGCTCTCGCCCGTGAAGCCATAGCCGGGCGCCCCGGCGGCCAGGTCCCTGTCCTGGCTGATGGTCACCCGCACGATGTTGGGAGCGTAGGTCTCGACCGAGACATAGGAGCCGTTGCGGTCCATCACCGCCAGCGGCTCGGCCGCGGCCTCCCCGGCGGCCAGGCCCAGCGCCAGGGCCGAGACCAGGCCGGTCGACCAGCGCCGTGCGTTCATGCTCCGCCGATTCATCGCGTTCCCCAATGTTACCGCTATCTATTGGGCGCCATGGCTAGAGATGCGGACGGGCAGCGTCAATAAGGGCGACGCCATTAAAGGCTCTTGACGGCGCTCTGCCCTGCCGAACGGCTCCGTCGCCATCGCCCAAAAGCGACGGCCCCGGAGGTTTCCCTCCGGGGCCGTCGCTTGTGCGTCAGAAATCTGACGCCGGCTCATCCCCCGCGCCCCCGCCTCAGAAGGCTTGGGCGCGGGCGTGAATTACTTCACTTGGACGGTGGCGCCGGCTTCGGTCAGCTTCTTGGCGACTTCTTCGGCGACTTGCTTGGAGACGTTTTCGACGACGTTCTGCGGAGCGCCTTCGACCAGGTCCTTGGCTTCCTTCAGGCCGAGGTCCGGACGGACGCCGCGGACTTCCTTGATCACGTTGATCTTCTTGTCGCCACCGGCGGTCAGAACAACGGTGAACTCGGTTTGCTCTTCGGCGGCTTCGGCCGGAGCAGCGGCGGCCGGGCCAGCGGCGACGGCGACCGGAGCGGCGGCCGAGACGCCCCACTTTTCTTCCAGCATCTTGGACAGGTCGGCGGCTTCGAGGACCGACAGGGTGGACAGTTCTTCAACCAGCTTTTCGAGCTTGGACATGGGTAAGTTCCTTAGAGGATGAGGGATTTATGCGGAGATGACTTTTACGCGGCGTCTTTGGTCGCATAGGCGTTGAAGACGCGCGCCAGCTGGCCGGCCGGGGCCTGCAGGACGCCGGCGATCTTGGTCGCCGGAGCCTGGATCAGGCCGATGAGCTTGCCACGGATCTGGTCGAGCGACGGCAGCGTGGCCAGGGCCCGCACCGCGTTTTCGTCCAGAACGGTCGTCTGGCCCAGGATGCCGCCGACGAGCTTAAGCTTGTCGTTTTCCTTGGCGTACTGGGTGACGATCTTGGCGGCGGAGACCGGGTCCTTGCCGAACGCAATGGCGACAGGGCCGGTGAACAGGGCGTCGCCCTTTTCGCCGATCACGCCGTCCAGCGCCTTCTGGACCAGGGTGTTCTTCACCACCTGGAACGTGCCCTCTTCCTTGCGGAGGCGGGCGCGCAGTTCAGTCATTTCCGCAACGGTCATGCCCGAATAGTGGGTCACGACGACAGCGCCGGCGCCGGCGAAGACGCTTTTCAGCGACTCGATCGACTCCTGCTTTTGAGCGCGGTCCATTGCGGTCTCCTACTCAATTACAGCGGCCGGACCATTCCGGCAGCCAAATGCGCGGCGCATGAGGGATCGCTCCCGCACGCGAGTTGCATCAGCCTGTTCCAAGGAAAGTCAGCCGCGCGTCCCATCCCGAAGGCGGAAATAGCGTGGTCTTGTCCATCCCTGTCTCCCGACGGCGAGGAAGGGCTCTTCCTCGATTATGACGTGGTGACCCCACGCCCCGCAGTTCTCAAACAGGATCTCCGCCGGGCGGACCCTGCGGAGAAGGGGCGGCCTATAGACCGTTTGAGGCGGGATTTCAACACCTGGCCTGCGCCTCGGCGGCGGCGAGACGATGCCGCGTTGCCACGGGCGGGCGTTCTGTGTATTTAGCGCGACCCTAAAAACGTCGACCGGGCGAGACAATCCAGTCTTGTGCGGCGGCTTCGCATTTCGAGAGCGTCGGCTCTCCTTAAGAGGCACTCATGGCCGAGATCATTCTCAACGTCGAACTTCGCGCGCGCGCCGGCACCGGCGGCTCGCGGGAAACCCGCCGCGCCGGCAAGATCCCCGGCGTGCTGTACGGCGGCCCCAAGGCTCCCGTGAACATCGCGGTGAAGTCGAACGAATTCCGCAAGGCGCTCTACACCGGCAAGCTGCTGGGCCACCTGGTGACCCTGCAACACGGCGACGAGAAGCAGTCGGTCATCGCCAAGGCCGTGCAGTTCCACCCCGTCACCGACGAGCCGGTCCACTTCGACCTGTACCGCGTCGACGAGCACCAGCTGATCAAGATCGAAGTGCCGGTGCACTTCAAGAACCACGACATCTCGGTCGGCCTGAAGAAGGGCGGCACGCTGGAAGTCATCCGTCACACCGTCGAGCTGGCCTGCCCGGCCGACAAGATCCCGGAAGAGCTGATCATCGACTTGGCCAGCCACGATATCGGCGACACCATCCGCATCTCGGAAATCAAGCTGCCGGAAGGCGTGCGCCCGGCCATGGAACGCGACTTCGTGATCGCCAACCTGAAGGCCTCGGCCGCCGCCCAATCGGGCGAAGGCGACACCACCGTCGAGGGCTGATCGCCTTCGGTCGGCTTTCCGATCTGCTGTTCGAGAACGGGCGGGCTTCACGGCCCGCCCGTTTTTCGTTCCGGCCAGGCCCTGCGTCCTTCGAGGCCCCGCTGCGCGGGGCGCCTCAGGATGAGGAACGGGGTTGATCGGCCGGCAAAGACACCCCTCATCCTGAGGCGCCTTGCGGAGCAAGGTCTCGAAGGACGCACGGAGCCGCAGTGATGCTGATCCTCGCCGGTCTCGGCAATCCCGAGCCGAAATACGAGAAGAACCGGCACAATGTCGGGTTCATGGCCGTCGACGCCATCGCCCGTCGGTGGGGCACGGCGCCGTGGCGCTCGCGCTTCCAGGGCCTGGCCTGCGAGGGTCAGGTCGCCACCCCGGTCGGCCCGGTCAAGCTGCTGCTGCTCAAGCCCAAGACCTTCTATAACGAGAGCGGCCGCGCCGTCGGCGAGGCGATGAAGTTCTTCAAGCTGGCCCCGGCCGACGTCATCGTCTTCCACGACGAGATCGACATGGCCCCCGGCCGCTTCCGGATGAAGGCCGGCGGCGGGGCGGCGGGCAACAACGGCGTGCGCTCGATCACCAGCCAGATCGGCGACGGCTTCCGGCGCGGCCGCATCGGGGTGGGCCATCCGGGCCACAAGGACGCGGTGATGCACTACGTCTTGGGCGACTTCCACAAGGTCGAGCATCAGTGGCTGGACCCGCTGCTGGACGCGGTCACCGACGCCCTGCCCTTCGCGGCGGCCGGCGACGACGAGCGCTACCAGGCCGAGGTGCTGCGCCTGGCCCCCGCCCCCAAGGCCGATCCCAAAAAAGCCGCGCGCCCAAGCTAAGCGCAGCCGATTGACGGCCGGTCGCCAAAGCGACAAAGACCGCAGGTAGAGCTTGGAGCCCGCCTCTCGATGATCCCGTTGTTCGGCCTTTCCCTGATGTTCTCGATCGCGCTGTGCGTCCACGTGGTCCGCACCCATCAGCAGATGTACTGGCTGTGGATCATCCTGGCGTTCCAGCCGCTGGGCGGGGTGGTCTATCTGCTGGCGGTGGTGGCGCCGGAGTTCCTGGGCGGGACCACGGCCCAGCGGATGAAGTCGGCCGCCCGCCAGGCGCTGGACCCGCAGCGCGAATATCGCGAGGCGGCCCAGGCCGCCGACGACGCCCCGACCGTCGCCAACCGCGCCCGCCTGGCCGTCGCCGCCGCCGGCCTGGGCCGCCATGACGAGGCCGAGCGGCTCTATGCCGAGGCCCTGCAGGGCCTGTACGCCGACGACCCGCAACTGCTGCTGGGCCGCGCCAAGGCCCTGATCGAGCTGAACCGGCCGGCCGAGGCCCTGCCGCTGCTGGAGACCCTGGGCGCTCAGTCCCCGGCCGGCCGCACGCCGCAGGTCGCCCTGGCCCTGGGCCGCGCCTATCAAGGCCTGGGCCGCATGGCCGAGGCCGACACCGCCCTGCGCTGGGCCGCCGCCCACCTGCCGGGCTTCGAGGGCATGGCCCGCTACGCCGTGTTCCTGGCCGACGCCGGCCGCAAGGACGAGGCCCGCGAAGCCCTGGCCGAGATCGACAAGCGCCTGGCCAAGACCCACGCCCATTTCCGCAAGGAGGCCCGCGGCTGGCGCGACCTGGCGGCCGGCGCGCTGGGCTAGCTAGGCCCGCTCGCGCTCGTCGCCGACCACCAGGTGCCCGGCCCAGCTGACCACCCCGACCACCAGCGCCCCGAACACCCCGGCCCACAGGCCGCGGACCACGAAGCCCTTCAGCAGCAGGGCCACGAGGCCCAGCATGGCGGCGTTCACCACCAGCAGGAACAGGCCCAGGGTCAGCACGGTCAGCGGCAAGGTCAGCACGAACACCACCGGCCGCACGACGGCGTTGACGATCCCCAGCAGGACGGCGGCGATCAGCAGGCTGGTCCAGCCGCCCGGCGCGGCCACCCCCGGCACGATCCGCGTCGCCAGCCACAGGCCCAGGGCCGCGATCAGGGCGCGGACGATGAAACGGACCATGGCGGGACTCCTGCAACGCTCAAACGCCGCCATTAGAGGCGAACGGGCGGCCCGCCGACAAGCCCTGTCGGACGTTACGGAAGTTTGGTCTTGAAAAGTTGAGAATGAACGTTCATTCTCATTTTCGTGGGTCCGATACCTGAGTCAGGGTGTAGGACATTACAAATGCGTTATCGACCTTACCTTCGCCGCAACGCGTTCCTATCTGACCCATTGTCTTAGGGGATGATGGCGCGCGGTCCGCGTGCGGGTCCGCACCAAGGGGATAGTATCTATGGCCGTGAACTCACTGTCGGTGATGTCGCCGGATGGCGGCCTGTCGCGTTACCTCACCGAAATCCGCAAGTTTCCGATGCTGGCCAAGGACGAGGAGTTCATGCTCGCCCAACGCTGGAAAGAGCACCAGGACAGCGAAGCCGCCCACCGGATGGTCACCAGCCACCTGCGCCTGGTGGCCAAGATCGCCATGGGCTATCGCGGCTACGGCCTGCCGATCGGCGAAGTGATCTCCGAGGGCAATGTCGGCCTGATGCAGGCCGTCAAGAAATTCGAGCCCGACAAGGGCTTCCGCCTGGCCACCTACGCCATGTGGTGGATCCGCGCCTCGATCCAGGAATATATCCTGCGCTCGTGGTCGCTGGTGAAGATGGGCACGACGGCCGCGCAGAAGAAGCTGTTCTTCAACCTGCGCAAGGCCAAGAGCCAGATCAGCGCCTTCGAGGACGGCGACCTGCGCCCCGAGCAGGTCAGCGCCATCGCCACCAAGCTGGGCGTGCTGGACAGCGAGGTCATCTCGATGAACCGCCGACTGTCGGGCCCCGACGCCTCGCTGAACGCCCCGCTGCGTTCGGATAGCGAGAGCGAGTGGCAGGACTGGCTGGCCGACGACAACCAGGTCTCGCAGGAGACCATGGTCGCCGAGAACGAGGAGAAGTCCCTGCGGATGACCCTGCTCGAGGAGGCGATGGTCGAACTCACCGACCGCGAGCGCCACATCCTCACCGAGCGGCGGCTGAAGGACGAGCCCACGACCCTGGAAGATCTGGCCTCGCAATACGGCGTCAGCCGCGAGCGGGTTCGCCAGATCGAGGTGCGGGCGTTCGAGAAGCTGCAGAAGTCGATGCGCGAGGCGGCGATCGCCAAGAACATGGTCGAAGCCTGAACTCTGAAGACCTGAAAACTGGAGCGCCCCGGATCGCAAGGTCCGGGGCGTTTTTGCGATGACCGATCCCCGCCCCCAGCTGATCCTGCTGCCCGGCCTGCTGAACGACGCCGCGCTGTGGCGCGACCAGGTCACGGGGCTGGCCGACGTCGCCCGCTGCCAGGTTCCCGACCTTGCGCCGTTCGCGACCCTCCCCGAAATGGCCGCGAGCGTGCTGGCCCAGGCCGAGCCGACCTTCGCCCTGGCCGGATTTTCGATGGGCGGCTACGTGGCCCAGGAGATCGCCCGGATCGCGCCGCAGCGCATCGAACGCCTGGCCCTGCTGGACACCTCGATCCGCGTCGACACCCCCGAGCGCGCCGCCCAGCGCAAGGCGCTGAACAAGGCTGCGGCCAAGGGCGGCACGTTCCTGGGCATCGGCCAGGCGATCATGAAATCCTATGTCGACGCCTCGCGGCTGGACGACGCCGACCTGACCGGCCGCATCGTCGCAATGACCCAGCGATTGGGCCGCGAGGTGTTCCTGCGCCAGAACAGCCTGGAGCGCGAGGACGGCGCGGCGGCCCTGCGGGCCCTGCGCTGCCCGATCGTGATCATCTGCGGCGAGAACGACGCCATCACCCCCCTGGCCGGCCAGCGCGAGATGGCCAGCGCCATCGGCTGCTCGCACCTGGTGGTCATCCCCCACGCCGGCCACATGACGCCGATGGAAGCCCCCGGCCCGGTCAACGGCGCCCTGCGCCACTGGCTGGCGCGCGAGAAGCGCTAAGAGGAACCTAGAAGCTCAGCTGGATCCCGGTGCGGACGGTGCGGCCGTAGCGCTCGTTCTCGCCCAGGTGATGGT
Organism: Caulobacter sp. LARHSG274; assembly: GCF_052871235.1. Taxonomy (NCBI): domain Bacteria; kingdom Pseudomonadati; phylum Pseudomonadota; class Alphaproteobacteria; order Caulobacterales; family Caulobacteraceae; genus Caulobacter; species Caulobacter sp. LARHSG274. The sequence continues at coordinate 55,595 of NZ_JBIXJO010000022.1, read as the reverse complement.
CGCCGCCCACGAAGGTGCGCCAGGGCTCGTCATCGAGGTTCGAGCCCTCGATGAACAGGCTGGCGGTCTTGCCGAAGGCATAGGCGATCCGAGCGTCGAGCTGGCCGTGGTCGTCCCACCAGACGTCCGAATTACGGTCGGCGCCGAGCGTGTAGAGGAACTTCGAGCGGTAGGAATAGGCGAGCCGGGCCGAGACGCCGTACTTCTCGTAGAACAGCTGGGCGGTGGCGACAGTCTTGGACTGCTGGGCCATCGGCAGGCTGTCCAGCCGGCCGGGCACGCCGCGCAGGGTCGAGTCGATCAGGGCCAGGTTCACGCCGACGCCGAAGCCGTCCAGGGCGCCGGGCAGGAAGCTCAGCTGGGACTGGGCGTCGAATTCGATGCCGGCCACGGTGGCCTTGCTGGCGTTCAGCGGCGTGGTCACCGCCGCGCCGGTCAGGGCCACGCCGCCGAAGGTCCCGTTCTGGTTCAGCAGGGTGCGGGTGAAGATCGGGTCCTGGATGTCCTTGAAGAACACCGCCGCCGACAGCAGGCCCTGGCCCGGCAGGTAGTATTCCACGCCCCCGTCGAGATTGGTCGACAGCAGCGGCTTGAGGTCCGGATTGCCCTGGACGACGGTGTCGGCCGTGGCGTCGACGGTGATCGCCGGAGCCAAGGACACATAGTCGGGCCGCCCGATCGCCGTGGTCGCCGCCGCCCGCAGCACCAGCCGGTCGCTGAGGTCGACCTTGGCGTTCAGGCCCGGGAACCAGTTGGTGTACTTGTTCGAGCCCGTGACGTCGGGACCGCGCGCGGCGGTGACGTTGTTGAAGGTCTTGGCGCTGTAGTCGCCGTCGGTGGTCTCGACCCGCACGCCGGGGACCAAGGTCAGGCGGCCCAGCTTCAGGGTCGCCATGGCGTAGCCGGCATAGATCTTTTCCGACACGTCGTAGTCGCTGAGCAGCGCGGTGCTGAGCGACTTGGCGGCGTTCAGCTTCAGGGTCGCCGGATTGGCGGTCACATAGGCCTGGGCGGCCGTGTAGTCGACGATCGGCCCGAAGGCGTAGCGGCCGTCATAGGTCGCGGCCAGGCTGGGCGGGTTCAGCGCCGCCAGGGTGAAGGCCGTCGCGCCCGGATCGTAGGTCACATAGTCGCGGTCGTTGGTCTTGGAGCGGTCGATCAGCTTGGCGCCGACCTTCAACTCGCTGTCCTGGCCGATCATCGCCAGCGGATAACTGTAGTCGGCCCGGGCCTGCTTCAATTCCTCGACGGCCTGGCGATGGTCGTAGTTGACGCTCTTGAAGCTGTAGTTGGCCGGGTCATAGGCCGCCGCGCCCGGGGTCACCCGGAACAGCACGTCGGTCAGGTCGAAGGTCCCGGTCATGGTCTTGCCGGTGGCGAACTGGAACTCGCTGCGCAGCGGATCGGTCTTCTCAGCGCGGCTGTAGGCGGCGTCGACGTCCAGGCGGCCGACCGGCAGGTTGAAGCGGCCGCCCGCCGACACGGTCCTGGTGTTGTCGTCCTCATTGCGGCGGCGGACATAGCGCGTGCCGGTCGCCTTGGTGAACGAACCCGTCGTCGCCGAGGTCGAGACGATCGTGCCGGCGATCGGCAGGCGGAAGCGGTCGCGGGTCTCGTGGTCGGTGAACTTCGCGTACGAGCTGCGCAGATAGAGCTGGACGTCGTCGCTGGGCCGCCAGTCGAAATTGCCGACGAAGCCGGTGCGCTCGCGGACAAGGTTGTAGTCGCGGCTGTCGAAATCGGCCGGAACCGGATTGCCGTTGGCCGTGGTCCAGGAAGCCCCGGCCACGTTCTGCGACTCGACCGGGCGCTTGGAATAGTTGGCCGAAACCACCGCCCCGAACTGGCCGCCCGGACCGAACGTGCCGCCCACCGAAGCGTCGGCCCCATAGGGGTGCTTGTCGTTGAGGTCGAACTGGCCGTAGTCGCCGCGCAGGCTGCCGAAGGTCCCGTGGCGGTCGAAGGCGCTGAGGGTGACGATGTCGACTTGGCCGGCGATGGCGCTGGCGTCGAGGTCGGGCGTCAGGCTCTTGATCACCTTGACCGAGCCGATCATCGCCGAGGGAATGTCGTCCAGCTTGACTTGGCGGCTGTCGGGCTCGGGCGCGGCGGCGGTCTGGCCGTTGACGGTGACGTTGACATAGCGCGGGTCGACCCCGCGGATGATCACATAGCGGCCCTCGCCCTGGTCGTTGGCCACCGACACGCCCGGCAGGCGGCGCACGGCCTCGGCGACGTTCTGGTCGGGCAGCTTGCCGACGTCGTTGGCGTAGAGGGCGTCGACGAAGTTGTCGGCCACCTTCTTGACCTGCAGGGACCGGCGGTCGGCGGCGCGCTGGCTGGTGACCACCACTTCCTCGACCTCCTCGCCTGTCCCCAGCACCACGACCACCGGCGCGTTCAGGTCGGCGGCCGTCAGGGCGCGGCGGCTGGAGCCGTAGCCGACATAGTCGACGCTCAGTTGGTGATCCCCGTCAGCGACGTCGCGGACCTGGAAACGGCCGTCGGCGTCGGCGACCAGGGCCCGGCCGTCGAAGGTCACCGTCGCGCCGGGCAGGCCCGCGCCATGGCTGTCGACCACCCGGCCTCGGAGATCGGCGGCCAGGGCCGGCGTCGCCGCCAGGGCCACGAACATCGCCACGGTGCTGGACCGGCGCAGCAGAGCGCCCTTGAACCTGACCGACATGAATTGATCCCCGACTTCGACCGGCCCTTCATCGAGGGCTTTCCGGGAGCAGGTATTGGTCTGCCGCGACAGGGCGACGACAGTATCGTGTCAGATTTACGTACAGTATCGTCTTCGATCACTTCGACGCCAAAGATTACAGCATCCGACAATTTGGAAGATTGACTTCCTCTGGACCGCGCCGCATGGCCGTGGTCGCAAACGAGGCTTGTCTGTTCATGCGAATTCCGACTGCGCGGATCCTGGCGCCGACCTTGCTGGCCCTGCTGACGGCCGCCTGCGCGACGCGGCAGGCTCCGCCCTCGGCCACCGTATCGGTTCCGGCCGTGCGCGAGACCGCGGCGGTGGACTCCCTGCGCGACGCCGCAGACGATCCGGCCATCTGGCGCGACGCCCGGCGACCGGAGCGGTCGCTGATCGTCGCCACCGACAAGCAGGACGGCCTCTATGTCTACGGCCTGGACGGCAAGATCCGCGGCTTCCTGCGGGCTGGCCGGGTCAACAATGTCGACCTGCGCGGCGACGTGGTGATCAATGGCGCGCCCTCGGTGCTGGTGGCGGCCAGCGACCGGACCGAGCGCACCGACGGCAAGATCGCGCTGTTCGCCCTGAACACCGAGACGGCGGCCCTGACCGCCCTGGGGCGCTTTCCCGCCCAGGTGACCGAGGCCTACGGCTTCTGCCTCTATCGCCGCGCCGCCGACCGGGCGCTGTTCGCCTTCGTGGTCGGCAAGGACGGGACGATCAGCCAGCTGTCGATCGACGTGGCGGGGCCGACGCCCAAGGTCGCCGTGGTCCGGCAGATGAAGCTGGCCACCCAGTCGGAGGGCTGCGTGGCCGACGACCGCACCGGCCAGCTCTATGTGGCCGAGGAGGACGTCGGCCTGTGGCGGTTCTCGGCGGCCCCCGACGGCGGCGACGGCCGCGAGGCGTTCTTCAAGGTCGACGGCCAGCGCTTGGTCGCCGACGCCGAAGGCCTGGCCATCCTGCCGCGCGGCCGCGACGGCGGCTATCTGGTCGCCTCCAGCCAGGGCGATTCGGCCTATGCGGTGTGGAACCTGCGCGACGGCGCCTATCGCGGCCGCTTCCGGATCGTCGCCAGCGGCGGCGTCGACGGGACCAGCGACACCGACGGGATCGAGATCGCGGCCGGGGACTTCGGCCCCGACTTCCCCGGCGGCCTAATGGTCGCCCAGGACGGCGACAACAGTCCCCAGGCCCAGAACTTTAAGCTGCTGTCGTGGCGCGCAGTCGAGAAGGCGCTTGATCTGCGCTAGCTAGGCGGCGCGGCCGGCGTCCTCGCCCATGAAGCCCATCAGGACGTCGATGCGCGCGATCAGCTCCTGACGGCCCAGGGTCTCGGCGGTGGGGCCGGTCGTGCAGGCCTCGAGAGCGGCGGCGGCCTCGGCCAGACGCGGATCGCTGATCAGGGTTCCGATCTTCTTGAGCTCGACGGCCTGGGCGGCCAGGGCGCGGCGGGCCTGGCTCGGGTCGCTGTCGAGAGCCGTGGCGGCCGACTTGACGATGCGCAGCGCCTGGGACAACCGCGCGGCCGGGGTGCCGGCGGCGTCGGCCTTGCGCTTGCGCGGGCCCTTGTATTCGGCCGAGTTGAAGCGGCGGCGGTCGGGCCCGACATATTGCACGGCCTCGACCCAGTCGCGCGGCTTCAGCGTCACCGCTTCCAGCCGGCGCTCCAGGTCCTTGATCGTGAACGGCTTGCGCATGAATTCGTGGATGCCGGCGTCGCGAGCCCCGAAGATCGCCTCGGCGGTGGCCTCGGCGGTGCACATGATGATCGGGTTCTCGCGGCAGGCCAGGTCGCTGCGGCGGATCTTGCGGGCCAAGGCCTGGCCGTCGCAGCCGCTGGAGGCGTGCTCGACGAACACCAGCATCGGGTCGATCGTGCGGGCCATCGACCAGCCGGCCTCGACGGTCGGGGCGCTGAAGATCTGGACCTGGCCGACGTGGCGCAGCTGGTCGGCGAGCAGACGGACGGCCGGCGTGCTCGGGTCGACGATCAGCACGCGCTGCATCTTGGCGGCGATACGCTGCAGGGTGCGGATATTGCCGTCGAACACGAAACTCAGCGCTCCAGCTGTGACTGGCTCCCAGACTACCGGCTGATGGTAAAAATCCGCTTATTGACGCTGAGGTGCGTCAGTTTGTCGGCCTCTCGGGCCAAAACGGATCGATATCGGGCTTGACCGCCCCCTATCCGGTCATGCCGGCGCTCAGATCGCCAGGCTGACGTTCAGGCCGGCGTCGAAGTCCTGCAGGATGTCGACCGCCTCGTCGATGTCGGCGACCAGCGGCTGGCCGGCCGGGAAGCGGTAGCGCCAGAAGCTGGCGATGTGGGCGATGATCCCGACCTTCTCGCCCAGCGACAGGAACATGTCGGGGGCGCGCAGCAGGAATTCGCGAAACGCCTGCGGCCGGCCGTTGTCGATCAGGTCCTCGAAGGCCCGGTCATAGACGTCGAGCGACCGCATCACGGCCCGGCGCTCGGCGACGATGCCGTGGCGCAGGCGCTTGCGGGCGTCGTCGACATAGCGGCTGGTCTCGATGTCGCGATTGCCGGTGACCACCAAGCGGCCGATCTCGCCGCCGACCACGTCCAGCTCCGGCCACAGCCGGGTCAGCATCCATTTGTAATAGAGGAAGCCCTTCCAGCTGAAGACCCCCTCCTTGAAGCTCTCGCCGTCCATGACCAGGGTCTCGCGCAGCGGCTCCAGCCGCTCGTCGACGTCGGTGGACAGCAGGGCCTCGACCAGCCGCGCGGCGTGCGCCCCGGCGACCACCCGGCCGGTGTCGCGATAGGCCAGGTCGATCAGCCGCGAGATCTGCACCGAGACGAAGCTCTGCATCTGCTCCAGATCGCCGCCCGACAGGGCGAAGTAGCAAGGCGCCACCAGCAGGCCGTGGCGGCGCAGGTGCTCGCGCAGCAGGAACGGATCTAGCGACGGCAACTGGTCGATCATCCGCAGGGCCGCCAGGTCCCGCGCCATGTCGCTCTGCTCGTTGCAGGCCTCGCGCAGCAGGTCGACCCAGCCGCGCTGGCCCACGAAGAACGACTGGCCGCCCAGGCCCAGGTCGCTGCGTTCGAACGGGATGATGATCTTGGTGGCGTTGGGCCGGATCTCGTCGAACAGGAACAGGTCGTCGGCCCGCAGGCGGTGCTTGACCACCAGAGCCGAGTTGAGGATGCGGTTGCGGAACAGCGGCGCCTCGCCGTGCTCGGGCCGGTGACCGCTCTGGGCCTGGATGGCCAGCAGGTTCAGCACCCGGCTGGTCGAGGCCGTCCGCTCCAGCGCCCGCAGACTGCGCGTCAGACGGTCGGTCCGGTGGACGGACTTCAACTTGCGGCGCGCTGACAAGGACGGCGGCTCCCCCGAGGAAGCCGCCGTGATAAACCATGGGCTGCTAAAACATCCCTAACTTCACCATGGCGGCGGGGCGCAAGCCTCAGCCCTGGAAGGGATCGCGCATCAGGATGGTGTCGTCGCGCTCGGGGCTGGTGGACAGCAGGGCCACCGGCGCGCCGATCAGTTCCTCGACCCGCCGCACGTATTTGACGGCGTTGGCGTTGAGGTCCTTGAACGAGCGGGCGCCGGCCGTGCTTTCGCTCCAGCCTTCCATTTCCTCATAGATCGGCTCGGCGGCCTTCTGGTCGCGCATGCCGGCCGGCAGGTAGTCGACGACCTTGTCGCCGATGCGGTAGCCGACGCAGATCTTCAGGGTCTTCAGGCCGTCCAGCACGTCCAGCTTGGTCAGGGCCACGCCGTGGATGCCGTTGATGGCCACCGACTGGCGCACCAGCACCGCGTCGAACCAGCCGCAGCGGCGAGCCCGGCCAGTGTTGACCCCGACCTCGCGGCCGACGGTCGACAGGTGCCTGCCGACCTCATCGTCCAGCTCGGCGGCGAACGGGCCTTCGCCGACCCGGGTGGTGTAGGCCTTGACGATGCCCAGCACATAGCCCGTCGCCGAGGGACCCATGCCGCTGCCGGCCGAGGCCTGGCCGGCCACGGTGTTGGACGAGGTGACGAACGGATAGGTGCCGTGGTCGACGTCGAGCAGGGCCCCCTGCGCGCCCTCGAACAGGATCCTGCGGCCGTCCTTGTAGGCCTTGTCCAGCAATCTCCAGGCCGGCTGGGCGTAGGCCAGCACCCGCGGGGCCAGCGCCATCAGGGCGTCGAACAGCTCGGCCGCGTCGGCTTCCGGCAGGTTCAGGCCGCGACGCAGGGCGCCGTGGTGGGCCAGCAGCCGGTCGATCTTCGGCTTCAGGGCTTCCGGATCGGCCAGATCGGCGACGCGGATGGCGCGGCGGCCGACCTTGTCCTCATAGGCCGGGCCGATGCCGCGGCCGGTGGTGCCGATCTTCTGGGTCGAGGCGGCCTCGCGGGCCTGGTCCAGGTCCTTGTGCAGCGGCAGGATCAGGCAGGCGTTGTCGGCCAGCACCAGCAGCTCGGGGGTGATCGCCACGCCCTGCTCGGCGATCTTGTCGATCTCCGACAGCAGGTGCCAGGGATCGACGACCACGCCGTTGCCGATGACGGAGAGCTTGCCTTGCACGACGCCCGACGGCAGCAGGGCCAGCTTGTAGACCTTGCCGTCGACCACCAGGGTGTGGCCGGCGTTGTGGCCGCCCTGGAACCGCACCACGACATCGGCCCGGTTGCTGAGCCAGTCGACGATCTTGCCCTTGCCCTCGTCGCCCCACTGGGCGCCGACAACGGTCACATTGGCCATGTTCAGATATGCCTTATCACCTGCCGAAAAGCGCCCGCGGCCCTTCGACAGGACTCGGCGGCGGACGTTTCATCTGTTGTGATCGGCGTGACGGCCCGCCAGAAGGGGGCCGCCCGGTTCAGAACTTGTAGACCAGCCGGACCCCGGCGTCGTCAAGTCCCTGGTTCTTGCCCTGGTGGAAGATCTGGCCGTTCGACAGGTGGGTGTAGCTGAGCTCGGCCGACCAGCTGTCGCTAAGATCGTAGCCCAGGGCCAGTTCCGGCTCGAACAGCACCTTCGAGCCGAAGTCGATGCGGTGATAGTAGAGATAGGTGCGGCGGGCCCGCTCCTCGTCGCTGATGTTGGGGGCGTTGGCGGGCGGCAGGCCGGCCTTGCCGTCGGTATAGGCCAGGCCCATGCCGGGACGCAGGTAGAAGCCACCCGGCTGGCCCAGCTCGATCCGCCAGTCGAAGCCGGCGGCCACGAAGTTGGAGGTGTTCTTGCTGTTGATCGAGACCATGGCGTGGACCTGCGGCTTGCCCAGCCAGCGCAGGTTCTCAAGGCGGTTGGTGCGGTAGCCGAGGTGGACGTCGACCCCGTCCTCGCGGCCGGCGGCGCCCAGGCCGACGGCGTCGCCGATGAAGGTGACGTCGTGCTTGTAGACGCCGACGAAGGCTTCGCCCGCGACGGCCGGCACGGCGACGGCCATGGCGACGCAGGCCGCGGCGGCGAGAAGGGCTTTGTTCACGGAATGCTCCCCAGCAGGATCGTGTTTTCTCTTACGGCGTGAACGGCGGGGCTGGCAAAGGGTTTCGGCGGCGCGCCGACGGCGATAGACCTTGGTCATGACCATCGCCCTGTCCGACATCCAGGCCGCCGCCGCCCGCCTGGCCGGCCGCGCCGTCCGCACGCCGCTGATCGAGAGCCCGGCCCTGAACGAGCGCCTGGGCGGCCGGGTGCTGATCAAGGCCGAGACCCTGCAGCGGGCCGGGGCCTTCAAGTTCCGCGGCGCCTATAACCGCCTGTCGCAGCTGAGCCAGGACGAGCGCCGGCGCGGGGTGGTGGCGTTCTCGTCGGGGAACCACGCTCAGGGGGTGGCTCTGGCGGCCCGGCTGCTGGACTGCCCGGCCCTGATTGTCATGCCCAGCGACTCCCCGGCCGTGAAGGTCGAGGGCACCCGCGGCTTCAGGGCCGAGATCCGGTTCTATGACCGCTTCACCGAGGACCGCGTCGCCATCGCCGACCAGATCGCCGCCGAGCGCGGCTGCGTGGTCGTGCCGTCCTATGACGACCCGCACATCATCGCCGGCCAGGGCACGGTCGGGCTGGAGATCGTCGAGCAGGCGCGCGCCCTCGACCTCGATCTGGACCTGGTGCTCTCGCCGGTGGGCGGCGGCGGGCTGATCGCCGGGGTCTCGACGGCGGTCAAGGCGCTGTCGCCGGCGACGGCGATCTGGGGCGCCGAACCGGCCGGCTTCGACGAGACCCGCCGTTCCCTGGCCTCGGGCCGGCGCGAGACCGTCGACCCGCAGGCCCGCTCGTTCTGCGACGCCTTGCTGACCCCCACGCCGGGCGAGCTGACCTGGCCGATCAACCAGCGCAACCTGGCAGGCGTCGCCGCCGTCACCGACGCCGAGGTCGCAGACGCGATGCGCTACGCCTTCTCGGTGCTGAAGCTGGTGGTCGAGCCCGGCGGCTGCGTCGCCTTGGCTGCGGGCCTGGCCGGCAAGATCGACCTGAACGGCAAGGCGGCGGCCATCGTCTGCTCCGGCGGCAATGTCGATCCGGCGCTCTATGGGCGGGTATTGGGCGGGGAGATCTGACGCCGTGCGTCCTTCGAGGCTCGGCTGCGCCTCGCACCTCAGGATGAGGAAATCAGCAACAACGCTCCTCATCCTGAGGCGCCCGCGCAGCGGGCCTCGAAGGACGCACGGCGCGGCCCCCTAGCCGCCGCCCATCACTCCCGCTAGGGTCCCGCTCCACGACCAAGATCTGCTCCAAAGAGTGCCGATGATGAAACGCCTGCTGCTCGCGACCGCCCTGATCGCCGCGCCCATGCTCGCCCACGCGGCGGACGCGCCCAACATCGACCCCGCCCGGCTGTCGGCCCACATCAAGGTGCTGTCGTCGGACGCGTTCGAGGGCCGCGGTCCGGCCACGGCCGGCGAGACCAAGGCGGTCGCCTATATCGTCGGCCAGATGAAGGCCATCGGCCTGGAGCCGGCCGGCGATCTGCAGAAGGATGGAACCCGCGCCTGGACCCAGGACGTGCCGCTGGGCAAGTTCGAGATCAAGGGCCCGGTCGAGGCCCGGTTCACGGCCGGCGGCCAATCCGTTCCCCTGGTCCAGGGCGAGCAGATCGCCATCCGCGCCGCCATGACCAATGTCGACAGCGTGGCGATCAAGGACGCCCCGATCGTCTTCGTCGGCTATGGGGTCAAGGCGCCCGAGCGCAATTGGGACGATTTCAAGGGCTTGGACGTCAAGGGCAAGGTCCTGGTCGTGCTGATCAACGATCCCGACTTCGAGACCGGGCCAGGCACCAAGAATGGGGGCGACTTTGGCGGCAAGGCCATGACCTATTACGGCCGCTGGACCTACAAGTTCGAGGAGGCCGCTCGCCGCGGCGCGGCCGGGGTGCTGATCGTCCACGAAACGGCGCCGGCCTCCTACGGCTGGGCGACGGTCAAGAACTCGAACACCAACGTGATGTTCGACATCGTCCGCAAGGATCCCAAGGCGACCCATCCGGCGCTGGAATCCTGGATCCAGCGCGACACGGCCGTCGGCCTGTTCAAGGCCGCGGGCCTGGACTTCGACGCGCTGAAGCAGCAGGCCCAAAGCCGCGACTTCAAGCCGGTGGAACTGAAGGGCGTGACCTTCTCGGCCAATTACGGCGTCGACCATGCGGTGATCGTCTCCAAGAACATCGCCGGCCGCATCAAGGGCACGGTTCATCCCGACGAGACGGTGATCTACAGCGCCCACTGGGACCATCTGGGGGTCGGCCAGCCCGACGCGCGCGGCGACAGGATCTATAACGGCGCGATCGACAACGCCGATGGCATCGCCGCCATCCTGGAGCTGGCCCGGGCCTTCAAGAGCCAGCCGGCCCCGCAGCGCTCGATCCTGTTCCTGGCCGTCACCGCCGAGGAGCGCGGCCTGCTGGGCTCGGAATACTACGCCTCCAACCCGCTCTATCCGCTGGCCAAGACGGTCGGCGACCTCAATATCGACGCCCTGTCGGCCAGCGGGCCGGCCAAGGACATCACCACCTCGGGCGACGGCAAGGTCGACCTGCAGGACCTGCTGGTCGCCAAGGCCAAGGCCCACGGCCGCTATTTCACACCCGACCCCTCGCCCCAGGCCGGCCACTTCTATCGCTCGGACCACTTCCCGTTCGCCAAGCGCGGCGTGCCGGCCATCTCGGTCGGTTCGGGCGAAGACCTGGTCGAGGGCGGCAAGGAGGCGGGCGAAAAGGCCGAGGCCGACTACACCGCCAACCGCTATCACCAGCCGGCCGACGAATGGCGGGCCGACTGGGACTTGCGCGGCCAGGCCCAGGACATCGGGCTGTTCTACGAAGTCGGCGCCGACCTGGCCAATTCCAGGGCCTGGCCGCAATGGCAGGCGGGGTCGGAGTTCAAGGCCCTGCGCGACCAGACCAAGGCCGAGCGGCAGTAAGGCGGGTCAGGGCGGCGGCGAGCATCAAAGCCCCATGATCGCCGCCGCCCCACCCACGAACGGCCGGTGCGGCTCGCAAGGTCCGAAATCCGAGTTTGCGCCCCGTCCCCCAAGGCGCCGCAACCCGCGATAACGGACCCGATGTCGCCAGGATCAGTCCCAGAATGATCCCACGCGCCGAGCCGTCATGTCGCCCCCTCCATGACCGCGTTCGCAAGGAGCGGCACCTGACGCCACCGCCGCCGCCGCGTCGAGCGGTCTCAACCGCCAGGGGATAGCCGCGCCCCAAGCTGCGCGGCGACGGGCGCCGGCCGGGCGCGGCGCCTCTAAATCAGCCAGGATTGCGGCCGCGGATAGGGCTCGCCGCGCAGGAGATGGACCAGGCCCAGGATGGTCCGCACGGCGAACCACAGGCCGATCGCCCCGAAGATCGCGCAGGCCAGCACGATCAGCGGAATGCCGATCAGCACCACCGACAGGGCCAGGCCGACCAGGAACAGCGCCAGGGCGGCCAGGAACCAGCCGATCGACATCCAGAAGGTGCGGATCGCGAAGGTGTAGTGGCTGGCGTTGACCGGCCCCGCGTCGCTGCGATTGACATAGGCGACGATCAGCCCGGCCAGAAAGGTCAGGCCGTTGACGAAGCCCAGCAGGTAGAGGGCGTAGACCACGATCGGCAGGAGCTTGTCCTCCTCCGCGCGATCGGGAGTGTGAGCCAGGTCGCTCATCATCAGATCATCCAGTTGCGGGGCGTGGGATAGGCCTGGCCCTTCAGCAGCCAGGACAGGCCCAGGACGCAGCGCACGGCCATCCACACCCAGACGGCCGCGACGATCACGAACCCGATGCCGACGATCATCAGCATGAAGCCGAGCACCGTGAACAGCAGCGACAGCCAGAAGGTGCGGATCTGGAAGACGTAGTGGCTCTGCATCCACTCGGGCGCGGCGTCCTTGCTGATATAGGCCAGGATCACCCCGACCACCGCCGTCAGCCCGTTGAACAGCCCGACCAGATAGAGGGCGTAGACCACCAGCGGCATGGTCTTGTCGTCCTGCAGGGCGGGCGGCACGGCCGGGTCGGAGGGATCGGTCTGGGTCATGGAACGATGGTCGTCGAAGACGGCCGCCGATGCAAATGAAGGTCGTGTAAGGCGGGCGATCTTCTCCTCCCCCGTGCAACGGGGGAGGAGCGATCATCCCAGCGGCAGCAGTTCGTCCGGCAAAGCGTGCGGGTCCAGCCCTTCGCCGCGGCCCAGCCAGGGCAGGACCGCGGCCAGCAGGATCAGGACGAAGGCCATGCGCGCGGCGATGGCAATGGCGGCTCCGGCCATGCCGGGGGTGAAGGCCAGCAGCAGCATCACCGCCGTGCCCGCCGCCAGCAGGCCCATGACCCAGGTCAGGCCTTCGCGCGGGGCTAGGACGCCGGCCCGTTCGAAGCGGGCGCCCCCACGCTTGCCTGAGGGCGACAGGTCGGCGGCGACGGCGGCGACAGCGCGGACGAACAGCGAAAACGCGGCCAGGCGATCGTCGAAGCGGCCGGGCCCGGCATAGCTCTGGGCGGTCAGCACAGTCCTGCGGCGGCCGAACGCCAGGGTCAGCACCCGCCGCCGGCCGCCCTCGCGCGGCCGGGCCAGGCGAAAGACGGTCAGGGCGTTGAGCGCAAAGCGCCGTTCGCGCGGGCCTCGGCGCTCGACCAGCTCCGCGCCCTCCAGCGTCCAGGTCGTCTCCGGCTGGAACGGCGCGAGGCGGGCGCTGTAGGCCAGGATGGTCACCCCCGGACGGCGGTGATTTCCACGCCCGCCGCCGCGGCGTGAGGGGCCAGGGCCAGGGGCTTTTCGACCCGCACCCGGGCGCGGGTGACGCGGCTGTCGGCGAAGGCGGCCTGGGCCAGACGCTCGGCGAAGGTCTCGACCAGGTCGATGTGGCCGGCCTCGGCGATGGCCTGGGCGTCGCGCAGGATGGTCTCGTAATTGACGGTGTCGCCCAGGGTCTCGCAATGGCTGGCGGCGACGTCGAGCTCGACGTCGATGACCAGGGGCTGGCGGCGGCCGTGCTCATGGTCGTAGACGCCGATCCAGGCCTCGACCTTCAGGCCGCGCACGAACACCTTGGTGACGATCACCCGGCCCGGGCTGGGCTGCGGCGTTTCGGGCGAGGCGTGGGGCTGGGGCTGGGCGGACACGGCGAGAGGGCCCTTAAGGCTGTGGGGTCAGGAACCGACGACGTCCGGCGTGCGCCAGCCCAGATGCTGACCCGCGTCGACGGCGATCATCTGGCCCGTGACCGACCCGGCGTCAATGAGGTAGCGCAGGGCGGCGGCCAGGTCGTCGAGTTCGACGGGGCGTTGCAGCAGGGTCCCTGCCGCCTCGCGCTCGAACTCGCCGGGGGCTTGGTGCACCGAGGGCAACACCGGCCCGGGGCCGATGGCGTTGACGCGGATGCGCGGCGCCAGCGCCTGGGCCATGGTCTGGGTCGCCCACCACAGGCCGGCCTTGGACAGGCTGTAGCTGAAGAATTGCGGGTTGGGCCGCAGCACCCGCTGGTCGACGATATTGACGATCTGGCCGGCGAGGTCGTCCGGCAGGGCGGCGGCGAAGGCCTGGGCCAGGACGATCGGGGCCCGCAGGTTGGCGTCCAGGTGAGCGTCCCAGCTGCCGCGCGTCGCCGTGGCCAGGCGGTCGTCCTCGAAGGTCGAGGCGCTGTTGACCAGCAGGGTGACCGGGCCCAGCTCGGCCTCGGCGCGGGCGACCAGGCCGGCGGCCTGGGCCTCGTCGGTCAGTTCGGCGGCCAGGACCACCGTGCGCCGGCCCAGGGCGGCGATCGCCTCGGCGACCGCCTGGGCCTCGTCGGCCGCGGCCCGGCAATGCACGGCGACGTCGAAACCGGCCTGCGCCGCTTCCAGCGCCAGGGCCTTGCCGATCCGGCGGCCGGCGCCGGTGACGAGGGCCGCGCCGCGCGTGGCCATCGGCCTAGTCGATACGGCCGAATTCGAACTTGTTGAGAGCGAAGATGACGCCGAGGAAGATGGCGATGATGCCGATCGCGAGCATGGGCGCGGGTCCGTTGTTCAGACTGAAACGATGCAGCGGCTTTAGCCCTGCGCGAGGCTGACCGCAAGGCCGCGACGCGCTAGCCTGCCGCCATGCTCTGGCGCCGCCGTATCGAACCCTTCACCCGTCCCCTGGTCTATGCGTGGTTTCGCCTTCGCCGCGGGCTGACCCTGGGGGTGCGCGGCCTGGTCACCGACGCCGAGGGCCGGGTGCTGCTGGTGCAGCACACCTATGTGCCGGGCTGGCACCTGCCCGGCGGCGGGGTCGAGCGGCGCGAGACGGCCGAGCAGGCCCTGGCCCACGAGCTGCGCGACGAGGCCGGCGTGCGGGTCCTGGGCCGCGCCAGCCTGGTCTCGGTGCACAGCAACGAGCCGCGGCACCCGGGCGACCATGTGTTGCTCTATCGCGTCCACGCCTGGGAGCCCTGCCCCGCCGCCGCCCAGGGCGAGATCCACGAGGTCGGCTGGTTCGCCCTCGACGCCCTGCCGGCCGGCATCACCCGGGGCGCCCGCCGGCGGATCGCCGAGGCCTTGCAGGGCGCCGATTGCGATCCGATGTGGTGAGGCGGGTTGATCAAGCGCCCGCTCTAGTGATCAATGATCATCAAAATGAATGTTTGAACGCGGGCCGCCGTCCTTTCGGATGAGCGCGGCCCCGCCCCGGAGGAGCACGGCATGCGCGACTACCTGAAGTTCTACATCGACGGCCAGTGGGTCGAGCCCAAGGGTTCCAAGACCGTCGACGTGATCAATCCGGCCACCGAGCAGGTCGCCGGCCGGGTGACCCTGGGGACGGCCGAGGACGTGGACCTGGCGGTCCGCGCCGCCCGCAAGGCCTTCGCCAGCTTCTCCCGGACCAGCCGCGAAGAGCGGGTCGACCTGCTCGAGCGGATCGTCGTCGAGTACCAGAAGCGCTTCGAGGACATGGCCAAGGCCATTACCGAGGAGATGGGCGCTCCGTCCTGGCTGGCCCAGCGCGCCCAGGCGGCCATGGGCCTGGCCCACGTCCAGACCGCCCTACAGGTGCTCAAGGACTACCGCTTCGAGGAGGACCGCGGCGCGACCCGGCTGGTCAAGGAGCCGATCGGGGTCTGCGCCTTCATTACGCCGTGGAACTGGCCGGTCAACCAGATCGCCTGCAAGGTCGCGCCGGCGCTGGCCACCGGCTGCACCATGGTGCTCAAGCCCTCGGAAGTGGCCCCGTTCTCAGCCTGGATCTGGACCGAGATCCTGGCCGCCGCCGGCGTGCCCGCCGGGGTCTACAACCTGGTCAATGGCGACGGCCCGACGGTCGGCGCGGCGCTGAGCGCCCATCCGCAGGTCGACATGGTGTCGTTCACCGGCTCGACCCGGGCCGGGATCGAGGTGGCCCGCAACGCCGCCCCGACCGTCAAGCGGGTGCACCAGGAACTGGGCGGCAAGAGCCCCAACATCCTGCTCGACGACGCCGACTTCCAGCGGGCGGTGGCCGGCGGGGTGGCCTCGGTGATGATGAACTCGGGCCAGTCGTGCAACGCCCCGACCCGGATGCTGGTCCCGCAGGCCCGGATGGACGAGGTGATCGCCATCGCCAGGACCGCCGCCGAGGCCCACACGGTCGGCGACCCGAATGGCAACGCCAAGCTCGGTCCCGTGGTGTCCGAAGTGCAGTGGAACAAGATCCAGGGCCTGATCCAGAAGGGCATCGACGAGGGCGCGACCCTGGTGACCGGCGGTCCCGGCAAGCCCGAGGGGCTGGAGACCGGCTACTATGTCAAGCCGACGGTGTTCGCCAACGTCACCTCGGACATGACCATCGCCAGGGAGGAGATCTTCGGGCCGGTGCTGGCCATCCTCGGCTACGACGGCGTCGACCAGGCGGTCGAGATCGGCAACGACACCGAATACGGCCTGGCCGCCTATGTCTCCGGGACCGATCTCGACCAGGTGCGCGAGGTGGCCTCAAGGCTGCGGGCCGGCCAGGTGATCCTCAACGGCGCCGGTCCCGACCTGATGGCGCCGTTCGGCGGCTACAAGATGAGCGGCAACGGCCGCGAATGGGGCGACCACGCGTTCGGCGAGTTCCTCGAGACCAAGGCGGTGCTGGGCTATTCGGCCAAGATCGCGGCGGAGTGATCGGGCCTCTCAGCACTCCACCCGGTTGACCGACAGCCCCACCGCCAGGCCGCCCAGCGAGGTCTCCTTGTAGATCTCGCTCATGTCCTCGCCGGTGCGCTTCATGGTGGCGATCACCTTGTCCAGCGACACCGAGTGCTGGCCGTCGCCGAGCAGGGCCAGGCGGGCGGCGTCGATGGCCTTGATCGCCCCCATGGCGTTGCGCTCGATGCAGGGGATCTGGACCAGGCCGCCGATCGGATCGCAGGTCAGGCCCAGATTGTGCTCCATGCCGATCTCGGCGGCGTTCTCGACCTGGTCGTTGGTCCCGCCCAGGGCCGCGCAAAGGCCCGCCGCCGCCATCGAGCAGGCCACGCCCACCTCGCCCTGGCAGCCGACCTCGGCCCCGCTGATCGAGGCGTTGCGCTTGTAGAGCGCGCCGATCGCCGCCGCCGTCAGCAGGAAGGTCCGCACCCCCTGCGGCGTGCCCTGGTGGAAGCGGTGGTAGAAGCGCAGCACCGCCGGGATCAGCCCGGCCGCGCCGTTGGTCGGGGCGGTGACCACCCGGCCGCCGGCCGCGTTCTCCTCATTGACCGCCATGGCCCACAGGTTGACGAAGTCCATGGCCGCCAGCGGGTCGCTGATCTGGCGCTCCATCCGGCCCTGGATGGTCTGGTGGATCTGCCGGGCCCGGCGCTTGACCGACAGACCGCCGGGCAGGGTGCCGGTCTCGCGCATGCCGCGCTCGATGCAGGCCTCCATGGCCGCGAAGATGGCGTCGAGGCCGGCGTTCAGCGCCGCCTCGTCCATCCGGGCCAACTCGTTGGCGCCCATCACCCCGGCGATCGACAGGCCGGCGTCGGCGGCGCGTTGCAGGAGGTCGGCGCCGGACTCGAACGGGTGGGGAACCTCCGGCCCCGCCTCCGGCGGAACATTGCGACCCATCTCGCGCTCGTCGCGGACGAAGCCGCCGCCAATCGAGAAATAGGTGCGCTCGGCCAGGACCTCTCCCGCCTTGCCGTAGGCGGTGAAGGTCAGGCCGTTCGGATGCTGCGGCAGGCGCTCATGGCCGGCCCAGACGATGTCGCGGGCCGGATCGAAGCCGATGCCGACCTCGCCGCCGAGGGTGACCCACTGGCTGGCCGCGGCCTGGGCCAGGGCCGCCTCGCCGGCGTCGGGATCCAGCGTGGCTGGCGCAAACCCCATCAGCCCCAGGATCACCGCCCGGTCGGTGGCGTGGCCGCGGCCGGTCAGGGCCAGGGAGGCGTAGAGCCGCGTCTCCACCCGGGCGACGTCCGCCAGCTTGCCGGCCTCGCGCAGCCGTCCGACGAACAGGTTGGCGGCCGTCATCGGCCCCATGGTGTGGCTGCTCGACGGACCGACGCCGAGCTTGAACAGGTCGAAGACGGAGGCGGTCATCGCAGTTCCCGTTCGCCTGGGACGCGCGAGGCCGGCAGGGGCGCGCCCGCCTCCACCGCCGCCGCCGGGCCGAACCGTTCGAAGGTCGCGGCGATCACTGCGCGGGTCACGTCCCACTCGACCATGGCCAGGGCCGCGTCCAGCGACACGAACCGGGCCTCGGCCGCGTCGTCGCCGGCGACCGGCTCGCCGGCCGTCCAGCGGGCGGCGTAGTCGATCATCAGATAGTGGCGGGTGGTCTCGCCGCCGGCCGGCGCGGTGAACAGGCCGTCGACCACGTCGACCAGGCCCAGCAGCTGCGCCTCGACGCCGGTCTCCTCGCGAAGCTCCCGCAGGGCGGCGACGGCGGTGGTCTCGCCCCATTCGAGCCGGCCGCCCGGCAGGCTCCACTGGCCCAGGCGCGGCGGCGTGCCGCGCTTGATCAGCAGCACCTGGTCGCCGCGCAGACAGACGACGCCGACGGTGGGGACGGGAAAGGACGCGGAAGCCATGGCGTCAGATACGCCCGGCCCGCCTCCAGTCAAGCGCGATGAAGGCCGCCAGTCTCATGGAAAGCCGACCCGCAGGTCGAGGCTGGAACTGACCCCCACCTTGGTCAGGCAGTCGCCCAGCCAGGCGTCGGCCGCCAGCCGGCCACGGGCCTTCAGGTCGGTCAGGAAGCTCCATTCGGTGTCGAACTTGCTGGCCAGGGACAGGTCGGCCAGCGGCTTGTCGGCGGTGATGGCGTGCAGCAGCATCCGCCGGTAGCGGCCGCGGGCGTTGTCCTTCAGCAGTCCCTCGTCGAGCAGCTTCTGGACGAAGGCGATGGCCCGCAGCTCCGAGGCCAGGGCGGCGTTGAAGGTGATTTCGTTGAGCCGGTCCATGATCTCGCCCGGGGTCTTGGGCGTCTCCTCCCGGACGAACGGGTTGAGGGTGACCACCAGGATGTCGTCGGGCGTCTTGTCGTAGAACAGCGGCCACAGCGGCGGATTGGCCAGGAAGCCGCCGTCCCAATAGGGCTCGCCGTCGATCTCCACGGCCTGGAACAGCTGCGGCAGGCAGGCGCTGGCCATGATGTGACGCACGGTCAGCTCGCTGTCGCGGAACACCTTCGCGCGGCTGGTGCGCACGGCGGTGGCGGCGATGTAGAGCTTGATCGGCGAGCGCTGGCGCAGGGCCTCGAAGTCGATCTCCGCCTCAAGGATGTCGTGCAGCGGATTGAGGTTGAACGGATTGAACTCATAGGGGCTGAGCGACAGGGCGAAGGTCTCGGCCAGCCGCCAGCCGGGGGTGTTCTTGAGCCAGTCGGCGCCGCCGGCGAAGGCGTTGGTCCAGATGCTGGTGTCGCCGAACACGTTGCGCCCGCCGTTGCGGTTGACCTGCCGCCAGTAGGATTCGAGCCTGGCCTTGGCGGCGGCGCGCCCGCCGTCGGCGCCGCCCTCCAGCAGGCCCTGGGCCAGGCAGACGGCGTTCATCGCCCCGGCCGAGGCGGCGGTCACGGCCTGAATCTCCAGGCCCTCCTCCTCCAGCAGGCGGTCGAGCACGCCCCACTCGAAGGCCCCGTGCGCGCCGCCGCCCTGCAGGGCCAGGCTGATCGGGCGCGGGCCCTTGGGTTTCCTCTTCAGCGGGCCGATGGGCATGGGGCGCTCCGGTTCGGGAGATCGCGCCCTATTGGGCCGTCCAGCCGCCGTCGATGGCGAACGAGGCCCCGTTGGCCGAGGCGCCGGCCTCGGAGACCAGATAGAGCAGCAGGCCCGACAGCTGCTCGAAGGTCACGAACTGCTTGGTCGGCTGGGCGGCGAGGATGACGTCCTTCATCACCGCCTCCTCGCTGATGCCGCGGGCCTTGGCCTGGTCGGTGATCTGGGCCTCGACCAGCGGGGTCTTCACGAAGCCGGGGCAGATGGCGTTGCAGGTGACGCCGAAGGTGGCGGTCTCCAGGGCGACGGTCTTGGTCAGGCCCAATATGCCGTGCTTGGCGGCGACATAGGCCGACTTGAACGGAGAGGCGACCAGGCCGTGGGCCGAGGCGATGTTGACGATCCGCCCGCGCCCCTGCTCCTTCATGATCGGCACCGCCGCCTTGGTGGCGTGGAAGGCCGAGGACAGGTTGATGGCGATGATCAGGTCCCACTGATCGGTCGGGAAGTCTTCGATCGGGGCCACGTGCTGGACGCCGGCGTTGTTGACCAGGATGTCCAGCTCGCCGAACTCGGCCTTGGCGGCGGCCACCATCTCGGCGATCTGGCCGGGCTTGGTCATGTCGGCGCCGTTGTAAAGCACCTCGACGCCGTGCTTCTCGGCCAGGGCGGCGCGGGTCTTTTCGATGGCGGTCATCTCGCCCAGGCCGTTGAGGACGACGTTGACCCCTTGGGCGGCCAGGGCGTCGGCCAGGGCGTGGCCGATGCCGCTGGTCGAACCGGTGACGATCGCGACCTGTCCCTGCAACCCGAAATCCACCGCCATCGCGCACTCCTTGAGACTGCCCGTCTTGTTGCGGCGCAACATACAGCCGGCCTCGGCGGCGGGCGAGCGCTTATAAATTCATCGATAGATGAATTCAGGGCTGGGGGCGAGCGAAAACCCAGTCGGCCGGGGTCGAGAGATCCTGCCGGTAGCGGTAGCCGTCCAGGTCGAAGGCCTTGAGCGCCTCGGCCTGGTCGATGCGATGGTCGACGGCGTAGCGGGCCATGCGGCCGCGGGCCTTCTTGGCGTAGAAGCCCAGCACCCGAAGGGCGTTGCCCTTCTCTTCCTTGAAGTGGCAGGTCACGGTCGGCGGCTTCAGGGCCTTGGCGTCGACGGCCCCGAAATATTCCTGGCTGGCCAGGTTCACCACGGTCGGGTCGGCGTGATCCTGGACGGCGGCGTTCAGGGTCTTGGCGATGGTCTCGCCCCAGAAGTCGTAGAGATTGGCGCCGCGCTTGGTCTTCAGCCGCGTGCCCATCTCCAGCCGATAGGCCTGCAGGGCGTCCAGCGGCCGCAGCACGCCATAGAGGCCCGACAGGATCCGCAGGTGGTCCTGGGCCCATTCCAGGGCCGGACGGTCGAGCTCGCGCGCCGCCAGGCCGGCATAGACGTCGCCATTGAAGGCGATCACCGCCTGCAGCCCCTCCTCGACCTGGGCGTCGAAGCGCTGGAAGCGCTCGTGGTTCAGGGTCGCCAGCTTCTCGGAGATGTGCATCAGCCGCCGCAGGTCGGCCGCCGTCAGCTTGCGCGCCACCTTGGCCAGCTCGGCGATCTGCGGCTTCAGCTCGGGCGTCGTCAGCGGCAGGACCTGGTCCGGCGCGGTGAAGTCCAGCGACTTGGCGGGGGAGATGACCATCAGCATGGGCGGGGAGATAGAGACTTCAGGCGACGGCGGCTAGAGCAAGCTGCGCGATGTTGGCATCGCCTGGCTTGCTCTAGTTTTTTGTTTTCGCATCGCTTTGCGGAAAACCGGCGGCCACTTTTCCGCGCGATGCTCTGTGTCGAACGGTGCGCCGTTCTTGACGAGCGTGACCATTTCCGGTTCTGTCCTGCAACCTGAGCGGTGGACGCCGCTCGGCGGTGGCGTTCCCCCAAATCCAGAACATGGAGACCAGGCATGCCGCTTGGAGTTATCGCCGTCGCCGGCGCAGGCGCGACCGGCCCCGCCCTGCCGGCGCCCCTGCCGCCCAATACCGCCCAACAGGTCGCCAACGCCATCGGCCAGGTCACCGCCGGCAACATGTTCGGCAATCCCGGCACCTTCCTCGCCAACGTGTTCAACTGGCGGGTCGATCGCCAGAACGCGCCGGCCAATCAGATCAATGTATCGGTCCAGCGCAACGGCGTCGGGGCGCCCAGCACCATCGCCAGCGTGTTCGTACCCACGGCCCTGAACCTCGCGCCCGGACCCAACGCCGCCGTCAACGCCGCGCGGGTCAAGGAGCTGGAGCGGACGGTGCGCCGGGGCCTGGAACTGAGCCTCGCCAGCCACGCCGCCGGGGCGGCGGCCGGCGCCTTCGTCATCACCCGGTACATCGTCAACGGCGCCTACTCGGCCTGAGGCTCGGGATTTCGCCTAGAACAGCACCCGCGGGTTCATGATCCGCTTGGGGTCCAGGGCCGCGCGCACGGCGCGCAGGGCTTCGATCTCGACCGGGCTCTTGTAGCGCAAGGCTTCCACCGACTTCATCGTCCCCAGGCCATGCTCGGCGCTGATCGAGCCGTCGAGGGCTGCGACGATGTCGTGGACGATCCGCGCGCCCGCGTCGCGCAGGGCGTCGTGGGGATCGTCGGCCGCGCCCTCGGCCCGCAGCACGTCGTAATGGACATTGCCGTCGCCGACATGACCGAAGGCGACGACGCGGACGCCGGGCGACAGTCGCTCGACCGCCGCCGTGGCCTGATCGATGAAGGCGGCGACCTTGGAGACCGGCACCGAGACGTCGTGCTTCCAGGCCGCGCCCTCGGGCTTCTGGCCGCCGGACTGGTTCTCGCGCACCGCCCAGAAGGCGTGGGCCTGGGCGTCGGATTGAGCGACGGCGGCGTCCTGGATCAGGCCGCCTTCCAGCGCCCCGGCCAGCAGCCGCTCCATGGCCGCCTCGGCCGCGCCGGGCTCGCCCGAGGCGGTCTCGACCAGCACGTACCAGGGATGCACAGCCTCCAGCGGCTCGCGCAGGCCGGGGATGTTCTTCAAGGCGAAGGCCACGCCCAACCGGCTCATCAGCTCGAAGGCCTCGACCGCCCCGCCGGTCTCGTCCTTGGCGCGGGCCAGCAGGGCGATGGCGTCCTGCGGCGTGGCCACCGCGGCGATCGCCACGCAACGCGAGGCCAGCAGCGGATGGAGCTTCAGGCTGACGGCGGTGATCACCCCCAGCGTGCCCTCGGCCCCGATCAGCAGGTGCTTGAGATCATAGCCGGTGTTGTCCTTGCGCAGGCGCTTGAGGCCGTTCCAGACCTCGCCATTGGGCAGCACCGCCTCGATGCCCAGGATCTGGTCGCGCATCACCCCATAGCGCAGCACCGCCGTGCCGCCGGCGTTGGTCGAGGCCAGGCCGCCGATGGTGCAGGACCCCTCCGAGGCCAGGCTGAGCGGAAAGCGCCGGCCCGCCGACAGGGCGGCCTCGTGGGCGGCGGCCAGGGTGACGCCCGCCTCCAGCACCATCACGTCGTCGAAGGCGTCGACGTCGCGCACCGCCGTCAGCCTCTCGGTCGACAGCAGGATCTCGCCCTGGGGAATCTGGCCGGCGACAAGTCCGGTGTTGCCGCCCTGCGGGGTGATCGCCACGCCGTCGGCGGCGCAGATCCCGACCACCGCGGCGACCTCCGCCGTCGAGCGCGGCAGGACCAGCAGCGGCGTCTGGCCCGTCCAGCGCCCGCGCCATTCCTGCAGCTTGGGGGCCAGGCGATCGGGGTCCTGGCTCCACCCGCCCGCGCCGAGCACGACCTTCAGGCGGGACAGGGTGTCGGCGGGCACGGGCTTGGTCATGGGCGCGGAGGATACGCTTTCTGGACGGTCGCTGTCAGTATATACTGCCGTCTATATGGAGACCGTCATGGGCATCCTGATCAAGAACCCCGAGGCCGAGCGCGCGGTGCGCGAACTGGCCGAACTGACCGGCGAGAGCCTGACCACCGCGGTCGAGATCGCGGTGCGCGAACGCCTGGCGGCCAAGCGCAGCGAGGCGCGACCGCATCGGCCTCGGAGCGTCGCGGAAATGGACGCGATCACCAGGAAGTATCTGACGCCCGAAGCGCTGGCGGGTCTTCTACCGCCGATCACCAAAGCCGATTTCGACGAGCTCAATGAGATCCCCGGCTATGACGTGTCGGATTCGTGAGGATCGTTGTCGATAGCTCGGCGCTGGTGGCCATCGGGACTTTCGAGCCGGACAGGCCCGCCTTCATCCAGGCCATCGAGACAGCAAGCGAGATTCTGATCTCTCCGATCAATTACGTCGAGACCGGTGTCGTTCTGACGGGGCGAGGCCATTTTGTTTCGCGCGAAGGCTTCGGCGAATGGCTTTCCAACTATCGAGTTCAGATCGCCTCCGAACCTGTGATCGACGCCTCGGCTCTCGACGCCTACCTGAAATTCGGCAAGGGCCGCCACCCGGCACGGCTCAACCTCGCCGACTGCTTCGCCTACGCCCTGGCCAAGTCGCTGGACGCGCCTTTGCTCTACAAAGGCGACGACTTTCGGATGACCGACGTCCGCTCGGCGTTGGATGTCTAACTCGCTGCCGGATCCGGCACGCCCCGCACGTCGCGCCAGTATTCCTCGCGCACATCCTCATCGATCACCGGAGGATCGCCCGCGCCCTTGTACAGCCGGTCGTCGCCGCCCTTGCGCGCCTTGGCGATCCAGAACGGCTGGCCGGTCTCAGCGTCGCTGAAATTGGCCTTCAGGCCCGAGTTCCGCAGCGCTTCGAACGTGCGGCCGGCGTAGTAGAGCGTCTCTCCGGTCTTGGAGAGTCCGACACGCCCGATCCGCGCAGGCCCGTTCAGGCCCTTGGACTTGTCTTCGAGGTACATGATGCGGAATTTCATCGGGCCTTATCCCACGAACCCTGCCGCCCGTCTCAGTCGGTCGTTGATCGCCTCGCCCAGGCCCTCGTCGGGAATTGGGGCCACGGCGATGGCCGTCGGCCTGATGCGGTCGGCGGCGCGGAGGAATGAGAACAGATTGGCGGCCGCCTCGGTCAGGTCGCCGGACGGGCTGAGGTTGAACACTCCCTCCCCGTCCGGCCAGGGTCCGAACGCCAGGAACGCTTCGCCCGCCGCCGGGGCCGCGGCGTTGATCCGCACCGGCGCGTCGGGGGCGTAGTGCAGGGCCAGGCGGCCGGGCGAACGCTTGGCGTCGCCGGCGGCCTCGGCCAACGGACCGACCACGGCCTCCAGCTGGGCGCGGGTGACGGCGCCGGGCCGCAGCAGGCGCGGCGGGCCGTCGAGTACCGCGACGACGGTGGATTCCAGGCCCACCGCGCACGGGCCGCCGTCGAGGGCGACGGCGGCCTTGTCGCCGGTCTCGTCGAAGGCGTCCTGGAAGGTGGTCGGGCTGGGCCGGCCTGAGCGGTTGGCCGAGGGGGCGACCACCGCGCCGCCGAACGCCGCCAGCACGGCCCGCGACAGCGGATGGCCCGGCACGCGGACGGCGACGGTGTCCAGCCCCGCCCGGGCCAGGTCGCAGACGGCGGCGGCGTCGCGGACCGGGGCCACCAGGGTCAGGGGCCCCGGCCAGAACGCCTCGGCCAGGGCCAGGGCCCGGGCGTCGAGCACGGCGATCCGCGCGGCGGTCTCCAGGTCGGCGACATGGGCGATCAGCGGATTGAAGCGCGGCCGGCCCTTGGCCGCGAAGATCGCCGCCACCGCCGTCGGATCGGCCGCGTCGGCACCCAGGCCGTAGACCGTCTCAGTCGGCAGCAGGACCAGCCCGCCGGCCCGGAGGGCCCGCGCCGCGGCCTCTATGTCCTCTTGGCGGTGATGGCGAAGCTGACCTTCACCTTGCCACCGATCTGATCCGTCGACGCCCATTCGCCCTGTCCCACGCCGAACGCCGTCCGGTCGAGGGTGGTTACACCGCGGGCCGTGGCCGTGTCGCCGTCGATCTTCAGGCTGAAGGGCAGGCTGAGCGGCTTCTTGACCCCGCGCAGCTCCAGCGTCCCGTCGGCGACGAACCGGCCCTCGCCGGTCTTGCGGAACTTGCTGGCCGTGAAGGTCGCCTTGGGATGGCTGGCCGTAGCGAAGAAGTCGTCGCTGGGCAGGCTGGAATCGCGCTGCGCGTCGCCGGTGCTGGCTGAGGCCATGTCGATGCTGACGGTCAGTTTCGAGCGGTCCAGGGCCTGCGGCGAGAACAGGATATCGGCGGTCCAGCGCGTGAACTGGCCCTCGATGGCGTCGCCGGCCCAGCTGGCGGTGAAGCCCAGGGTGGAGCTCTTGGCCACGGTCCAGGCGACGGGGTCCTTCAGGGCCGTGTCCGGCGCGGCCGGGGCGGCGGGTTCGGCCGCAGGCGGCGTCGCGGCCGTGGGAGCGGCGGTGGCGGGCGTCGCCGGTTCGGCGCTCGGCGCCCTGACCTGGGCGTCGGCGATGTTGGCCGGCGCGGCGGGTGCGGCGTGGGGCTTGACGGCCGGCTTGTAGAGATAGCCGGCGGCGATCACCGCGACCAGGCCGGCGGCCGCCAGCCAGGCCCGCGGCTCCTTCCAGCCCGGCTTCGCGCCGGCCGCCATGTGGCCGAACACCTCGTCGCGATCGAGGAGCTGGTGCTTGGCCACCGCTCCCAGGTGCAGGGCCAGCAGGCCGAAGGTCAGATAGACCAGCAGGCCGTGGCCGGTCTCGCCGATCTCATGCCACAGGTGCTTGGGCCCGGCCGCCAGCTCCGGCAGGAAGGGCAGGTGCGGCCAGGGGATCGCGCCATAGAGCACGGTCGGAATGGTCAGCTTGCTGGCCGAGACCATGATCCAGCCGGTCAGCGGCAGGCCGATCATGATCACATAGAAGGCCGCATGCACGATCTGCGAGGCGACCGTCTCCCAGCGCGCCTGCCCGGCCGGATGCGGCGGCGGTTTGTGGAACAGCCGCCAGGCCAGGCGCGCCAGGCTGAGCAGCAGGATGGTGACGCCGATCGACTTGTGCAGCTGGAAGATGGCGTAGGTGGCCGGTCCCTTGGGCTCGGAGGCCATCCTTAGGCCCAGGATGATCTGGAAGACGATGGCGGCGGCGATCAGCCAGTGCAGGGTGATCGCCACCGTCGTGTAGCGACGTGCGCCGGCCGCCGCCGAGGCGGTCTCTTGGGTCGTCTCGGCGGTCATGCCGTACCTCGTCTCTAGGCGTCGTCGTTCGGCCGGAGCTTACTTCTTGGGCCGAAACTTATTTCTTGGGATTGAACTCGGCCTCGATCAGCAGGTCGACGTCGTCGCCGACCATCGGGACCAGATGGGTGAAGCCGAAGTCCGAGCGCTTGATCTTGCCGGTCGCCGAAAAGCCCATGATCTGCGAGCCGAACGGAGTCTTGGCGAAGCCGTTGTACTTGGCGTCGAGGGTGACCGACTTGGTCACGCCGCGGAAGGTCAGGTCGCCGGTCAGCTTGCCCGGCTCGATCTTGGTCGAGACGAAGGTGATCTTCGGGTACTGGGCGCCGTTGAAGAACTTCGGATCGGTGCCGATTTCCTTGTTGAAGTCCGGCAGGCCGGTGTCGACGGCCGTGGCGTCGATGGTGATCGACACCTTGGTGTCCAGCGGCTTGGCCGGGTCATAGGCATAGGAGCCGTCGATGGCGCCCTGGGCGAAGCGGAAGGTGTAGTTCGAGGTGCCGAAGTGGCGGACTCGCATGGTCAGGCTGGCGTGGCGCTTGTCGAGCGTCCAGTTGCCGGCGGGAGCCTGGGCCGGATCGGTCGCGACCTGGGCGGAGGCCACGGCCGGGAGGACGACGGACGCGGACAGGAGAGCGCCGGCCAGGATGGCGCCCCTGAAGAGCGAGGGGGCGATGCGGCGGTTCATGAAAGTCTCCAAATTGTGACAGCGACAGTTGCTGAACCCCCGACTTAAGAAGCTTGGCGTGAAGATGAAGGGCGCGGGGTTCACGAAGCCGTGATCCTGAGCGCTTTGCAGGGCGCGTCCCAGCATCTAAACGGGATTCAGTTCGCCGTCGCCAGATCGGATTCCCTCATGACCTTCCGCGCGCCCGTCCGCGACCTCGCCTTCGCCCTGCGCCACGTCGCGGGGTTCGAGCGGCTGGCCGACGCCTTTCCCGAGGCCGACGCCGACACGGTCGACGCGGTGCTGGAGGCGGCCGGCCTGTTCGCCAGTGAAGTGCTGGCCCCGATCAACCGGGCCGGCGACCTGACCGGCGCCCGGCTCGAAAATGGCGTGGTCCGCACCGCCCCCGGCTTCGCCGAAGCCTACAAGGCCTTCGCCGAGGGGGGCTGGACCAGCCTGGCGGCCGCGCCCGAGCACGGCGGTCAGGGCCTGCCCAAGACCCTGGAGATCGCGGTGCTGGAAATGGTCCAGGCCGCCAACATGGCCTTCGGCCTGTGCCCGATGCTGAGCCTGGGGGCCATCGAGGCCCTGGCGCATCACGGCTCCGAGCGCCAGAAGCGCCTCTACCTGCCCAGGCTGGTCTCCGGCGAATGGACCGGCACCATGAACCTGACCGAGCCCCAGGCCGGCTCGGACCTGGGCGCCCTGACCACCTTGGCGACGCCGGACGACGACGGCGGCTACACCCTGTCGGGCCAGAAGATCTTCATCACCTGGGGCGACCACGACGTCGCCGACAACATCCTGCACCTGGTCCTGGCCCGCACGCCCGGCGCGCCGGCCGGGGTCAAGGGCATCTCGCTGTTCCTGGCCCCCAAGGTCCTGGTCGACGACTCCGGCAGCCTGGGCGCGGCCAACGCCGTGCGGGTCGGGGGGCTGGAACACAAGCTGGGCATCCACGGCTCGCCCACCTGCGTGATGCTGTACGAGGGCGCCAAGGCCGAACTGGTCGGCGAACTGGGCCAGGGCCTGGCCCACATGTTCACGATGATGAACGCCGCCCGCCTGCAGGTCGGGGCCCAGGGCGTGGCCATCGCCGAGCGCGCCTACCAGCAGGCCCTGGACTTCTCGCTGGAGCGGACCCAGGGCCGCTCGGCCTGGACCGGGGCCTATCCGTCACGCCTGTTCGACCATCCCGACATCCGCAAGACCCTGGTGCTGATGAAGGCCCGGATCGAGGCGGCGCGCGGCGTCTGCCTGTCGACCGCCGTGGCCGCCGACCTCGCCAACCACGCCGCCACCGAGGCCGAACGGGCCGCCGCCCGGCTGCGCGAGGAGTTGCTGACGCCGATCGCCAAGGCCTGGTCCACCGACATCGGCGTCGAGGTCGCCTCGCAGGGCGTGCAGGTCCATGGCGGCATGGGCTTTATCGAGGAGACCGGCGCGGCCCAGCACTATCGCGACGCCCGCATCACCCCGATCTACGAGGGCGCCAACGGCATCCAGGCCATCGACCTTGTCGGCCGCAAGCTGATGCTCGGCGAGGGCCAGGCGATCGGCGACCTGATGGACGACATGCGCGACACGCTGGAGGCCCTCGAAGCGGCCGGCGGCGCGCTCGGCGGCCTGGCCCTGCGCTTCCAGGCGGCCCTCGACGGAGCGAGCGCGGCCACCGCCTGGCTGATCGAGCGCCGGGCCCGGGCCATGCCCGACGCCCTGGCGGGGGCCACGGCCTATCTGAGGCTGCTGGGCGACACGGTCGGCGGCTGGATGCTGGCCAAGGGGGCCCTGGCCGAGCCAGTGGGGTTGCGACTGGCTTTGGCGCGGGTCTATGCGGAGACCGTTCTGGCGACCGTCCCCGGCCAGGTGGCGGGGGTCACGGCCGGGGCCGGCGACCTGGAAGCCGTGACACCGGAGGCGCTGGGGGCGCACTGAGCCGGCCGAGGCGAGATCGCCCGCCGCCTTGCGTCCTTCGAGGCCCGCTGCGCGGGCGCCTCAGGATGAGGAATTCAGGGCAAAGTCGCCCTCATCCTGAGGTGCGAGCCGCAGGCGAGCCTCGAAGGACGCACCGCGGCTCAGCGACTCCTACAGCTGGGCCAGCATGTAGTCTGCCGACGAGACCTTGAATTCGCCGCCCTCTTCCACGTTCAGGGTCTCGACCACCCCGTCCTTGGCGACCAGCGAATAGCGTTGCGAGCGCAGGCCCATGCCGAACTTGCTGCCGTCGAACTCCAGGCCGACGGCGCGGGTGAAGTCGCCGTTGCCGTCGGCCAGCAGCAGGACCTCGTCGGTGATCCCCTGGTCGGCGGCCCAGGCCTTCATCACGAAGACGTCGTTGACCGAGACGCAGGCGATCGTGTCGACGCCCTTGGCTTTGAGTTCGGCGGCCTTGTCCTTGAAGCCCGGCAGGTGCTTGGCCGAACAGGTCGGGGTGAAGGCGCCGGGCACCGCGAACAGGGCCACGGTCTTGCCCTTGAACAGCGCGTCGCTGGTCAGGGGCGCGGGGCCCTCGGCCGTGAAGGTCATGAAAGTCGCCGAGGGAAGCGTGTCGCCAACCTTGATCGCCATGTGCGGGATTCCTGTTCGTTGAGGGAGCGGATCGGAGATAAAGCCCCGAACGCCGATCGCCAAGGAAAGGTTGGACTTGAATCCGTCGCCTTCCGCCCTGATCCTGTGATCATGGACCACGACGCCAACCACGGCCCCGCGTTTCTCGCCGGACAGATGCTGGTGGCCATGCCCGGCATCGGCGACCCGCGCTTCGAGCGCGCCGTGCTCTATCTGTGCGCCCACGACGCCGAGCAGGCCATGGGGCTGGCGGTCAACCGACCCGTCGAAGGCCTGACCCTGTACGAGCTGCTGAACAATCTGGGCGTCGAACCCGACGCCGAGGCCCTGGGCGACCCGGTGATGCTGGGCGGCCCGGTGGAGCGCGAGCGAGGCTTCGTGCTGCACACCGACGACTTCGTCTCGCCCGACTCCACGGTGCCGGTGGCCGACGGCCTGGCCCTGACCGTCACGCGGGACGTGCTGGACGCCCTGGGCAACCGGGCCCTGCGGCCGCGCCGCGCCATCCTGGCCCTGGGCTATTCCGGCTGGGGGCCCGGCCAGCTGGAGCAGGAGCTGCGCGACAATGTCTGGCTGATCTGCGAGGCCGACGAAACCCTGCTGTTCGGCGACGACTACGACAACAAATGGACCATGGCCCTGGCCAAGATCGGCGTCACCGCCGACCACCTGTCGGCCCAGGCGGGGCGCGCCTAACCGCTGAACTTCACAGTTTGATGAAAGCCTCCGACGGCGCTTGCCTTCGCGCAAATACAGGCCTTTCATTGCAGGGCTGGGACCACATCGGCATGCCCGTTCGCGGACATGCCGGGCCCACGGGCGGCGCCCATGATGTACTCGCGCTTGTCGCTCCAGCCCCAGGAGACCTGGGTCCAGCCGCGCTATGCCCAACCCCCGCCGCGGCGGCGGAACGGGTCGCGCCTGCTGCCGCTCATGAGCGCGATCCTGCTGATGGCGTGGGGCTTCTATCTGATGCTCCTCGACTACGGGCCGCCGGGAGCCGGGGCCGCGCCGTCCCTGATCGTGGAGCCGCCGGCCATCATCGAGAACTCCCGCCCACAGGAGGTCCAACCCGCCCGCGGCGTGAAGATCATCGTGGCCGAGCCCGCCCCCGCCAAGCCTGCGCCGGACACCTGGGCCGCCCTGCCCACGACCCTGGCCGCGCCGCTGGCCGCCGTCCCTCTGGCCGATCCGGTCGACCCGGCACGCCAGGCCGCCGCCTGCGGCGAGGCGACGAGCCTGGCCGCGCAGATGGTCTGCGTCGATCCGACCCTGGGGCTGGCCGATCAGCGCGCCGCGACCGCCTACGAGGCGGCCCTGGAGGCGGGCGTGTCGCCGGCCCTGCTCGGACGCTCGCAGGCCCATTGGCTATTGTCGCGGGATGCGGCGGCGCGGTCCTCGCCGGAAGATCTGCTGGCCGCCTACCAGGCCCGTGAGCGCCAGCTCAGCGCGGCGGCGGCCCTGGCCCGCCGGACTCCGGAGGCCGCGGCGGCGCCTCAGCCCCGCGCCTTGACCGGGGCGGCGCCGTCGACATAGGCCTCGTTCAGATAGACCTCGGCCTCCTGCGGCGACAGGGCCGGCGCATAGCCGAAGCCCTGGCCGTAGTCGCAGCCCAGCGCCTGCAGGGCGCGGGCCATTTCAGCGTTCTCGACGCCTTCGGCCACCACCTCAAGGTCGAGGTCCTGGCCCAGCTTGACCACCGAGCGAACGATCTTGGCCGAGCCGGCGTTGGCGCCCATGGTGCGCACGAAATAGCGGTCGATCTTCAGGGTGTCGAACGGCAGGCGGGTCAGGTAGGACAGCGACGAGAAGCCGGTGCCGAAGTCGTCCAGGGCCAGGCCGGCCCCGGCCTCGCGCAGCGAACGCAGGATCACCGCCGCCCGCTCGGGGTCGCGCATGATGTCGCTTTCGGTGACTTCCAGCTTCAGGGCTCCGCGCGGCAGGCCGTTGTCGCGCAGCACCTGGCGCACGTCGTGGACAAGGCCCGGGCGATCGATCTCGCCGGTCGACAGGTTGACGCTGACGGTCAGGGCCCCGACCGCTGGATGGGTGGCGCGCCAGGCGGCCAGCTGCCGGGCCGAGGTGCGCATCATGTGCTCGCCCAGCTCGCTCATCAGGCCCATCTCCTCCACCAGCGGGAGGAACTCGTCGGGCGGCAGCATGCCGCGGCGCGGATGGATCCAGCGGGCCAGGGCCTCGAACCCGGACAGGGCGCCGGTCGACAGCCGCACCACCGGCTGGAAATAGGGGGTGATCTCGCCACGGCCGATGGCTCCGCGCAGGTCGGCCTCCAGGGCCAGGCGCGACAGGCCGTCGGTCTCCATCGAGCGGCCATAGGCGGCCGCCCCGCCGCGCCCGCCCGAGGCCGCGGCCTCGACGGCTAGCTCGGCCCGGCGCAGCAGCTCGGCCGCCTCGGGGGCGTCCTCGCCGCCCTCGACCGCCACGGCCCCGATCGACAGGGTGGGATGGATGTCAAAGCCCGCCACGCGCAGCGGCTGCTCCAGCGACGCGCGCAGCAGTTCGGCCGGCTCGAAGCCGGCGGGATCGCACAGCACCGCGAACTCGTCCTCGCCGATCCGGCCCAGCAGGGCTTCGGACGGGAAGGCCGCGGCCAGGCGCGAGCCGAGGGCGGCCAGGACCAGGTCGGCGCGCTCGTGGCCGAGGGCTTCGTTCAGGCGGCGCAGGCGGTCGACGTCCGCCACCACCAGCTCGTGCGTGCCCGGCTGGGCCAGGCGTTCGCGGGCCTGGATGATGAAGCTCTTGCGGTCCAGCAGGCCCGTCAGGTCGTCGCGCCCGGAGGCGGCGAACTTGACCTCGGGAACGGCGACCCCGGCGGCGCGCACGCCGTCCTCCAGCCACACCCCGCGCCAGATGCAGGTCTCGCCGCCGCGCATGCGCAGCCGGGCGACGATCTCGCTGCCCGGCTCGCGCACCCGCAGGATGTCTTCGGCCTGGGCGCGGTCCTGCGGCAGGGTCAGGGCGCGCAAGGCGGCGGACGAACAGTCGGGCGCCAGAGGACCCATGCCCAGCGTGCGGGCCGCGCCGTTGACGCGCAGGCGGTCGAGCTCGGGTTCCCACAGCCACAGCGCCACTTCAGCGGCGCCCAACGCCTCCAGCGTGGCCGTGGCGTCCCAAACGCGTCGCTGACTGATCTTGAACGACATGCCTTGATCCCGCGCGCAAAGCGCATGTCCGGGTCCGCGCTACTTCGGCGCGACCATCCCGAACAGACGATGATCTCGCCATTCGCCGTTAATTTTCAGATAAGCGGCGGCATATCCTTCTTCGACGAAACCGGATTTCAGCAGCAGGGCGGCCGAGGGTCCGTTCTCCGGCATGCAGGCCGCCTCCAGCCGATGAAGGCCCAGGCCGTTGAACGCGAAGTCGATCGCCGCCTTCACGCCGTCGCGCATGTAGCCGCGCCGGGCGAAGGGCTCGCCGATCCAGTAGCCCATCACCGCGCTCTGGGCGACGCCGCGGCGGATGTGGAACAGGCGGACGCCGCCGATCAACGCCCCGTCCTCGTGGCGGAACATGAAGAACGGGAAGGCCTCGCCGGCCTCAAGCTCGCGAGCATAGGCGTTCAGGCGGGCGCGGAAGGCCGGCCGGGTCATGTCGTCCTCCGGCCAGGTCGGCTCCCAGGGCTTGAGGAAGGCGGCGGACTGGGCCCGCAGCGCCGACCACGCCTTGTAGTCCGACAGTCGCGGCAGGCGCAGGAACACCTTGGCGCCCTCAAGACGCGGGCCGGGATCGGTGTGGAACAGGCGAAGAAAGGCGGACAAGACAGGTTCCCGGGAAACGCCGCACCTTTCAGCGTCAAGCGCTTGAAGACAAGGGCTTTTCGACGCCGGCCGAGGCGAGGCGGCGCCCCGCCGGCCTAGCCCAGCGCCCGCGCGAAGGTCTCGCCCGCCTTCAGCGCCCCCTTGGCCCCGAGAATGGCGCTGGCCGACCGGGCCGGGCCCAGGATCGTCCGGCCCAGCCGCCGCAGGTCGTCGGGGGTCACCGCGTCGACGGCGGCGGCCAGTTCGGCCGGGGCGTATAGTCGGTCGAACATCAGGGCCTGGCCGGCCGCCTGCTCGGCGCGCGACAGCGGCTGCTCGCGGGCCATGAACATGTGGGCCTTCAGCTGGGCCTTGGCGCGGGCCAGTTCGGCGTCCTCGATCCGCTCGGCCAGGCCGACGATCTGGTCGGCGCAGACCTTGGCCGTCTCGGCCGCGTCGGAGGCCGCGCAGCCGGCATAGACGCCCAGCGCCCCGATGTCGGCATAGGTGTCGGCATAGGCGTCGATGTTGTAGGCGAGGCCGCGTTTCTCGCGGGCTTCCTGGAACAGCCGCGACGACATGCCGCCCCCCAGGACCTCGGCGAAAATGCGCAGGGCGAAGTAGTCGTCCTCCCGGGCGCTGACGCCCGGCAGCATGAACACCAGCTGCGCCTGTTCCAGCTTGCGGACCTGGCCCTTGCGCCCGCCGACGAAGGCGGGGACCACGAAGGCCGGGGCGCCGGGCGCGGCCGGCAGGTCGCCGAACGCGCGGCGGGCCAGGGCCAGCACCTCGTCGAGCTCGACCGCGCCGGCGGCGCTGACCACCAGGCGGTCGGCGGCGTAGAGGGCCGAGCGCCAGGCCGCCAGGCCCTCGACGGTGGCCGCATTGACGCTGTCGACCGTGCCCAGGATCGGCCGGGCCAGCGGATGCTCGCCCCAGGCGGCGGCCTGGACCAGGTCGAAGACATAGTCGTCCGGCGCGTCGGCGGCCTCGGCGATCTCCTGGGCCACCACCTGCTTCTCGCGGGTGAGGTCGGCCGGGTCGAGGGTCGGGCGCAGGATCAGGTCGGCCAGCACGCTCATGCCCAGGTCTAGGCCGCCCTTCAGGGCGCGGACCTGGAAGCTGGTGCGCTCGTAGCCGGTGGCGGCGTTGATCGAGCCGCCCTGGCTTTCGATGACCTCGACGATGTCGCGGGCCGAGCGGCCGCCCGCGCCCTTGAACACCATGTGCTCCATCAGGTGCGACCAGCCCGAGCGGGCCGGATCTTCATAGGCCGCGCCGCGGCCGGCCACGATCGACAGGGCGATCGTCTCCAGTCCCGGCATCGGGTCGCAGATCACCCGGACGCCGTTTTCGAGGGTGTGGAGAGTGGCGGTCATGCTCCCGCCGAGGCGAAGACGCGGACGAAGGCCTTGACCGTTTCGGCGTCGGCCGGCAGGCGGTCGAACTTTTCCGGCTTCCTCGACAGGTCCGGCGTCGCCCGCGGCGTGGCCGGGGTCAGGCCGGCGGCGGCCAGGACCGCTTCGGGGAACTTGGCCGGATGGGCGGTGGACAGCACCACGACCGGGGTCGCCGGGTCAGCCAGGCGCAGGCGGGCGGCGGCCGCGACGCCGACGGCGGTGTGGGGGTCGATGACCTCGCCGGTCTCGTTCAGAGTCGACAGGATGGTCTTGGCGGTGTCGGCCTCGCTGACCGACGCGCCCTGGAACAGCTCGCGCATCTTGCCGTGAGCGCTGGGCGGGATGTCGAGCAGGCCGGTCCCGGCGAAGGCGCGGAAGGCCCGGCCGGTCTCGATCCCGTCGCGGCCGACCGCCTCGAAATAGAGCCGCTCGAAATTGCTGGCCACCTGGATGTCCATGGCCGGGCTCTGGGTGGCGGCGACGGCGCCGCGGGCGTAGCGGCCCTCCTCGAAGGCCCGGGCCAGGATGTCGTTGGAATTGGTGGCGGCGATGATGCGGGCGATCGGCAGGCCCATGCGGCTGGCGACATAGGCGGCGTAGGCGTCGCCGAAATTGCCGGTCGGGACCACGAAGGCGACCTTGCGGGCGGGGGCGCCGAGGGCGACGGCGGCGGTGAAGAAATAGACGCTCTGGGCGGCGATCCGCGCCCAGTTGATCGAGTTGACGCCCGACAGATCGACCGCGTGGCGGAACTGGTCGTCGGAGAAGGCCTGCTTGACGATGGCCTGGCAGTCGTCGAACGAGCCCTGGATCGAGACGCAGGCGACGTTGCTGTCGGTCGCCGTGGTCATGAACCGGCGCTGGACCTCGCTGATCCGGCCTTCGGGGAACAGCGCCACGATGCGGGCGTTGGAGCGGCCGCGGAAGGCCTCGACCGCCGCGCCGCCGGTGTCGCCCGAGGTGGCGCAGATGATGGTCATGGTCCGCGACTGGCGCGACAGCACGTAGTCGTAGAGCCGCCCCAGCAGCTGCATCGCCACGTCCTTGAAGGCCAGGGTCGGGCCGTGGAACAGCTCCAGCAGGTGGCGGCCGGGGGCCAGCTGCTTCAGCGGCGCGACGGCGGCGTGGGCGAAGCTGGCATAGGCCTCCTCGCACATCTCGGCCAGGTCCTGGGCCGGCAGGTCGTCGCCGACGAACTTGCCGATCACCGCGGCGGCGACCTTGGCGTAGGGCTGGCCGGCGAAGGCGGCGATCTCTTCGGCGGTAAAGGTCGGCCAGCGCTCGGGCACATAGAGGCCGCCGTCGGGGGCCAGGCCGGCCAGCACCGCTTCCAGGAAGCCGATCGACGGGGACTCGCCCCGGGTGGAGACATAGCGCATCAGGATCTCATCTTCCGCCAGAGCATGGCGGCATAGATAATGAGCAGGGTCACGGCAAGACCGAACCACGTCAGGGCGTATTCCAGGTGCCGATTGGAAATTTCTGCCGGCAGGGGCGCGGGGGTGACGCCGGGCGGGACGGGGGTCGCGGTCTCGACCATCAGGATGTAGGGCGCGGGCCGTTCCGCGGCGAAGCGCTGGACCGTCGCTTGGCGGTCGCCGCCCAGGGATTTGGGCGCCATCAGCACGCCGACCGCCCGGGCCGGGGCGGCCAGGGTCACCGGCGCCGGCGTCGGCTGGCCGGTCAGCGCCTTGACGACCCCCAGGTCGAGCAGGATGACGCCGTAGCCGGCGGCGGCGGTCCGGCAGGGGGCGGTGGCGCGCCAGACGATGTCGCCGTCGCGCACGCCGTAGACCAGCGGCAAGGTTTCCGCTCCGGCCGGCGCGCAGTCGACCGAAGCCCGAGTCCAGGCGACATCCTCGCCCTTGTCCGCGCGAGCCAGTACGGCGGCCAGGGGCTGGGCCGGCGCGGTCTTCAGCACCTCGATGCGGGCCAGCAGGTCTTCCTTCCAGGCCAGGCGCTTGATCTGCCAGACGCCCAGGCCGCACAGGATCGCCAGGGCGATCAGGGTGGCGATCGTCAGGCCGATCGGGAAGCGGCGGTCCTTGGGGACAGAAGCGTCAGACATCGTGGCGGCCGGCCTCCGAGGCCTTGTTGGCGACCTGGGCGGCGACCATCAGGCCCTTGGCCGGGCGCATCAGGCCCAGGCACGCCAGCAGCGTCAGGGGCAGCCAGACCAGCAGCAGCAGCCAGACCGGCCAGCTGAAGGCGAACATCGTGAACAGCGCCCCGAAGGCGCACAGGAAGCCGGCGATCAGGATCACGAAGGTCGCCGCCCCGTCGCCGGTCTCATAGGCGCCCAGGTCGAAGCCGCAGGCGTCGCAGGTCCTGGCCACCCGCAGGAAGCCTTCGAACAGCACGCCCTCGCCGCAGTGGGGACAGCGGCCGGTCGCGCCGGCCAGATAGGGATTCACATGGGCCATGGGGCGGGATCCAGAAAGCAAAAAGGCCCGGAACGCTTTGCGGCGTTCCGGGCCCCTGCGAAGCGCGTGATCTAGTGGTGAGCGCCGAAGATCACATAGACGAAGGCGAACAGGAACAGCCAGACCACGTCGACGAAGTGCCAGTACCAGGCGGCGGCCTCGAAGCCGAAGTGCTGCTTGGGGGTGAAGGCGCCGTTCATCAGCCGGATCAGGCAAACGATCAGGAACAGGGTGCCGACGAACACGTGGAAGCCGTGGAAGCCGGTGGCCAGGAAGAAGGTCGAGCCGTAGAGGCCCGAATTGGCGGCCGCTTCCGAGTAGAACAGATGCTCGTGGTTGATGTGGCTGTACTCGTAGATCTGGATCGTCGTGAACAGCGCGCCCAGCAGGATGGTCAGGATCAGGCCCCACTTGGCGCCGTTGCGGTCGCCCTGCTGCAGGGCGTGGTGCGACCAGGTGATGGTGGTGCCCGACAGCAGCAGGGTCAGGGTGTTGACCAGCGGCAGGTGCCAGGGCGACACGGCCTCGACCCCGGCCGGCGGCCAGGTGGCCCAGGCCGTGCGCACTTCCTCGATGCCCGACAGGGTGCGGTGATGGTGGAACAGGGCCATCTCGAAGAAGATCCAGAACCACGCCACGAAGAACATCACCTCCGAGGCGATGAACAGCACCATGCCGTAGCGCAGGCCGATCGACACCACCGGGGTGTGGTCGCCGGCGTTGGCTTCCTTGATGACGTCGCTCCACCAGCCGAAGAAGGTGTAGAGCACGCCCGAGATGCCCAGGGCGAACAGCCACCACTGGCCCTTCTCGATGCCGAACACCCCGCCCTTGATCCAGGCGATCAGGCCCAGGGCCATCATGGTGGCCGAGGCCGAGCCGACGAACGGCCACGGGCTGGGGGGCAGGATGTGATAGTCGTGTTTGACGGCGCCGTGGGCCATGTGCGTGCTAACCCTTTAATCCCTCAAGAGCGTGATCGCCGAAGGTGGAAGCCGGTTTCGGCGACCATCCGCTCTCACCTGTATCAGGCCCCGCGGCCGGTCCCCCCGCCGCGACGCCCTGTGTGAAACGCTATAGCCCCGACGGCGGCTTGCCGCCAAGGGGTTGAACGATGCGCGGCGTCGTCGCCGCCTGTTTCGCCCCCGACGCGTCAGCAACGGCCGGGAAGAAGGTGTAGGAGAGCGTGATCTCCTGCTTGCCCTTGGTCTCCGGATCGTCCGCGAAGCGGGGGTCGACGAAGTAGACGACCGGGAACTCGACCGTCTGGCCCGCCTCGATCGTCTGGTTGGAGAAGCAGAAGCATTCCAGCTTCTGGAAATAGGGGCCGGCCTGCTCGGGCACGACGTTGTACAGCGCCCGGCCGGTCAGCGGCTTGTCGCCCCGGTTGGTCACCTTGAAGAAGGCCAGGCCCGTGTCGCCGATGCGGATGTCCTGGCTGACCTGCATGGCCGTGAAGTCCCAGGGCAGGCTGCGGACATTGGCGTCGAAGCGGATCTCGATCTTGCGGTCGAGAATCCGGGTCGGCTTGGCCTTGGCCTGGCGCACCGTGCCGTCGAAGCCGGTGGCCTGGCAGAACAGCTTGTAGAGCGGCACCGCCGCATAGGCCGCCCCGACCATGCCGAAGAAGGCGACGAGGCAGATCACCGCCACCTTGGCGTGGTGACGGCCGTCGCGCCTGGGGCCGGTCCCGGCCTTGTCGTCCTCGGCGATCTTGCGCTGGTCTTCAGAAGTGAGGGCCAACATTGCCTCCCAGCTTCACCAGGGTGACCACGAAGACCAGGATCACGAAGGCCGCCAGGCCCAGGCCCAGGGCGATGTTGCGGCCGCTGCGGGCCTTGTGGGCGGGATCGTCCTTGCGCGGCGAGGTCATAGCGGCAGCTCCAGGACGGGCAGGTGTAAGATGGGCAGACCCAGCACCGCCTCGGCCAGCAGGGCGGCGAACAGGGCGAACAGGTAGAGGATCGAGAAGGCGAACAGGTTGCGGGCGTGCCGCGCGTCGCCCCCCAATGCTTCCTTGGCCGGCTTGCCACGCTTGGCGGCCGCCTCGCCGACCTCATAGAGGTCGCGGTCGGCCGGACGCGGATCGGCGGCGTCGCCGGCCGCGCTGGCGAACACCCGCCAGGCCAGGGTCAGGAACACCAGGCCGCCCAGGCTCGAGACGGCCAGATAGAGCCACCCGCCCAGGCCGGTGACCGCCGGCGCGATGCAGATCGGGATCAGCACCAGGCTGTAGAGCAGGATCTGCTTGCGGGTTTCCTTGGCGCCCTTGACCACCGGCAACATCGGCACCCCGGCCTTGGCGTAGTCGGTGCTGATGTACAGCGACAGGGCCCAGAAGTGCGGCGGGGTCCACAGGAAGATGATCAGCACCATCAGCCAGGCGTTCAGCGGCGCGTGGCCCGTGGCCGCGGCCCAGCCGATGGCCGGCGGCAGCGCCCCGGCCAGGCCGCCGATGACGATGTTCTGGGCGGTCCAGCGCTTGAGCCACATGGTGTAGACCACCGCGTAGAACACGATGGTGAAGGCCAGCAGGCCGGCGGCCAGCCAGTTGATCGCCATGCCCATCAGCATCACCGACAGCAGACTGAGCACCACGCCCAGGGTGGCGGCCTCCTCGCCCTTGACCAGCCCCATGGGCACGGGCCGGCCGCGCGTGCGGCGCATCTTGGCGTCGATGTCGGCGTCGTACCACATGTTCAGCGCGCCCGAGGCCCCGGCCCCGACGGCGATGCAGAACACCGCCACCGCGCCGAGCAGCGGATGGATCGGCGTGCGGGCGGCCAGGAGACCCGTGAGCGCCGTAAAGACGACGAGCGACATCACCCGCGGCTTCATCAGCTGGAAATAGTCCTGCCAACGGGCGTGGCGGACCACGGGGGCCGCCTCGGCGTCGGGGGTCAGGACATCTCCGGGAGTGAGGACGGGCGAACGGGGCATTTTACTTAAGGGTTTTCAGGTCCGGATGGGCGAAGGGCGCGGACTGGACTTTCATCCGGTCCGCGCCCCCGCGCTGTGCGTATTTAACAGGCCAGGATCAGTGGCTGTCGGCCTTGATCACCGGCGGCTCGCTGAACTGGTGGAACGGCGGCGGCGAGGACAGGGTCCATTCCAGGGTGGTGGCGCCTTCGCCCCACGGATTGGCCTCGGCCTTGCGGCGACGGATGGCGGCCTCGATCAGGATGATCAGGAACACCACCACGCCGACGGCGGTGATCGCATAGCCGACCGACGAGACCATGTTCCACTTCGCGAAGGCGACCGGATAGTCGACATAGCGGCGCGGCATGCCCTGCAGGCCCAGGAAGTGCTGCGGGAAGAACACCAGGTTGACGCCGATGAACATGATCCAGAACTGCATGCAGCCGAGGAACTCGTTGTACTTCACGCCCCACATCTTCTCGAACCAGTAGAAGAAGCCGGCGAAGATGGCGAACACCGCGCCGAGCGACAGCACGTAGTGGAAGTGGGCGACGACGTAGTAGGTGTCGTGCAGGCTGTAGTCGATGCCGGCGTTCGACAGAACCACGCCGGTCACGCCGCCGACGGTGAACAGGAAGATGAAGCCGATCGCCCACAGCATGGGCGTCTTGAAGCTGATCGAGCCGCCCCACATCGTGGCGATCCACGAGAAGATCTTCACGCCGGTCGGCACCGCGATGACCATCGTCGCGGCCACGAAATAGGCGCGCAGATTGATGCTCATGCCGACGGTGTACATGTGGTGAGCCCACACGATGAAGCCGACGAAGCCGATGGCGACCATGGCGTAGGCCATCGCCAGATAGCCGAAGATCGGCTTCTTGGAGAAGGTCGAGACGATGTGGCTGATGATGCCGAAGCCCGGCAGGATCAGGATGTACACTTCCGGGTGGCCGAAGAACCAGAACAGGTGCTGGAACATGACGGGGTCGCCGCCGGCGGCCGGGTCGAAGAAGTGGGTGCCGAAGTTGCGGTCGGTCAGCAGCATGGTGATGGCGCCGGCCAGGACGGGCAGCGACAGCAACAGCAGGAAGGCGGTGATCAGCACCGACCAGGCGAATAGCGGCATGCGGTGCAGGGTCATGCCCGGGGCGCGCATGTTGAAGATCGTGGTGATGAAGTTGATCGCGCCGAGGATCGACGAGGCGCCGGCCAGGTGGAGGGCCAGGATCGCCAGGTCCATCGAAGGCCCGGTGTGGCCGGTGGTCGACAGCGGCGGATAGATCGTCCAGCCGCCGCCGAAGCCGCGGCCCGGGCCGCCGTCGACGAACATCGAGGTCAGCAGCAGGCACCAGGCGGCGACCAGCAGCCAGAACGAGACGTTGTTCATCCGCGGGAAGGCCATGTCCGGCGCGCCGATCATGATCGGCACGAACCAGTTGCCGAAGCCGCCGATCATCGCCGGCATGACCATGAAGAAGATCATGATCAGGGCGTGGGCGGTGACCACGGCGTTGTAGCCGTGCTTGGACTGCTCGACGAGGCCCAGCAGGTGGACCGACGAGTTGGGCCCGAAGATCTGGATGCCCGGCTCGGCCAGTTCCCAGCGGATCAGGCCCGAGAGCGCGCCGCCCACCAGGCCCGCCATGATGGCGAACAGGATGTACAGCGTGCCGATGTCCTTGTGGTTGGTCGAGAAGAACCAGCGCTGGAAGAACGGCGGCTTGTGGTCGGCGTCATCGTGCGACGCGTCGTGGTGATCGATGTCAGCGGCGTGAGCCATCGGACTTAATCCTGCAATCGTATCTTAGGCCGCCGGCGCGGCGGGAGCCGCGGCCGGAACGGAAGCGGGAGCGGCGGCTGGCGCGGCGGCGGCGGTGGCCGGGGCGGTCTTGGACTTCACCCAGGCGTCGAACTCGGGCTGGCTGACGACCTTGATCTCGATGGGCATGTTCGAGTGGTCGACGCCGCACAGTTCCGAGCACTGGCCGTAATAGGTCCCGACCTTCTCGGCCTTGAACCAGGTTTCGTTCAGGCGGCCGGGGATGGCGTCGGTCTTCAGGCCGAAGGCCGGCAGGGCGAACGAGTGGATCACGTCAGCGCCGGTGACCTGCACGCGGATCACCTGGTTGACCGGCACCACCAGCGGCTTGTCGGCGGCCAGCAGGTAGGGCACGCCCTTGGCGTCGGCCTCTTCCTTCTTCAGCGGCACCGAGGTGATCTCGCTGATCTTCTGGTCGGGATATTCATAGCCCCAGTACCACTGGTAGCCGGTGGCCTTCACCGTCATGTACGGCTTGGGCATGTCGTTGTAGTCGAACAGCAGCCGGAACGAGAAGATGGCGATCACCATCAGGATGATCACCGGCACGATGGTCCAGATGATCTCGACCGTGGTGTTGTGGCTGAACTTGGCCGGGACCGGATTGGCCTTGGCGTTGTAGCGGATGACGATCCAGACGATCAGGCCCAGCACCAGCAGGGTGATGGCCGTGATGATCGGCATCAGGACGAGGTTGTGGAACCAGATCGCGTGGTGCTTCAGCGGCGAGGCCGCCTGCTGCAGATCGATCGCGCCGGGCGTCGGCTGGCCCAGCAACTCGGCGCTCTTGGCGAGGGCTTGCCCCGCGAACGCTCCCGAAAGCAACGTCGTCATGGCGGCGACGGCGGCTACGCCCGCCAACATCCGCCGCATCCCCTGAATTTGCGCCTTCATATCCCTCACGGCCCGTTTCGGCGGCGATTTGGCGTCAAACGACCCACGCCGCGCCGACATGCACAATACGACTAGCGACTCTAAGGGCATGGCGATCGAGTCGAGGAATCGAAGGCCCGCCCCAGCGTCTCTGGCCGGTCGCTGGCGTGCATACGCGCATCAAACCCGGTTGCCAAGCGCCAGAGGCGTCGGGGCAAAGCTCCAGGGCGCCATTTCACCAAGGCCAGCAGAAACTGCCCGCCATGTCGCCGTTCGACCATTACTAACATGTAATGACAGCTACCTTGCATTAGGCACTACCTTGCGTCACAAGAGTCTCCAGCAACGGGAACCGAACCGCCGTGACGGAAGCC
Organism: Caulobacter sp. LARHSG274; assembly: GCF_052871235.1. Classification (NCBI taxonomy): domain Bacteria; kingdom Pseudomonadati; phylum Pseudomonadota; class Alphaproteobacteria; order Caulobacterales; family Caulobacteraceae; genus Caulobacter; species Caulobacter sp. LARHSG274. The sequence goes on along the minus strand of NZ_JBIXJO010000022.1, from coordinate 12,373 downwards.
ATCGAAATTCAGCTGAAGAAGGGCGTGCTGGCGCTTTGCGTGCTGGCCCTGCTGTCGCGCGCCGACAGCTACGCCTACGAAATCGCCAGCCAGCTCGCCAAGGACATCGATATGGGGGAAGGGACGATCTACCCGCTCATGCGCCGCATGCAGTCGGACGGCCTGGTCGAGACCTATCTGGTCGAGTCCCAGAGCGGCCCGCCGCGCAAATATTATCGCCTGACCGATGCCGGTCGAACCAGCTTCACGGCCCAGAAGGCCGAATGGGCGGCCTTCGTCTCGGCCGTCGACACCATCCTGGGAGCCGCCGCATGACGCGCGCCGAATTCCTCACCCGCCTCAAGCGCGGCCTGGCCGGCCTGCCCGCCTCGGCGATCACCGACATCGTCGCCGACTACGAGGCCCATTTCGCCGACGGCCTGGCCGCCGGCCGCACCGAGGCCGACGTCGCCGCCGCCCTGGGGGATCCCGACCGCCTGGCCCGTGAGCAGCGCGCCGAGCAAGGCGTCAAGCGCTGGGAGGAGACCAAGACCCCCTCGGCCGCCAGCGGCGCGATCTTCGCCATCCTCGGCCTGGGGGCGATCGACATCATTTTCCTGCTGCCCCTGCTGATGGGCGTGCTGGGGACGCTGTTCGCCTGCTTCATGGCCGCCATCGGCGTCTTCATCGCCGGCGGGGTGGTCACGGCGGTGGGACCGTTCGCCGGACCGCCGGGCGGGCCCGCCGTCGCCTTCCTGGCCGGCATCGGCCTGATGGCCATCGCCACCACCCTGGCCGCCGTCACCACCCTGCTGACCATCGCCCTGGTCAACGCCCTGGTCTGGTTCGGGCGGCTTCACTACCGGCTGCTGAAGCCGGCCATCGAAACCCAGGTCTGAGGGGAACGCCATGATCCGCAACCTGACCATCGTCGCCGTCGCCAGCTTCGTCCTGGCGGTCGGCTGCTTCACCGGGGCCGCGGCCCTCGGCGGACGCGACATCCTCAAGCACGGCTGGAGCTTCCCCGCCGACTGGCACGTCGAGATCAATGACGACGACGACCATGTCAGCATCAATCCGGTCGGGGTCAGCGACGCCGAGCGGGAGAACCTCGTCCGCGACATCCCCTGGACCGGGGCCGCCGCCCTGCAGATCGACGTGCCCGCCGACGTCATCTACACCCAGGCCGCCCCCGGCGCCGCCGCGACCTTCCGGGTCAGCGGGCCCAAGTACCTGGTCGACCGGGTGGTGATCGACGGCGACCGCATCCGGCTGAAGGAGGACGGCGCCGGCCTGACCGGCCACGACTTCCACATTTCGCGCGACCGCGAACTGACGATCCAGGCGAGCGCCCCGGCCGTGCGCAGCTTCACCCTGAACGGCAGCGGCGAGCTGAGCCTGCGGTCCTATGACCAGCCGACCCTGGCGCTGGAGATCAACGGCAGCGGCGACGCCGACGCCCAGGGCAAGGCCCAGAAGGTCGACCTGCGAATCTCCGGTTCGGGCGAGGCCGACCTCAGCGGGCTCGACGGCGGCGATGTCGAGGTCGCGGTGGCCGGCAGCGGCTCGGCCCGCATCGCCCCGCACGGCGCGGCCAAGGTCGAGGTGGCCGGCAGCGGCGAGGTCAATGTCACCACCAAGCCGACCAGCCTGGTCAGCGACGTCGCCGGCTCGGGCGAGGTGAACCAGAACTGGTGAGGCGGAGGGCCCAGGAAGGCGGCCGCGAGCCGCCGCCCCGAATCGCGACCGCCCTGGCCTGACGGCGATTGATCCGCCGCCGCCTTGGTGGGAAGAAGGCCGCATGCCGCACGACCACGCCGATCCCGCGCACGACCATCATGACCACGACGATCATGACCACGACCATGGGCCGGGCCACGCCAAGGGTCATGGCCACCACCATCACGGCCATGACCACGGCCCCGGCGGCCACAGCCATGCGCCCAAGGACTTCGGCAAGGCCTTCGCGGTCGGGGCGGCGCTGAACATCGGCTTCGTGGCGGCCGAGACGGTCGCCGGCCTGATGACCCATTCCCTGGCCCTGCTGGCCGACGCCGGCCATAACCTGTCGGACGTGCTGGGCCTGTTCATGGCCTGGGGCGCGGTGGTGCTGGCCAAGCGCGCCCCGGCCGGCCGCCGCACCTATGGCCTGCGCAAGGGCACGATTCTGGCCTCCCTGACCAACGCCGTGGTGCTGCTGGTGGCGGTCGGGGCCATCGCCTGGGAGGCGGTGCGCCGCTTCGCCGACCCGCAGCCGATCTCGACCGGGCCGGTGATGGTCGTGGCCGCCATCGGCATTGCCATCAACACCGCCACCGCCCTGATGTTCATGCGCGGCTCCAAGGACGACCTCAACATCCGCGGGGCCTTCCTGCACATGGCCGGCGACGCCGCCGTCTCGGCCGGGGTGGTGGTCGCCGCCCTGGCCATGGCCCTGACCGGCTGGCTGTGGCTGGACCCGGTGGTCAGCCTCGGCATCGTGGCGGTGATCGTGCTGGGCACCTGGAGCCTGCTGCGCGACTCCCTCGACCTGGCCCTCGACGCCGCCCCCCGCGGCATCGACCCCAAGGCGGTCCGGGCCTGGCTGGCCGAGCGGCCGGGGGTCAGCGAGGTCCACGACCTGCACATCTGGGCGATGAGCACCACCGAGACCGCCATGACCGCCCACTTGGTCCGGGCGCCGGAACCGGGCCAGGCCCCTGACCACGACCAGTTCCTGCACGATATCTGCGGAACCATGGCCAGCCGGTTCAACATCGGCCACGTCACCATCCAGATCGAGCATGGCGGCGTCGGCCCCTGCCACCTGGCCGGCGCGGACGCGGTGTGAGCCTTCCCCTTTCCCTGCGCCTCTACCGCGCGGCCGCCGCCGGGCTCGAACCGTTCGCGCCGCTGCTGCTGGCCCGCCGGGCCAAGGCCGGCAAGGAGGACGGCGCCCGGCTCCACGAGCGCCTGGGCCGCCCCACCCTGCCCCGCCCCGCCGGCCGGCTGGTCTGGCTGCACGGGGCCAGCGTCGGCGAGAGCCTGTCGATCCTGCCGCTGGTCGAGCGCCTGCGGGCCGAGCGGCCGGACGTCGCGGTTCTGGTCACCTCCGGCACCGTCACCTCCGCCCGGCTGCTGGCCCGCCGCCTTCCGCCGGGCGCGATCCACCAGTTCCTGCCGGTCGACACCCCCGGCGGGGCCCGGCGGTTCCTCGACCACTGGCGGCCCGACCTGGCGGTGTTCGTCGAGAGCGAGCTGTGGCCCAACCTGCTGCTGACCGCCAAGGACCGCGGCGTTCGGCTGGCCCTGGTCTCGGCCAAGCTGTCGGACAGGAGCTATGCCGGCTGGCAGGCGCGGCCGTTCGCGGCCTGGCGGCTGTTCAGCGGCTTCGATCTGATCCTGGCCCAGGACGGCCGCGCCGCCGACCGTCTGACCAGCCTGGGCGGGACCGTGGCCGGCGAGGCCGACCTGAAGTTCGGTTCGGCGCCGCTGCCGGCCGACGCCGCGACCCTGGCCAGCCTGCGGGTCCGGCTCGGCGACCGGCCGTTGCTGCTGGCCGCCAGCACCCATCCGGGCGAGGACGAGATCGTGCTGGCGGCCTGGTCCGCCCTGGCCGATCGGCCGCGCCTGGTCATCGTTCCGCGCCATCCCGACCGCGGCCCCGCCGTCGCCGCTCTGGCCTCGGCGGCCGGCGCGACGGCCAGCCTGCGCAGCCGCGACCCCGACGACCTGGCCGAGGTCATCGTCGCCGACACCCTGGGGGAGCTCGGCCTCTGGTACCGCCTGGCCGGCCTGGCCGTGGTGGCCGGCAGCCTGGTTCCGGGAATCGGCGGCCACAATCCACTGGAGCCGGCCCGGCTGGACTGCCCGATCGTCTCGGGTCCCCATGTCGAGAACTGGCTGACCGCCTATGCCGACCTGCGGGCGGCCGGCGGCGTCCCCTTCGCCGACGCCGCGGTGCTGGGCGAGCGCCTGGCCGCCCTGCTGGCCGCGCCGCCGGCGCTTGAGGCCCAGGCCGCCCGCGCCCGGGCCTTCGTCGCCGCCCGCGACGCCGAGGCCCGCGCCGGCCTCGACCGGATCCTGGAGCTGCTGGCATGAAGCTCTCCACCCCGCGCTGGTGGTATCGCCGCGAGGGCGCGCCCAGCCCGGTCACCCGCGCCCTGCTGACGCCGCTGTCGTGGCTCTGGGCCGCCCAGACCGCCCGGCGCATCGCCCGGACCCAGCCGCGCGGCGCCGACGCGGCGGTGATCTGCGTCGGCAACTTCACGGTCGGCGGCGTGGGCAAAACCCCGATCGTCCGCGAGCTGCTGCTGGTCCTGACCCAGCGCGGCCGCCGGGCCCACGGCCTGGCCCGCGGCTATGGCGGCCGGCTGAAGGGGCCGTTGCAGGTCGATCCGCGGCGCCACGCCGCCCGCGACGTCGGCGACGAGCCGCTGATGCTGGCCCAGGACTTTCCGATGTGGATCTCCGCCGACAGGGTGGCCGGGGCGCGGCGGGCCGCCGCCGCCGGAGCCGAGGTGGTGGTGATGGACGACGGCCACCAGAACCCCGACCTGCGCAAGACCCTGTCGCTGGTGGTGGTCGACGGCGAGACCCGCGAGGACGAATGGCCGTTCGGCGACGGCCGGGTGTTTCCCGCCGGGCCGATGCGCGAGCCGCTGGCCGCCAGCCTGGCCCGCACCGATGCGGTGATCGTGCTGCTGCCCGCCGACCTGCCGGCCGCCGATCCGGCGCTGCTGGCGCTGTTTGGCGACACCCCGGTGCTGATCGCCCGGCTGGAGCCCGCCGCCCGGCCGCCGCCCGGCCGCCAGGTCGGCTTCGCCGGCATCGGCAAGCCCTGGAAGGTCGAGCGGGCCCTGAAGGCGGCCGGCTGCCATCTGGTCGACTTCGCCCCCTATCCCGACCATGGGACCTATGACGCGGCGACCCTGAAGTTCCTGTGGGAGCGGGCCCAGGCCTACAGCGCCGGCCTGGTCACCACCGAGAAGGACTGGGTGCGGCTGCCGGCCGAATGGCGCGACAGGGTCACGCCGTGGCCGGTGCGGGCCCGGTTCGAGGACGAGGCGGCGCTGGGGCGGCTGCTGGCGGAGGCGGGGCTGTAGCGGCCTAAGCCCCGGCCCGCCTGGCGAAGTCCCAGGCGCTGACGGCCAGCAGCGGCACCCGGGCCTCCATCTGTTCGGCGTGGGCGCTGGCGGCGGTGCCGTCGCGGACCCGGCCGACGATGCCCTGGCAGATGCCGGCCAGGCGGAACAGGTTGTAGCTGAAATACCAGTCGAGGTTCGGCAGGCCTTCGCGGCCGGTCAGGGCGCAATAGCGCGCCACCGCCTCGTCGATCGTCGGCACGCCATAGGCGGTCAGGTCGGCGATCTCGGCCAGGCCGCCGCGCTGGTCGGCCGGCATCACCCAGTTCATCAGGAAATAGCTGAAGTCAGCCAGCGGATTGCCCAGGGTCGACAGCTCCCAGTCCAGCACCGCCAGCACCCGCGGCTCGGTGGGGTGCAGGATCATGTTGTCGAGCCGGTAGTCGCCGTGGACGATCGAGGTCTGGTCGTCGGCCGGGGCGCTGGCCGGCAGCCAGGCGATCAGCCGGTCCATGGCCTCGATCGTCCGCGTCTCGCTGGCCCGGTACTGCCGGGTCCAGCGGTCGATCTGGCGGGTGAAATAGTTGCCGGGCTTGCCGTAGTCGGCCAGGCCCACCGCCGCGTAGTCGACCCTGTGCAGGGCCGCCAGGGTGTCGATCTCGGCTTCATAGATCGCCCGGCGCTCGGCCGGGGCGTAGCCGGGCAGGGTCCCGTCCCACAGGATCCGGCCCTCGACATGGTCCATGACATAGAAGATCGTGCCGATCACCGCCTCGTCCAGGCACAGGGCGTAGGCCCTGGCGACCGGGAACTGCGCCTGGCCCAGGCCCGAGATCACCCTGAATTCGCGGTCGACGGCATGGGCGCTGGGCAGCAGCTTGCCCGGCGGCTTGCGGCGCAGGACGTATTTCTTTGTCGGCGTGACCAGCTGATAGGTCGGGTTGGACTGGCCGCCCTTGAACTGGCGCACCTCCAGCGGGCCGGCATAGCCCTCGACATGGGCCGCCAGCCAGGCCGCCAGTTTGACCTCGTCGATGGCGTGGCGCGGGTCGACGGGCTTGGTGCCGGAATTGAGATCCTGCACGGACGGCTCGGCCACGGCCATGGCGCTTCTCCCCAACACTTGTTTGAACGGGAGTTTAGAGGGTGGGGCGGCGGGTGCAACGCCAAATACCCCCTTCCCGTTGGCGGATGGGGGAAGGGTCGGGATGGGGGTGACTGCTGAGCTGGCGGCGAGATGAATGCTTCGCGTTCATCCCCATCCGACCTGCTTCGCAGGCCACCTTCCCCCATCAAGGGGGAAGGGAATTTCTAATAGTGCTGTAACGCCCGCCAGCCGATGTCGGTGCGGTAGAAGCCGCCCTCCAGCGACACCGTGCCCAGGGCCGCATAGGCGACGTCGCGGGCCTCGTGCAGGGTCGCGCCGAGGGCGCAGACATTGAGCACCCGGCCGCCGGACGCCACCAGCCGGCCGTCGGCGTCGCGGGTCGTGCCGGCGTGGAAGATCACCGCCTCGCCGCCGAACTCGCTGTCGGCGCCCTGGATCAGGCCGCCGGTCACCGGGGCGTCGGGATAGCCCTCGGCCGCCAGCACCACGCAGATCGCCGCCTCCTCGCGCCAGACCGGCGGCGGCGCCGCGGCCAGCTCGCCCCGGGCGGCGGCCAGCAGCAGCGGGACGAGATCGCTCTCCAGCCGCAGCATCAGGGTCTGGCATTCGGGGTCGCCGAAGCGGGCGTTGTACTCGACCAGCTTGGGGCCCTGCGGCGTCAGCATCAGCCCGGCATAGAGCACGCCGACATAGGGGCAGCCCTCGGCGGCCATGCCCCGGACGGTGGGTTCGATCAGTTCGCGCCAGGCCTGGTCGACCAGGGCCGGGGTCAGGACCGGCGGCGGCGAATAGGTGCCCATGCCGCCGGTATTGGGGCCCTGGTCGCCGTCATAGGCCCGCTTGTGGTCCTGGGCCGCGCCGAACAGCATCGCCGTGTGGCCGTCGCAGATCGCGAACAGCGAGGCCTCCTCGCCGTGCATGAACTCCTCGATCACCACCCGCGCCCCGGCCGCGCCGAACCGGCCGCCCAGCATGTCGAGCACGGCGGCGTCGGCCTCTGCCCGATCGGCGGCGATCACCACCCCCTTGCCGGCCGCCAGGCCGTCGGCCTTGATCACGAACGGCGCCTCGAGCGCATCGAGGAAGGCCCCCGCCGCGACGGCGTCGGTGAACACGCCATAGGCCGCGGTCGGCAGGCCGTGGCGGGCGCAGAAGTCCTTGGTGAAGGCCTTGCTGGTCTCCAGCCGCGCCGCCTCGGCGCTGCCGCCGAAACAGGGGATGCCCAGGGCGCCCAGCCGGTCGGCCAGCCCGGCCTCCAGCGCCGATTCGGGGCCCACCACCACCAGGTCGGCGGCGATCTCCTGCGCCAGGGCGACCAGGCCGTCGACGTCGACAGCCTTGATGTCGCGCAGTTGCGCGACGGCTTCGATCCCCGGATTGCCCGGCGCGGCCACCAGCCGGCCGCACAGCGGCGACTGGGCCAGCTTCCAGGCCAGGGCGTGTTCACGGCCGCCGGAGCCGACGAGGAGGATGGTGAGCTTTTCCATGGGGCTGGGATGTCGCGCGGCGACGGCGCGGGGTCAACGCTCAATGCTGATCGTCTGGTCGGGATGAAGATCCGGACGGCGCCTGGATCGACGCCGATCGCCTCAATGTCTTCGCCGCCAGGCGTCCGCCATCGACACCCGAGATGGGTTAGGGCAGCTTGCCTGGCGGCATGGAGGTGAGGATGGGGGCGTTTCTACTGGCGATGGCGGCGAGCGCCGCCGTGTCGACATGTTCCGGCGTGGCCGAGCCGATCATCGACGTCCATCTCCACAGCTACGAGCACGATCGCCGCTTCACGCTGCAGATCCCCAATCCCGGCTCTGGCGGCCCGATGATCGTCGAGAACGGAAGCCAGCACGCGAGCGCGACCGTCGCGGCCTTGCGGGCGGCGGGCGTCGTACGCGGCGTCGTCGGCGGCCACAGCCGCGCCACCGACGATCGGATGATCGCGCTGGACCCCGATCGCCTGCGCGGCGGGTTCGAGATCGACGCCGTTCCGACGCCGGAGATGCTCGCCGAGATCCGGGCAAGGCGCGCCGCCGGCAAGCTGACCATGATCGGCGAGGTCGAATATCAATATGAAGGCGTTCGGCACGACGACCCGCGGCTTGAACCCCTGTGGACGCTGGCCGAGGAACTCCAGGTCCCGATCGCCGTGCACTCGGGCGCCGGACCGGCGGGCATCGTCTATATGGGCTCGCCGCTGCATCGCGAACGGTTCGGCGATCCGGCCGCCTTCGAGGAAGTGCTGGTCCGTCACCCGAAGATGAAGCTGATCATCATGCACGCCGGCTGGCCGTTCCTGGACGACACCCTCGCGCTGATGCACGCCTATCCGCAGGTCTATGTCGATCTGGGCGCCGTCGACTGGGCCGAACCGGCGCCGGGCTTCGACCACTATCTGCAGACCTTGATGACCTACGGCTTCGGCAAGCGGATCCTGTTCGGCTCGGACCAGATGGTCTGGCCGGACGCCACGGCCCAGGCCATCGCCAGATTTCGCGCCGCGCCGTATCTGTCGGCGGAGCAGCGACGCGACATCTTCTTCAACAACGCCGTGCGCCTGTTCGGCTGGACCGACCTCCCGGCGTGCGCGGGTCCCGGATGAGCCTCAAGGGAAGCCTTTCCCTCAAACACAGTGCGAGCGTCGCGATCAGCGACTAGGCCGAAAGACGATGGGAATGATGACCTTGCCGCCAGCCACCGGCCGGCCTGCGGAGTCCTTGGGTTCCATCTTGAAATATTTGGCGACCTTCAAGGCTGCTTCGCCGAACCCAAGCTCCGGAGGATCTTCCCGAGAAATCGAGCAATTTTCCATCCGCGCCTTGGCGTCCACGTCGCACGCAATGGTTCCCATGCCCACCTGGACGTGCGCACGGATCGCGGCTTGGGGATAGAAGTACGAAACTTGATCCGCGGTTGGCGTTCGCGCCCAGGAAGGCTTCGTGATCGGCGGATCGACCGAAGCCGACTGCGCCGCGCCCAAGGCCAGGGCGGCGCTCAGAAGAACCAACATGACCTAGCCCCAGACCGAAACAACTGAACCATCAAAGCAAGATCGACCCTCGGTCCAGCGGTAAATTCAACCACCCTCCCCTTCCGCCGCCACCGCCCGCGGCCGCGCCAGCTGCTGGCCGAACTCGCCCAGCAGCTTGAAGGCCGGGTGCAGGCCGGCGCCGAGGTCGGTGAGGCCATAGGTCGGGCGGTCGGGCGGGTCGGCGGCCTGACGGACGACCAGGCCCGCGGTCTCCAGCTCGCGCAGGTTCCGCGTCAGCTCTTTAGCGCTGAGCTGGGGGATGGCCCGCAGGATGTCGTTGTAGCGCTGGGGGCCGCCGAGCATCAGCGCCCGGATGACCAGCAGCTTCCACCGCCCGCCGATGATCCAGATCGCCCGCTCGACCGGGCAGGTGGCGGCCGCCTCGGGGAAGGCCGTTTTCGGTCGAGGCCGCCGGGGTCGCGCGCTCGCGGCTGATCGGCACGTCACATACCTCGCGGTGCGTTGATGGGCTTGGCTTCCGACCTGATCTTCCGGTCCAGCATAGGGAGAGGATCTGATCATGCGAAGCCCGAAGACACCGACGGTTCTGGTCATCGGCGCCACCGGCAAGACCGGCCGGCGGCTGGTTCCCGACCTGCAGGCGCGCGGCGCCACGGTGCGCGCCGCCGGCCGCCGGGCGGCCGAGGGCCTGACGCCCTTCGACTGGGGCCGGCCCGAGACCTTCGCCGCGGCCCTGCGCGGCGCCGACGCGGTCTATCTGGTTCCGCCCGCCTTCGTCGGGGACCCGACGACGGCGACCGGCGCGCTGCTGGACGAGGCGCGGCGGGCCGGCGTCGGCGCGGTGGTGCTGCTGTCGTCGCTGGGCGCGACCTTCGTCGGCGAGCCGGAGGGCTCGGGCCGACGGCGGCTCGAACGCCAGGTGACGGAGTCGGGCCTGGACTGGACGATCCTGCGGCCGACCGGCTTCAACCAGAACTTCTCCGAAGGCTTCCTGCTGCCGGGCATCCTGCAGGCCGACAAGGTCGTCACGGCCGCCGGCGACGGGGCGGTGGCCCATGTCGACGCCGGCGACATCGCCGCCGTAGCCGCCCTCGCCCTGACCGCGCCGGGCCACGCCGGGGCCGCCTACGCCGTCACCGGGCCGCAGGCTCTGGGCTTCGACGCCGCCGCGGCCCTGATCGGCCAGGCCGCCGGCCGCACCATCACCCATGCATCGCTGCCGGGCGCGGCGTTCGGGAACATCCTGAAACAGGCGGGGGTGCCGGAAGACTACCTGGCCATGGTCCTGCGCGACCAGGCGGGGATCGAGGCTGGCGAGGCGGCGGTCGTCACCGACGTCGTCGCGCGCGTCACCGGCCGCCCGGCCATCGCCTTCGCTGACTATACGCGCGAAGCGGCGGGCGCCTGGGCGCGGGCGGCGGCATGAGCGGGCGGCGCTTCGATCCTGAACGGAGGCCGAAGACCCTTGACCCGCGCTCAAGGGGCCTTGGCCTGAAACCTCACTCCCCCGTCCGGGCCTTGGCCCGCTCGGCCAGCAGGGTCGAGACCTGGCCATAGGCGAGGGCCACGCCAAATGCGGCGAAGGCGGAAAGGACGAGGGCGAGGAAGGGCGTCATCGGGCGACTCCGTTGCGAGAACGGCGAAGCTTGGTCCGACGGCGCGCCGGCGGCCTTGATCTGGCGCAAGCCTTCCTCGCCGGAAGCCTAGTCCGCCAGCTCGGCCGGGACCTTGCCGCCGTTCTCCGACAGCTTGCGGATGACCTGCTTGTGCAGCCAGATGTTCATGCTGGCCGAGTCCGACTTGTCGCCGGTGTAGCCCAGCTCGTCGGCCAGTTCCTTGCGCTCGGCCAGGCTGCTTTCCATGCCGACCAGCTTCATCAGGTCGACGATCGAATGCCGCCAGTCCAGTTTCTGGCCGGCCTTGGCGGCGAGGTCGTCGAGCACGACGGCGACGTCGACCACCTGGGGCGGCGGGGCCGGAGCGACGGCGACCGCGGCGGGCGGCTGGCCCGGCGGCGGCATGACCTGGGGCGCCGGCGCGGCGGGCGCGGCCGCAGGCTTGTGGCCGAAGATCTTGCCCATGATGCTGCTGAAGATACCCACGTCGCGCTCCCTCTGGTGCCCGGCCCAGACTCAGGCCGGTTGAGCGCTAACGCCAGCCCAAGCTTCAGGGTTGCATGAAGGTTTTACAGCACCGAGCAGTTGGTCAGCTGGCTGAACCGCTCCAGGGCGACCGTTCCGACCACCGAGGTGCCGAAGCGGTCGAGCTCCGGCGACCAGACGGCGATGGTCGCCTTGCCGGGGACCACGGCGACGATGCCGCCGCCGACCCCGCTCTTGGCCGGCAGGCCGACGCGATAGGCGAAGCTGCCGACGCTGTCATAGATGCCGCAGGTCAGCAGCAGGGCGTTGAGCCGCCGGGTCAGGCGCTCGGGAAAGATCGTCTCCTCGACCAGGGGCGAGAAGCCGCCGGCCGCCAGGGGCAGCATGGCCCGGGCCAGTTGGCGGCAGCTCATGGTCAGGGCGCACTGGCGGCAATAGGCGGCGACCACCGCCTCGGGGTCGTGGTTGATCGTGCCTTGGCCGCGCATCAGGTGAGCGATGGCCCGGTTCTGCCAGGCGTTGGCCAGTTCGGAGGCGGCCACCGCCTCGTCGATCTCCACCGCCTCGCCGGTGAGGAAGCTGGCGAAACCGCGCACCAGGGCGGCCGGGTCGCGCACCGAGTCCAGCAGCAGGTCAGTGATCGCCATGGCCCCGGCGTTGATGAACGGATTGCGCGGCGTGCCGCCTTCCGCCTCGAGTTGGGAGAGATGGTTGAACGGCGTGCCCGACGGCTCCTTGCCGACCCGGGTCCAGACCTCGTCGCCGAAGCGGTTCAGCGCCAGGCCGAGCGAAAAGATCTTGGTGATGCTCTGGACCGAGAAGCCCTCGTCGGCGTCGCCGATCACCGCCTCCTCGCCCTCGACGGTGCGCACCGCCATGCCGAACTTGCCCGGCGGCACGCTGGCCAGCTGCGGGATGTAGTCGGCCAGTCGGCCCTTGCCGAAGTGCGGTTTGACCATCACGGCCACCTCGGCAAGGACATCGGCGATCGAGAAGTCGTCCATGGCCCTAGTGTCCTGACTCAGAAGTTCGCGGACTCGGTATCGACTCAGTCGTGACAGACTCTCTTGGTTTTAGGGAGGCTGCGGGATGGTGGGTCGGGAGTTGCCGGCGGTGGAGTTGGAAGAGGCGGAGC